>NZ_JAQNDK010000004.1:0-606896 GCF_028368935.1 Sorangium aterium | reverse complement strand
CGGCGTCGAGCAGCTTCCCCGACGTGAAGACGAACGGCATGGCGACGATCGCGGCGATCATGATGCTGGTGCCCACCTGACCGTCGGTGAGCCCGCGCTCGCGGGTGGCGAACGTCTTCCAGAACGTGACGGCGTTCTGGACGCAGACGAACATCAGCCCCCAGATCAGGGCGAGCTTCAGCATCCTCCCGCGGTACTCGGAGCTGAGGATGCGCGTGAACGGCTGTGCTTCCTCGTGCCTCCGCTCGAGCGCGAGCCGCTCGAACCGCGCAGTCTCGCGGAGGCCGCGCCGGGCCAGCGCGACGAGTACCAAGGGGATGGCGCCGACGAAGTAGATGGTCCGCCACCCGAGTGAGGTCGAGAGGAACAGCGGCACGAGCCCGGCGCACGTGATGGTGCCCAGGCTGGAGAACGCCTCGATGAGGCCGATCGCCAGCCCGCGCCGGTCCTTCGGGAACTCCTCGGCCGCGTAGACCACGCTGACCGCGTACTCGGCGACGAGGAAGACGCGCGCGAGGAGCTGGCAGCCGGCGAACACGAAGACGTTCGGCGCGAGGCCCGTGAGCAGGGAGAACAAGGTGTAGCCCGCGATGGTGATCGTCAGGAGCCGCCGCCGGCCCCAGTGGTCCGCCTTGCGGACGAGGAGGAAGGCGAGCATCGAGCCAAAGCTGATGACCCCGATGAGGAGCCCTTCCCCCTTCGCGGAGAGCCCCATCTCCGCGCCGAGGTTCGGCAGGATCTGCGTGATCGCCAGTCGGTCGTAGCCCTCGAAGAACGAGGCGACGCTCAGGAACGCGAGGAGCCGCCACTGGTAGGGGGTGAGCGGCGTCTTCTCGACATCACGGGTGGCCATGAAAGTTCTGCTCCTCTGATTCCAGGCGAGAGCTCGCGGGCGCGACGGCTCCGGCCCTCTGCGGCGCGCCAGGACTGGCACGCTCCCCCGCCGGCGGCCTCGGCCTATCAAGTTCCGCGCCGAGACCGGCGGCGGGCGCTCACGGGAGGCGCCGCTTCAGCCGCATGCCAGAACGGCGAGAGAGGGCGCCGCCGTCGAGGGCCGACTGCTGAGGGCGCAGCAGCGGCTGCTGTTCGCGTGTTGCGGTTGCAACATCGGCGGCTCGATGGTCGTCCCGGTAGGCCGACGGCGACGAGCCCACGAGCCGCTTGAAGGCGAACGAGAACGCGGCCTCCGAGCGATAGCCGACCTCCGCGGCCACCTCCGCCACCAGGGCCGACCCTGACCGCAAGAGGACCTTCGCGCGGTACATGCGCCAGTCCGCGAGGTATTTGCCCGGCGACACGCCCATCTGCTCGGAGAAGCGCGCGGAGAAGGCCGCCCGCGACATGCCGGCCTCCTGCGCCAGCGCGGGCACCGACCAGTCGAGCTCCGGGCTCCGGTGCATCCGCGCGAGCGCGCGCCCGATCTGCGGATCGGCGAGGCCGCGCAGCCATCCGCGCTCGTCGGCGGGCACGTCGCGGAGGTACGCGCGCAGCGCCTGCACGAGCAGCACGTCCGAGAGGCGCGCCGTCACGATCGCCGCGCCCTCGGCCGGCGCGCTGACCTCGGCGGCGATGCACTGCGTGTGCGCCTGGATGAAGGGGCCGATCCGCTCGTCGCCGCGCAGGTGGAGCACGGGCGGCAGCGCCTCGAGCGCGGGGTGCCCGAGGGTGCCGAAGCGGAACTGCCCGCACACGATCGTGGTCGGCAGGCCGGCCCCGCCGTGCTCGATCGCGCGCCCCGGCGACGCGCCCCGGACGAGCTCCTCGATGGGGCTCGCCTTGCGCGGCCTGGGCGCGTCGCGGAGCACGTGCCCGCGGCCGCTCGGCATCACGACGAGATCGCCGCTCGCGACGGCGGCGGGCGCCCGCCCTCCATCGACCTCGAGCCAGCAGCTCCCGCGCGTGACGATGTGGATGCCCCGCCCGCCGGCCGGGAAGCGGAGCGCCCAGGGCGCCGTGAGCTCCAGCCGCCAGTACGACACGCTCTCGAGGCGGAGCTCGCCGACGATTTCGCTGAGGAGGTCCATGCTCTCCGCGCCAGGATAGAGGACCCGAGACGGTCCATCAATCCGACGCCACCGTGGACGATCTCGAAAGGGAACGAGCCAAAGTCGCATGGATGCGCCAGCGCATGGCCGCTACAGATCGGTGCATATCCGGCGCTCCGGCCCCCGCTGGCGGGCCGGAGCGGATCTGGCGCAGCGTGCAGTCAACGCCGCACGCCCCGCGCCGCGACGACCTTTCATGGGTACCCCTGTACCCCCGAGACCTCAGGAGAGATCTTCATGAGCAGCGCTTCTCCTCGCATCGTCGTGATTGGGAGCACCGGCATGCTCGGCGCCCCCGTGACCCAGGAGCTCGTCGCCGCCAATTTCGCCGTGACCGCCCTCGTCCGCGAACCCGAGGCGACCCGCGCGAGCAAGCGGCTGCCGGCGGGCGTCGCGCTCGTCGCGGGCGACGTCAGCGACGTGAAGGCATTGACGGCGGCCTTCCGCGGGCACGACATCGTCTATGTGAGCCTGGCGGTGCCGATCACCGCATCCGCGAACGCGTGGCGCGTCGAGTCGGAGGGCATGAAGAACATCGTCGCCGCCGCGCGCGAGGCGGGCATCAAGCGGATCGCCTACCTGTCTTCGCTCCTGCACCGATACGACGGCTTCCGCTGGTGGGTCTTCGACATGAAGCGGGAGGCGCTCTCGATCCTGAAGGAGAGCGGGATCCCGAGCACGGTCTTCTTCCCGTCGAACTTCATCGAGTCGATCCCCTACCGGAGCCGCCAGGGCAGCCGGATCAACCTCGCCGGCAGCCCGCGCGAGAAGGCGTACTGGATCTCGGCGCGCGACTACGGCAAGCAGGTCGCGCGCGCCCTCGCCCTCCCCGGCGACGCGTCGCGAGAGTACGTGGTGCAGGGGCCCGAGCCGCTCACCATCAAGGAGGCGGCGGACCAGTTCGCCAAGCACTACACGAAGGAGAAGCTCTCCGTCGGGGCGGCGCCGCTCGGGATCTTCAAGGTGCTCGGGCTGTTCTCACCGACGTTCAACTACGTCTGGCACATCTCCGACGCGATCAACAACGCGCCGGAGCCGTTCCAGGCGGAGTCGACCTGGAAGGAGCTCGGCAAGCCGGAGACGACGGTCGCCACCTTCGCCGCCTCGTTCCAGTGACGGAGAGCGGCGCGACGGCGCCGCTCTCCCGCCAGCGCGCCGTCAATGGTCGTGGCCGTCGTCCGTCACGGAGGAGCGCTTGCGCGCAGAAGAGTCGTCGCACACGCCGGCGACCGGCTCCGGGTGCTCCTCCTTCGCTTGCTTGATCTCCCGGTCGACGACGCTGCAAAGGATCTTGGTGCTCAGCGCGAGATCGCGGACCGGCGCGGCCTCCCTGATTCCATGGTAATTGACCGGGGCGCCGAACGTTGTGTCGAACAGGGCGCCCGCGGCGATCGCCTTGACGTACGCCTTCGCGTCGGTGCCGGCGCCCATGGCCACCGCGGGCGCCGGCTCGCCGGTCACCTCCTCGAACGCGCTGCTGATCCGGCTGAAGGTGGGGCCGTCGACCCGGCGAATATCCGGCGCGATCCGGGTGGCGGTCTCGAACGTGATCGGCGCGCCGCCGGAGGTGGCGTTGAACTCGTCGACGATCTGCCCGAAGATGCCGGCGAACTCGCTCGCGTCACCGCACAGGAGCCCTTCGCTCTCCCCATCCCACGGCTGGCTGTGGTGGCCTATCGCGTACCGGATGTCGAGGTTGAGCGTGATCGCCCCGGGCTCCGGCTCCGTGTAGAGCCTGGTCAGCGCATAGGTGGTGCCGTTGCCCTCGGTGAACACCTCGTCGTGTCGCTCGAGCAGCTCGGGGTGAGCCTCCCCGAATGTCCTCGTGCCCCAGGTGGACTTGATGAACCTGCACATCCGGGCCACGTCGTTGTCGACGATCACCTCCTCCTCCGCGAGCGCGCCCAGGAAATTGGTGAGGGACACGAGCGGATTGGCGCCGTTCGCGCGGTTCTCCTGCGGCACGGACGCGTGCTGCGCGCCCGCCACCAGGGTCGTCAGCTTGATCGCGTCCGGCAGGCCGGAGGTGTCGACCGTGAGCTCGGCCCGCCTGTACGACGGATCGTCGAACGGATGCTCGGCATACTCCGCCTCGATGTGCAGGGCGAGCTCCTCGAGCGCCTCGGGTGAATCGCTGCGGAGGATCGCCTCGGCCCGATCGGGGAGCTGGTTGACGGGGCCGGAGGGGGTGTTCAGCGAGTCGATCCACACGCCCGCCGTGGGCGGCGCCTCGCGCGGGAGCGTGAACACGGGGCGCTCGATGCCCTTCTCCGCGCGCACGGCCCAGAACGTGTCGAAGATGATCTCGAGATCCGCCGCCTCCTCGGCGTTCTCCTCGCGGTACCGCCGCATCGACATGGCGCCGATCTCCTCGGTGGTGTCGAAGATGAGCTCCACCGTGATGTCGTCGAGCAGGGGGCTGCCGTCGTAGGCCCGGGCGATGTCCTTGAGCACGAGGAACGTCGCCAGCGCCGGCCCCTTGTCGTCGATGGCGCCGCGGCCGACCCATAGATCCTGCTCGCCGCCGTGCTTGGTCGCGCCCCTCGACTTCGTCAGCACGAACGGCTCCCACACGTCGGTGTCCCCCGGAGACACCGTATCGAAGTGCGTGTTCAGGGAGATCTTGCGGGGCCCATTGCCGAGACGCAACCCGAAGACCCAGTAGTACCTGGGCTCGGCCGCGTTGCCGCTCTCGACCTTCCACTCCCACGGCTCGATCCTGTGGGTCTTTTGCCCCTCGTTGAACTGCTGCGCCTGGGCCTTCAGGTCATCGACGATCGCCTGCATGCTGGTGACGAACGCGTCCTCGTTCGCGAACTGCTCGGCGCGGTAGGTCTCGGCGGCGACCAGCCTGGCCAGCGCGTCGAAGCTACCCTCGAACTCGGCGTCGACGTCAGCGCAAGCCGGCCCGGCGGCGGAGGGCGCCGGGCTCAAAGCATCGTCGTCCCGGCAAGCGCTGTACGCCAGCGCGGCGACGACAATCCAGCCCACATGAACCAGTCTACTCAACCTCATACAGCCTCCAGAATGGATTCGACTCGCATGAATCCAGTTGAACTGCGCAGACACGACCGCGTCTGCTCGCCACCTCGCGAACCAAGGGCCCAGGGGGCGAGTGCCGCGAACAAATGACAGCTATGATTCTGACTTTTCGAGAGCGCCTGTGATTCTTATATGCAATACATAGGTGTGCCCCCGAAGCACGAACACAGGTGATCCATATGACGCAAGAGTTCGATCACAACGCGATTGTACGACTGGGAATGGCTTACGCCGAATCGAAGACGCTGCTCAGCGCCGTCGAGCTCGGCGTGTTCACGGCGCTCGCGAAAGAGCCGCTCGATTGGCAGACGCTGCGCGAGCGGATCGGCATCCACCCCCGCGCGGCGCGCGATTTCTTCGACGCGCTGGTGGCGCTGCGCGTCCTGCAGCGCGAGGACGGCCGGTACTCGAACACACGAGAGGCGGACCTCTTCCTGGACAAGACCAAGAAGTCGTACATCGGCGGAATGCTGGAGATGTCGAACGCGCGGCTCTACGGGATCTGGGGCTCGCTCACCGAGGCGCTGCGCACGGGCGAGCCGCAGAACGAGATCGGGGCGCGCGAGGACATCTTCACGTGGCTCTCCAAGACCCCCGAGAAATATCGTGAGTTCACCCAGGCGATGACGGGGCTCAGCCTGCCGTCGGCGCGGGCGCTCGCGGCGAAGTTCCCGTGGGGTCGCTACAAGACGTTCGCCGACGTCGGCACGGCCCAGGGCGGCTTGCCTGTCCAGGTCGCGCTGGCCCACCCGAAACTGACCGGCATCGGGCTCGATCTGTCGCCCGTGCAGCCGGTCTTCGAGGACTATGTCCGGGAGCACGGGGTCGCGGATCGGCTGCGCTTCCAGGTGTTCGACCTCTTCAAAGACTCGATCCCCAAGGTGGACGTGATCACCATGGGTCACATCCTCCACGGGTGGAAGCTCGCGGACAAACGGGGCTTCATCAAGAAGGCGTACGACGCGCTCCCCGAGGGGGGCGTGCTCATCGTCTATGATGCGATGATCGACGACGAGCGCCGCGAGAACGTGGCCGGGTTCATGATGAGCCTCACCATCCTCCTCGAGACGCCCGAGGGATTCGACTACACGAGCGCCGATTGCGCTGGATGGTTTCGCGAGCAGGGCTTCCGCGAGGTCCGCGCGGAGAAGCTCATCGGCTCGGATTCGTTCGTCGTCGGCGTGAAGTGAAGAGCGCGCCCCGCTGGAGCGAGTCCAGCGGGGCGCTGCGCTCCGCCCTCCGCGAGCTCCGCCGGCCAGGGATCCGGAGAGAGATTTCAACGCAAAGACGCAAAGACGCAAAGGCGCGAGAAAGAGCAGATTATTTGTATTTTTGCGTCTTTGCGCCCTTGGCGTCTTTGCGTCAACATCTCGCTTGGTTCGCGAGACAGATCCCTGGATGGATCTGTGACACGCCGAACTGGCCGCTCGCGTCGCCGAGACCATGGTGCAAGCGGCGTTATCGCAGCTCCTCCGGGAGTGACGTGAGCACGCAGAGGCCGGTCTCGGCGTCGCAGGTCACGCGATCGGCGAAGTCCGGGTTGATCCCGGAGCCGAACGCGCGGCCGTTCGCCAGGTCGGGGTGCGGATCGCAGAGGCTCGGATCCGGCACGCCGCCGGGCGCGCACTCCACCGCGGGATAGAGGCCCACGACGCTGTAGGACGCAGAGCAGCCGTCCTGCGTGTACGTCAGCTCTCCGACGATCTGCGTGCCCGGGTAGGCGGCCGTCACGTAGATGCGGAAATTGCTCCATGCATAGCTGATATCGACGGCCGGGTGCTGCGTGGGCGGCGTGCCCTCCGGCGCGTCGGGAGGCGGGGGCTCCTCGTACGCCGGGATGCTCAGCGTGGCCTCCGTGAACGAGGGGACCGCGCAGACGTCGCTGCCGTCCGGATCGACGGAGGCGAAGTCTCCGAGCGCGTCGAGCGCTGTCGGGCCGAGCTCCACCTGCGCGCCCTGGGCCGCGAAGGCGGGAAAGGCGATCCCCGAGGCCCGGACCGCGAGGTGGGCCCTCGTCGGATCAGGGCGCTGCGGGTTCCCGGCCTGCCGGGGGTTGTACTTCTCGATGCCGATGATCTCCCCCTTCAGCGTGTCGCACGCGCCCTCGCCCCGCTTCGAGCCGGGCTTCAGCGTGTACTTCGCGGCGAAGCCGCCGTGGGCCGCGGTGCAGGTGACGCGCCGCTGCTCGCAGGACGCGGAGAGCGTGAGGAGCGCGAGGAGCGCGAGGAGCGCGAGAGATGTTCCGAGGATTCGTCTCATGGTCGTGTGTCTCTCGGGGCCATCGCCCTAGAAGGTCACCTTGGCGCCGATCCTGAACGTGCGCGGCGCCTGATATGCAACAGGCTTTCCGAAGTTCGGGTTCTTGTTGATCGGGTTGAACGTCGAGCCATCGACGTTCTTGAGCTGCCCGAGATCGCCCTTCGTCCCGTTCACGATCGGAAGGACGGAGGCCACCGTGTACCGCTGGTCCACGGCAGTCGCCGCCTGGAAATTGAAGATGTTGAACGAATCGACCGTGACGGTCAGCGTGCTCTCCTTGGCGAGCTGCACGCCCACGCCGACGTGGGCATCGACGGAATGCGCCCAGGGGAGGCGCTCGCCGCTCCCGCGCTCGAGGATGTAGACCTGATCGGGGCCATAGAGCGGGTGCGAGCCGAGGTGGCTCGTCGGCCCGCCGGAGGCGGACCGGTACGTCCCGCCCACGCTGACGATCACGCGGTGATGAACCGTGAAGTCCTTGGCGCCGAAGACCTTGAACTGGTGCCTGCGATCCCCGGGGAGCGGCCCCGTGCGGTTCGGCAGGAGCGACACCAGATCGAAGTCCGAGTTGACGTTCGGATCGAGCTGCCCGGTCTCGGGGCGGAAGAGCCCGGCCCAGTTGCCGCGCAGGTAGGAGATCGTGTAGCTCGCCTGCGCGAGCCACGCGTCGGCGAAGGCCTTCTCGGCATGGACGGTGACCGCATCGTAGTCGCGCGTCGGCTTCGGGAAATCCTTGGCGACGCCGTAGCCTGGGTTGCCGATGAGGTACGTCCTCGCCTCGTCCCGGCTGATGTCCTCGATGACCTGGTTCTGGTAGCGCTTCGTGTACTGCGCGCCCACGCGCAGCCGGGGATAGATCTCGACCTCGCCGCCGAGCACGATCTCGTCCGTCGATTGCGGCTCGAGGTCCGGATCGATGCCGCCGTCGCCCCCGATGACACGCCACTTCTGGTTGGGGCTGTACGGGGCGGCCGTCGGGATCAGGTTCTCGTTCCGATCGCACGCGTCGCGCTGCTGCGCGCGGTCCCGGGGATCGCACACCGCCGCGGCGTGAAGCGTGAAGACCTGCCGTTCGCCGGGGAACGCGCGGTCGATGATGTTGAGCGGCACGCTCTCGTAGAACCGCGCGTAGTTCACGAACAGCTTGGAGCGGCCGGCCTGCGTGAAATCGTAGATCACGCCGACGCGCGGCGACCACTGGTTGGGGAGGGCTATCGCCAGCTTGTCGTCGCCTCCATACAGCAGCTGCGCGTCGTAACGGACCCCCGCATTCAGCGTGACCTTGTCGAGGATGCTCCAGCTGTCCTGCACGAAGCCGCCGATCGTGGTCGATTTCGACACCGTCTCGAACTTGTCGAGCGGCACGCCCTCGTCGGGGTTGGCGATGAAGCCGAGCCGGCGGAAGCCGGTGAACGCGGCCCCGTCGGTCGTCTCGGCGAAGACGTTGCGCCCCGAGTGGCCGCGGGACGACGCATAACGCATCAGCTCGAGGTCGGCGCCCGCCTTGACGATGTGGTGGCCGAGGGCGGTGAACAGGCCCGTGAACACGGCCTTGCCCTGGTACCTGTCGAGCGTCGTCTCGCTGAGCGCCCCCGGCCCGCCGCTGAAGTACGTCGCGACGGGGCACCGCTCGGCGGCCTGCGTGCCCGCGGGGTCGCATTCGCGCGTCGCCTCGGACGGCTCGAAATCGTTGATGGAGTGGAACCCGGGATCGCTCCTTTGCCAGTGGACCTGCGCGATGTCGGAGAGCCCCTTCCCGCTCCCGATCCTCGTGCCGTCGGCGGCGCGGATCGCGTTCTCCTCGTGGTGGACGCCGAGCGTGACGTCGAGCAGGTACGTCTTGTTCTGGAACGCCGAGGACCACTTCAGCGCGCCGTCCGTCGCGCTCGACACGTACCTGTGCGCGAGGGCGCCGAAGCTGCCGTTGATGACGTTGTTGCTCGAGCTGTTGTTCAGCTCCACGGTGCCGTCCTTCGGGCTGATGCCGAAGTCGCCGTCTCCCCCCGACGTCGTGGGCGAGCCGTAGACCGACAGCGAGACGGTGTTGTCCGGGTCGATCAGCCACGTGAGCTTGCCGAGGTACTGGACGCTCTGCTGGGTGGCGTAGTAGACCCGCTGAGTGCCGGGGATCGGGTCGGACCTGCCAAAGCGCAGCTCGCGCTCGAGGCGGTAGCTCGCGGCCGAGGGAGAGACCCCGGCGAAGAACCAGAGCCTGTCCTTCAAAATCGGGCCGCCGATCTCGACGCCGACGTCCCGGAGCGACGAAAGCCGGGTGTCGGTCGTGATCGTGCTCGCCTCGCTCTGCACCCCCGTCTGCGACGCCTCGAAGAGGCCCGGCGTGATGCTGAAGAACACCGCGCCGTGAAACTCGTTCGAGCCCGACTTCGTCACCGCGTCGAGGTAGCCGCCGGTGGCGCGGCCGTACTCCGGCAGGTAGCCGCCGGTGATCACCTTGACCTCCTTGATGAACTCCACGGACAGCGGCGTCCCGATGACGCCGAAGGCCGGGTTGTTCACCGACAGGCCGTCGATCACGTACTGGTTCTCCGGCGACGTCGTCCCGCTGATCGACACGCCGTAACGGTCGGCGCTCGCGCCGGGCGCCACGTCGGCGAGCGCCTCGAAGGAGCGGGTCGCGGCGCCCTTCGCGCCCGTGGGGATGAGCGGGATGCGGCTCGCGAACTCCGAGCCGACGTTCACGCCGGTCGCGCTCGACCCGACATCCACGATAGGCGCGCTGCCGACGACAACGATCTCCTCGGCCTTCAGCGCCTCGGGCAGCAGCTCGCTGTTCACCCGGATGGTGCTGTCGACGCGCAGCTCGATGCCGCCGCGGCTGTACGGCCTGTATGCGTCCTTGTCGAGCCGGAGGGTGTACGTGCCCGGCGGCAGGTTCGGGATCCGGAACTGGCCGGAAGGGTCGGTGACGACCAGCTGCTCTCCCTGGAGCGCTGGGGAGGTCACGGTCACGACGACATCGGCGGCTGGCTGCCTCGTCGACGAATCGAGGACCGTGCCTGTCAGGACGCCGGAGCCGGTGGCGAAGGCCGAGGTCGGGAGGAGCAGGCTGGCGGCCGCAGCCAGCCGCGCGGCCCAGACACCGCGCCTTTCATGCATGAAGTTCACAGATCTCCTATCAGGGTGTGAGGGCCGCCGGCCCGCCGCCGGCCCACCGCCGGTGGCGCGCGCGACGGCCGTCGCGAGGCCGCCCAAGAAACGCGAACAGAGAAGCGCGAGCAGAGGAGCGCACGGGGATGGGGCCGGCCTCGCCATCGGGGTGGGAATAAAAGCGGGCGGCGCTACAGCTTGGAGTACCGGTGCTCCAGGATGGCCTTGAAGTTGGCGATCTCGATCTTGTGGATCGCGTCGAAATGGGGCCAGATATCGCCGACCCAGGCCCGGTCCGTCCGCGCGCGGGGCTTGCTGATGTAATCGGGAAGCTCCCCCGTGGCCCTGTCGTAGTACGGGTGTTTCACGTTGGTCCAGAGCACGATGGTGCCCGGCTTGCGAATGGTGGGCCTCGCGTCGACGAAGCGGAAGTGGTACCGCATCCACAGCTCGTCGCCCTGGTCCCAGGCGCAAGGGTAATCGACGACGCGGCTGTCCGGGTAGGCCTCGGCGCGAACGTAGATCGACGTGTCCTTCGCGAGGAACTCCTTCCCCTTATAGAGGCCGCCGCCGATGTGGTGGAGGCTCCGCAGGCTGAACGTCCACTCCTCCAGGCTGTAGACGTTCGCCGCGTACTCGTACGCCACCTCGACCGGGACGTGGATGTACTCGCCGAGGTGGCAATACTGGCCGAAGATCTCCTCGTGCGAGTACGTCGGCTTGGTGATCCCCTCCAGGTGCTTCACGCACTCCTCGATGGAGTGATCCTCGGAGACGTACAGGCCGGGGATCTCCCTGCTGGAGACCCCGTTCTTCACGAGCCCGGATCGGCTCCACGGCCCTCTGTCGTCATGTGCGGTCATCGTGCTCTCCTTCAATTCGACATCACAATCACATCACGTCGTACGCTGGCCTGCGCGGCGCCGGCTCGCGTCGCATCTCATCGGCTGGACGCCGCGCTAGAACGGCGACAGCCCCACGGTCACGTCGGCGGTCGGGAACTCGTTGTAGCTGTCGAGCACCGAGAACTCCGCCGTCGAGCCGCCGATCAGGGTCCCGAGCGGGTTCTGCGCGCGGGTCTCGAGGGTGGCGTCCGCGCCGCCGAAGAAGAGGTTCGAGATCACCGTCGACTGCTTGACGGGGCCTTGCCAGGTGGACACCCACCAGTTGGCCACGAACGGCGCCGGGGGCCCGCTGGGCGTCGCGACCGTCCCGTCGACGACCAGGCGAGGGTAGCCAGGGAACGGCACGCTCACGTGGAGGTCGCCGACGCCGCCCGAGAACGCGAGATCGTAGTCGAGCGACGGGACGTACTGAACCAGGAAGCCGGCTTGAAGCAGCTTGTACGCGAGCAGCGCGTGGTCGGTGTAATACCAGAGCGTGTAGCTGTTGACGTCCCCGGTCCCGTCGGGCGGAACGACGGCGAGGCCAACCTGGACGACCGAGCCCGGCGTCGGCGTGCCGCCGTTCACCGAGATGCCGTCGGCGTGCGACGTCCTCACGACGATCGGGGTGACGGGCCCCCCCTCACCGGCGAGCACGAACTCCTCCGGGACCAGGGCATCGGCCTCGTCGGTCGGGACGAGATCCAGGCCGATCGTCTCGACGACGTTCGTCAAGCTGAGGCTGAACCCCCGGATCTCCTGCTGTGCTTCAGCGGTGATCTCGGGGTCGGCGGCCTCCACGGCGCAACCGGCGGTGAAGACGCTAGCGAGAAGCAAGGAACTCACGGAACCGCGCAGATACATCAAAGCCTCCTCATGTCACCGACTCCAGCGCCGGCAATCAACCAATGATGACTCGACCTCGAACAACAACAATGGACATAATTCAAAATCAACACGCCTCGATTCATCGAAGCCACTGGGCGCAACAAGGCCTTTCGAGACTCTCCAGGAAACGCGAGCTCGCTCGAGATCTCCGCGCGACGAGGCCTCCGCGCGCTGTCATGCCGCGAACGCCGACGTCGGTATCGTCGGCGCGTCCGCTCCGAGGAACGGCGCGAAAGGCGGGATCTCCTCGCGCAAGAGCCGCAGATCGAGCACGCCAGGCACGTCGCGGTGGTTGTCGCGATAATCGCTCAGGCGCTCGCGCAGCTCCTGCGGCGTGGACGCGGAGCCCACCCAGAGCCGGTCGCCCGGGGCGAGCCCGCCCGCGAGGGCCGCGAAGTCGACCTCCGGATAACGAACGGCCTCGATCCGGGACTCGAAGAGGAGCTGTTGACGCGTGACGCACATCCCGTGCATCGCGTTGTTGAACACGACGAACAGGATGGGCAGGCCGAGATCGACGGCCGTGTGCACCTCCAGGCCGAGCATCAGGAACGATCCGTCGCCGCAGATGACCGTCGTCCGCGTCCCGGGCTCCGACCCGAGCTGCGCGCCGATGGCGCCGGGGATCGAGTAGCCCATTCCCCCCATCCCGAGCGCGATCGTCGATGTCGAGCCCTCCGGGACGGGGAGGTAGTGCATGGCCGCGGCGGCGCAGTTGCCGGCGTCGAGCACGACGTGGCCCTTCGCCGGCAGGAACTCCGCCAGGATGGCCAGGGCCTCGCTCTGCAGGAGCGTATCGGGCCCCGCGGCGCCCGGGTCGTCGCCCGGGATGGCCGGCGCGAGGCGGGGCTCGTAGCAGCGCCGCGTGTACCCTTCGATCGGAGGGAGCGGTGACATCGGGCGCCTCTCCAGGAGATCGAGCAGCGCGCGGAAGGCGCGGCCGACGTCCGCATACAGGGTGATCTCGGGCTGAAGGACGCGGTGGATCGCCTCGGGATCGACGTCGATGACGACGAAGCGCTTGTCCTTGAAGCTCTTCTCGACCGCGGCGCGCGTCATGACGTCGAGCGTCGCGCCCGCGGCGATGACGAGATCCGCCTCGTCGCGCAGGTACGCGTGCGCCGACGGGTGTCCCGCCGCGCCGACGGTCCCCAGGTACAGCGGGTCGTCGTTCGGAAAGTCGGCGCGGGCCGACATCGTGGTCACCACCGGGAGACCGACCGCGCGCGCGAACGCCTCGACCGCGCCGGCGTCGTCGGAGCGGCGCACCCCCTGGCCGACGAGGAGCAACGGGCGGCGCGCGCTGCGGATGGCCTCGAGCAGCGGCATCACCTCGCCGATCCCGACCGGCCGCGATCGGCAGAAGCTCTGGAGATCAGAGGGCCAGTCGACCGGGGGCGGGCTGACCTCCTGATCGAAGAGGTCCCGGGGCACGAGGAGCACGGCCGGGCCCTGCCGGCCCGACGTCGCCGCCACGACCGCTTCGCGCAGCATCGGCCAGAAGTCGTGTGGGCTCCTGATCTTTCCGACGTACTTCGAGATCGAGCGCCAGAGCAGGACGGCATCGACGCAGTTGCCGATGCCCGACGAGTCCTGGAACGCCCCCCGCCCCTCGAGCGACGTCGGGGGCTGGCCGACGATCGCGAGCACGGGGACCGCCTCGGCGTAGGACTCGGCGATCCCGACAGCCAGGTTGAGCATCCCGCCGCCCGACGTCGCGCAGCAGACCGAGAGGCGCCTGTGGACCCTCGCCCTGCAGTCCGCCATGAACGCGGCGCCCATCTCTGTCCTCGCGAGGACGGAGACCAGCTTCCCTTGCCCGTGCCGATGAATGGCGTCGTGCAGGTGCTCGATGTTCGCGCCGCTCACTCCGAAGACGTATTGAACGTCCCAATCCCTCAGCATCTCGACCAACGCGTCGGCCAACTTCATACAGCGTGTACCTTCCGTGCGTGGACCTCGGGCGACTACTGCCAGCGCAGCACCATCGAGCTCACGAAGTCTCCGCCGTTCGAGAATGTCCCGAGCGCGACGATATCGCCGCGTCGAATGCGGCCGCTCTCCAGCGCGTCCGCGAGCGTGACCGGAATCGAGCCCTGGAACAGGTTGCCATAACGCGACAGGGTGTCGTGCGTGCGCGGAGGGAGGATCCCTATCCGGGCGCGCCACTCCTTGAGGAACGTCTCGTTCGGCTGGTGGGTGATGAGGAGGTTGACGTCGCTCGGCGACAGCCGGGCCTCCGCGAGGCACCGCCCCACCGCGTCAGGCACGAGCTGCAGCGCGTTCGTGCGGATCGCCTCGACCATGTCCCTGGAGAAATTGACGGTGATCGGGCCGCAGCCGCGCTCCCAGTAGTTCTTGAACACCCCGTCGACGACGTCGGGCTCGAAGCGGAACAGGCCGTAGTGCTCGCCGTGGGAGCGCTCGTAGCGGGCGATGATCGACGCCTCGCCCGGCATCACGAGCGTGGCCGAGGCGCCGTCGCCGAGCACGGACGACCGGCGGGACTTCTGGAACTCGGGCAGGCGAGAGATGAAGTTCGTCACCGTCACCACGACGACGCGCTTGTACTGGCCCGACTCGACGAACGCGCGGGCCGTATTGAGCCCCGACAGGTACGAGGAGCAGCTCGTGTCGATGTTGAGGATCGTCGCCTGCCGGGCGCCGACGCGGTGCTGGATCGCAGGGCCGATGCCTGGCCAGAACGTGTCGGAGAAGATGCAGGAGCACACGAGGAGATCGATCGTCTCGGGGAGGATCCCTGTCCTCTCGAGGAGCCGCTCGACGGCGCGCACGCCGAGGTCCTCGGAGAGGTAATCCGGCGAGGCGAACCTCCGCTCGTGAACCCCGCTGAAGAAGGCGTTGTCCGCCAGCGCGTCCTCGGAGCTGCCCTCGGGCGGCTCGTTCACGACCCGGCGCTCTGGCATGAAGCTGACAACATCGATGATCTGAGCCGCCATAATCCAATTTCCCCGGCGCAGGCGGGTCGACGCGGCGCTCGAGGAGCGAGCGTCGAAATGCTGCTACGGCGAGCGACCCAAAGCGGCGCGCGGAGCCAATCACCGCTCCCCGGGATGACCGAGGCCGCCGACACCTTCGCTCGACTCGCGGCCAAGTAAACAAGGAACGTGCCGCACAGCTTGCTGCCCCTCGCCGCGTTCGGCCTCTCGACACGCCGATTTGTCGTCTGGACTTGTCGGGCAGATTTCGGCCCTACTTCACCGACGGCAATGCCGAGCGACCGCAATGGATTCTGCGTGGACGGAATCAGTGTCCGCGATCCATCGCGGGAAGCGATGGCCGCTGCTGCTAAAGCATCAGCGTTACTTATCGACTGCTGCCCCGGCAGCACCCGCGTGCGGCGGGCCTCGCCCTGCCGCTCTCCCGATGGCGGCGCGCTGTGCGCCTCGTTCGGACGAGCGGCGGGGAGGTGCGCCGGCGGGCGCGGTAGCTGCCCGCTGGCGCGCACATTGCCAAGCGGCACGCCCTTGCTATCCGGGGGCGGTCAATCCGCCGTCCCACCCGACAGAGAAGAGGCAACCATGGCGAACATCGATGCCGTCATTCCGACCGCCCCTGCCGCGGCCGCGGCGACCGCGGTCCAGGCGGAGCGCGCGGCTTTGCTGACGTTCTACCGCGCCTTCAGCGAGCGGCGGCCGGAGCTCATCGACGAGGCGGTGACCCAGGACTGGGAGGACATCCCGCTGCCCCCCGGTCAAGGGGTGGGCCCGGAGAGCGTCAAGCCCATCCTGCGCGCGTTCTTCAAGGCCTTTCCCGACGTGAAGCTCGAGGTGCTGGACATCCTCCAGGAGCCAGGCCGGGCTGCGGTCCGGTCTGTCCTCACGGGGACCCATCGAGACACGTTCTTGGGGGTGGCGCCGAGCGGGAGGGAGATCAGCGTCCCGTGCCACGATTTTCATGCGCTGCGGGAGGGCCGGATCGCGCGGACGTGGCACCTCGAGGACTGGTTCACCGCATTGGCGCAGATCGGCGCGTGGCCCCCGGCGCCCTGAGCGCCCCGCCTCGGGGGTGCTCGGGGCGGCCGTCGGGGCCGGGCGCGGGTGGCGGCGGGCGCGTGGGCGCGGCGCTCACCGCTCCTTCTCGACCATCGCGCTCCCGCCGTGGCGCCGGACCGGCTCGGCGACCGCGGTCACGGTCCCATCGCCGTTGAAGCGCAAGGCGGTGGCCGCGCCGATCTCGCCTCCCATCGTGCCTGCGTCGGAGAGGACGTGGCCCAGAGACGCGAGCCCCTCGGCCTCCGGGGCGCTCAGGAATGCCGTCTCCGCGTCGGTGGCGCCGTTGCCCGAGTTGCGCTGGGAGAGGCGCGGCGCCGCGAGCGCCTTGTCGATGGGGAGGCCCAGATCGATATGACCGACGAGGATCTGGAGCACCGTGGTGATGATGGTGGACCCGCCTGGCGAGCCGAGCGCGAGCTCGGGTTTGCCGTCCTTGAGGACGATCGTGGGGCTCATGCTGCTGCGCGGGCGCTTGCCCGGCTCGACCGCGTTGGGGTGCGGCGAGCTCGGGTCGGGCGGGATGTTGAAGTCCGTGAGCTCGTTGTTCAGCAGGAAGCCGTACCCCGGGACGACGATGCCATTGCCGCCCTCGTACTCGATGGTGCAGGTGTAGGACACGATGTTCCCGGCCGCGTCGCTGACCGTGATGTGCGTCGTCTCGTTGTCGTGCGCGTCCTTCGGGCCGGCGCCCCCGCGCCTCGCCGCCGGGGCGCCGCCGGGCGCGGGGCTCGGATCGCTCTGGAATGCGTAGGGGTCGCCCGGCGCCGCCGCGGCCGAAGGGGCCTCGGCGAGATCGATGAGGGCGCGCCGCGCGTCGGCGTAGTCCTTCGAGAGCAGCCCCTTGACGGGGGCGTCCACGAACTCGGGATCGCCGAGGAAGGCGCCTCGATCCGCGAACGCGAGCCGGGAGGCGCCGAGGTAGCGGTGCAGCACCTCGACCGGCGTGAGGGTCGCCGTGTCATACCCCTCGAGCAGGTTCAGCGCCTCCGCGACGGCGATCCCGCCGCTGCTCGGGAGGCCCAGGCCGTAGATGGTGGTGTCGCGGTACGTCGTCGAGACCGCGGGGCGGACGCGGGCCTCGTAGCCCTGGAGGTCCGGGAGCTCGATCACCCCCGCCCGGACGTTGAGCGCGCTCCCGGGCTCGACGGGAGGCGACTTCACCGCGGCGACGATGGCCTCCGCGACCCGCCCTTCGTAGAACGCCTTCTCTCCCCCCTCGGCGATGAGCCGGTAGGTGCCGGCCAGATCCGGGTTCTTGAAGATCGTGCCGACGGGCCACGGCTGGCCGTCGGGCCCCAGGAAGAGCTTTTTGGTGCTCGTGATCGCCTGGAATCGCGCGAGGTTGCGGCCTGTCTGCTCGAAGAAGGTCGCGTCGACGTCGAACCCCGCCTCGGCGACCTGGATGGCCCGCTTCAGCACGTCTCCGAGCCCGAGCGTTCCATGGCGGCGGAGCGCCTCGCTCCAGCCCCGCACCGTGCCGGGCACGCCGACCGACAGGCCGCTCGTGACGAGCTCATTGAAGGCGATCGGCGCGCCGTTCTCATAAAAGGACCTCGCCTCGAGCCGGGACGGCGCCGTCTCGCGGTGATCCAGGGCGATCACCTTGCCCTCGCCGGCCAGGTAGACGAGCATGAAGCCGCCGCCGCCGATACCGCAGGAGAACGGGTCAGTCACGCCGAGCACGCCCGCCGCGGCGACCGCGGCGTCGACGGCGTTCCCCCCTCGCTTCAGGATCTCGATGGCGGCCAGCGTCCCGCGGAGATCGACCGTCGCCGCCGCCCCCCGCCGCCCGGTGGCCGTCGGCGCGATCTCCGGGAGCTGGGCGAACGGGTCGTCCCCGGCGGCGTCCGGCTCCGCGCCTGCGTCGCCCGACGTGGACGACGCGGACGACGTGGACGACGTGGAGCCGCCGTTGCCCACCGGAGCGAGCCTCTCGTCCGGGCTGCAGGAGCTGCAGGAGGCGCAAAGGAGGAAGAGAGCGAGAAGGAGTGTGCGTTTCGTCATGGGTTCTCTCGGGATGCGCTGGAGGACGCAGGGCCCACGGTCACACCCCGCTTCGTGCGGCAGAGTCGGCCGTGAGGGCCCTGTCCAGGAGCCACGATGTGCGGCATCGCATTGCCCCGGAGATTCACAATGCAACCACCGTACCGGCGTTCGCAGCCGAGCGGGCCGGTGCAATGTCGAGTCTGTACTTGCCACAACGAAGCAATCGAGGTAATGGTTCGGCAGGTCATGAGCGCCAGCGCGTAGCCCCGGCTCGCTGGCCGACAACCCTCCGAACCGCGGTGGGGTGTCCCGGGTGACGACCTGGCCGGCCGCATGTGCGGCAGGCAAGCGCGGACTCTGGTCGCCCGGAGTCCCCTGGACTCGCGAGGTGGTATGTCGATCGCTTCCATCGTGGATTCGCGCCCTGACGCGGGCGCGCCGGCGCCGTCCGATTTCGGCGCTTTCCCTTTACCCGTCGTCGGGGCGGACCTCTCGGTGCCGCTCGTCACCGGCGAGCAGGTGGGTTATGTGAACCTCGATTACGCGGCCAGCGCCCCTTGCCTGCGCTCGGTGCTCGACGCTGTCGCGGCGCTCCTTCCCTGGTACAGCAGCGTGCATCGCGGCGCGGGGTTCGCGTCCACCGTGACGACGGAGCTCTATGCCGCCGCCCGCCAGGAGGTGGGCGCCTTCGTGGGAGCGCGCGCCGAGGATACGGTGGTGTTCACGAGGAACACCACCGACGCGCTCAACCTGCTCGCCGCGGCGTTGCCCGAGGACACGACGGTGGTGACGTTCGCCTCGGAGCACCACGCCAACCAGCTGCCGTGGCGGCGCGGTCGGTGCGTCGTCCTCCCGGTGCCCGTGAGCGCGGAGGAGGCGGTCATGCGGGCCGAAGACGCGCTGCGCGACGTGACCTCGCGCCATCGGTTGCTCGCCGTGACGGGGGCGAGCAATGTCACGGGCGAGCTGTGGCCGGTCCCGGAGCTCGCCGCGGTCGCCCATCGCCACCGGGCGCGGCTCGCCGTGGACGCGGCTCAGCTCGCGCCCCACTGCGCGATCGACATCGCCGGGATCGGGGCCGATTACGTCGCGCTGTCCGGTCACAAGCTCTATGCCCCCTTCGGCGGCGGCGTTCTCGTTGGCCGCGGGGACTGGCTCGATGCCGCGCGTCCCTACTTAGCCGGCGGAGGCGCCGTCCGGCGCGTCACGCGCAACGACGTCGAATGGGCGAGCGGCCCGCACCGCCACGAGGCCGGCACGCCCAACGTGGTCGGTGCGGTGTCGCTGGCGGCTGCGTGCCGCGCGCTCTCCGCGGTGGGCATGTCCGCCGTGGCGGCGCATGAGGCGAGCCTGCTCGACCGCCTCACGCGCGGTCTCCACGCCTTGCCGGCGGTCAAGCGACTCGCGATGTGGGGCCCGGCGAGCCCCCGGATCGGCGTCGTGACGTTCAATGTGCGGGGGTTCCATCCCGGCGCGGTCGCCGCGGTCCTGAGCGCCGAGCACGGCATCGGCGTCCGGGACGGCTCGTTCTGCGCGCACCCGCTCATGATGGCGCTCGCCAGGAATCGCGCGCCGGAGGCGAGCGACGACGCGGCGGTGCCTCTCGCGGTGCGGGTGAGCTTCGGCGTCGGCACCAGCGCCGCGGACGTCGATCGGTTCCTCCTCGCGCTCGCCGATCTCGTCGCCCAGGGTCCCCGCTGGCGTTATCGCCTCGACGCAGGGCGATACGTCCCCGATCCGGATCCTCGCCCGCGCCCTGCGCTGGCCGGCCTCCTCGCCGGAGGCGCGGCAGGCGCGGCGGACGGGCCCCTGGCGAGCCAGCTCGCGCCGTGCCAGGCGCCCCTCTGAGGCGGATCAGCCCCCGGGCGCGCGGCCCACGGCGAGGGCGCGCCGCGCGAGCGCGCGCAGGTCGGCGAGGGTCGCGCCCTCCAGCGGCGAGGCCTCGGCGTCGACGTCCTCGCCGCGCGCCGGCGCATCACCCCGGCCGAGCGCGTCGAGGAGCCAGCGCGCCGTGAGGACGTCGCCGCCGAGCCACGCGCGCGCCGGCGAAACGTGCGGAACCTCGGAGACCACCGCGGCTTCGATCCAGCCGATGGGCACGCGCGCCAGCGCCGCGGCGGAGACGCCCGGCGGCACCGGGTCGTCGGGCTCGGTCACGGGCTGGAAGCGCTCGGCAGCGAGCTCGGGCGCCTCGCCGCCGCCGATCAGCGGGAGCGCGGCGCGGAGGGCGACCCCCTCGACGACGGCGCGCGCGATCTCTTCGAGCGAGAGGCGCGCCGGAAGGACGTCGCACAGCGCGGCCGGGGCCTTGCCCAGCCAGCGGTCGACGACGCGCTCGTCCGGCGCCGCGAGATCCGGAGGGATCGCGAGCGCCGCGTCGAGACCCGCGAAGACCTCGATGAGGACCGCGCCGTCCGGCGTGGCGTCGAGGCCGAGCAGCGCGGCGGGGCGGTGCTGCAGCGAGATCCACTCGCGCCCGAAGTAATGCGCTGGCGCACCGGCGCGGGAGAAGCCCTTGAGAAAGCCGCGCACGTTGCGGTTGAGGAGCGTCCGGGCCGTGGCGTCGGGCGCGAGCGCGGCGGCGTGCGGCAGCGCGAGGGTCCACACGACGCCGCGCCCGCCGAGGAAAGCGGCGGTGCCCGTCGTGGTGCGCCGCAGGACCTTCGCGCCGCGCGCGGCGCAGGCCGCAAGGTCGACGACGCGCGCCGCGCGCTGGGCCGCGCCCAGCACCACGGCGGGCCCCTCGACGAGGCTGGCGGCGAGCCACGGCGCTCCCTCCGCCGCGCGGGCGCGCGCGAGGAGCGCTGGGCCGAGCGCGAGCGCGTCCTCGAGAGGACGATGAACCGGCGGGAGCGAATGCATGGCGGGCATCGAGTGGGTCTCCTTGGCGTGAAGCTCGGCGCGCGGAGGAGCCCTGCGGGACGAGGCCCTGCGGGGAGCCGCCGGTGGTAACATCGCTCCATGGTGACCGAAGAGGAGCTGGCAGAGCAGCGCGTCGGCACGCGGATCGGCCCCTGGGCGGTGGAGAGCGTCCTCGGGGTCGGCGGCATGGCGAGCGTCTTCTTTTGCCGGCGGGCTGACGGGTGCGTGGCAGCGGTCAAGCTCCTGCACGCCGAGCTCGCCGAGATCGAGGCGGTGCGAAAGCGGTTCTTGCGCGAGGGGCCGATCGGGAGCGCGCTGGCCGCCGTGGCGCCGCTCTGCGAGGGGCTCCCCCAGGTGCTGGAAGCCGCGGCCACGGACGACGGCCTCGTCTACATGGCCATGGAGGTGCTCGAGGGAGAGACCGTGTTCGACCGCATGGCCCGGCACGGGACGCTCCCCGTCGGCCAGGTGATCGCGCTCGCCGAGCGGGTCCTCGACGTGCTGATCGTGGCGCACGAGCACGGCGTCGTTCACCGCGATCTCAAGCCCGAGAACCTCCACATCGGCAACGACGGGCGCGTGCGGGTGCTCGATTTCGGCCTCGCGCGCGTCCTCGACCCGCTGCTCGAGGACGTCGCCGGGATGCCGGAGATGACGAAGACCGCGACGGGCGTGTCGATCGGCACCGACGATTACATGGCGCCGGAGCAGGCCCTGGGCCTCATCGCCGAGATCGACGGCCGGACGGACCTCTTCGGCCTCGGAGCGACGATGTTCCGGCTGCTCGCGGGACGCACGATCCACGGCAACCTGGACGACGCGCGCCTGCTCATCGCGGTCGCCACGGAGAGGGCGCCGCCCCTTTCGCTGCACGCCCCCACGGCGCCGCCCGGCCTGTGCGCCGTTGTCGACCGCGCCCTCGCCTTCCTCAAGCAGGAGCGTTATCCCGACGCGAGGACGATGCGCGCCGATCTCGCCGCCGTGCGCGCCGGCCGCGAGCCGCCTTATGCGACGGCCGCGGCGCGGCAGCCGCGCGGGGCGACGGGGGCGTAGGGACCAGGGGCAGGCAGCGCTCCAGGTAGAGCCAGAGGGCGGGACGGCCGGAAGAAAGATCAAGGATCTCCCCGCCTTCGCGGCACCCCTCTCCCGGCCAAGGCCGGTTGCACTGGAAGGGTGAGCGAGCTTGGGCCGGACGTCGAGCCCGCCGCTCGCGTCGACGCGCTGCCGGAGCCTTGCTGCGCGCTTGCCAGCGCCCGCAGGCTCTGCGGAGATCGCCCGCGCGCGGCGCTGCCGATGGGTATCGCCGCGTCCCCACGACGAAACAAACAGGAGATCACGATGAAAATCCGCGTGCTCGCGCTCCCCCTCTTCATGTTCACGAGCGCGGCTTCGGCCAGCGCCCCGCCGCCGAACTTCTCGCAGCAGGTCTATCTGTGCAACAGCCATCTGCAAGCGAAGGTCGATATCTCCTTTGGCCAGACCACCAGCACCGCGACCGTCCAGTCCCAGTCCGGGCAGGTCAAGGACAACCCGTTCGTGCCAGGCATCGAGAGCGGTATGGAGTACGCCGTGTTCGTCGCCTCCTCGGTCAAGCCCAGCTCGACCGCGTCCTGGTCGACGCTGAGCGCGCAGCAGGCCGGCCTGGTCGGCACGCCGCAGGCCCCTATCTCCACCGGCAACAGCACGTTCTTGAACTCGTCATCTTGCCAGATCCAGGGCACGGTGATCATCTCGACCGGCTGTCCCAGCGCCAGCGGCATGAACCAGGACTACAAGACCATCGAGCGCACCTGGGTCGGCTGCGGCCTGTGATCGCAGGGCCTTGACTCGATTTCCTACGGTGGAGCCCGCCCCGGCCCGAGTCGTCACACGGCCGGTCATCTCTTGCTCAGCGGCCGCGCGATCTGGACGATCTTCTCCCGCGCGAACTTGCACGCCTCGTCGTCGTCCGTGGCGGCGGGCCAGAGCAGCTCCATGTACCCGGGCTGGACATCGAACGGCAGGGGCTTGGTCCGGAGGTGCGGCCTGACGGCGCGGATGTCGTCGGCGACGATCTCGGGCACGGTCGCCAGCATCGCGGTGCCGTCGATCAGCGCGCCCAGGTTGGAGAAGGTCGCGACGGAGCACCGGATCCTCCGCGTCTTGCCGAGCAGGTCCTCCACGAAGCCGCGCAGGTCCCCGTTGTACGAGACGATGACGTGATCGTGCGCGAAGTACTGGGCCTCCGTCAGCTTGCGCAGGCGCGCGTGGCGCGGGTCGTACAGGCAGGTGAAGCCGGTCCTCAAGAGCCGCTGCCGGCGGACGTTCGAAGGTAGATCGTCGGCGACCGAGATCGCCGCGTCGACGCCGCCCGCGAGCGCCGCGCCCACGGTGCGGAACTGCACGGGCACGGCGACGACGCGCACGCGCGGCGCCTCGCGCTCGAGCACGCGCAAGAGCGGCGGGAGCAGCCACACCTCGGCCGTGTCGGAGAGCCCGAGGCGCAGGGTGCGTTCGCACGTCTTCGGGTCGAAGGTCGGCGGCGCCAGCGCGGCCTCGATCAGGGCGCCGAGGTGCGGCCTCAGCGACGCGCGCAGCCGTTCGCCGCGGCTCGTCAGCGCGAGCCCACGCCCGCTCCGCACGAAGAGCGGCGCGCCGACCGTCGTGGTCAGGCGCCGGAGCGCGGCGCTCACCGCCGGCTGCGTCAGGTACAGCCGGCTCGCCGCCTCGGTGACGCTGCCTGCCTCCGCGACGACGGCGAAGACGCGGAGCAGGTTCAGGTCGAGGTTCCTTCCATAAATATCAGGCATATCGAGAATACATAGTATTCATTGGAGCAATGAAACGCGAGCGCCTAGGGTGACGGCATGACGACGACGAACACCACCAAGCTCGGCAAAACTGGCCCCTCCGTCTTCCCCCTCGCCCTCGGCTGCATGAGCATGGCCGGGGGCAGCCCCTACGGCGCGAGCGACGAGGCGGAGAGCATCGCGACCATCCACGCGGCGCTCGATCGGGGCGTGAGCCTCCTCGACACCGGCGACTTCTACGGCATGGGCAAGAACGAGATGCTCGTCGGCAGGGCGATCAAGGACCGGCGCGACAAGGCCGTGCTCAGCGTGAAGTACGGCGGCCTGCGCGCGCCCGACGGCACCTTCCTCGGCTTCGACGCCCGCCCGATGGCGACGAAGAGCTTCCTCGCCCATAGCCTGTCGCGCCTCGGCGTCGACTACATCGACGTCTACCGGCCCTCGCGCCTGGACCCGGCGGTGCCGATCGAAGACACGATCGGCGCCATCGCCGACATGGTGAAGGCGGGCTATGTCCGCCACATCGCCCTCTCCGAGGTGGGCGCGGAGACGATCCGCCGCGCCGCGAAGGTGCACCCGATCGTGGACCTCCAGATCGAGTACGCGGTCGTGAGCCGCAGCCCCGAGGCGACGATCTTCCCCGCGCTCGCCGAGCTCGGCATCGCGGTCACCGCGTACGGCGTGCTCTCGCGCGGCCTGCTGGCCGGGAGCAAGCCGTCCGGCGCGGGCGACATGCGGGCCCACCTGCCGCGCTTCTCGGGCGAGAACGCCCGGAAGAACCAGGCCCTCGTCGACGCCTTCGCTCGCCTCGCCCAGGGGCGCGGCGTCACCCCCGCGCAGCTGGCGATCGCCTGGGTCCGCGCCAAGGGCGCCGCGCAGGGCGTCACGGTGATCCCGACGATGGGCGCGCGCACGCGGAAGCAGCTCGAGGATGCCCTCGCCGGCCTCGAGATCGCGCTGGCGCCCTCCGACCTCGCCGAGATCGAGGCCGCCGTCCCCGCGGACGAGATCGCCGGCGCCCGCTACCCCGCGCCCATGATGGCGATGCTCGACAGCGAGAAGTGACCTCGCGATAGCGGCGGCGGCTCACGAGCTCATCGGGTCTTGGCGACCACGGCGAGGAGGGTGTCGAGATCGATCGGCTTCTTGAGCAGCGCACACGCGTCCACGGTGGCCGCTTTGGCCTCCAGAGAGTCGACGCCCGACAGGATGGCCACCGGGATGTCGGCCAGCGCGGGCTCCCGTCGCTTGAGCGCGAGGAACTCCCAGCCATTGATCTCCGGCATCATGAGGTCGAGCAGGATGATGCTCGGGCGGAGGCCGCGGCGGAGCAGATCCAGCGCCACCGCGCCATTTTCCGCGCACACGACCTCGTAGCCGAATGCCTGCAAGAGCTCCTCCACGACGGCGCGAAATCCGCTGTCGTCGTCGACGATCAGGACACCGTCGTGATGATCATCCTGCGGGCTCATCGGGACCTCCAGCCGGCGGAGACACCTCGGCCGGCAGAGCGTCGCGGCGCCGGCGCAGGGGGAGCTCCACGATGAAGGCAGCCCCCGCACCGAGCTCGCTCTCGACCCGGATCGAGCCATCATGGGCGTCCACGATCTGGCGGCTGATGTACAGCCCCAGGCCGAGCCCGCCGTAGTGCTGCGCCGAGACGCCTCGCTCGAAGCGTTCGAAGATGTACGGCACGCAGCCCGCATCGATCCCGATGCCGCGATCGGCGACGACCAGCCTGGCCACCTCGCCCTCGGCCGCGACGCTGATCTCGATCGGCTTGCCCCTCCCATACTTGATGGCGTTCAGCACCAGGTTCGTCACCACCTGCTCCAGACGGGCCCTGTCCCACATACCCACCACGGGAGCGTCTGCCCGCCAGCTCACTGCACTTCCTGCCTGCTTCAGCTCCACGTCGAAGCTCTCCACGACCTCCTGCGAGAGCGCCCGGAGATCGACGTCTCCCAGCTTCAGATCGAGCTTGTCTGCCTGGATCCGAGCCACGTCGAGCAAATCTTCGATGAGCCTGACGAGCCGCTGGCACTGCCGCTCGGCCATCCTGGCCAGCTTCGTCGCGCCGGCGGGGAGCGTCGTCGCCTCGCGCATCAAGCCTTGCACGGCGAGCTTCAGGCCCGCGATGGGGGTGTAGAGCTCATGTGAGGCGATCGACAGGAAGTCGTCGCGCATCCGCACCGCTGCTTCGGCGGCGGTCCGGGCCCTCTGCTCGTGCTCCAGGACCAGGGCGCGCTCCGCCTCGATCTTCTTCCGCTCCGTGATGTCCGTGGAGATGCCGCCCACCGCGTACGGGACGCCGGCGACGTCGCGCAGAGGGAACTTGATGGTGAGATAGGTGTGCACGCCGTCGTCCTCGGGCATCACCTCTTCGTCCTTCAGCGCCGTCCCGGCGAGGAGCGCCCGCCGGTCGAAAGCGCGAAGCGCCTCGGCGTGCTCCCGAGAGAACACGTCATCGTCGCTCTTGCCCACGATGGCCTCCCGAGCAACGCCGAACAGCTCCTCGAAGCGGCGGTTGACGAGGAGGTAGCGCCCCTCGATGTCCTTGACGGCGACGATGGCCGTCGAGCTGTCGATGATGGCGCGCAGGAGCGCCTGGCTCGTGCGCAACGCCTCCTCCGCGCACCTGCGCTCCTCCGCGACCTTCCGCAGCACCGCCTCCGTCCGCTCGTGCTCGGCGATCTTCTGCCTGAGCTGGGCGTTGGCATGGCGCAGGTCGGCGGTGCGCTCGGCGACCTGCTGCTCCAGCCGCTCTTTCGCCCGGGCCTCTTCTGTCAGGCGAGCATCGAAGGCGAAGATGGATTTCAGGTCCATCTCGATCACGTCGCGACACTGCTCCATGAGCGCCTGGTAGGCCTTGCTGTAATGGTTCGTGCGGTCATCCAGCACGCAGATGGTTCCGAAGATATCCCCTGTGGGCCAGGTGATCGGGAAACCGAGGTAGGATATCATCCCGAGCTCGATGTCCGGGTTCGACGTCCAATTCTCGTCTTTCGAGGCGTCAGGGACCAGCAGCGGCGTTCGGGTCTTCATCACGGTCTCGCAGTAGAGCCCAGTGTCGAGGCGCGCGCGTTCGTTGGGCGCGTAAGGGTTCCCCTTCGACTCGCTGGAGGCGCAGACGACGATCTCGGGCGGCTCGACTCTCATGATCAGAGCGGCCGGGACGCGCAGGATCTCCGCGAGGAGATCGGTCATCTCCTGCCACTTGCGAGCGATGTCCGCCGGGATGTCGGTCGCGGCCGTGCTCGACTGGGTTCTTCGGCCGCTCCCCGGCGGAGGGCTCTTCGTCCCGAGCTCGTCCGTACGTTGCTCCGGCGGGCAGCCCGAGGCGGCCTTATGCGGCCCGAGGCCCGCGCGCTCGGCGCGCTCCGCGGGCGCGGGCTCGCCCGGCCCGCGGTGGCGGGCATGGTCGACAACGAGCGCGCCTGGCTCCGTGTGTTCGTCGGGTCCTGTACGCATGCTCCCCCACGATGACGAATCGTGCGAAGGGCCATCGGGTTGTCAAGCAATCCACAATTACGCTCACCGACGCCCCCCAGCGATCCGGCAGGCAACGTACGCGCCCCGGACCTGGTGACGTCACGCCGGGCCGGCACGTCGCCGCTCGGGCGAGCGCGGCGGCTCCCGGGCGCCGTCCCGCGCCGCCGCGATGGCCTGCTCGTGGAGCCGGGCGGCCTCCAAGGCTTCCCCCACGGAGCCGGGCGATCTCGGGGCGGATCAGGGCGTGCTTGTGAAGGAAGCCGTCGGGCCCGCTCCCCGCCCGCGCGCCAAGCTGCCGCTCGCGCTCCAGGAGCCGCTCAGGGACGGGGAGCGCCGCCTGCGGGAAGGGCCCCCGCCTCGTCGCAGCCGCGGAGGGACTGGCCATGTTATACCTCGCCCATGTGCACCAAAGGACGTGTCGCGCAGGTGCTGCTGCTGCCCCGCCACGAGCGAGCCCGGATGGCAGAAGAGTGCTCTCCAGTGTGAATGCCCGGCGCCGGCACGTCATCGACGCATAGAGCCAGCTGGCAGGAAAGGACGCTCCATGAAGCTGTACTTCAGCCGAAACTTGAATCCACGGGTCGCCGTCGCCGTGGCGCGCTACCTCGATGCACCCGTGGAATACGTCCACGCGGCTCCTCTCGACCCCTCACAGCAGGAGAAGTTTCGAGCGCTGAATCCGAACCTGCGCGTGCCCATCCTGGTCGAGGGGGACCATTCGCTCTGGGAAACGGACGCGATCGCGTGCCGTCTTTCGCAGCTCACGGGCTCTGAATTCTGGCGCACGGGCACCGCGCAACCGGAGATGATCCGCTGGTTGAGCTGGGGCACGCACAACTTCGTCGCCGCGTGCGACAAGGTCCACTTCGAGCGCGTGACGAAGCAGCGCTACGGGCTCGGTCCCATCCGCGACGACGTCGTGGCGGAGGGGCTCTCGGGGTTTGCCGAAGCGGCGACGCTGCTCGAGCAGGTCCTGAGCGGCAGGGACTGGCTCGTCGGGAGCGCGGTTTCGTATGCAGACTTTCGCATGGCGTCGGTGCTTCCGTTCGCGGATCTCGCCGGCCTTCCGCTGGCGGACTACCCGCACGTCGCGGCCTGGCACGCGCGCCTGTGGCAGCTCGACGCCTGGCGCGATCCGTTCGCGGGGCTCGACGCCCCGGAGCTCCCGGAGGTGCCGCGCGCAGATGTCCCAGGAGCGAAGCCTCAGTCGGTCTGAAAGCCGGGAGGGCCCTGCTGTCGAAGCCGTCGAGGACATGCTACAACTCGCGAACATGGCCAATGCCACCGGTCGAACATGGTGACGCCCCGGCGCATCTTCGTGATGGGCGACCCGCAGGCGCCGATGGCCAAGGTGATGGCCGTGCTCGCGACGCACGCTTTGCTCGGCGCGGACGGCCGGCTGGCCGACGACGTCGTGCTCGTGTCGATCGGCGATCACTTCGATTATGACCTCGATGATCCGGTGGGCGCGGGCGCGGAGGGGCTCCGCACGCTGCGCTGGCTGGCGAGCCACGATCCTGCGCAGGTGAGGCTCCTGTTCGGCAATCATGACGCTGCGCGGGTCATGGAGCTCGCCGGCCTCGACGACGTGCGGTTCGCTGCGGCGCGCGCGCTCGGGCGCTCGATCAGCGAGACCAGGCGGCGTGAAGGCGCCGAGGCCGCCGCCCGGCGCCAGCGCGACGAGTTCGCGGCGCAGTTTCCCGATGTGGCGACCTCGGGGCTCGCGGCGCGCGACTACGCGTCGTTCAGCGAGTCCCAGCGCGAGCTCGTCATCGAGCTGCTGCTCTGCGGCCGCCTTCATCTCGCGCTCTCAGGCGTGCTGCCCGACGGCCGCGCGGTGCTGCTGACCCACGCGGGCGTGACGACGCGCGAGCTCGCGATGCTTGGCATGCCGGACGAGCGCGATCCGCATCGACTTGCGGCGGCCCTCGAGCGACAGATGCGCGCCGCGGTCGACGCGCGGCGCACGGAATGGCAGCGCGGCGAGCGCACGCCGCTTTCGCTCGAGCCTCTCCACGTCGCAGGCGCCGCAGGCAACGAGGGTGGCGGCCTCCTCTATCATCGACCTGCGCACATCGATCGCCCTGGCGGCGACCCGGCATGGGAGCTCGATCCGGCGCGGCCACGGCGCTTCGAGCCGCGGTCGCTCCCGCGCGGCCTGCGACAGGTCGCCGGTCACACCGGTCACAGGAAGTGCAAGGCGGAGCTCGGTCACGACTGGCTCACGGCGGCAGCGTACCGGAAGGAGATCGGAGGGATCCGCACGCTGCGCGTCGACGGCGACGTCGTCGTGTACGACCTCGGAATCCTGGACGATCGGCCCGGAGCGACGGACCTCTACCTGATCGACGGGGAGATGCGGTTTGCCGCAGCCACCGATTACGCTTTGCTCCCGCTCGCCGAGCTGATCGTCCCCTCGTGAACCCGATGCGGGTGGTTGCCGCTCGCTCTCGACCGGTTTTCTGGAGGGCGGTGCAGGTCGAGCCGGTCTCGCGGCCTGAGCGCGCTGCGGTGGTTTCGCCGCCATCTCGATGTCGGGCGCGGGATCACGGAAGAGGCGGGTAAAGCATCAAATCACCGAGCATCTCGCGATCGATCCGGGCGGCGCCGTTCCCCTGCTCATCGACCGCACGTTCGTGCTGAGCGAGAACCTCGCGATCCTCGGATATCTCGCCGAGACGTTCCCTGGAACGCGGCTCCTCTGCGACGGCACGCCGCGTGCTCGCGCGAAGGTGATGCGCTGGGCAGCGTTCCTCGCATGCGCGCCGACCCGGCCGTGCAGACGGCGCTCGCGATCGACGAGCCTCCTGATCGACCACGAGGATCCCATGCTCCAGAATCTCCGTCTCGCCTCTCGCACTTGGACGTTCGTGAAGAGCGCCGTCATCGTGGCGACCGTCGCGGTGGGCCTGCTTGCCCGCCCCGCGGCCGCCGTGCACGAGCCGATCGTCACGCCGCTCCTGACGAAGGAGCTCGCCAACATCCCCGGCAAGGAGGTGCTGATGCTCACCGTCGTCTACCCCCCCGGCGGCGCCGATCCGGTGCACCGTCACGACGCCCACGGCTTCATCTACGTCCTCGAGGGCTCGATCGTGATGGGCGTGAAAGGCGGCAAGGAGGTGACTCTCACCCCTGGCCAGACCTTCTACGAGGGGCCCAACGACATCCACACCGTCGGCCGGAACGCGAGCACCACGAAGCCCGCGAAGTTCCTGGTCGTGCTCGTGAAGAACCGGGGCGTGCCCGCGCTGCTGCCGGTCAAATGATGGTCCTCGCGTGGGATACCTGAGGACCTTGTCTCCCGCCGAGGTCGACCTCGAGGGCGCGAAGCCGGTGACGATCGGATCGAGCGCGCTCGAGGCGCTCGATCCGATCGTCATCGAGGGAGAGGGGCCATGCGCGTTATCCATCCGCGGGGGGGAGCCCGTCCGTGCGTTCTCGCGGCGTCGCGCTACTTCCTCTTCGCGTCGTCGACGTAGGGGGCGGGCACCCAGCGGTAGGACGCTCCGTCTCTCCGGACGTGGCCCAGCCCGGGAAACGGGGCGTGGGTGTGCGCGACGAGGTAGCCCTTGTCGGCCGCGTCGGCGAGCGCCTTCTTGCGCGTCTCCACGGCCGTCGGCGCGTTCACGTCGAAGGCCACCGCCACCGAGGGATCGTCGAACTGAACGGCCATGATGTGGACGAGGTCGCCCCACAGAACGAGCCTCTGGCCGCCGCTCTCGAGAGCGTACAGCGTGTGGCCGGGCGTGTGGCCGTACGCCGGCTCCGCGCGGAACCCCGGAAAGAACTCGGCCGCTCCGTTGAACGGCTTCACTTGCCCGGCGTCGAGGTACGGCTGCAACGTGGCTTGCGCCGCGGCGTAGAACTGGGCTTGCATCCCCGAGGACTTCGCGGCGGCCGCCTTGTCCATCCAGTAGTCGAGTTCCTTCTGGTTCACGTGGACGGTGGCGTTCGGGAAGGCCCGCTTCCCGCCGATCACGAGCCCACCGACGTGATCCGGGTGAGCGTGCGTGAGGAAGACGTCGGTGACGCTCTCGACGCTCACGCCCGCCGCAGAGAGCGACGCGGGGAGCTTCCCGGTCGTTGGGCCCATGAGCTCTGCGCACCCGGTGTCGACGAGGATCGTCCTGCCGTTCCTGTGGATCAGGAAGGTGTTGAAGGACACGTCGATCGGCGACCTCTGGAAGGATTGCGCGAGGAGCTTGTCGACCTCACCCGGCTTGGCGTTGAGGACGAGGTCATGCGAGATATCCAGGCCGAACGTGCCGTCGGAAAGCACGGTCACGTCGATGTCGCCCACGCGCGTGTGATAGAAGCCCGCCTGACGCCTCTCGCCGCCGGACGGAATCGGCGCGCTCGCCGCCGGAGACGGCGGCGGTGCCGGTGCCGCCGGCGTCGCGGCGGGCTGCTCCGGAGCCGCCGGGCTCGCCGGAGCGCTGCTGCGCGGCGGGGCCGGGGCGGCGCACGCGGCGGGGAGAGTCAGAGCGCCTCCGAGCAGCAGGAGTGAGGCCGCGAAGGACGCGATTCGCCGCGTGGAAATCATCCGCATGATCGTCTTTCTCTCCGGGCTCTCTTCGGTCGTCGGCGGCGCGCGAGCGCTGCTCGACGTCCTTCGGCGGGATGGCGGCCCGTGTTCGCCGCCCGTTCACCGTTGCACCGTACGTCCCGGCAGGTAGACTTTCTATGCCTGAAACATCAAAAAAAAAATCAACCGATCGTCCAACGTGGATCCGACGGAGGGCGAGCCTCTCCTCGTCGCGCTCCCGCGCTTCATCCACCTGCGCATCGAGGAGTCGAGGCCGCCATCGTCATGACGGCGGCGTTCGAGCCTCCAGCGACCCCGCCGCGGCGATCCTCACCGGACGGTGAATTTTGGCAAGCGCTGTCGCATCTGTGGCGGGAGGCGACGAGCTCTGGACCGTGCAGCTCGACGGGCGCAGCGCGGCCCGGCGGGTCTCCGGGCAGATCGGATGTGCTCCTTGCCCCGTGCGCTCCGGTGCGAGCGCCCCGAAACCGAGGAGGAACGATGCGCCGTCACGGCAAAATTGGCTTTTTGCTATTCCGTACGCTTGGCATGTTGTTCGGCTTCGCGCTGCTGCCCGATGCGGCGCGCGCGGCCACCACCGCGATCACGTACACCATCGGCCACGCCGATTGCGGCGCGAACAACAGCTTCGCGCTGTACATGAACGGCACGCTGCTCGACACCGTGCCAAGCTCGAACGACTGCGAGTGCAACTCCCCGCCGCTCCGGGTGAGCATCACCGATCCGGCGTTGCTCGAGCTCTACAACCCCGCGAGCTGTAACGACTTCCAGGTCGCAACGGTCGGTGATGAGTTCGTTTTGTGGGGCTACATGCGCATCGACGTCACGTCGGACGAGGGGGCGGCGTCAGCGTGTCTTTTCGACGCCAACATGATCACCCACAACTGCGCCGACCGGGATATCTGCGAAGCCTATGAGGTCAACCCGTTCCCCGTGGGGAGCGCGGACGGGGATGGCGACGGCCTCATGGCGGGTGCGGGCTCGGGGTGCGACAACTGCTCCGCCACCGCCAACCCGGACCAGAGCGACGCCGACGGCGACGGGTTCGGTGATGCCTGCGATCGCTGCGTGGGCCCGGGATCGGACGACAGCGACGGCGATGGGCTCTGCGAAGGGGAGGACAACTGCGACGCGACCGCCAACCCGGACCAAAGCGACGCCGACGGCGACGGGTTCGGTGATGCGTGCGATCGCTGCGCAGGCCCGGGGTCGGACGACTTCGACTCGGATACGATCTGCAACGGGCCGGACAATTGCTACTTCTACGCCAACCCGGACCAGAGCGACGCAGACGGCGATGGCGTGGGCGACCGCTGCGACAACTGCGCGGACACGCCGAACCCCGGCCAGGAAGACTACGACTTCAACGGCCGCGGCGACGCGTGCGACGCCTGCTACGCGTCCGGGGACCTCGACTGGGACAGCGACGGGGTCTGCGACTCGGCGGACAACTGCGCGGACCGCACCAACCCCGACCAAGCCGACAACGACGGCGACGGGTTCGGCGACGCCTGCGACGGCTGCAGAGGCTCCGGGTTCGACGACGTCGACTTTGACGGGGTCTGCGACGGGGAGGACAACTGCTACGGCTTCAACCCGAACCAGAGCGACGCCGATGGCGACAGCGATGGGCGCTGCGACGGAGCGGACAACTGCCCGTTCAACCACAACCCCGACCAGGCCGACAGCGACGGTGATGGCGTGGGCAACGCCTGCGACGCCTGCGCAGGATCGGGCGGGGTAGACGGCGACAGCGATGGGCGCTGCGACGGAGCGGACAACTGCCCGTTCAACCACAACCCCGACCAGGCCGACAGCGACGGTGACGGCGTGGGCGACGCCTGCGACGTCATCTGCGTGATGATCCAGCGGGGCACCTTCGGCCAGGTGGCGGACACGGCGATCTGGGCGCTGTACCCGAGCTACAACGAGGGCAGCGCTCCCTATCTCCACACGGGCCTGAGCAGCGGCGCGGAGAAGAACGCCCTGTACCGTTTCGAGCTCGACTCCATCCCGTACGGGGCCACCGTCGAGTCGGCCACGTTCAGCACCACGCTCTACAGCTCCGGCACAGGGGAGATCCGGGTGCACCGCATCAACGCCTCCTGGGCGGAGTCCACGGTGACCTGGAGCAGCTTCGCCGACAGCTTCGAGCCGGCCGTCGAGGCGACGTTCCTCGGGGCGTCGTCCGGCGTCGCGACCGTCGACCTGACTGCGCTCGTCCAGGCGTGGGTCGACGGCGTGCACCCGAATCACGGTTTCCTCCTGGAGGAGGACCTGACGGCGCTCACCAGCTACCGTTCGAGCGAGCACGACATCCTCGGCGACCGCCCCTCGCTCGAGGTGTGCTTCCACTGAGCTCCCGTCGTACCGCACCTCCGCTCAGGCGGAAGGCACGACGGTGATCTCTCCGGTCGTGTACAGCGCGGAGGTATCCCAGGCGAGCCCGGGGGCGAGCGGCAGGGCGATGTGCACGTCAGCGAAGGTCCCTGTGAGCTCTCCGCTCCAGCCGAGCAGGGCGACGGTGTCCCCGGCCTGGAACGGCGCCGTGTCGTCCGCCGGGACCACCTCCAGCACACCATCGAGGCTCACGTCCCCGTCCACGACCAGGAGCGGCGCGGCGCCCGGGCCCGCCACGGTGGCGCTCAGCGTGGCGCTCGGGCCCTGGCTGTAATCGCCGGCCACCTCCGTCGAGGCGTAGATGTCTCCCACGGAGAGCGCGCCGGCCTGCGTATTGGCGAGATCGCCGACGAAGCTGCCAGTGCTCAGGCGGCCGCCGGCGAAGTCGAAGTCGCGCGCCTGGATCTCGATCGCGCCCGCGGTGAGCTCCCCGCGCGTGAGGCGCACGATGGGCTCCGGGCCAGGCGTTCCGCCTTCGACCAAGGGCGTGATCCGGAGGAGGCCGCCGATGCTGACCTTGCCTCGCCCGTCGACGAGGAGCGACGGGGAAATCGAGAAGGTCGCGTAGATCGTCACATCGCCGCTGTTGCGCCATGACGCGTAGGGCTCGTTTACCCAGACGAATCCGTGGCCGTACGTGGAGCGGATCTCCGTCTCTTCCGTCACGAGGGTTCCATAAGCGCCGACCGTGAGCTCGCCATGGCCGGCGGCCCCGACGCGCAGCAGCCCCTCGTTGGTCCAGGTGGCGTCCCAGCCCCTCACGATCGCCGAGCTCGCGAAGTTGTAGGGCCCGCCGGGACGGGTCTCGATCTGCGCGTTCGCGGTGAAGACCTGGGCCCCCTGCTCGATGCGCAGCCTCGCGCCGCCGTTCGCGCCCACGATGAACTCGCCCGTGTTGACCCACCTCGTCGCGGAGCCCGTGACGTTCACGTCGCCCTGGCAGATCTGGCACGTCGCGATGAATACGTTGTTCGAGAAGAAGCTCCCTCCCTGCTTGATCTCGAGGACGCTGAGCTCCTCCGAGCGGCCGATGTACGCGTTCGTCTGGCTCGTCAGGGAGGCGTCGTACCCCTCGACGAGCACGTATCCGAAGGCCGAATAGCCGCGCACGCCGAGCACGAGGTCGTCGGTGGTCACCTGGGCGCCCCGTTTGACGAGGAGCGAGCCGGACGCCCCGGTGCGGAGCCCGAGCGCGAGCTGCCCATGGTTGATCCACCGCGAACCGTATCCGATGACCTGGACCCTGCCGCTCGAGTAGGGGACCGCCGCCACCGAGGCGCCGGCGCTGATCAACGTCCCCTGGTGGCTGACGATCACCTCTCCCATCGGCTCCTCGGCGTTGAGCGCGCTGCCGACCACCAGCGCGTTCGACCCGAGATCCCACGGGTCGCCTGGGTCAGCGACAGCGGGCGTCACACTCCCCGAGACGGACACGTCAGCATAGGCCGGCCCGGCCGCGCCCATCGAAGCTGCCACGAGCACTACCGAGAAAACGGTTCGAGCTTGTTGGTTCATGCGCTGTGCCTCTCCATGAGAAAATTCGCTTCACACTGAATCCCCTCGCCACCGACGTGCCCTTGAAACGGGAATTTTGTGAATCGCATTACACGTCCCCACATCAGAGACGTTATCGCCCGTTCTGATCCGCTTGCAGGGGATCAGGTCATCGTTTTCGAGGTGCGAAGGCAGGTTTTGAGGTGAGAGAGTACACAGGATCATTCAAAAGAAAAATCCTCCAGTGGCTCCTCGCTTCAGGAGGACCGACCGCCCCGACGTTCGAGGCGAGAGCGCCTCAGGAGGACGTCCATCGGTGCGAGCACAGGGCGCCCTCTCGATACAGGTCCCTGACGGCGTGATGGATCTCCTTGAGAGCGGCAGCGAGGACGAGGCTGCCACCTCGCCGGAGCGAGCATGGCAGCGCGACGCTCATGGCTTGTAAAACGAGGGGTCGAACACCTGCCCCAGCACCGATTTTCCGATCGTCGAGAGGAGCTGATCGTCGTTGTCGTGCCGCAGGTAGAACGTGAGATCGCGGAGGATGCGCTCCACGGGGCTCGGGCGGATCAGCGAGCGAGCGCCGCAGGCGCGGATGGCGTGGTCCACCGTCTCCGCCGCGAGGTGCTCGATGACGTGCCGCGCGCGGATCCCCGCGAGCTGCGCCTCGGCGTGGCGCGCCCCGTCCCAGAGCGAGGCGACGTGGCGTAGCCAGAGCTGCGCGGTATCGAGGTTCACCGCCATGCGCGCGACCCGCTGCTGCACATAGGGATCGCCCCCTTTGCCTTGCGACGCGATGCACTCGATCGCATAGTCATAGGCCGCCTCCGCCGCGCCGAGGAAGCTCGACGCGTAATGGGGCGTGAACGCCGTCTGCCACCCCTCGCGGAGATACTGCCCCGGCGCCCCGATCAGGTTCTCCTCCGGGATGAACGTACGATCGAACTTCACAAGGTGGCTCACGGTCGCCCGCATGCCGACGGGATCCCACCACGAGCCGTCGAACGTGACCGAGCGATCGCCGAGCTCGCACGCGAGCAGGAGCAGCGCCTCCGGCGAGCCCTGCGCGTGCCTCGCGCCGCCGGGCCCAGCGCTGTTCACGAGCAGGATCGCCCACTCGACCCCGCCCGCGCTGGTGGAGAAGACTTTGGAGCCGTCGACGACCCATCCGCCCGGGGCGCGCTCGACGTGGGTGCCGAACCGCGCCTTCTCTCCAGGGGCCGGAGATTGCGGCTCACCGCTCCACGCGACCCATTTCTCGCCTCGGCGCACGACGCCATCGAACCATCGCTCCTTCTGGGCGAGGTCCGCCATCGCGTCGAGCAGCACCATCGAGTTCGCGTGGCCCTCCCAGCAGCGCGCGAGCGACAGATCGGCCTTCGCGAGCTCCTTGGTCATCATCCACAGGGTGAGCGCGTCGCCGCCGCGCGGCCCGAGCCCGAGCCCGCCGTACCCCGCCGGCACCGCCGCCGCGAGCAGGCCCTCGCGGGACAGATCCTCGAAATCCTCGACCGGGAAGGCCGCCGCGCGATCATAGCGCCCCGCACGCGGAGCGAAGCGCTCGCTGGCGAGGGCGCGGACGCGATCGACGAGCGCCTGCCTTTCCGGGGGGAGCTTGAACATCGACAACTTTATTTCCTCCTCTCCCCTCACGCGATCGCCTGCCGCCGCTCCGCTGCCTCGTCAGCACGCTCGTTGCCATGGCCGTCGAGGAGCTTGCGCGCCGCTTCGGCCGCCATGTGCCGCCCGGTCATCAGGCGGAACTGGCGGCGGGCCTCGACGAGGAGCACCTCCCGGCCGTCGATCACCGTATGTCCCAGCGCCTCTGCGGCCCGAACGAGCGGCGTCGGCGCGGCTCCAACCACCAGATCCACGACGATTGCCCCCCTCGCCAGCCCTCGAACATCGAAGGGGAACTCGCCATCGTGGCCCGCGCACGGTGTCGCATTGACCACGATGGCGTAGTCGCCCACCGCGAAGTCGGCGAGCGGCGCGAACGGCAGGCCCAAGAGGGACGCCGCGAAGCGGCCACGCTCGAGGCCACGGTTCACGAGCGTCACCTCCGCGCCGGCTCCATCGAAGGCCGCCGCCGCCGCGCGCCCCGCGCCCCCGCAGCCGACCACGGCCACCCTGCGCCTCGCCACGTCGACCCTCCGCGCGCGCAGCGGCAAGAGGACCCCCTCGGCATCGGTCGTCGTCGCGAGCCACGATCGGCCGCGCTGGACGAGGAGGTTCGCCGCCCCCGCGCGCCGAGCGACGGGGCTCGCCACGGCCGCGGCCGCGAGCGCGGCCTCCTTGTGCGGAGAGATGACCGTGAGCCCCTTCAAAGGCATCCCCAGCGCGGCCAGACGTGCCCGCACCCTGTCGGACCAGAGGTCTTCGAAGCGCTCCGCCGAGAAGGGCAGGTACAACGCCGGCACGCTGGCCGCGCGGTACGCCGCGTTGTGGAGCCTCGGGGACAGCGAGCGGGAGACGACCGAGCCGACGATACCGAACAGCTCGCGCACCGGCTTGAGCGATGGCAGCCCGTAGTCGGCGACGAGCTGCGCCGCGCTGATCTCCCCCGCGTCCGGCTCGCGGAGCTCGACCGCACCGAACGCGACCGGCGCGCCCAGGCGGGGGGCGAGGAGGCTCGTCCACGTGCCCGCCGGGCCGGCGGCGAACGCCGTCACGTCCCGCCGTCCGAGCTCCGCGAGGAACTCCAGCGCTGCGAGCGCCTCGGCCGTGCGGGTCACGGTCGGCACCATCCGATAGAGCCACGCCGCCGCGCGATCCAGCACGCCGAGCCGACCGCGGTAGTCCCAGCGGTCTGCCGCGGTCCCGTGCCACGAGATCACGCGCCGCTCCGCCGGGATGCGCTCGAGGACGCGGGGCACCAGATCCCGCTCGGCCTCGAGATCGACGCGATCGTACCGCTCCGCCGCTGCGATCAGCCGCTCATGGCGCGCCGCGAGCTCGCCGTCGAACGAGCCCCCCTCGCGGCGGCTCCGCAGGCTGTAAACGAGCTTTCCATTGAAATGGCGGCGGAGGACGCCCGGATCGACGCTGCCCACCTGATCCGCGCGCACCTCCACGAAGCGCACCCTCGCCGGCAGCGCCGTGAGCTCGTCGCCGGAGCGCGAGGGCGGCCTCGTCAGCGTGGCGATCAGGGCGACTTCAGGAACGATCTCGCGCACTCGCATAGGCCTTGTCGCGCCTCGGCCCGAAGCAAGTGCATGGCGCGTGCCAGGGCGCGTCAGATCCCATGATGGCAAAGGTGCGCAGGAGGGGTGGCGGAGCTGCGCATGAGGACGTCGCGTCGCCGTGACAGTCACTGAAGGTTACGCCGTTGCTCTTCGCGGGCGAGCTCCTCCATATGGGCAATCCTCCCGCGCGCATGGCTGCTCATTGCACCATGCTCACCGGCAAGGGCTCGCCTTCGCGCGCGAGGTAGACAGTGGCGGTCAGCTCGCCCCTCTCGTCGGGCATCGGCGGCGAGGCGAAGAAGCCGGCGTTCCAGATCCGGGAGCCGGGGGTCATGAAGGCCCCCTGGACGAAGCGCCGGTAGCTCTCGAAGTCGGTGTGGCTCGTCTCGATACGGCACATGCTGCCGTGGCAATCGACGTTGCGCAGCGCCGATGACTCGGGCAGCACCGCGGCGACGCGGGAGCTGACCGTGCGGCTCGCCTCCGCGGTCCAGGCGGGGTCGGGGCGCTCGGACGCGAATACCGTGTCGAGCTCGCTCTTCATCTCCGCGGGCTCGAGCGTGGGGCGGGCCGGCTCGTCCTGCGCATCGCCCCGGGGCGACGCCTCGTCCTCGTCATCCTGCCCCGGGTCCGGAGCGAGCGGAGCCGTCTGCCGCGCGAGCACGGGCGCGGCCGCGGTCAGAACGGCCTTGTTCGGCGGGCGGCCCTGCGCCGCCTCCACCGACACGGACAGCGATTGCATCTCGGTGCGGAGGCCCGCAAGCTGCTTCTCGTGCCGCCGTTCGCTCATCACGTTGAACCCGGCGGCGGCCCCGACGAGCACGACGAATGTGACGATGACATGACCGTTCTTCATGGCTGTCTCCAGAGCAAGTGTCGCTCGCTGCGGGACGGGCCCGGGGAGGCGCGCTCCCCGGGGCCGGCCGTCGTGCTCAGTACGTCACAGTGGTGATGCGGCCGTTGGGGGTGATGTCGCACGCCAGGTACGACGACCCGTTGGCGGTGTGGTAGCTCGTCACGTTGATCTGCTGGAACACGTTGACGGAGGTGAGCGACTTCGCCGCATAGAGATCCCAGACGTAGCCGTCCCAGCTCGTGCCGATGGCGCGGCAGCTCACGTCGCTGCTGAGGTTGAAGGCAATGCCGCCCACCGAGAAGTTGGTCCAGCCGGCGTGGTCCACGACGGCGGGGACGAGCCAGGCACGCGGGCCAGCGCAGCCGGTAGAGCCGTTGTTGTAGATGTTGCCCCAGTACTCCGAGAAGCACGCGCGATCGGAAGGCGCGACGGTGGTCCCGGCGCTCGCCGTCGTCGTCCTGGCGGTGGCGGGCGCGGCGACAGCACCGACGGAGACGGCGGCCATGGCGGCGAGGAGGAAGCTCTTGAAGGTGGTGCTCATGTGAGGAGTTCTCCGGAGGGCAACTGTTGTTTGTCGGGAGCGGTGCCCTCCGTCCGCGCCCGCAGCCGCGTTTTGCAGCGCCCGTGCCGTGGGCTTCCGGGAGCGCGAAAAGCCTGGATTCGTGGTGCTCGGCGTGACTGGCAGTCTCCGTGGGCGAGCGAGTTGTCGCGCGGCGGTCACATCGCGCCGGCAGGTTGTCGCCTGGCAGGCGACACTTCGGCTCAGGCTCCGCCGCTACGTCCTCCGGAGGAGCGAGCGCGAAGGAGAGGAGCCTCGCGCTCACCTCCTCCGATCGCAAAGCCTGGCACGAGCTCTGGCGCGATATCCACGAGCGCCCTGCGCCCGAGCTCCCCTGCGGCGGCCAGGCACGACACCCGCTCGATCACGTTGCGTAGCTCGCGCCCGTTTCCCGGCCATGCGTAAGCGACCAGCGTCGCGTCTCCGCCGACCGAGACGCTCCCCCGCTCTCGCCTCAGCCCGCGCGAGCGCCCCGCCCCGCCGGCCCCACCTCGATAATCTGGCTCTCGGGCTCCCCCGCCTCGCCCTCCAGCTCCGCGGCCGCCGCCTCGCCGGCCCCGCTCTCGGCCTCGGCCATGCGCCCCGCGTCCTCGGGCGGCTCCTCCCACGGCTGCGTGCTCTGCACCGGCCGCACCGGCGGCGCCCACGGCCTCGGCCCCGCCGCCGCCATGCGCCCCTCCTCGGCCGCGATCTCCATCAGGCTCTCGCGGCTGATGCTCACCAGCTCGAGGCGCACCGCCTCCGGCATCGAGCCCGCCCGCGCCGGCTCCGGCATCTCCGCCCCGATCACCGCCGCGGCCCCCTCCCCCACCGGCGCCGCGCCGATCCGGATCTCGGGCGCCGACGGCCACGCCCCGCCGAGCTCTCGCCCGATCGCATCGAGGCTCTCGCGCCCGAGCGTCGCCTCGCCGATGCGGATGTCCGGCAACGACCCGGACGGCCGCGCTGGCGTCCCAGGCGACGCCGGCGCCTCGCGCACCGCCACCGGGCGCGCCAGCGACCGCGGCGGCCCCCCGTTGGCCAGGAGGACCAGCCCTGCGACGGCGCTGCGCTTGCGCCCCGGCGACGACGGCGGCGCGGCGTGCTTCGCTGCCAGCGGCTGCGGCTCGCTGAAGGACGCCGCCGCCCCGCTGATCGCCGGCGGCACCTCGCGCACCTCGGCGGCCGGCCGGCGCGCCGGCAAGGTCACCGCCTCCCCGCGCGGGCGCGACCGGGTGCGCCGCGGCGCCGCCCGGACCTGCCGCGACGCCGCCGGGGTCCCCTCGTCGATCTCGCGCAGGCCGTGCTCGATCGCGGACGCCACATCGCGCCGGTCCGCCCACGTGGGCATCACCACGCAGAGGATCGCCTCGGCGGCCACCCCGAAGTACACGTCGACGGGCGCCGCGCCCCCGTACGGCACCAGATCCTCGCGCCTCAGCTCCACGCACCCGAGCCGGCCCCGCTCCCCGAGGCCCAGCGCCGCGTCGACGATCTGGCTGCGGCCCTCCCTGGGCATGTCGCGCGGCACGCGTCTGGTGACGAGCCGCCCCCGCCGGGTGATCACGAACGCGAAGTCCGCCCCCGCAGCCACGTAGGTTCGGTCCGAGATCGCATCGAGATCCACCACGCGCCCATCCTACCCGATCCAGGGCCTCCCCGTCTCGGGATCATGCCTGTCCGCGCCTCGCAGCCCCCTCCCGCCGCGGCGGAGGTGCTGTGTTGTGCGAGATACCGACAGAGCCCCTGTTTTTCTACAGCGCTGTTATCAACCCGACCCGCGCATCGCAAGCCTTCCGCGCCCTGCTTCGCGCGCTTCGCCGCCTTCCCCCGCGGCCGCCTCTCACGGCACGACGTGCAGCATCCCCATCATGCCCGCGTCGGCGTGATCGAGGATGTGGCAGTGGAACATCCACATGCCAGGCCGGTTGTCGTAACGCACCGCGAAGCGGGCCGCGCCGTCGACAGGCACGTTCACCGTGTCCTTCCACGCGAGAGGCCTGACCGGCTGACCGTCGGCGCCGAGCACCTGAAAAAAGAAGCCGTGCAGGTGGAACGGGTGATCGAACTCCATCGTGTTCTCGACGGTCCACACCGCGGTCTCGCCCACCGCCGCCACGAGCGGCTCCGCCTCCCACGAGGGCACGCCGTTGATGCCCATCACGAGGTCGCCCGGGCCCTCCTCCCGCGTGAGCTGCAGATCGACGCGCCTCGCCGCCGCCGTGTCGAGCGCCTCGATGCGCCGCGCGACCTCGGGGAGCGGGTCGTCCTCGGCCAGGGGCTCGTCCGCGAGGCGCAGCCGGAAGGCCTCGACCTCGGGCCTCCCGAAGGTCGCGCCATAGCCGCGATCGTAGGGCACCCAGCGCACCGAGAGCGTCGCGCCCGGCGCCCCGCGCGGCGTCACGAGCACGTCGGCGCGCTCTCCGGGGGTGAGCAGGATCCTGTCCTCCTCGACCGGGTGCTCCAGGAGCCCGCCGTCTCCGCCGATGCGGGTGAAGCGGTGATCCGTGATCAGGAGCTGGTAATAGCGGGACTTGGCCGCGTTGACGATGCGCCACCGCTGCCTGAGCCCGGCGCGCGCCCCGATCACCGGGTTGACGCGCCCGTTGACGAGCAGGAGGTCGCCCTCGCGCCCGAACAGCGTGCCGAGATTGCCGCCCGCCTGCGGGTCCTCGAGCGAGCCGTCGTCGCGCAGGCTGACGTCGCTGAGCACGAGCACGAGCTGGTCGCCGAGCCCCGCGGGCTCGTCCGGATCCTCGACGAGCAGCGGGCCGTAGAGGCCATTGCCCTCCTGCACCGCGGAGTCGACGTGCGGGTGGTACCAGTACAGCCCCGCGTCCGGCACCACGAAGTCGTACGTGAAGTCGCCGCCCGGCGGCGTCTCGGGCTGGCTGTGCCCGGGCGCGCCATCCATCGCCGCCGGCAAACGCACGCCATGCCAGTGCACCGTCGTTGGCGCCGGCAGCTCGTTGCGGAGGTGCACGATCACGCGATCTCCCACCCTGGCGCGGAGCAGCGGGCCGGGGAGCCCGCCGTTGTAGGTCCAGGTCGGCGTCTTCTTGCCGGCCGCGATCTCCACGTCCTCGACGCGCGCCGTCAGATCGACCTCGAGCACCCCCGGCCTCGCGTCGAGATCGCGCGCCGGTCGCAGCGCCACAGCGCTGTCCCACCCCTCCGGCTGCGACGGAGGCTCGACCGCACACCCTATCGCGGCGACGGCGAGCCAGAGGCCCGCGAAAGGACAAGCAGAACGCCGGCACAGCATATCGCGCGGACGGATCTTACCACCAACCGGCGGAGAACCCGCGTGTTTTCGCGGGCTTCGCCGGCCCGCCGCGCGTCGGCTCCAGGTCAGCTCAGCCGAGGCGCGGCCTCGGGCGGGTCGTCGATGGCGGGCGCCGCCGCCTCCTCCCGGCGCAGGTGGCTCTCGCCGCGGCGCGCGGCGAACGCCGCGGCGAAGACCTCGTCGACCTGCGGGCGCTCGGGCGCGTCGTACAGGAACCACGCGCCCTGCACGCGCTCCGGCGCCACGTCGAGGACCACGTACCCGCGGCGCCACAGGTCGACGTACTTGACGTGCGGGTTCGTGAGGAACAGCGGCTCGGTCGTCCGGGCCTGCTCCTCGGTGAGCCACGGGGAGGTGATCCCCGGCACCGCGATCTCGACCGCCAGCGCGCCCCGGCCGGTCGCGGCGTCGTAGCGCGCCGGATCGAGCGGCGCCGGCGCGAGCTCGATCGCCCACGACGCGTGGGTGTCGCCGCTGAGCACGACGACGTCGCGCACGCGCTCCTCGTCGAGGAGCTCGAAGAAGCGCTGGCGCGCCGCCGGGTACCCGTCCCACGCGTCCGTGTTCAGGTCCTGCGGGACATGGCCCATCAGCACCTGCTGGCCGATGACCTTCCACGCCGCCGTCGAGCCCGCGAGCTCCGCGCGCAGCCACGCCTCCTGATCGCGCCCGAGGATCGTCCGCGCCGGCGCCTCGATCGCCGCGCGGTCGCCCGGGTCGGCCTGCCGGTCGCGCCCCCAGGAGCGCGTGTCGAGCAAGAAGAGGTCGACGAGATCGCCATAGCGCAGCGCGCGCCAGATCCGGCCGGCATCGCGCGGGTGCTCGCGGATCGGCATCCACTCCGCGTAGACGCGCTGCGCGACCGCCCTGCGCACCTCCCACGACCCCTCGGCAGGCCACGTGTGGTTCGCCGCGCCGCCCTTCCAGGTGTTGTTCGCGAGCTCATGGTCGTCCCAGACCGTGATGAACGGGTGCTGCTGGTGAGCCGCCTGGAGATCCCTGTCGCGCCGGTACTGGGCATAACGCGCGCGGTAGTCGGCGAGCGTCACGAGCTCGTGCGCGGGCTCGCAATGCCGCGCGCCCCCGTACTCGCCGGTGCCGAATTCGTAGATGTAATCGCCGAGGTGGATCACCGCGTCGAGGTCGAGGCGCGCGGCGATGTGCCGGTAGCCGTGGAACAGCCCGTGCGCATAGCTCGAGCACGACGCGACGGCGAAGCGCAGCCGCTCAGCGAGGCCGCGCGGCGCCGTCCTCGTGCGCCCGACCGGGGACGATCCGCCGAGGGCGATGAACCGGTAATAATAGGTCTTCCCCGGGTCGAGCCCGCCGGCGTCGACCTTGACCGTGTGATCGCGCTCCTCGTCCGTCAGGAGCGCCCCCGCGCCCACGATCCGGATGAAGCCGGCGTCGAGCGCGATCTGCCATGTCACCGCCACCGCGCCTGCCCTCACCGGCGTCACGCGCGTCCAGAGGATGACGGCATCCGGCAGCGGATCCCCGCTCGCCACGCCGTGCTGGAATACCGCCTTCGACAGCTCGCTGTCCGGCGGCGGGGCGTCCCCCGACGCCGGCAGAGGCTCACCGCCGTCCGGCGCGCCGCCCCCGCCGCCCGACACTCCGGGGAGCGCGGCGAGGCTGAACATGGATACGCTGCAAAGGATGCTTCGCCGGGCCATCGACATGATCTCGCCCCTCGTCGACCGCGTGCGGTGAGCTGCGTATGACGCGCGCACCGCCGCCCCGGCAAGCGGAAATGAGCGCTGTAACGCGTCCGTCGCGCCGCGCTCTCGGCGATGTTCGTTTCGGGCGCCCGGCGCCGACTCAGGTGTTGCGACCGACCACGTCGAGCAACGCGACGAGATCGACAGGCTTCTTCAGGATGTCGACCGATCCGAGCTCCGTGGCCCGCGGCGCCGCCCCCGCCGTCAGCACGACCACGGGGACGTCGGAGATCGCGGGCGTGCGCAGCTGCTCTGCGCGGAACGCGTATCCGTCCATCCCCGGCATCATCAGATCGAGCACGATGAGCGCCGGCGTCGGCGCCTCGCGGAGCCTGGCCAGCGCGTCCGCGCCGTCCCGGGCCGTCATCACCTCGTATCCCTCGTCGCACAGGACGGTCACGAGCGCATCGCAGACGCCTGGGTCGTCCTCGATGATGAAGATCGTCTTCCGTCGAGAGGGGCCCTGCTCCGCGAGCCTCCGCCCCATCGGGCCCGGAGGGCGCGCCGGATCGCCCCGCTCCGCGCCGCGCCCCCCTCCGGGAGCGCACGGGACATCGACGCCAGCGCCCCTGCGCGATCCGCTCCGGCCCATCGAGGGACCCATAAGGCGCGGAGCCGCGGCGCGCAATTTGAATCGCGCCGCATTCTATGCGCCATGCGTCCTCCGCGGCTGCGGAGCCTGCCAGCGGGCCGTTCCTGACGACGCCATGACGGTGCGCGTGCCGAGCTCGTCCGGAGCGCCATCGAAGCGCCCCGGCAGCGGCCACGGCGGTATGAGGGCTGCATGCGCGCTCGGCATGAACGTGGCCGTGATCTTCTATTCCCTCTATGGCGGCACGGCCGCGCTCGCGGCCGCCGTCGCGCAGGGCGCCGAGCAGGCCGGAGCGACCGTGCGGCTCCGGCGCGTCGCCGATCTGGCGGCGATCGAGGACCGGTGGAGCACGGCGAATGAGCGGATCCGTGCCGCGCGGGAACACCTCACCTCCGTGCCGCTGGCGCAGCGAGACGACCTCTTCTGGGCGGACGGCATCGCCATCGGCTCGCCCGCGCGTTATGGCGCGATGTGCGCGGAGATCCGGCGCTTCCTCGACGGATCGAGGCAGCCGTCGGGAGATCTCGCCGGCAAGGTAGCCTCGGTGTTCTGCTCGCCGTCCGCGGTCCAGGGAGCGCAGCGCGCGACGCTCCAGGCGACGCTCGCCTCCCTCGCCGGCCATGGACTCCTGCTCCAGGCCCCCGCCCGCGCGGAGCTGGATCCGACGAGCAGGGCCGCGCAGCGCGACGGCCCGCCTCGGGCGAGCGCGGATCACGCGCCGGCGGAGCTCGACCTCGCGCCGGCGCGCGCCCTCGGCCGCAGGCTCGCGCTGTTCGAGGACCGGACTCGCGGGCAGGCGCGGAGAGCCGGCCGCGCCGTCGGCCTGTGCCGTTGACCGCGCTGGCGCCGCCGGCCCTGGAGTCCCGGACAACCGCGCAGCAAATCAGCAAGCGCCAGCCTCTTCTTCGGCACTCGCGTAGAGCGCCTCCGCGTTGGGCTGTTACACCAGCGGCGATACCTCGCTACCGGTCATAACCGATGGTTCGTCAGGCCGGGCCCGAGATGGGCCGCCGGCGACCACCTCAGCCGTAGACAGGAGAGAGCTCAGCGAACCATGAGCGCACACGCTCACCGCAAGAACTATCATCCTTCGCCTCGGCGCGAAGGCAGGCTCAGGAGCTCGAGGCATTCTCCGAGGACGACCGGGCAGCTGACCGCCGCGCGCGCCGCGCCCAGCCAGCCGGCCGGCGCGGAGCGGGTCCGCTTCTTCCTCCGGGTGGGCGCGTACTTCAAGGGCGAGTGGGCGCGCCTCGGCGCGCTCGCCGTGCTGGTCTGCGTCTCGATCGCGATCAGCCTGCTCCAGGTGTGGCCCGTCGCCGTGATCGTGGATCTCATCTCGACCGGCCCGCGCACGGGGGACTTCGTCCATCGCATCCTGCTCGCCCCGCTCCCGGACAGCCTGCTCGGCCGCGTCCTCGGGCTCGCGGCGATCACGCTCGTCCTCCGGGTGGCGCAGGAGTTCGTGGGCATGGGCCGCGCCTTGCTCACGTTCCGCATCGGCTATGGCGGGCTCACGCGCGTGCGGCGCGACGTGTACCGGAAGCTTCAGGCGCTCCACATGGGCTATCACCGGGCGCAGCCGCAGGGGGACGCCCTCTACCGGCTCAACCAGGACGCCTCCGGGTGCCACGGCATCCTCAACGTGGCGGTCGCCGTGATGGGGAGCGCGCTGACGCTCGCCGTCATGATCTGCATCATGGCCTCGCGCAGCCTGGAGCTCACGATCCTCGCGCTCGCGGTCGTGCCGCCGCTCCTCCTCACGAACGCCAAGTTCGGGCGCGTGCTGCACAAGAAGTGCACCGAGGCGAAGGAGGTCGAGAGCGAGTTCGCGACGTCCGTCCAGCGCTCGATGGCGTCGATCGGCCTCGTCCAGGCGTTCGGCCGCGAGGCGGACGAGGAGGCGCGCTTCCACACGACGCTGCGCAACAGCGTGAAGGCGTGGCTGAGGCTCCACCACGACGAGCTCCGCCACACGCTCGCCATGGGCTCGATCCTCGGGCTCGGCGGCGCGCTGGTGCTCGGCTACGGCGGCTACCTCATCGTCCAGGCCCGGGCGGGCGGGGGCGAGGCGGGCATGACGCTCGGCGCGCTGACGGCGTTCCTCGGTTACCTGGGCATGCTCTACGACCCGCTCTGCAAGCTGACCGGCGCCGGCGCCGCGGTGCAGGGCGGCGTCGCGGGCGCGCAGCGCGTCTTCGAGGTGCTGGACCGCGACCAGGCGGTCGTCGACAGGCACGACGCGGCCCACCTCCCGCCGCAGCCGCGCGCGCTCTCGCTCGATGGCGTCGGGTTCGAGTACCGCCCGGGCCACCCGGTGCTGCGCGGGGTCGACGCGACGATCCGGCCGGGCGAGATGGTCGCGTTCGTGGGCTCGGTCGGCGCCGGCAAGACCACGCTGCTCGGCCTGCTGCCGCGCTTCCACAACCCGACCTGCGGGGCGCTGCGGCTCGACGGCATCGACACGCGCGCGATCCGCGTGGCCGACCTGCGCCGGCACATCGCGCTCGTCCTCCAGGACAGCATCCTCCTGCCGGCCACGATCGCGGAGAACATCGCCTACGGCCGCCCGTCCGCGACCGACGCGGAGATCCGGATGGCGGCGGAGATGGCGGGGGCGGCCGGCTTCGTCGAGGCGCTGCCGGACGGCTACCGGACGGCGATCGCCGACGGCGGGCTCAACCTGTCGACAGGCCAGCGGCAGCGCATCGCGATCGCGCGCGCGCTGCTGACGGACGCGCCCATCCTCGTGATCGACGAGCCGACCGACGGGCTCGACGCCGAGCACGAGCGGACCATCGGCGAGGCGCTGCGCGCGCTGAAGGGGAAGCGGACGATCGTCCTCATGAGCCACCGCCTGAGCACGGTCGTCGACTGCGACCAGATCTTCGTGATGGAGCGCGGCCGCATCGTCGAGCACGGCGGGCACGGAGAGCTCCTGCGGCGGGGCGGCGTCTACACCAAGATGGCCCGCTGGCAGCACCTCCACACAGGCCACGCCCCGGCGAAGAGCAGCCCGCGCCGCGTCCAGCCGGCGCCGTCGCCCGACGCGTACCGCGGCGAGGACGGCAGCTGGGCCGATGGGCTGATGGGCTGAGCGAAACGTCGGCAGGACGTAACAGAAACTCAGCTGAACACAGCGGAGGCGGTGACGGAGCCGCCTGGACGCCAGCGCGCGCAGCGGACAGAAGCGCGCGCAGCGGACAAAAGCGCGCACAGCATCGCGCGGCGCCGCCGCCGCGCTTTTGGGCGCCGTCCGCCGCCACGAGGCCGCGGGGACGTGATAGAGCAGATGGGGCGCGCGCGGGCCGCGCCTTCGCCGGATCGCCATCGATGCTGCGGGCCACGAACATCGACAGCTTGAGCCGCGAAACGTTCGACGTCCTCGTCCTCGGCGCCGGGATCAACGGCGCCGTCGCGGCCGCGGCCCTCGCCGCGCGGGGGGCGAAGGTCGCGCTGATCGATCGGGGCGACTTCGCCGGATTCACCAGCCAGGAGTCGTCGAACCTCGCCTGGGGCGGCATCAAGTACATGGAAAGCTTCGAGTTTCCGCTCGTGCGGAAGCTCTGCACGTCGAGGAACCTCCTCCTCAGGAGCTACCCGTCGTCGGTGCAGGAGATCCGGTTCTACGCCGCGCACGAGCGGGGCTTCCGCCACGGGCTCTTCAAGCTCTTCCTCGGCACCTGGCTCTACTGGATCATCGGCAGCTTCTTCACGCGCATCCCTCGCCTGCTCTCCCGCCGGGCGATCGCGCGGGAGGAGCCGATCATCAACCTGGACGGCTGCGACGGAGGATTCGAGTACTCCGACGCGTACCTCGTCGACAACGACGCGCGGTTCGTCTGGGGCTTCGTGCGCGCGGCGCTCGATCACGGCGCGCGGGCGGCCAACTACGTCGAGTCGCTCGGCGCGCGGCGCGAGGGGGGCGAGTGGATCACGCGCGCCCGCGACGTCCTGTCGGGCAGGGAGCTCGCCATCCGGTCGCGCGTGCTCGTGAACGCCTGCGGGCCGTTCGTGGACGCGCACAACGAGCTGACGGGCCAGCGGACCAGGCACCGCCACATCTTCTCGAAGGGCATCCACCTCATCGTGGATCGGCTCACCTCGAGCCGGCGGGTGCTCACGTTCTTCGCGGACGACGGCCGGCTGTTCTTCGTGATCCCGATGGGCTCGAGGACGTGCATCGGCACGACCGACACCCGCGTCGAGGGCCCGCGCGCGGCGGTGACGCCCGAGGACCGGCGCTTCGTTCTCTCCAACATCAACAAGCGCCTCGACCTGCCCCGCCCCCTGACCGAGGCCGACGTCATCGCGGAGCGCTGCGGGGTGCGCCCCCTGGCCGTCGAGGGCGGCGGAGACGGCGAGGACTGGCTTCAGCTCTCGCGCAAGCACGCCCTCGAGGTGGACCGGGCGCAGGCCCACGTGAGCATCTTCGGCGGCAAGCTCACCGATTGCATCAACGTGGGCGACGAGGTCTGCGCCGCCGTGCAGCGGCTCGGCGTCGCGCTGCCCCGCCCCGCGCAGCGCTGGTATGGCGAGCCGGCCGAGGCGCTTCGTAAAGAGTTCTTTCACAAGGCGCGCGCCCTCGATCTCGACGCGCTGACGCCGCCGCGCGCCTCGGAGACGCTCAGCACGCGGCTATGGCGCCGCTATGGCGCGCAGGCGCTCGGGCTGCTCGAGGACATCCGGAGCGACCCGAGGATGGCCGATCCGCTGATCGAAGGGGCGGAGGACCTGCGCTGCGAGGTCGCCCACGCCGCGAAGCACGAGATGATCGCGAAGCTCGACGATTTTCTGCGGCGACGCACGAAGATCGCGCTGTTGCTCCGCCGCGACGCGCTCGCGAGGTCGCCTGGCCTCCGCGAGGCGTGCAGGCTCCTCTTCGGGGACGAGGCCGACAGGCGGCTGGAGGAGTACTTCCAGGAGCACGGCGGCGGCCGCCTCGCGGAGGGGAAGGCGCCCGCCGCGGCGCTGCCGGTCGGGTAGCGATTGCGCCCCGGAGCCTGATCAGGGGGCTCCAGCGCCGCCCCGCCCGGCTCATCGCGCCGGCGCGCCGCAGATGCGGTGGACCAGCTCGAGCAACGGCTCGATCTGGAGCGGCTTCTTCAGCAGGCCGGCGACGCGCAGCCGCGACGCCTCCTGCTCGACCCGCACGTCGGCGGACACGATCACCACCGGGATCGACGCGAGCGCCGGGTCGCGCTGGAGCTCGGCGCGGAGCTGCCAGCCATCCATGATCGGCATCATCAGATCGAGCAGGATCAGCGCGGGCGGCCCGTTTCGCCGCAGCAGCTCGAGCGCCTCGGCGCCGTCCGCCGCCTCCTCGACGTCGTACCCCTCGAACACGAGGAGCTGCGTCAGAATGCTCCTGATATCCAGATCGTCCTCGACGACCAGGATGCGCCCCGTTTTCTCGATCATGACCGAACCTCACGACCGGACTGCGCCACGCGGCGCGCTTCCTCAGCCGACCCGCCGAGCAGCCCAGCTGCGGCCCTGACCGATCGAGTGTTCATGGGCCCGGTGACGCAACTTGAGCGACCGCCGCGGCCGTGGCAAGCGGTCGATCCCGCGGAGCGGCCCCCGTAGCGCTCCGACGCACGGACGACGCGCACCCTGTCGGAGCCCGTCCGCCACGGACGGCGGCGCGTCGCGCTCGCCGCCGCCGCGCGGCCGCGCCTACTGAGCGGCCTCCTCGGGCGACTCGTCGGAGGCCCCGCCCGAGGCGGCGCTGCGCTCCTCTCCGGCCCGCGCGTCAGCGTCATGGACAGGCAAGAGCACGCGGAAACACGCACCCTTGCCGACCTCGCTCTCCACGTCGATCTCGCCCTGGAAGCTCGTCACGATGCCGTGGCAGATCGCGAGCCCGAGCCCCGTCCCTTCCCCGATGGGCTTCGTCGTGAAGAACGGGTCGAAGATGCGGCTCCGCAGCTCCGGCGCGATCCCGGGCCCGGTGTCGCACACCTCGATGCGCACGCGGCCGGGCGGCGCGGGGGCGGTGGAGATCCGGATCTCGTTCTCCGACACCTTCCCTTCCGGCAGCGCCTGGGCGGCGTTCACGAGCAGGTTCAGGATCACCTGGCCGAGCTGCGCCTCGTTCGCGTGGACGGGCGGCACCGGGCTGAGCTCGAGGACGAGCCGCGCCTTGCTCTGTATCTGCTGCTGCGCCATCCGCAGGACCAGCTGGATCACGGGGTCGACGTCGACCGGGCCGAGCTCGCCGTCGTCGGCCCGCGAGAACGTCTTCAGGCCGCCCACGATGTGCCGTACCCGCGAGCCGCCCTCCGCGGCCTCGTCGAGCGCCGAGAGGAGCGCGTCGAGGCGCGCGCCGGCCCCCTTCGCGCGGAGCTCCTTGCGCGCGAAATCGACGTTCGCGACCATGTACGCGAGGGGGTTGTTGATCTCGTGCGCCACCCCGGCGGCGAGCGTGCCGAGCGAGGCCATGCGATCCGCGAGCTGGAGCCGCGTCTCCATCTGCCGGCGCTCCGTGACGTCGGACACGGCCCCGAGCATCCGGTAGGCCCTGCCGGTCGCGTCGCGCAGCACGATGCCCCGGTCGTGGACGTCGGCGTAGCTGCCGTCCGCGAGCAGGCACCGGTACCACAGCTCGAACGTGCTCTCGTCCCCCTCCATCGCGCGCCGCAGGCCGTTCATCACGCGATCGCGATCCTCGGGGTGGACCCGCTCGAACCACCACACAGCGTCCTCTTCGATGTCCGCGCCGCCGGTGCCATAGAAGCTCCGCATCCGCTCGCTCCCGGTGACGCGCCCCGACGAGAGATCCCAGTCCCAGAAGGCGTCGCTCGTGGCGCGCACGACGAGCCGCATGCGCTCCTCGCTCGTCCGGAGCGCGTCCTCTGCGGCCTTGCGCGCCTTCATGTCGAAGGCGAAGCAGACGCCGCGATCGCGCGCCCCCTCGACCAGGGCAGGCGCGATGAGGACGGGCACGCGCCGCCCGTCGCGGGCCAGGAACTCCTTCTCGAACGGCGGGCAGACGCCGTTCTTCAGGACCTCCGAGAGGGCGCGCTGGTCCGCGGCGCGGTGCTCGGGCGGCGTGATCGCCATCCAGTTGAGGCGCCCCGCCTCGACGTCCTCGCGCGTGTAGCCCACCATGCCGAGGAACGCGTCGTTCGCGTCGAGCACGCCCCCCGCCGCGTCCCACACGAAGAGACCGATCACCTCGGCGGACGCGTCGCGAAAGGAGCGCGCGGCGCGCTCGAGCAGCGCGCGCTCCGCGGGCGCCCGGTCGGCCACGTGCGCCGACGGCCGCCGCACCCACCACACCGCCGCGTCGAGCTGGATGGCGATCGACGGCTCGAGCGCCGCCGCCACGACCGTCGCGCCCGCCTCGAGCAGCGCCGTGGTCGCGCCCGCGCTCCCGGTGACGGCGACCACGGCCACGCGATCGCCCCCGGGCGCCGCGCGCAGCCGCCGGCAGAGCGCGAGCGTGTCCTCGAGCGGCCCCTCGTCCGCCAGCACGGCCACGTCGAACGGCTGAGTCGCCAGGAGATCCAGCCCGGCCTCGACGTCCCGGGCCGGGACCGCGACATAGCCGCGCGCCGCGGCGAGCGCCTGCGCAGCGCCCGAGGGGCCGCCTGGGAAGATCAAGATCCTGGGTGCCTGTGCTCCCGCCACGCGCGCAACATCCCGCGCGCGGCGCGCAGACGCAATACCGGCGCGGAGATCATCTACGTTCCCGCACGTCCCCGCGCGCTCCCCGTCTACCCCCGCTTCACCCGACCCCGGCCCTCCGGTCGTCGAACCATTGCCATGCGTTCGCGAACCCAACGCGCTGGGATGATTTCTTGTAACAGAGGAAGTAGAGCCTTCCGCCCTGAACACCGCACTCCGTGCGGTCTTTCCAGCAGGTGAGGAGATCCGGGTCCACGGCCGGATTGCTCGAAACCACCGTCCCTTCCTCGAGCTCCTGTGTCCCGGCGAGGTCCGGGCAGGCCGCCGGGCCGGAGGTCACCGGCATGCCCACGGTGCGCGATTCCACGCCCGTGTTGAAGAGCGCCTCGGCCACCCGGCGCACGGCGGCGGCGCGATCTGGACCGCAGAGAGAGAGGATATCGAGGCTCGCGCGATCGACCTGGACGAGAATGAAGTTGCGCCCCTCGGTGACGGTGAGCCCGAGCCCGCCCGCGGCGTACTCGTGGCGGAGCAGGTCGGGCGTATCGTCCGTGGCGGCATGGAACGCGTGGCGCGCCCTCACGCCCTCGCCGTGCGGGTTGAGCTCGTCCCTGAAGATGGAGTCGCACCAGTAGAACGACTCCGCGCGCGCCTGGGCCGGCACGTCTTCGAACCGCTCGACGGGCGTGAAGCCATCCGGGGCGACGCGCGCCACGGCCGCGAGCCACCCCGTGATCCTCGCGTCGATGTCTTCTTTGTGAAATGCGTGCGCGCTCATCCCCAGCCTCCATTTCTGTAGGTCGCCACGATCTGCTCGACGCGGTACCCGTCGTCCGGCGCCGAGCTGAACCAGATGAGCCCCCAGAAGACGCCCAGGATGGGCTCCACGGAATCGAACACGCCAGCGCCCCCCGCGTAATACCTCGTCACGCCGCCGTGGGAGAACTCGAGGGCCGCCTCGTACCGGTTGAGCCCCGGGCTGAGCGACCCGTCGGGCAGGCGCGTATGGGACGCCGGGTAGGTCCTCCCCACCTCCACCGGCCCATCGACGAGCGCGGCGCGCCACACGCGGCCGCCCTCGACCTTCGTGGCGTCGAGCCCCGCCCACGGGTTCTGCTCGACGTCGGCCGACAGCGTCTTGCGCCCGCCGCCGACGTTGGGGTCGCCCCAGACGACGACCATGCGCGTCCGCCCCGGGATCCCGAGCTGGCGCAGCATGCCGCGGATGAGGCGGACGATCGCCTGGCACTCGCCGCTCTCCTCCACGTAATCCGTCATCGGCCAGGCGCCGCCCTCGTCGTTCATGTACGTCGGGTGATGGTACTTCCGGGGCACCCTGGGGCTCGGCAGGAGCGTGTACGTCGGGAACTTGACCATGATCCCTTCCACGATCTCGTGGGGATCGAGGGTATCGAGCGGCGCGATCCAGGAAACCGCCCTGTCCATCCGCTTCAAGGTCACCCCATCTTCCTGCCAGACCTCCTGTCTGTCGGTCTGGGGCCTGCCCATCGTGACATACACGACGTTCGAGGTCTGAGCGGGCGACACCGTAGCTCCCGCGCCTGCCGACCAGCTCAGGGCGAGGTTGAATTTCTGGATCTTCCTCCCGAGCTGCCGCGAGGAGAAGAGATCGAACGGCGCGGCGACGGCCCCGTGACCGCGGCTCTCGAGGACGATGCCCCCCGGCCCCACGGCGCGGATCTCGGCCGCCGCCGCGCTGAAGGCGTCGCGCGACGAGAGCCCGAGCCGGACGACGATGTGCCGGCCCATCGAGATCGAGAGGGGGACGGCGCCCCGCGGCGTCCACTCCGGCCGGGGGCACAGGGGTCCTTCGTTCCTCCAGTCTTGCTCTTCGTTGCAGTCCTTCAGGAGACCGTGATCGGACCTGAACTCGATGGAATACAGCGCGATGGACTGCGCGGCATCGGGCTGCGGGCTCTCCGGGGTCGGATCCGCCATATCGACCTTCCTCGCTCGCGGCGCTCATGCACTCGACTCTTGCCGAGCCACACGCCGTGTCACGACGATCGTAGTGCGCGAGGCGGCCGGGCCAAGTCGGGAGTCGACGCAGGGGACGACGGCGCTCTGCCGGCCGCGCCGCCACCCGCGCGCCCGCCCCGCCCCCCGCCCGCCGCGCCCCGCCTCTCGGCCGAGCCCGCGCGCGGCCTGCGCGCGCTCTCCAGGGAGGCCGGCCGCGGCGCGAGCCGGGTTCCTGCGGCCGCGCGTCCGAGCTAGATTGCGCGCATGTCCAACAGCCTGCTCATCGTGCATGTGCACGTACGTGTCAGACCCGAGCTCGTCGACGCATTCCGGAGCGCGACGATCGAGAACGCACGCGAGAGCGTCAAGGAGCCGGGGATCGCCCGGTTCGACGTCGTCCAGGACACCGAGGATCCCGCGCGGTTCGTGCTCGTCGAGGTCTACAGGACCAAGGAAGCGCCGGCCGCACACAAGGAAACGGCGCATTACCAGCGGTGGCGGGACACCGTCGCGGAGATGATGGCCGAGCCGCGGACCAGCCGGAAATACGTCAATGTCTTCCCTGACGACGCGGAGGTTTGACATGGCGCCTCCCGGACATGAACCCGCCTTCGAATTCGCCACCGCGACGCGCATCGCCTTCGGCGCGGGCAAGATCGCCGAGGTGCCCGCGGCCGTGCGGGGCCTCGGCGGGACGCGGGCGCTCGTCGTCACCGGGCAGGATCCCGGCCGCGCCGCGCCGCTCCTCGCCGCGCTCGCGGCGGCGGGCGTCGCCGCGGTGCGCTTCCCCGTCGCGGGCGAGCCGACGGTGGACATCGCCCGCGAGGGCACGTCGCGGGCCGCGGCCGAGCGGTGCGACGTCGTGGTGGCGCTCGGCGGCGGCAGCGCGATCGACGCCGGCAAGGCGATCGCCGCGCTCGTCGCGAACGGCGGCGACCCGCTCGATTACCTGGAGGTCATCGGCCAGGGGAGAGCGCTCTCGACGCCATCCGTGCCGTTCGTGGCGATCCCCACGACCGCGGGCACCGGCGCGGAGGTGACGCGCAACGCCGTGCTCGCCTCGCGGGAAGCCGGCGTGAAGGCGAGCCTCCGCAGCCCGCACATGCTGCCGCGCCTCGCGGTGGTCGACCCCGACCTGCTCGCGGGCGCCCCGCCCGGGGTGCTCGCCTCGAGCGGGCTCGACGCGCTCTCGCAGCTCATCGAGCCGTTCCTGTCGAGCCGCCGCAACCCGCTCACGGACGGCCTCGCGCGCGAGGGCATCCGCCGCTCGGCGCGCTCGCTGCGCCGCGCGGTCCTGGAGGGCCCCGACGCGCCGGCCCGGGACGACCTCGCGATCGCCAGCCTGCTCGGCGGCCTCTGCCTCGCGAACGCCGGCCTCGGGGCGGTCCACGGCTTCGCGGCGCCCGCGGGGGGCATGTTCGACGCGCCGCACGGCGCGGTGTGCGCCGCGCTCTTACCTGCCGTCCTGGAGGTCAACCTGCGGGCGCTCCGAGCGCGCGACCCGGCTCACCTCGCGCTGCCGCGCTTCGACGAGCTGGCCGCGCTCGTCACGGGCCGCGCCGGCGCCGTCGCCGAGGAAGGGATCGCCTGGGTCCGCGAGCTCTGCCGTGACCTCGCGATCCCGGGGCTCCGGCGCTACGGCATGGGTGAGGCGGACCTCCCGGCGCTGGTCGCGAAGGCCAGGGCGGCGAGCAGTATGAAGGGGAACCCGCTGCCGCTCACCGACGAGGAGCTGTTCGACATCGCGGCGGCGTCCTTGTGATCGCGGCGCCGGTGGTATCATCGTGGGGTGGCAAGCCCCTACCGCACGAGGCCGTCTTTTCCGCCGCCTGTCCGGTCGATCGATCAACGGCGGCGGATCAGCGCGGCGAGCCTCGTGTTCGGCCTGCTCTGCGGCGTGACGGGGATCTCGCTCGCCGACGAGGGTCGGGCAGAGTGCACGCTGCTGTTCACGGGCGTCTGCGGCTTCGTCTTGCTCCTCCAGCGCTAGGGTGCACGCTAGCCTTGACCCCACCCCCGATAACCGGAGCTCGATGAAGAACGATCCCGCCCCGAATCCCACCCTCGACGCCATGCTCGCCGCCCAGCGCATCGCGTTTGCGCCCGTCATGTTCCAGGTGGCGCGGGTGATGCGAAACCGCGGCGTCCTCCGGGCGCTCCAGCGCGCCGGCAAGGGCGGCAGGACACCGGCCGAGGTCGCCCAGGACACCGGCCTCTCCGCCTATGCGGCCAAGACCTTGCTGGAGGCGAGCCTGAGCTTCGGCCTGGTGGAGCGCACGGGCGCAGGCGGCGCGAACGTCCAGGCAGAGCCGCGAGAGCGTGGCGAGCGCTACACGATCACGCGGGTCGGGCTCATCGTCGAGAATGACAGGATGACCCGTATCAACATGGATTTCATCCATGACGTCTGTTACGAGGGCATGCGCTTTCTCGACGAGGCCATCGAGGGCGGCAAGCCGGCTGGCCTGAAGGTCTTTGGCGAGTGGCCGACGGTCTATGAGGCGCTCCCGGCGCTCCCGCCGAAGGTGAGGGAGAGCTGGTTTGCGTTCGATCACCTCTACTCCGACTCCGCGTTCCCCGAGGCGCTGCCCATCGTGTTCGAGCGCAGGCCGAGGACGCTCCTCGACATCGGCGGCAACACCGGGCGGTGGGCGATCCAGTGCTGCACGCACGACCCCGACGTGCGTGTCACGCTGCTCGACCTGCCGGGCCAGCTGGAGGACGCGCGCGCCAACGTCGAGCAGCACGGCCTGCTCGGCCGGATCATGGGCACCCCCATCGACTTCCTGGATCACGGCCAGGCGTTCCCGACAGGCTTCGACGCCATCTGGATGAGCCAGTTCCTCGTGTGCTTCTCCGAGCCGGACATCGTCCAGATCCTCCGGCGGGCCGCGTCAGCCATGGGGGACGAGACGGTGCTCTGGATCCTCGACACGTTCTGGGATCGGCAGACGAACGAGGTGGCGGTCCACTGTCTGCACGGCTCTTCCCTGTATTTCACGTGCCTCGCGAACGGGAACAGCCGCATGTACAGCGCCGCCGATATCCGGCGTTGCGTCGACGAGGCAGGCCTCGTCGTCGAGGCGGAGATCGATCACCTCGGCCTCGCCCACACGCTGCTCCGGTGCCGCCGGCGCGACGCGCCAGCGGGCAAGCGCGCGTGAGCGTGTCGGGGAAGCGACGCGCATAGCAGCCTGGACGATCCCGACCCCGGAGCGAGCGGCGACACCACGGATGAGGCGGCTCGGGGCGGCGTGCCCCGGTCCGTCGCCGGCGCGGCGTGGCCTGCGTTGCGCCGCGGCGATGACCGGGCGGGGCGCGCTCGAACGGCTTTCGCTGGCGGCCCTCGCGTAGCATAGTGGGGCGACGCCGCCACGGCGCCGCGCTGCGCCATGGGCCCACAAGGAGAAACCGTCGTGTCCCACCCCCCGCTCACCCAGCTGTCCGACGAGGAGCGCCTCTTCCGCGACTCGGTGCTTGATTTCGCCAGGAAGCGCGTCGCGCCGCGCGCGGCGGCGATGGACGAAGAGGGCGCGCTCGACCACGATCTGCTCCCTCCGCTGTTCGAGCTCGGCCTCATGGGCATCGAGATCCCGGAGGCGTACGGGGGCTCTGGAGCGGGCTTCTTCAGCGCGATCCTCGCGATCGAGGCGCTCGCCGTGGTCGACCCGAGCGTGAGCGTGCTCGTCGACGTGCAGAACACGCTGGTGGCCAATGCGTTCCTCCGCTGGGGCAGCGAGGCGCAGAAGGAGAGATACCTCCCGCGGCTGTCCCGGGACTGGGTCGGCTCGTATGCGCTGAGCGAGGCGGGCTCCGGCTCGGACGCGTTCGCCCTCGCGGCCCGCGCCGAGCGCCGAGGCGACCGCTGGATCCTGAACGGCCGCAAGCTCTGGATCACGAACGCGAACGAGAGCTCGGTCTTCCTTGTGTTCGCGAACGTCGATCCGACGAAGGGCTACAAGGGCATCACGGCCTTCGTCGTCGAGCGATCGTCCCCGGGCTTCTCGGTCGGCAAGAAGGAGAACAAGCTCGGGATCCGCGCCTCCAGCACGTGCGAGCTCGTCCTCGAGGACTGCGAGGTGCCGGAGGGCAACGTGATCGGCGAGGTCGGCAAGGGCTACAAGATCGCCATCGAGACGCTGAACGAGGGCCGGATCGGCATCGGCGCGCAGATGCTCGGCCTGGCCGCCGGGGCGTTCGACCACGCGATGCGCTACATGGGCGAGCGGAAGCAGTTCGGGCAGCCGATCGCGAGCTTCCAGGGCGTGCAGTTCCAGTATGCGCGCGTCGCCATGGAGATCGAGGCCGCGCGCCTCCTCGTCTACAACGCCGCGCGGCTCAAGGACGCGGGCCAGCCGTTCGTGAAGGAGGCGGCGATGGCCAAGCTGTTCGCGTCCGAGGTGGCCGAGCGGACGGCGTCGCTCTGCATCGAGTTCATGGGCGGCGTCGGCTTCACCAAGGACTATCCTGTCGAGAAGCTCTACCGCGACGCGAAGATCGGGAAGATCTACGAGGGGACGTCGAACATGCAGCTCTCCACGATCGCGAAGCTGCTCCAGGCGGGATACGACGCGAAGGGCTGAGCTGGGGAGTTCGCCCCCGCCCCGACACCGATGTTGCCCTCAGCGTCTCCGCTTCCATGACTCGGGTCTTCGGCGCGTGTGAAAGCACGCGACGAAGACGACGACGTCATCCATCAGACGAAAGAACAGCCCATAGGGGAAGCGCCGGACGAGCGCTCACCGTGTTTGGCGGTGCAGAACGGCGTAGGCCGTCGGCGCCTCGACGACCGCCTGCATCGCCGCGCGGACCTCCACGAGGAACTCCTCTCCTAGCCCGTCGCGCTCTCGCTCGTACCAGGCATATGCTCGCGCGATGTCCGCCGCGGCAGCGGGCCGAACGAGGTACGGCCTCACCGTGACCGAGCGCGCGCCTGGGCGACGACCTCATCCCAGGTGAGCCCGACTGGCCCCTCGGCCTCGAGCTCATCGAGGCGCCGATCGAGCTCGACGCGCTGGGCGTCGCTGAGCGGCAGCGCGTCAGGGTCTCGCCCGAGGCTCGCCCATAACTCGTCGAGGAGGTCGAGCTGCTCGTCGCGGCTCAGTCGGGTGATGTCCAGCGCAGCCCTGCCCATACGCCCGAAAGTATCGCACGGAGCGCCCGCCGCAACAATCCGCCGACGGCCTCCCGGGTCACGGCAGCTGCCGCTTGAGATCGGCGAGCGAGCGGCGCGTCGACACCTGCTGCGGCAAGATCACGTCGCGCACCAGGGCGTGCGACTCGGTGTCGAGCTCCTCGATGTCGTCCCGGTAGTCCTTCAGGCCGTGCTCCTCCCCCTCGGCCAGCGCCGAGAGCGCCGTCTTGTGGCCGAGCGCCACGGCGGTCCCCTCGACGGCCTTGGCGAACGCGCCCCATGGCCCGGAGCTCGCCGGGGGGTCGCCTCCGAGCTCCTCGATCCGCCGGCGCAGCACCTTCACCCGCGCCTCGTGCGACGCAAGGTTGAGCCTGAGGTGGTGAGCCACCCAGCCCTGCCGCGCCGCGGCGATGGCCTGACGGTAGGTCTCGACCGCGGACATCTCCCCGCGGCAAAACGATTTGAGCTGCTCGATCGAGTCATCGTCGATGAGTCCGTCCAGGCCCACGCTCTCGTCTGCGAATGCGACCGGTTCCATGGGTACTCTCCTGCGATATCTGGTGAACCCCCGATTCCTCTCCTCCTTACCTCCCGAGCTGGGCCTCCACGCCGTACGTCCACGCAGGAGCCGCGATCGCCAGGGATCGTCGCCACTGCTGGAAGGCGCGCGCCCCCGTTGCCTCAGGGGTACATGTTCGCCTCGTACCGAATCAGTCTCGGCTGAACTCTTTCATTCCTTCCAAGTCCCGTTCCAATGTCCAGGGCTTCTCGGGATGAAACGAGCTCAGCCATCCGGCGGGCTCCCTCCAGCGGCGATGCGGAGCGCCGTGCGTCGGCGGGCTCACAGCGCGGCGAACACGCGGGCTCCCTTGCCCGTGCCGCAGAAATCGCCGTTGCCTGCCTCTCGCAGGATCGCGCGCAGCGCCGCGGCGTCCTTCTCGTCGCGCGCGAGGGCGCCGAGGAGCATCGCGCCTTCCTTGAGGCGCCTCTCGACCTCCGGCGCGCTGTGCTCGGGGATCCCGGCGTCGACGAGCACGCTGCTCAGGCTGGCCGTCTCGCTCGCCGAGCTCGCGTCCGCGAGCCTCACCGCGATGGGGCCGGCCACGGCGAGCCGCAGCCCCGGGACGACGAGCCCCGCGCTCGCCGAGGCGAGGATGGAGGTCAGCGCGCTCCCGTGCGAGGCAGCGCCCTGCGTGCGCGAGCGCGCGAAGTGCTGGCGGCGAGCCGCCTCGCTCACGATGGCGCAGACGTCCCGTCGCGTGTGCCCGCTGTCCAGGATCCGCCGGACGGCGTCCTCGGCCTCCTCACGTGCTCGCACCATCCCGGTGATCAACCTCTGGTTCGCCATGCAGACCTCCTTGGCTGAGGGCTCACGCCGCTCGCGCTGATTTCCTGGGAACATCCGCGCAACACGAACCGTACCGCGCGCGTATCCGGCGGGAGATCGCGGAGCCGCCCGCGACCCCAACAACAGCCCCCGTCGCGTCCGCGGCACGATGCCACAGCGAGGCGATCACGCTGTGACGCAACGACACGGCAGACTCGTCGCGAGCGGCGCGGCGAGGCGCATCCCCGCGCGGCCGCTGCAGCGCTCGCCGTCGGCGCGGCTCAGGCCGCTGCGCGCCGTTCCCTGGCCGGACGCTTCGCGCTCTTGCCGGCTCGCCGCGCGTTCACCGCGCGCACCGCGCGAACGCTCTCGCGGAGGCGGGTCACGAGCGGCGCGGCCTCTCGCTCGCCGAAGCCGCGGACGATCCGGAGCATCTTCGCCTCTTCCGGCCGGAGCGCCGCGAACGCCCCGTCCGCGACGGCCTCTTCCGCGTCGATCAGGGACTGCAGGGCGCCCTCCGTATAAGCGCGGATCACGGCCGGGTGGACATAACAACGCTGGCAGACCGCGCGCGTGTTGCCCAGCCGGGCAGACACCCTGTCGATCACCTGCGCCACGCGCTTCTTCACCTGGCGGACCGAGGTCGCGACCTCCATCTCGCAGAAGAACGACGCGCACAGCACGGTGCCGGTCCAGGTGCGGAAGTCCTTCGCGGTGAAGTCCTGGCCCGCGACCGAGCGCAGGTACTCGTTCACGTCGTCCGAATGGATCCTTTGCCGCCGGCCCTCGCCGTCGATGTACTGGAACAGCTCGTGGCCGGGCACGTCCTGGCAGCGCTTCACGATGCGCGCGAGCCGGCGATCCCGCACCGTCAGCGTGTGCTCCTTGCCGCCCTTGCCCCTGAAGTGGAACCTGATGAGACTCCCCTCGATCTCGACGTGCTCGTCGTGGAGCGTGGTGAGACCATACGAATCGTTGTCGCGCGCGTACTCGTCGTTCCCGACGCGGATCGATGTCTCGTCGAGCAGGCGCACCACGGCCGCCAGCACCTTCTCGCGCGTCAGGCCAGGCAGCGCGAGATCCCGCTCGGCCGCCGCGCGGATCGCCGGGAGCGCCGCGCCGAACGCGAGCATGCGATCGTACTTCGTCTCGTCGCGGACCTCGCGCCAGCGCGGGTGATACCGGTACTGCTTTCTGCCGCGCGCGTCCCGCCCTGTCGCCTGGATGTGCCCGCGCTCGCTCCGGCAGATCCACACATCGGTCCACGCGGGCGGGATCGCGAGGCGGCGGATCCGCGCGAGCGTCGCCTCGTCCTTGACGGGGCGCCCGTCGGCGTCGACGTAACGGAAGCCCTTGCCCGCCCCTCGCCTGGAGATCCCCGGCTCACCGTCGTTCACGTACCGGAGCCCGGCCGACTCGGCGGACTCGATCGGTGACGGGGTGAGCTGTCCTGTCCCCGCGAGCTCGACCGTCTCGACGGACTCGACCGACACGCTGACGCGGCGCCGGCGGAGGACGACGCCGCTCGCGGCTGCGCGCCTCTCGCGGCGCGGAGCGCTCCGCGGGCGGCGCCTTTTACGGGTGGTCATGGCGCTGCCGCTCTGCATGGCGCGGACCGCTCAGAGGGCCCTCCTGCGCGACCAAGCCCGGGGCGCGCCGCCGCGCGCGCTCGCGGTGCGCCTCATCGATGCACCGCCTCACCTCGGCGTCGATCGCCGCGATCGCCATCCGGTTGAACATGCGCAGCGGCAGCGGCATGTCGATCGCGAAATCGACGGCCCTGGGCCGGAGCTCGAGCCGCCCGGAGAGCGTGAAGCCCTTGAAGGAGAGGCCGAGATGCGCGCGCCGCTCGTCGCTCCAGAGAATGGAGGGAGCGTACTCTGCGTATCGATCGCAATACTTCGCCATCGCCCGCAGGACGGCGGTCTTCGCTTCTTCGTCGTTCAGGTCGTGATGGACAGTGTGGTTCATGATGACCTCGGGTGATGGCTGGAAAATTGGCTCCGCCGGGCATTGACGACGCGCACGCGCACGCGCACCCGCGACAGGCTCGCCAGGCCCAACGTTCGCGGGATTAGCAAGCCGGGTGCCTGTCGGGTCCGACGGGGGCCGAGCGCTCGCGGCTGGGCCATTTCTGGGCGCCTGCGCGCGGGACCGGGCCCGCCCGCGGTCCGCGCATGGCGAGGTTCGCCACGAGCGGGGCAGATCGCCACGGTTGGCCTTGAGCCCGCCCCCTCGCGCCGCGGCTCAGCTCGCGGCATGGCGCGTGCGATCCATGCGATCATGCACGCGCTCCTGCACGAAGCCGCCGCGCTGAAGTCTCCACCTGCGCTCAGCGCGAGGCTCGGGCCACGGGCGAAAAGGGCGCTGAAGGCGCTGCTGATCCTGCCTATCGCGCTCTGGCTCGGCTACGTCGTCGTCGTGAACGTCATGCTGAGCACGGGGCTCGTCGCGAGGCTCGTCAGCTACAACCCCGTCGACGCCTCGCTCTATTACGGCTCGGCGTGGAGCCTCTGGCCGGGCGTCGTTCACGTCGAGGAGCTCCGGCTCAGCGGCTCCGACAGCGTGCTTCAGTGGGCGGTGGAGCTCGACGAAGCGGACGTCGATATCCACCTGACCGATCTCCTCCGGAAGAAGTTCTATGCAGAGGACATCCGCGCCAGAGGCTTCGTGTTCCGGATGCGGATGCTCGTGGATCCGACGAGCGAGCGCGATCTGGAGGCGCCGCACATCCAGGCGCTCCCGCCCATCCCGGACTTCGCGAACCCTCCGCTCAAGCCGGAGCTGCCGCCGAAGCACGATCTCGAGAACTCCGACGAGGGTTACAACCTCTGGACGGTGCAGCTGGAGGACATCGACACGACGCTCAAGGAGGTCTGGATCCAGCAAGTCAGGTATGCCGGCGGCGGCCGCGTGCGGGGAGGGTTCTATTACAAGCCGCTCCGCGCCGTTCGCGTCGGGCCCGTCGCGCTGGAGCTCCGGTCGGGCGAGGTCCACGTCGCCGATCGCGTCGTCGCGCGGCTCGACGCCGACGCCGACGTGACGATGAGCACGTTCGATCCGCGGGACGTCGAAGGGCTCGACGTCCTCGATACCACCTGGGCGCGCGTCCGCCTCGACACGCAGCTGCCGGGGCTCGATTTCATCCACCTTCCCGGGGGCGAGGGCGCCGGACCCAGGATCGAGGACGGCAGCGGAGAGCTCAGGACGAACCTCGTCGTGAACCGGGGGAGCGTCGAGCCGGGCAGCACCGTGTCCTACGAGACGAGCCGCCTCGTGGCCTCCACCCCGTCGCTCCGCGCGACCGCCGAGGCGCGCGCGGCGCTCCGCGTCGACGAGCGCGGAGCGCCGCGCCTCGCGGTGACGCTGCCCCGCGCGACGCTCGAGCGCCCGGGGAGCGGGCTGCCGCCCATCGTCGTGGAGAGGGCGAGCGCCACCTTCGACGCGCCGGAGCTCCACCTCCTGCGGCTCCCGCCGGGGTTCGCGTCGAAGGTGGAGGTCGTCGCCGCGGCGATCCCGGACCTGCGCTGGCTGAACGCCGAGGACGCCGCGCCGGACGCGCCGCGGTTCACGGGCGGCGCAGCCTTCGCGCGGAGCAGCCTGGAGGTCGACCCGCTGGGCCGGGGGACGGGCTCGCTGAGCCTGCTGTTGAAGCACGGCGCCCTGCAGTGGAAACAGACGAGGGTGAAGGGCGACGTGGCGGCCCGCATGAAGCTCGACGCGGCGAACGTCTTGAATCCGACAGCCAAGCTGCGGGAGGGCCGCATCGACATCGAGGACCTCGCGATCGAGCACGAGGGCGAGGCGATCCCTGGCTGGTGGGCGCACATCGACATCGAGGACGCCGAGGTGAAACGGGGGCTCACAGAGGCGGCGGTCCGGGTGGAATGCAAGGACGCGCGGCCGGCCGTGATGCTGCTCGACGCCGAGGATGCCATTCCCGGCTGGGCCGCGGGGCTCCTCACGATGGAGGGGCTCAAGGCGTCCGCGAAGGTGAGGCGCGCGGACGGCGGCGTCGATTTCAGGCTGCTGGAGGCGAAGGGGGGCGATCTCGCGATCCGCGGGCGGCTCACGAAGTCCGACGGGCAGACCGCCAGGGGGGCGTTCCTCGTGAAGAGTGGGCTGCTCTCGGTGGGGATCGCGCTCGATCGGGACGGGGCCGGCGTGCACCCCCTCGCAGGCGACGACTGGGTAAACGAGAAGATGACCGCGCTGGGCAGGTGATCCCGCCGGACGGCGGCCGCGGGCCATGCGACCGCCGCGCGGCCCGGCCCTGCGCATCGGAGTGGGCCGCAACGGCATCATCAATCATCACACTCGATCCCCCTCTGTGGTCATTACCGGGAGATTCGCTGTGTAATACGGCATCTCGGGCGAAATTCTCCATCCGGCCTTCCCGCTGAACGCCGTGCGACCGTGCGACGGCGCAACCGTACAACCGTACAACCGCGCAAACGTACAAGGCGTACGACCTCGGCGCCGCATCGCATCTCACGAGGCTCGACGCTGGGTTCCGCGCCGGGTTAGTCTCTGCTTTGCTCAGCCCACCAGGACGCAGCGGTCCGTGTCTCGAGCGGCGGGGGCACGAGAGAAGGACGCGTGAACTGAGCAGGAGGAACTTGGTATGTGCCAGAAGCTCTGTGGAAATGACTCGAACCACGACCGAGAGCCAGGCGAGGCGGGCTCCTCTCGTCGCCGGTTTCTCGCGGTGGGAGCTTCAGCCCTCGGCGCTGCGGCGGCCTTCTCGACTCCCGCGGCGGCGACGGGAAGGGTGGAGCACGATGATGACATGCCGCACGGGACCGGCGCCCCGCACCGGCGTTACATCCTGAGAGGCGGCGCCGTGCTCAGCATGGATCCGAACGTGGGGGACTTCGCCCAGGGCGACGTGCTCGTTCAGGGCAAGAAGATCATCGCCGTCGGGCCGCACCTCCACGCCCCAGGCGCGGAGATCATCGACGCGACGGGCACGATCGTGATGCCGGGGTTCGTCGATACCCATCACCACCAGTACCAGACCGCGCTGCGGAGCTTCCTCTCGGACGGCCTGCTGGCCAACGACGGGCTGCCGCACGGCGAGAAGAACTACCTCGACTATATCCACTTCACCATCACGCCGGTCTTCCGGCCACGGGACGCCTTCCTCGCCGTACTCGCCTCCTCCCTCAGCCAGCTGGATGCCGGGGTGACGACGGTCATCGACACGTCCCAGGTGGGCCATACGCCGGAGCACACCGATGCCGTCATCCATGGATTGCAGGAGTCGGGCCGTCGCGCGCTCTTCGTGTACTCGCCGGGCGCGGGCCCCGGCAACATCTTCCCGAACGATCTCGATCGGATACAGAGCCAGTACTTCTCCTCGACCGACCAGCTCCTGACCCTGGCGATGGGCGGGGAGGTGTTCGACCCCGCGTGGCGCGACTACTGGGCGATCGGGCGCCAGCACGGCCTGCCCATCGTGACCCACCTCGTCGGCAGCATCGGCCAGGGGACGCTCATCGAGCAGATCGAGAGCGAGGGCCTGATGGGGCCTGATCTCGAGTTCATCCACGCCAGCGCCATCTCGGAGGCCTCCTGGCAGGCGATCGCCGACGCGGGCGCGAAGGTCTCGATCGCGGCCCCGATCGAGATGACCATGCGGCACGGCACGCCTCCGATCCAGGCAGCGCTCGATCATGGAGTCCAGCCCGCGCTCAGCACCGACGTCGAGTGCACCATGACCGCAGACTTCTTCACCCAGATGCGGACCGTCTTCACGCTCCAGCGGGCGCTCATCAACGAGCGGGCGCTGGCCGGAGAGACGGATCTGCCCGAGCTCCTCACGTGCCGCGATGTCATCCGCCTGGCCACGGTCGAGGGGGCCCGGGTGGCCGGTCTCTCCCACAAGGTCGGTTCGCTGACGCCGGGCAAGGAGGCCGACATCATCCTGCTGCGGGCGGATGCCATCAATGTGGCGCCGCTCAACAACGTGCCGGGTGCCGTGGTGACGCTGATGGACCGCAGCAACGTGGACACGGTCATCGTCGCGGGGAGCATCAGGAAATGGCGAGGCAAGCTCGTCGGCGTGAACTTTGGCCGGCTCCGCGCCGGCCTCGAGGCGTCCCGGGACTACCTCCTCGACGCGGCGGGCGTCGAGCGCGTGCTCTTCTGAGGCGGTAGCCGCCGCGCTCCGGGGAATGAAGGGGGCAGGATCCCGAGAATCGACCCGCTCTGGAGCAACAAACGGGTTGAAATCGCCAGAGAAGAGCAGAATTTCAAACCGCCAAAAGACACCAAAAGACCTTTAAATAGTGTTCTGTTCTTGGCGTCTTTTGGCGTCTTGGCGGCTCATTTCACGCTCGATCAAGGGGATCGGCATTCTAGCCGCGAGCCTTCTCACGAACGGCGATCTGACGGATCGCCTCCTCGATCGCCCCCGCGACGCCGCGGATCCGCGGAACGCGCCGCAGATCCCGGTGGACCACGAGGTACACGCTCACCGTCGGGAGCGGCGTCGGGCAGACGAGCCGTCGCAGCCCGGGCACGTCACGCGCGAGCGCGTCCGCGAAGATGAAGATGCCCTGGGACTCGCTCGCGGCCGTGAGGAGCGCGTCGTCCGAGCTCGAACGGAACGGGAACCGACGCGCGCCGCGGGCGACGAGCCACCGCTCCTGCTCGGACTCCCGGCCCGGCCCGTCATAGCCGACGAAGTCGTGCCGCGGGAAGTCCGCGTCGCGGAGGTGGCCGTCGCGCAGGTGTCGCTCGACATACTCGTTCGAGGCCCAGAGGCCGTACGAGAACGTGCCGAGGCGCTTCTCGACGAGCGCCTTCGACGACGAGCGCACCGTCCGGACGCCGAGGTCGGCCTCACGCTTCGCGACGTCCGCGAGGCGCGCCTCCGAGGCGAGCTCGATCAGCGTCTCGGGGTGGATGCGCCGCCACTCGGAGAGGACCTTCGCCATCGGGCGCGCGAAGCTCTCCTTGACCGAGACGCGCACAACGCCCTCGAGCGACTCGACGCCGCGCGCGTCCCTCCCCTCGACGCGGAGCTCCCTCTCCATGCCCTCGGCGAGCGCGACGAGCGCGCGCGCCGCCGGATCGATCGAGGTGCCGGCGGTCGTCCGGTGCACGAGCTTCCGGCCGAGCGCGAGCTCGAGCGCGTCGATGCGCCGCCCGACCGTCGAGGTGGAGAGCCCGAGCGCCTTGCCCGCGCCGAGGAAGCTGCGACGTCGGTCGACCTCGAGCAGCACGCGGAGGTCGTCCCAGGAGAAGGCGTCGTTTTTCATCCGTGGAACTCCGATGCCCGAAGATGTCCGTTCTCGCGAACCGACCCAGAGCTTACACATGGAGGCATGACGCGACACCCCTTCGAGAACCGGAACGCCCTCGTCACTGGCGCCTCCACCGGCATCGGCGCCGAATTCGCCCGCCAGCTCGCCGCGCAGCGATGCCACATGATCCTCGTCGCCCGCTCGCGCGACAAGCTGGAGGCGCTCGCCGCCGAGCTGCGCGCCGCGCACGGCGTCCGCGTCGAGGTGATCGCCGACGACCTCACGAGCGCGGGGGCGATCGGGCGCGTGCACGCGGAGGTCGCGCGGCGCGGCGTGACCGTCGACCTCCTCATCAACAACGCGGGATTCGCGACCCACGGCCGCTTCGAGGAGACGCCGATCGAAAGGCAGCTCGAGGAGATCGCGCTCAACGTGAGCGCCCTCGTCGCCATGACCCACGCGTTCCTGCCCGACCTCGTGAGGACGCGCGGCGCGGTCCTCAACGTCGCGTCCACGGCGGCGTTCTACCCGATCGCCTCGATGGCGGTGTACGGGGCGACCAAGGCCTTCGTCCTCTCGTTCAGCGAGGCGCTCTGGGCCGAGCTCGGCGAGCGGGGCGTGAAGGTGGTCGCGCTCTGCCCCGGCGCGACCGAGACGCCGTTCTTCGAGATCGCCGGGGAAGCCGCGGCCGTGGGCGCGAAGGCGAAGGCGAGCGACGTCGTGCAGCTCGGCTTGCGCTCCCTCTCGACGGGGCGAACCCACGCCATCCACGGCCTCGGCAACTACATCCTCTCGAACCTCGCGCGCTTCGTGCCGCGCGCCATGGCGGCGCGCCTGACCGCGGAGGTCATGCGGAAGAACCAGGTGCGCGCCCTGCCGGCCAGGGCGGCGAGCGCACGTCCCTGATCGGCGCTCGGGCGGGCGCTACGCCCCCCGCGGCGCGTCACTGCGATGCGGGAACCTTGAGGGCGAGCTCGCGCCGCAGCAGGATCTGCTGGAGCCCGAACTGGCCGAGCGTGGCGCCGAGCGAGACGAGCCAGATGGTGTGCATGCGGAAGCCGGGCCGAGCGCTCAGGGCGAGGACGGGGAGGACGAAAGCGACCGCGCGCGCCCCCGAGGCGGCGAGCGAGGGCCAGGTGTTGCCGAGGCCTTGAAAGACGCCGGCGCAGACGAACACGATGCCGCTCGCGAAGTATCCCCAGGAGGTCACCTGGAGGTAGTCGACGCCGGCCGCGACGACGTCCGGCGCGGGCGAGAAGAGCGCGACGAGCTGCGCGGGGAAGACCTGGCAGACCACGGTGAAGAGGACCATGAACCCGAGCACAAGCTTCACGCTCTCGAGCGCGGTCTCGCGGACGCGAGCGTAGGCGCGGGAGCCGTAGTTCTGGCCGATGACCGCCGCAGCGGAGAAGCTGATCGCCACGGCAGGCATGAAGCCGGCCTGCATCACCCGCAGCCCGATGCCGAACCCGGCCTGCGCCTCCGAGCCGAAGGGGCGCGTGACCACGTAGATCACGCCCATGGTGACCGCCAGCAACAAGAACTCCGCGCCCGAGGGCAAGCCGATGGCCACCAGCTTTCGCCATGTGGGGAGGTCCGGCTGCCAGTCGGCGAGGCGGAGGCGAAGGAAGGTCTTGCCGCGCAGGAGATAGACGGCGAGCCCGATGACGGCGGCCGCGGTCGCGATGAGCGTGGCGAGGGCCGCGCCGAGCACGCCGAGCGGGCGCCCCGATACCCAGCCGAAGACGAGGAAGGGCGCGAGGACCATGTTGAGCAGCACGCTCGCGGTCTGGGCCACGAGCCCCGGCTTCATGTCTCCGATGCCGCGCAGCGCCGAGCCGAGCCCCACCATCGTGAACTGCAGCGCGAGCGCCGGAATGAACGCGAGCAGAAAGCTGCTCGCGAGCTCGGCGGTCATGGCGTCTCCAGAGAGCCGCTCGGCGTACGTGCGGTGAAGCGCGAGGCCGAGCACGAGAAAGAGGGCGCCCGCCCACATGGCGAGGCTCTGCACCTGGTTGAACAGGCGCTGCACCTCGCCGTGCTCCTTTCTTCCGGCCGCTTGCGAGACGAGCGCCACGCAGCCGACCGAGAGCATCTGCGTCGCGGCCAGGGAGACGAACATCAGGTTGCTGGAGACCGCCACGGCAGCGACGGCCTCCTTTCCGAGGCGACCGACCCAGTAGATGTCGATCAGGCCGTAGAGGGTCTGGATCGCCATGCCGGCCAGGATGAACAGCATGACGCGCACGACGTGCGCGCGCGGCTTGCCCTGCGTCATGTCGTGCACGCCGCGCGGCGCGGACGGCGCCTCGACTTCGATGTTGGTGTCCATAAGTTTTTGCCGGGTAATATCTGACCGTCTCGGTATTACCCCGTTAGTTTTTCCTCGCAAGGGCCAGGTGCACGAGCGTGGATCGACGGCCCCGCTCTTGAAGTTTTCCGGAGAAAAGCACAGAGTGGCGGGATGATGAAGCCCTCGTGCCTTGTGGCGATCGCCGCCTTGCTCGCAGCGCCGCTCCTCACCTCCTCCGCGCGGGCGGACATCCCGCCGCCCGCCGCGTGCGACACGCCGGGGTCGAGCTGTAACAACGCGGGGCCCGAGGCCAACGAGCCTGGCACGTGCACGAAGCAGAAGTGCCAGCGAACGCTGCCGAGCGAGGACGGCGGCTTCACCACGGTGGAATACGACTGCAATCTGTGCATTTCCTCGGGCGGGAGCGCGACGTCGACCTCGGGCGGGAGCTCGACGTCGGCCACGGGCGGGAGCGCGACGTCGACCTCGGGCGGGAGCGCAACCTCGACCTCGGGCGGGGACTCGACGTCGGCCGGCAGCGCGGGCTCGGACAAGGCATCATCGGACGACGGCGGCTGCGCCATGAGCGGCGCCGCCTCGGGCGGCGCGATGGCCGGGCTGATGCTGCTCTGCGGCGCCGCGGCGCTCGTGGCCGCCCGCCGGCGCCGCTGAAGCGAGCCTCGGCCGTGGGTGCGCCCGGTCCTCCGCCCGCGAGCGTGGCCCGCCTGCTCGAGCGCGGCGTCGCGCCGCTCGACGGCGCGCGGCGGCGCGTCTTCGGCCTGCTCCGCCGGAGCGAGCTCGCGATCGCGATCGTGGCGCGCCCCGATCGCAGGATAGCCACCCTCGCCGCGGCCAACGCGCTCGGCGCCTTCGCCATGGCGGTCTTTGCGCCGAGCGCGCTGCTCGTGCTCGGGCCCGTCCTGCTCGGGGTCCTGCACGTCGCGGCCGACGTGCGCTACCTCGTGCTGCGGCGCGGGCTGCCGTCGTGGTGGCGGGGCGTCGTCTGGACCGCCTGCGCCGCGCTGGTGGGGGTGCGGGGCGCCCAGGTGCACTTCGGCTCGGCCGCGGCGCTGCTCCGCGCCGAGCACGCCTTGCTCGCCGCCTGGCTCGGCGCCGCGATCGTCGCCGGCGCGCTCGCGTCGCGCGCATGGCGGCGCGTCGCGCTCGCCGCCGCCGCGGCCGTGGCGCTGTCGGCGGCGGCGCTCGCCGCGCCGCGCGGCTTCCGGCTCGCCCTCGCGCACGCGCACAACCTGGTCGCGCTCGCGTTATGGCTCGCGCTCTTCCGCCGCCGGGTGCGCGCTGTCGCCTGGCCGCTCGGCCTCGTGCTGGCCGGGACAGCGCTCCTCGCGAGCGGGGCGATGACCTCCGTCACCCTGCGCGCCGGGTGGCTGGACGCCTTCGGGCTTCACCTCTTCCTGGCGAGCGACTGGCTCGCGCCCGGGCTGCCGACCCGCTCCGCGATGGCGCTCACCGCATGTTATGCGTTCCTGCAGTCCGTCCATTACGCGGTCTGGCTGCTGCTCATTCCTCAGGAAGATCACCCGGGCCGGCGGACAACCACCTTCCGCATGTCCGCGCGCTCGCTCCGGCGCGACTTCGGGGACGCAGGGCTCGCCGCCGTGGCGGTCCTCGCCGTCCTGGTGCTGCTCGGCGCCCTGCGCAGCGCGCTCGGCACGCGCAACCTGGTGCTCTCGCTCGCCTCCTTCCACGGGTACCTGGAGCTCGCGCTGCTCGCGTACTTCTATGTCCGCGGCGACGCCGGCCGGCGCGCCGCGGAGGCGCGCCAGGAGCGGTCCGGGCACGCGCGCGAGGTGGTGGACCGCGGCGGGTCCGAGATCGCCGCGCAGCCGGCCGCGCCATGAGCCGCGTCTTCACCGATCCGCTGGTGGCCGCCTGGGCGCGCGCGTTCGCGTTCACGCTGCTCATCGAGCTCGCCGTCGCCTCACCGCTGCTCGGCGCGGCGGAGCCGTCACGAGGCCGCCGCGCCGCGCTCGTGGCCGTCGCCAACATCGCGAGTCACCCGGCGGTGTGGTTCATCTTCCCCGCGCTCGCGATCGGCGCCACGGCGCGACTGGCCCTCTCGGAGCTCTGGGCGGTGCTGCTCGAGCTCGGCGTCTACCGGCTCGCGCTGCGCGATCTACCTGCCACGCACGCCATCGCCGCCTCGGCGCTCGCGAACGGCGCGTCGCTCGGGCTCGGGCTGCTCCTGCGCGCCACAACCGGCTGGGTGTGAGCGGGCCGCAGAGCGCCGCTCCGCCGGCTCCGAAGCGACCCCGCCGCGGACAGCACCCCTCGCGGGCGGGCTCGTCGGATGCGACATCGTTCGTTCGCCGACAGCGTGGGTGATCGTCTCACGCAGCGCGGACGGCTCCGCTGCGCTATGACTGCGAGATGTTCGGTCCAGGGCGCCCTCAGTACCCTCCGCAGCAGCCGCCTCAGTACCCTCCGCAACCGCCGCCTTACTACCCTCCGCAGCCGCCGCCTTACTACCCTCCACCGCCGCCGCAGCGTCCGAAGTCAGGCCTGTCGCCGCTCGCGATTGTGCTCATCGTCCTCGGCGGGTTGTTCGCGCTGGGCGTGGGCGCCATCCTCGTGATCGCCGGCGCCGTGTACGTGGTGGCGAGCGCCTCGCCGGAGCAAACCGTGGTCGAGACCACGCCTTCCGGCGCGTCGACCGCCGGCGGCGTCTCACCGGTGGTGCCCAGGTCGACGAGCACCCCGCTTCGCCCCGACCAGGAGGCCGACGAGGCGGCGGGCGAAGACCCGTCCACCGGCGACCATGCCGCGGGTGATGCCCCGCCGGCCGCCGCCGACGACGAGAGAGGCGAGGCGCCGGCGCCTCTGTCGACAGCGGTGCGGACGCCCGCCTCCCCGACGCAGGGCGCCTCGAATGGAAGCCCGAGCAATGGAAGCGCGACGGGCGGGACATCCTGGTGGTGCACGGCGAGCGCGTCCGTGCGCGTCTGCGGCTTCGCGGGCGCATGCAACTATCAGATGGTGTTCGGCAACGGCTCAGCGAAGGATCGCTTCCTTGCGTCGCAGCAAGCGAAGCATGCATGCGAGGCCAGCGCGCGCGCCAGGGGCGCCACCGCCATCTGCGTCGTGCAGTGCAGCCCTCGCTGACAGGCGACGAGTCGCTCGTTCGGCTGAGCTCTCGTCAGCCGCGCCACGAACTGCCGCTACCGTCGTAGCAGCTCTTCTATCACGGCGAGCCGCCCCCGACCCCGTAGTAGCCGCCCCCGGCCCCGGAGTTGCCGCTACCGGTCCCGGGATAGCCGCTGGTCACGCTCCCGATAGGGCCCGCCCCTCCGGTTCCGGGGTCCCCGCCTCCGACTCCGCCGGAACCATAGTAGTCGTCCGGATCTTCGTAGACGTTGATGTCGAGGTTCACCTTGCCGTTGAGCCACAGCTCGCTGCTCCCGATGCCGAACGCATACTCGGCCCAGGTCGTCGAACGCGGCGAGACGTACACGTAGACCGTTTGCCGCGACAGCAGCGTGGCCTCCACGTTCGGATCCGTCACCGTGCCGTCCTCGACCTTCTCGAAGTGCCAGCCCGGAAGGAGCCTGACGCCGTACCCTCCCTGCTCCAGATCGACGATGAGGGAGCTCTCGTTCGGATCCTGATCCTCGCTGCTGACCGTCACCACAGTTCCGTAGCCACCACCGACAGCCATGGCCGAGGTATTCTCATCTTCGTAGTAGTAATAACCGTTCGAGATCTCGAACGTGGCGTCGCGGAGCCGATATCGCGCTCCAGACGGCGCATCGGCCGCGAGCGGCAAGCTGATCGAGCCGACGTCCGGACCGCGATCGGCAGCCTGCGAGCCGCAACCGCTGAGCAAGGCCGCGAACACCACGCCAGCCGCCGCCACCGACCCAAACCCTCTGATCGTCTTGGTCATTCTATCCTCCAGGTAAGCTGCCCCTCCGGACCGACGGCGGACTGTGCCGTGACCTGCCACCGCTCCAGAGTGGGCCACCACCGAAGAGCAACCCGCGGGCCAACCTGGATTTGCCGCAAATCAGCGCGCGCACATTGGCACCCGCTCAGCAATTGGCCCATATTGAGCCAATTATTCGAGCCATAGTTGGCCTGTGCCAGTGCCTGATCTGTGCCACTGCGAGCGCACGCAGGCCGAGGCCGGGAGCGTCGTGGCGCCGACGACCGTCGGTCGGCTGAGCCGGACCGGCTCGTCATCGAGCCGACGGCTCGGCGGCAGCTACTCCTCGCCCGTGAGCACCGCTGCGATCGCGACGCGCTGCCCGCGCGGCTGCCCCGCCGCGTCGGCGTGGGCCATGTCGAGGGCGGCCAGCACCGTCGACAGCGTCGTCTGGTCGAGGACCGACGACGCCTCGACGGCGTGGAGGTCCTCTCCCACGAAGTTCTTCGGGCAGGCGTCGATGACCGGCAGCGCGCGCTCGCTGGCCGGCGCGAACCGGATGGGCAGGCCGTGCGTGCGGCAGATGAGCGGCCGCGCCGCGTAGATGGCGCACCTCCCCTCCCCGTCGAGCGCCGGGCACACGCCGGGATCGCCCGCCCGCGCGCGCTCGGCGAGCGCCGCGCGGTCGGCCACCGGGAGCGCCGCGAGCGCCTCGCGGATCGCGTCGGCCTCGATCGACGTCACCGAGAACCGCCGCCGGCAGCAATCGCTGCACCCCGTGCTGCAGGCCATCCGCCCGCCGTGGCGGGCGCTCGCGCTCGCGAAGAACGCGTCGACCTTGGTGAAGAGCTCGTGGAGGCGCTCGCGCGGCGTGCGGTGCATGCGCCGGCGTCTATAGCGGGGCGGATCCTCGTGCGCCACGGCCGCATCCGCGCCGCTCCGCTCGCCTCGGCGCGCTCTCCACGTTATCCGGCGGCCACGGCGCGGCCGCTGGCGACCTCCGCCGACGGCGCGTGCCGGGCCACGAGCTGGGCGACCTCGCCGCGGCAGGAGCCGCACCCCGTGCCGGCCTTGGTCGCGGTGCACGCCGCCTCCAGCGAGCAGGCGCCGCCCTCGATGGCCTCCCGGAGGGTCGCCTCGCTGACCTTGTGACAGTTGCAGACGATGCGCTCGGCCTGCGCCGCCGGCCCCGCGCCGCCGCCGGCGCAGAGCGCCTCCAGAGGATCGGCGGGCAGCGGATCGTTGCGATCGAAGAGCTGCACGAGCGTGGCGGCTGCCGCGGTGTTGCCGACGAACTGGGCGCCTAACAGTCGCCCGTCGCGGATGATCAGCTTCCGGTACGTGCTCTTCCGCGTCTCCACGACCTGGAGCACGTCGTCGCTCTCGAGCTCCGGCTCGGTGCTGCCCATGGAGGTGACGTCGACGCCCGCCACCTTCAGCCGGGTATACAGCTTCGTGCCTCGGTAGCGCGCCTGCGGGTTCGCGCCCGTCAGGACGTCGGCGAGGACGGCGGCCTGCTCCCAGATGGGCGTCACGATGCCATAGAGCCTGCCCCGGTGCTCCGCGCACTCGCCGATGGCATAGATGCCGGGCACCTGGGTGGCCATCGTGTCGTTGACGACGATGCCCTTGTTGATGGGCAGGTTGGAGGCCCGCGCGACGTCGACGCGGGGCCGGACGCCGCACGCGAGGACCACCATGTCGGCCGGCAGGACGCTGCCGTCGTCGAGGCGACACCCCTCGACGGACTCCTCCCCGCAGATGGCCTCGACGGTGCGCCCGGTGCGGACGAAGATGCCGCAGCGCTCGATGTGCTGCTCGAGCATGTCGCCGCCCATCGGATCGAGCTGCGCGTTCATGAGGCTCTTCGCGACGTGGATGACGGTCACGTGGAGGCCCATGTCGCTCAGCACCTTGGCCGCCTCCAGGCCGAGGAGCCCGCCGCCGACCACGATGGCGTTGTCTCCCGCCCGCGCGCAGCCGCGCATCCGGACGCAATCGTCCATCGTCCTGTACACGAAGACGCCCGGGCGCAGATCGCCCTCCGAGGTCGTCATGCCCTCGAGCGGCGGGACGAGCGGCTGGCTGCCGGTCGCGAGCACGGCGACGTCATAACGCTGGCGCGCGCCGTCGGCTGCCACGACCGCCCTCGACGCGGTGTCGATCCGCGCCACGGAGGTCCCGCCGACGAGCCGCACCCCGTTCCGCTCGTACCAGGCGGGGGGCTTCGTGACGATGGAGTCCGGCGCCTCCCCTGCGAGCACCTTGCTGAGCAGGACGCGGTTGTAGGCGCCGCCCCGCTCCTCGCCGAAGACGGTGATGTCGTAGCGGTCCCTCGCGCCGCGCGACATCAGCTCGTCCAGCAGGCGGCACGCCGCCATGCCGTTGCCAACGATGACAAGGTCCTTCCTTCGCATCAGTTCGACTCCGAGACCCGGCGCGCCCTGACGGCGCACACCTTGAACTCCGGCATCCGGCTGGTCGGGTCCAGCGCCGGCACGGTGAGGATGTTGGCGGCCTTCTTGCCGCCCCAGTGAAACGGAGCAAAGAGCGTGTCCGGCCGGATCGAAGGCGCGACCGCCACCCGGAAGGTGACCGCCCCTCGCCGGCTCTCGACGAGGAGCGAGTCGCCGTCGACGACGCCGAGGCGCGCCGCCAGCCTGGGGTGGACCTCGACCTTCGGCTCGGGCTTGGCCTCTTCCAGCGTGGAGACCCGGCGCGTCTGGGCGCCGGAGTTGTAGTGTTCCTTGTAGCGGCCCGTCGTGAAATAGAACGGATAGGCGTCGTCGGGGAGCTCGGCGGCGGGGCGGTGGTGGACCGCGTGGAACCGCGCCCGGCCGTTCGGGTGATGGAACCGCTCGGCGAAGAGGCGCGGAGTCCCCGGGTGCTCGACCGACGGGCACGGCCAGAAGACGCCTCGGTGCCGGCGTATCTTGTCGTAGGTGATGCCGCTGTAGTCCGCCTTGGCGCCCGCGGTCGCGCGGCGCAGCTCGTCGAACACCTGCTCGGCGGACGTGTACTGGAAGTGCCCGCCCGCGCCGAGGCGGCGCGCGAGCTCGCAGAAGATCTCGATATCGGTCTTCACCTCGGGGGGCGCCGGGCGGACCTTCTGCCGCAGGATCACCCGCCCTTCGAGGTTCGTCATCGTCCCCTCCTCCTCCGCGAACTGGGCGATCGGAAGGAGGACGTGGGCGTCTCGGGCCGTCTCGTTGGCGAAGGCGTCACAGACCACGAGCAGATCGAGCGACGCGAGCCGCCGCTCGACGTTGAGCGCGTTCGGCGACGCGACAGCCACGTTGGATCCGAACACGAGCAGCGCGCGGATGCCCCCCTCGGGGCCGAGCGCGTCGAGCAGCTCGTAGGCGCTCTTCCCCTTGCCTGGCAGCTCGGCAGGGTCGACGCCCCAGACGCGGGCGATCGCGGCCCGGTGCTCCGCGTCCTCGATATGCCGGTAGCCGGGGAGCTGATCCGCCTTCTGGCCGTGCTCGCGGCCCCCCTGGCCGTTGCCCTGTCCGGTGAGGCAGCCATAGCCGCTGTACGGCTTGCCGACCTTGCCGAGCGCGAGCATGAGGTTGATGAAGGAGAGCACGGTGTCCACCCCCTTCGACTGCTGCTCCGGCCCGCGGCCGGAGAGCAGCATGCTGCTCGGCGCCTCGGCGAGCAGCCGCACGGCCTTGAGCTGATCCTGCGTGGAGACCCCGGTCAGCCGCTCGACGTGCGCCGGGTGGTACGAGAGGACGGCGCGGCGGAGATCGTCGAACCCGTCCGTGCGCGCGGCGATATACGCCGTGTCGATGAGCTTCTCCTCGAGGGCGAGGTAGAGGAGGCCGTTGGCGAGCGCCAGGTCGGACCCGGGCGTGGGCTGGAGGTGGAGCGCCGCGGCGCGCGCCGTGTCGGTGCGCCGCGGGTCGACGACGATCAGCGCGCCGCCGTTGTCGCGCTGCGCGAAGATCCATTGCATGATCGGCGGCAGGGTCTCCGCGCAGTTCGCGCCCCAGAGGAGCAGCGCCTTGGTCTGGGCGATATCGGACACGGGGAACGGCAGGCCGCGGTCGACGCCAAACGCCTTGTTCTGCCCCGCGGCCGCCGAGGACATGCAATAGCGGCCGTTGTAATCGACGTTCGGCGACTGGAGGGCGAGGCGGACGAATTTGCCGAGGAGGTAGGTCTTCTCGTTCGTCAGGGCGCCGCTGCCGAACGCGGCCAGCGCCGCGGGGCCGTGGAGCTCTCGCAGCCGGAGGAGCCGCTCGGCGACGAAATCGAGCGCCGTGTCCCAGCGCGCCGGCAGGAGGCGGCCGGCGCGCCCGCGGATCTTCGGCACCGTCAGCCGCTCGGGGTGATCGAGCAGCGCCGCGGAGGTGAACCCCTTGATGCACATCTGCCCGCGGTTGACGGGGAAATCGTCGTCCGGTCGGACGTCGATCGCCCCCGCGTGGGCCGCGCGGTCCGTCATGACCACGCCGCACTGGAAGGCGCAGTAAGGACAGTGGGTCTGCGTGGTCGTCTCGGAGGTGACGATCTTGAGCCGAAGGGAGGAGCGCGGTGCCATGGAGTCGCGTCAGCCACCCTCAGCGAGCGCGTCGAGGAGGCTCGCAGTGATGTAGCAGCCGCTCTGTTTCGGACGTATTTCTGAGGAATGTGCGGGCAGTTAACCTGTCGATGCCCCATGCCGCCGGCGCAGCAGGAGGCTCTCCCCCAGCGCCCACACCTCGGCCCCGTCCCCGCGCACCTCGAACAGCGTGCCCCAGGTGCCGGACGCCTCGCCTCGCCAGGTGTGCCCGCCATCGATGGATCGCAGGAGCACGCCGCCCGCGCCGCACGCCCACAGCGTGCCGGCGTCATCGCCCCAGAGGCTCCTGAGGCTGCCGGAGACCTGGGCCAGCACCTCCCAGGTCGCGCCTGCGTCTCGAGAGCGCAGCACGTCGCTGACGCCCAGTCCACCCGCCACGAAGAGCTCATCGCCCGTGCCCCAGATGGCGGACAGATCGCGGGAGCTGCCGCTCTCCGCGGCTTCCCACGTGGCGCCGCCGTCGACCGTGCGCACGATGGCGCCGCCGGAGCCCACCGCCACGGCGCGCTGCTCCGGCCCTGCCCAGACGGCGCGGAAACGCGGCGCGCGCGGGACCTCCAGATCCACCCATCGTGAGCCGTCCGCGTCGAGGCGGCAGACCCGGCCATCGAGGACGGCGAACGCCCCTGTCCCGCCCTGCCCGTGGACCGAGGCCCCGCCGGGATTGCCTGCCACTGCCATCCAGCGGTGTCCGCCGTCCTCGGATCGGATCTGCGAGACCCCCTCGCCGACAGCCAGGATCGCCTCGCCGCTGCCCCACACGGAGATCAGCGCGCCGGCGTCCTCCACGGCGCTCCTCTCCCATGTCTGGCCGCCGTCGTGGGTTCGCGCGATGGCGCCGCCGTCGCCCACCAGAACGACCCTCCCCTGGCCTTGCACCCAGAGGCCCCGGAACTTCCCTCGAACAGGCACCTTTTCCCAGGGGCCGTCGAGCGGCGCGTCCCCTGCCTGGACTGGCACCTTGGTGAAGCTCTTCCCGCCATCGAGGGATCGGGCGGCGGGGCCGTCTCCCAGGCACCAGATCGCGCCCTGGTCATCGCCCCACGCCGCGCAGCGGTGCTGATCGGACCGGAGCGCGGCGCGCCTCCAGGTGCGGCCCTCGTCCTCGCTGACCGCCAGGATGCCGCCTTCGCCGGACGCGATCACGAGGCCCGCGGCGCCGAGCCACAGCGCCTTGATCGAGCGCCCGGTCCCGGTGGAATGCGACTCCCAGGAGGCGCCCCCGTCCCGGCTCGCGTGGGCATGGCCATCGCCGTCGCCCACGATCACGAGCTCGCCTCGCGCGCAGAGCGCCCTCGGATTCCGGCCCGGGACTTTGTGGCACGTCCATGTCGCTCCTTGCAGGGTGGCGAGCTGTCCTTCGAGCGCGAGCGCGAGGAAGCGGCCCTCGGCGTCGAGCGCGGCGGCCTCCAGGCAGAGGTCCCCGGGGCTCGGCCCGGCTCCCCAGGTGTGGCCGTGATCGCCGGAGCGGAGCACCGTCCCGCCGAGCCCCACCGCGATGGCCTCGCCGTCGTCCCGCAGGGCGACGCCGCGCAGGTCCGCCGTCGCGCCGCAGCCCACCTCCGACCAATGCTGCCCGTCATCACGCGATGACAGCAGGGTCCCGCGGTGTCCGGCGGCGATCAGCGCCGCGCCGGTGCCTGCGAGCGCGCTCAGGTCCTGGCGGGTGGCCGTCTGCCCCCTCTTCCAGCGCTGGCCGCCGTCCTCCGAGCGGAGCACGTGCCCCTGGGATCCCACGATGACAATCAGGTGCCCTCGTCCCCAGACGGCGCTGTGCCGGATGCTCATCCCGGCCACGATACCAGGCCGGACGAAGCGACGGTCGACGGGGACTGCCGCGAGCGCGCCAATCCACCCACACCACCGCCCGCGTCCTCACCGGAGAACTCACGCGCTCACCCGCGACCACGGATTGCCACCCTCGCGGCCAATCGCGCAGAATGCCGGCCAAGCTCGCTCGTTCGGCCGGGCTCAAGCGCTCATCACCAACTCACGTGGTCTCACTGGGGTGGTGTTTTCATGTCCATTCAGGATCTCTCGCGATCCATGCCAATCGCGCAAACATCATATCGGGTTGGATCACGGGCCGTCCTCACGTGATTGTTTCACCGAGAGAGGCACGCTGCCCGTGTCAAGGCGGTAGCACGTCCTTGGCCGCGGATTTGCTCTGACGTTGACGTCCAAGCGAGAGGCACTCGCGAGGGTGCGGGGACGGCAGCACGGCGCGGCGATCGCGAGCGATGGTCGCGCGGATCCGCGAGCGGATCGGCCGTCAAGTTACATCAGCAGCGGAGAGGCTGGCGGCGCTTGCGGCCTCTCCTTGGCAGCGCTCCGTCGCGCCGCGCCCGGACTCCTGAGGGGGATGGTGCGGCGCCCTCCGACATCGGGGGAGATGGGCGCATCGGACCGAGCCAGGAAAGGAAGATCCAATGAAGCGCTTCAAGTCACACCTCACCGCGGCTGCCCTCACTGCAGCGTGCGCGTTCGCGCCCGGCTGCCTGAGCATCGGCGCCGATGACGAGGGAGCGGGGCCGACCCCGACCGCCTCCGGGACGCTGACCGTCGCCGTCGCCAACGGCGAGGCGCGGTACATGCTGGAGCGGGAAGATGGGGTGTTCGTGCGCCTGAACCTGGACTCGATGACGGATACGGCGCCGGGCGCCGAGCCGTCGACCGACTGGCGCACGGCGAGCGGCTCCCCGGTGGACGTGTTCGGCACCGTGACCGACGACGGCATGATCGTGGTCGACACGATGCGGCCGGCCGAGGGCATCGGCGAGCTGACGAACGCGCTCGTCACGACCGGGACCAAGCGCGTCCTTGTGCTGCGCGTGCAGTTCGACGGCGGCCAGACGATGGGCACGGAGCAGGACGTACGCAACACCATGGCAGCAGCGGCGACCCACCTGGCGGGCTCGTCGTTCGGCAAGATGCAGCTCGAGTACGACCTCGCCGGCCCGTTCAACATCACCTTTGGCAAGTGCGACGACTACGACCGATGGCAGAACGAGGCCAGGACCGCGGCGAAGAACGCCGGCTTCGATCTGAAGGCGTACCAGCACTACATGATCATGGGGAAGATGGATTGCGGGTACGCCGGCATGGGCGCGCAGCCCGGCAACGCCACCTGGATGGCCGGCCTCTGGCCCGAGGTCGTCGTGCACGAGCTCGGCCACAACTTCGGCCTGTGGCACGCCTCCTCGCGGACGTGCCGCAGCGGCGGGGCGACGGTGACGATGAGCAACGACTGCACCTTCGACGAGTACGGCGATATTTTCGACCCGATGGGCGACGGCGGGAAGCAGCACTACAACGCCAATTACAAGGTGAACCTCGGGTGGATCCCGTCGGCGCAGGCCCAGACGGTCACCGCCGACGGGACGTATACGCTCGCCCCGATGACCGAGGCGAGCACCGGGATCCAGCTCCTCCGCGTCAAGGGCCCGAACGACATCATGTACCAGATCGAGTTCCGCCAGCCGGCGGCGACGAACGTCGTCGACTCGCGCAACCTCTCCACGAAGGGCCTGCTCATCCATGCCTTCTTCACGCAGTCGCGAGAAAGCGGCCGGGCGCACCTGCTCGACATGATCCCTGGCGGGAACTTCAGGGACGCGCCGCTCGTCGTCGGCGCTTCTCATCAGCTCTTCGGGACGAACGCGACGCTGAAGCTCCTCTCCGTGTCGGCCACGGGCGCGCAGGTCCAGATCTCCGGCCTGGGCGGCGGCACGGGCGACCCCGGCGGCGGCACCGGCGGCGGCACGGGCGACCCCGGCGGCGGCACCGGCGGCACTGCCGGCCAGAGCCTGGCGGCCCTCCATTCCGGCAAATGCATGAGCGTCAACGCGGCGAGCCTGGACAACGGCGCCACCGTCGTCCAGCGGCCGTGCACCGGGGCGAGCGACCAGCAGTGGCATGTCGAGATCATCAGCGGCACCACGGCGACCGTGAAGAACGTGAACAGCGGAAAGTGCGCCGACGTGCAGGGGTCCAGCCGGAACAACGGGGCGAACATCACGCAGGCGGACTGCAACAGCGGCAAGAACAGCCAGAAGTGGGATCTCATCGATCGCGGCAACGGCGTCGTCTCGCTGCGCTCGGTCAACAGCGGGAAGTGCGTGGACGTCTACGGGGCCAGCACCGCCGACGGCGCCAGGCTCGCCCAGTACACCTGTAACAACGGGACGAACCAGCAGTTCCGGCGGCAGTAGCGATCCTCGCTTCGATGAACCGCGTCGCTCTCGGGCTCGCCGCCGCCGCGGCGGGCCTCGCCCTCTCCGCCGCCCCGCCCGCGCGCGCCAACGGCCGATACCCCGCCGCCGGCCAGATCCTCGTCGATCCCGCCGATCCCGAGCACATCGTCGTCCGCGCGACCTACGGCGTCCTCACGACGCACGACGGCGGCGAGCGCTGGTCGTGGATCTGTGAAGCGGCCATCGGCTACAGCGGCTTCGAGGACCCCATGCTCGTCGTCACCGCCGACGGCTCGATCCTCGCCGGGCTCTTCGACGGGCTCAGCGCGACGCACGACGGCGGCTGCGACTGGCACATCGCCGAGGGCGCGCTCTCCCAGCACAACATCGTCGATCTGTCGATCGATCGCGCGGATCCCGCGAGCGTCCTCCTGCTCGGCTCCAGCGTCATGGCCAGCGACGCGATCTTGACGCAGGTCTGGGAATCGAAGGACGACGGGCGGACATGGACCCAGGCCGGGGTCGATTTCCCGAGCACGTTCCTCGGCGTGACCCTGGACAGCGCGCCCAGCGATCCGCGGCGCATCTACGTCAGCGGGCGCCGCAACGGCCCCACGTTCCAGGGGATCGTGCGGCGCTCGGACGATCGCGGCGCGACCTGGGAGGAGTTCGACGTCCCTGGCAGCGACGATCGCAACCTGCCGTACCTCGGCGCCGTGGACCCGAACGACCCTGACGTTGTGTACGTGCGCCGCGACGGCGACGGCGCGGACGCCCTGCTGGTCTCGCGGGATGGGGGCGCCACGTGGCGCGAGGTGTTCCAGGCCGCGAGCCTGCTCGGCCTCGCCCTCTCGCCCGACGGGACCGAGATCGCGGCCGGCAGCGATCTGGACGGCCTGTGGGTCGCGCCGACGGATACCCTCGAGTTCACCCAGGTTGGGCAGCTCGGCGTCCGCTGCCTGACGTGGACCGCGCGGGGCCTCTTCGCCTGCGCCGACGAGCCCGTGGACGGCTTCTCCGCCGGCATTTCCACGGACGGGGGCAGGACGTTCTCGCCGCTCATGACGTTCGACCGGCTCTGCGGCGCGCCGGCGGCCTGCGGGGTCGACGGCTCGACAGGCAAGACCTGCCCCCAGCTCTGGCCGGCGACCGCGCGCTTCATCGGCGCCGCGGCGTCGTGCGAGGCCGGCGCCGGCCCGGGCGGCGCCGCGGGCGCGGGCGGGAGCGCGGCGAGCGCCGGCGGGGGTGAGGCCGGCGCGGGCGCAGCCGAGCCGAGCGCCGGCGGCGGCTGCTCCTGCGAGGCGTCCGGCGGGGGGCGTGCCGGGGCGCTCCTGAGCTGCCTCGCCGCTGCCGGCGGCGCGCTCCTGCGCGCGCGGCGGCACGGACGCCGCCGCGCGCAGGCGCCGCGAGCGCGGTGACGCCCGGGCCGTTCCCGCGTCGGGTGCTGGGCGGGCAAGTCGCTCCGATTCAGAACCAGCGCGCGAGCGCGTCGTCGAGCGACTTCGATGACGCGTCTGTCCACGCGATGCAGCCATCCGGGCGGACGAGCATCGACGGGCCGTCCTTGGTGCGTGCGTGGTGCACGTCGTGCGGGAGTGAACGCTCCGAAGGGGAGATGAAGAGGCCGCCGCCTCTCTCCATCAGCGCGTAGAGCCGGTCTTCGCTGCCGCCTTCGAGCGTGAGGAGCTGGTCCTTCGCGAGGGTGCCGACGAGCGGGTCGTCGTCGCCGAGGTCGTAACGAATGCCGACGCCCGTGAGCATCTCGCCGAAGTAGCGATTGCCTTCAGGCAGCTTCATCAGGTCGCTCACGATGGTGCGGAGCGCGCTCGTGAGCGGGTCAGGGCGCATCAGCGCGACTTGAGCGCGGGTATTTTCGAGGACGCTCGCAGCCACGGGATGGCGCTCGGCGGTGTACGAGTCGAGGAGATGCTCGCGCCCCTTCACCGCCGCGGCGAGCTTGAAGCCAAGGTTCGCGGCGTCGACGAGGCCGAGGTTCAAGCCTTGGCCGCCGAAGGGCGAGTGGACGTGCGCGGCGTCACCGGCGAGAAAGACGCGGCCCATCCGGTAGGTCGTCGCCTGCCGCGCGTTGTCGGTCCAGCGCGTCGCCATCGTCATCGACAGGATCTTGACGTCGGTGCCGCTCACGCGCTGGATCGCCGCCTCGAACTCGGCTTGCGTGATCGGCGCATCCCGATGGGGCGGCGGCCCGTTGAACTCCGCCGTGAAGACGCGCCCCGGCATCGGTCCGGACGCGACGAGGCCGCGCGGCGTTCGGTGCCAACCGGTCCCGAGCTTCTCGGGCGTATCGAGCTCGACGACAGCCTGATAGCCGGTGATGGTCGGATCCGTTCCGGGGAACTCGAAGCCGGCGAGCTTGCGGACGCGGCTCCGGCCGCCGTCGCAGCCGACGAGGTACTTCGCGCTCAGGGGGCCCGCGCTCGTCTGCACGGTCACGCCGTCGTCGCCCCGCTCGAAGCCTTCCACCGTGACGCCGCGACGGATTTCGATCCCGAGCTCCGCCGCGCGCGCGCTCAGGATCTTCTCGAGCGCCTCCTGCGGCACGAGGCGCATGTGGCGCTCCGGGTCGCGCTGGAGGCTCCCATCGATCAAGAACAGGCCAGAGAAATGGCCTCCCGGCCTCCTCACCGGTCCAGGGCCGAAGCGCGCCTTCAGCGCCGGCATCATCAGCGCCATGACGGCACGGCGCTCGTCCTCGAGCGCGCGCGCGAGCCCGCGTCGTTCCAGCGCCTCGGCTGCCACCGCGCCGACCCCGGCGGCCTTGATCATGCGGTCGGGCTCCACGAGCCGCTCCAGCACGAGCGGCTTCACGCCCGCGGTCGCGAGCTCGATCGAGAGGAAAAGCCCTACCGGGCCAGCGCCTACGATGACCACATCGTGAATCATGACGTGAATGTTGGACTCGGTAAAACTTTGTGCAAGCAGAATTTTTGTCTTAGTCTAAGATTTCATCCATGGGCGAGCTCCGCGAAAGCAAGAAGCGCGAGACCAGGCAGCGGATCTCCGACGTCGCGACGGCGATGTTCTTCGCGCGCGGCTTCGACGCGGTGACGGTCGAGGAGATCGCCGCCGTCGCAAATGTCTCCAAGATGACGGTGTTCAACTACTTCGCGCGCAAGGAGGACCTCTTCCTGGATCGCGAGGACGAGGTGAAGCTGCTCTTGCGCGAGGCAATCAGCGGGAGGGCGCAGGGGCAATCGCCGATCGACGCGCTCCGCCGGCTCGTCGACAGGCTGTGCGAGCAGAGGCATCCGTTCGCTCGCATCGACGGCCGAACGGTCGGCTGGTGGCGCGTCGTTGCGGCGAGCCCGTCGCTCAAGGCGCGCCTCCGCGAGATGGGGGACGAGGTGGTCGAGGGGCTCGCGGTCGATCTCGCTGGTCCGAAGCCCGATGGCCTCGCGCGGCTCGTCGCCGGCATGGTCGTGCTGACGTGGCGCACGGCTTACGCCGAAGCGATCCGCGTGTTCGAGCGCGGAGGCTCGGCGAAGAAGGCGAACGCTGCGTTCATCGCGTTGATCGATCACGGCTTCGCGGCCGTTCACGGGATGGCGGCGAGCTCGAGCTGGCAGACGACCGGATGACCCATCCGCCGCCGGCCGAGAAGGAGACGCCGTTCAATCACTCTCCATCGAGCAGGGATCAGCAGCCGGAGACCCCGGCACCCCGCTCGATCTCGCCGAACGGGTCCATGAGGGCGCGCACGATCAGGCGCGCGGGCGCGCTCTCGATGCTCCCTGCCGCGCGCCAGGTCGCGTACCGGAGCTCGCCCAGGAGGACGCCCGCGAGCGGCGTATAGACGAGATCGAGCGCCGAGGGCCGGACGCCGTTGGCCTCGTAGCCGTACTCCCAGAGGTGGGTGCCGGCGACGGCGAACGCGACCGCGGCCGGGGCGCCGAAGCGGCATATCCGCGCCCTGAGGTACATCTCGCTCCCGAGCAGGCCGTGGCCGACCACGTTGATCGTCCACGGGTCGTGATCCCACCGGAAGGCGGGCTGAGCGGCGTCGAAGAGCGGCGGCTTCGTGAGCGCCTCGCCATAGTGGTATCCCCATCGCTCCACGCGAAAGTCGGCGAAGGGGTCGGGCCACAGCGCCGCCTCCACGCTGCGGGTCACCGTGAGCACGGCCAGGGTGTGCACGATCGGCGGCGCCCAGAGGGGCTCCACGGCCTCGGCCGCGGCGGCGCGCGGCCACGCCTGGGGCTCCCCCGCGGCAGGCGCGCGCTCCTGCAACGGGGCCGGGAGGCTCGGCGGTAAGGCCGACTCGGCCGGAGGAACCGCCGTGGTCCGGCCAGCGCACGCGGAGACCAGGACGGCGAGGGAAGCGGCGGCGCACAGGCGGATCGGGGCCATTGGGGAGCGGCCGCGGCGCGCGGTGGGTGCGGCGACCAGACCCAAGTCTAGAGCGACAGACGGGTTGAAGCCGCATGCAACAGCAAGAAGTTGAACCGCCAAGTCGCCAAGGACGCCAAGAAGGCATGAAAATGAACCGCCAAGTCGCCAAGAAGGCATGAAAATGAACCGCCAAGTCGCCAAGGACGCCAAGATTTTAATCTCTTCTTGGCGTCCTTGGCGTCCTTGGCGACTTGGCGGTTTATTTCTCCGATTTCCAAGCTGGGCGCCGCGCCGCCGGCGCTTCATCTCGGCTCGCCCGCCCCGATCGCCCCCACCACGACGGCCGCCAGCGTCCGCGCCGCGTCCCGGAGCGCGCTCTCCGAGTGCGCGCCGAACCCCAGGATGAGCCCGGGCGCGCGCGGCGCGCGGGCCGAAGCGCGCGCCGCCGTGCTGCGCGAGAGCGGCTGCGCGTCGACGCCACGCGCCGCGAGCGCCTGGACGATGGCGACGTCGTCCGCGCCCGCGGGCAGGTCGAGCGTCAGCACCGAGCCCCCCGCCGGCACCCGCGCCCGGACGGCGCTCGGCAAGAGCAGCCCGAGCTCCGCGAGCAGGAGGTCGCGCCGGCGCCGCGTCGCCTGCTTCAGCTTCCGGAGGTGGCGCGCGAAGTGGCCCTCGTCGATGAAGTCGGCGAGCGCGGCCTGCAGCAGGTAAGGCGGCGAGCGCGTCGACGCCGCGCGCACCGCGGCCACGGCGCGCACCAGCGCGGGCGGCACGATCATGAAGCCGAGCCGCAGACCCGGGAACAGCGAGCGGCTGAAGGTCCCCACGTGGAACACGCGATCCTTCACGCCCTCGAGGTCGAGGCTGAGGAGCGAGGGCAGCGGCGTGCCGTCGAACCGCAGCTCGCCCTCGTAGTCGATCTCGACGACGACGGCGCCCGCCCTGGCGGCCCAGGACAGGAGCTCGATGCGCCGCGGCAGCGTGAGCCGCGCGCCGGAGGGGAACGCGTAGGCCGGCGACACGAAGGCGGCCCGCGCGCGCGGCGCGCCCCGACGCCGATGCGCGCCGACGTGCACCCGGAGCCCGTCGTCGTCGACAGGGATCGGGATCGGCCGCGCGCCCGCCATGCGCACCGCCGCGCGGAGGGCGAGCGGCCCCGGGTCCTCGACCCAGGCGGCGTCGCCCGGGTCGAGCAGCGCGCGGCAGCACAGGTCCACCGCGGCCTGGGATCCCTCCGTGATGAACACCTGGTCGACCGTCGCGCGCACGCCGCGGGCCACCGCGATGTGGTGGAGCACGGCGCGCCGGAGCAGCGGCGCGCCCCGCGGATCGTGGTCGAGCGCGTCGGCCGCCGACATCGAGCGGACGCGGCGCGCGAGGCACCGCTCGAAGATGCGCCACGGGAGCAGATCGAGGTCCGGCAGGCCAACCCCGAACGGGCGCGAACGGGCGCGGCTCTCGAGGAGCGCGTCGAGCTTGTCGGGGGGCACCACCGCCGCGAGGCGCCGCGCGCTCTTCGACAGGCGCGGCGCGGAGGCCGCGGGCTGGGCGCGGGCGGCGCCCTGCCACCCCGCGCGCGCCGGCACGTGGGCGACGACAGGCGCCCGCCGGGGGCGGACCACGATGGTGCCGTCCGCGGCCAGCGCCTCGTACGCCGCCGCCGCCGTGTTGCGCGACACGCCGAGCTCCCGCGCGAGCTCGCGGGACGACGGGAGCAGGTGATCCGGCTGGAGGACACCGTCGAGCACGGCGCGGCGCAGCTGCTCCACGAGCTGGGCGGCCAGCGTCGCCGGCGCGCCGCGCTGCAGGTGGAGGAAGGCGTGGGCGGCCTGAGAGGTGGAGCGCGCTGGCACCATCGAAACCGGCTGTTCTGGACCTTTCCAGGGTGCCAGATCCGGGGCACGGTGTCGACGAGGAGCCAGCCATGCCCACCGCCCATGACGACCCCACGACGCCGTCAACCGCTCCCTCGCGGCGACCGCTCGAAGGCGACAAGACGGGCGAGCTCTCGTCGCGCATCGCCCGCCGCGCGGCCGAGGAGCACCCCGGCCAGCCGCTCGATCGGCTCCTCGCCGAGGAGCTCCCGGGCAACGAGCTGACCACGCTCCTGCTCCATTGCCTGCGCCGGCGCGCGCTGCGGCGGAGCTTCGCCGACGTCCTCGACCACGCGGAGCGCGCGCCCATGACGCACGCCTCGACGGCGGACGCCCGGCGGCTGCACGCCCTCGACGCGGCGGCGTACGCGGCGGCGGCGGGCTTCGAGGCGGTGGATCTCGCCCCGATCGGGCCCCTTGGCGCCACCGCGTGCGCGGGCGTCGAGCCGAACAACGTGCTCGCGACGGTCCGCTTCGCCGAGGTCGCCGCGGATCCCACGACGGGCCTCGCGCTGCACGCCGCGCGGCGCCGGCGCGGGACGCGGGGCGGCGAGCCGCTGCGGTTCTGCGCGAGCCAGCGCGTCCTGCGCATGCAGCCCACGACCCAGCCGGGCTTCACGCCGCACTTCCGCCTGTTCGCCCTCGCGACGGCGGCCCGCTCGCCGGCGCGGGGCGAGGACGACGCGTGCGAGCGGCGCGCCCTGCTGGAGCACCTCCTCGTCTGGGCCGACCTGGTCCGCGCGCTGCCGCACGCGGGCTTTCGCGCCGCGGGGCTGCGCGTCGTGCTCTCCGACACGTCGCTGGTCCGCGCGAGCCTCGGCGCGCGCGGCGTCGACGCGGACGCGATGACGCGGCGGGCGAAGGCGCACGAGCCCGGGTCGTCCGAGGCGGCCCTGCGCGAGGCCGCCGTCGATCTGCCGCGGCGCGCGGCGGATGTCGTGGAGGCCGCGCGGTCCCTCGGCCTCGGCCCCGAGCTCATCGCGCGCGCCGAGCGCTGGGTCGCCGAGGTGAGCGAGCCGCTCACCCGCGCGCGGCCGGAGGTCGAGGTCGCCTACGATCTCGCGCGGCTGCAGGGGCTCGGCTACTACGCCGGGCCGTTCATCCAGCTCATCATCCGGCGGGACGACGGCCTCGAGCTCCCGATCGGGGACGGCGGCGCCTTATCGTGGCTCGGCGCGCTGCTCTCGAACCGGCGCGAGCGGATGGTCGCGACCGGCGTCGGGAGCGAGATCCTCGTGAAGCTCTTCGATCGATCGGAGGCTCGGGCCGGCGAGGCTCGACCGGAAGGAGCGACCCCATGATCCTCGAGATGCCCGCGTTCACCCTGCGTCCCTGGGCTGCGGTCGACGTCGACGCGCTCGTGAAGAACGCGAACGACCGCCGCGTCTGGGCGAACCTCCGCGATCGCTTCCCGCACCCGTACACGCGCGAGGACGCCGAGGGCTGGATCGCGCACTGCGCGGCGAACGCGCGGCCCGGCGAGGGCCTGGCGATCGTCGTCGCCGGCGAGGCGGCCGGCGGCATCGGCCTCGAGCGCCTCGACGACGTGCACCGGCACAGCGCGGAGCTCGGCTACTGGCTCGGCGCGTCCTACTGGGGCCGCGGGCTGGCGACCGAGGCGGTGATCGCGCTGACGCGGTACGGCTTCGAGCAGCTGGGCCTCGAGCGCGTCCAGGCGGGGGTCTTCGACTGGAACGGGGCGTCCGCCCGCGTGCTCGAGAAGGCGGGCTACGCGTTCGAGGCGCGGATGCGCCGCCACGTCGTGAAGGACGGGCGGGTGGGTGACGTGCTGCTCTACGCGCGCGTCCGGGAGGGCGCGCTGGCCGGCGGGCAGCCGTGAAGCGGGGCGTCCCGGGAGGCGCCGCCGCGGGCCGCGGGCCACGTTGCCGCGTGCCGCGTGCCGCGTCGATCGACGCCTCACCCGCGCGGGCGGTCGTCGCCTTTCGCTGGCGGCGCCGGCGCCTCGGCCGCCTCGTGTCCCGCCGCCTCGGCGATCGGGAGCGTGAAGTAGAACCGGGCGCCCTGCCCGACCTCGCTCTCCACCCAGATGCGGCCGCCGTGCGCGTCGACGATCCCCTTGGCGATGTAGAGCCCCAGGCCGGTGCCCTTCTTCCCGGGCGTCTCGTCCTTCCAGAACCGCTCGAAGATGCTCGTGAGGTTCTGGGAGGGGATCCCTGGCCCCGAGTCGAGGACCGCGAAGCGGGCCATCGCCCCGTCCCGGTCCACCGAGAGGGTCACCTGGCCGCTCTGGGGCGTGAATTTCAGCGCGTTCCCGACGAGGTTCGACAGCACCTGGAGCACGCGCTCCCACTCCGCGCGGATCACGAGCCCGGGCTCCTTCAGGGACTGCTCGAACCGGACCTGCTTCGACTCGGAGAGCGGCCCGAACATCTCCATGGTCTCGTGCAGGAGGTCCTCCACCGCGCACGGCTTCGGCGTCACCGAGAACGTGGAGGCTTGCATCGTCGTCACGTCGAGCATGGTCCTGATGAGGTGCTCCATCCGCAGGGAGACGTGCTCGATCGACTCCGCTTGCTGCCGTGTCCGCTCGGAGTCGGCTCCCCTCCGCAGCAGCGCGGCCTTCAGCGCGATGGCGCCGAGCGGGTTGCGCAGATCGTGGGCCACGATGCCCATGAGCTCGTCGCGGGCCGCCAGCGCCAGGCGCGCGGCGTCGCGCGCCTCCCGCGCCTTGTGGTACGGGCCGCCGAGGAGCTTCGTGAAGTACCAGGCGATCCCCAGGCCGGCCACGACCAGCAAGCCCAGCAGGCCATCGAGCCACACCTCCAGCCGGGCTCGCTCCGCCTTCGCGTCGTCGTAGAGCTGCTTGAGGAGGGCTTGCTTGTGGTCGACGAGGCGGGCGAGGGAGCCCTCGAGATCGCGGTGAAGCGGCCTCAGCTCCTCATCGAACCGACGCACGAGCTCGCCCACTTCCTCGGTCCGCTGCCGGGCGGCGAGCAGCTCTTCCTGCGTCCGGACGAGGCGCCTGGCCGCCTGCTCGACCTCGGCCACCCGCTGGAGACCGGTCGGGCTGAGCGCATGGTCGCGGAGCGCCCTGACGTGCTCGCCGAAGCGCGCCCTGGCGATCTTCGCCTGCTCGAGGAGCTCCGGATCGCCGGAGATGAGGTAGCCCCTGCCCTCGGACACGATGAGCTCGCTGCTCCACCCGAGCCGCTCCACGAGCGTGATCTCGTGCTCTTTGGCGCGTAGCCGATCGATCTGAGCCTCGGCCACGGACGAGAAGCGCCGCACCGAGAACGCCATGCCGAGCGCCAGGAGCAGGGTGAGGATGGCGTAGCCCATCCTCGCCGTGGCCTCGAAGCTCGTCCGCGTCGGCATGACCGAAGTTCCGTCCTCTCGACGGGCGTCGGCGGATCCGTGGGGCTGAGCCACTCCGCGAAGGCTAGGCCGCGTTGCACGAAGAGCAAGGCGCCCCGGCGCCACACAGCACGGCAGGACGCGCTCCGGCGGCGAGCGGGAGCGTGGCAGGACAACGCGCGACGAGCAGGGCGGCTCGTCGTGTCAGGGCTCGACTTGTCGGGGGACGAGGAGCGCCTCGAGGCCGCCAGCGGATGACAAGCAAGCGTTCCTCGGTGTAAAGAGTGTGCGTCATGACGGAGCGAGCGGCGAACCGGGTTCGCGAGCGGCGCGAGGCGCGCGGGCTGTCCCAGGTGGCGCTCGCCGAGCGCGCCCGCCTCACGAGGCAGAGCGTGGGCGCCATCGAGGCGGGCCGCGCGACCCCGGCGGTCGACGTCGCGCTGCGCCTCGCGAGCGCCCTCGACTGCTCGGTCGAGGACCTCTTCGGGGAGCCGAGCGCGGCGGCGGATCTCGCGACCGAGACCGACGCTCCGGCGGCGCTGGGCCGCGCTGCGGTCGCGCGCATCGCGGATCGCTGGGTCTCCTACCCGCTCGAGCGGGACGCGGTGCGGATGGCGGCGGACGGCATCGTGACCGGCGAGCGGCGCGGGAGGGCCGTCGTCGAGCCTCTCCGGGCGCTCGCCGAGGTCGAGGAGAACGTCGTCGTGATGGGCTGCGCGGCCGGCCTCGGGCTGCTCGCCGACCGCCTCAACACGAGGCCCGGGCCGGGGCGGTTCCTCTGGTTCCCCCGCTCGAGCACCGCGGCCCTCCAGGCGCTGGCCCGGCAGCGGACCCACGTCGCGGGCGTGCACCTCGTCGACGCGCGCACCGGCGAGGCGAACGTCGCCGACGTCCGCCGGCTCGGGCACGCCGATCCGATCGTCCTCATCACGCTGGCGCGCTGGGAGGCGGGCCTCATCGTTCGCCGCGAGGACGCGGACCGCATCCGCGGCGCGGCCGACCTCGGCCTCCCCGGCCTGCGCCTCGCCGGCCGCGAGGCGGGCGCCGGCGCCCAGCGGCTCCTCGAGCGCGAGGTGCGCGGCCACGGGCTGCCGCTCGAGCTCGCCCGCAGGCCGCACCTGCGGGTCGCCGGCCACCTCGACGTCGCGCGCGCCGTGGCGATGGGCGCGGCGGACACCGGCGTCGCGACGCGCGACGCGGCGATGGCGTTCGGGCTCGGCTTCGTGCCCCTGGCCGAGGAGCGTTACGACCTCGCGGTCCCGCGCGAGGGGCTCGACGACGGCAGGGTGCAGCGCCTGCTCGACGTCCTCGTCTCAGGGGAGTTCCGCCGCGAGCTCTCGGCGCTCGCCTACGACGCTCGCCGGGCGGGCGAGCGGGTCGCCGAGGTGCGAGCGGCATGACCGCGCGACCCGAGCCATGGCACGACGGACCCCAGGAGTCTCCCGGATGAAGTACCCCCGACGACAGCTGTTGCGAGCCCTCCCCCTCCTGATCCTCGCGGCGTGCCTCGCCGTCCTCGGCGGCTGCGAGCGCTCGGAGCCGGCGTCCGCCCAGCGAGAGGACAAGCTCGTCGTCTTCGCCGCCGCCTCCCTCCGGGACGTGTTCACCGCGCTGGGAGAGGACTTCAAGCGCTCCTATCCGGGCGTCGAGGTCACGTTCAACTTCGCCGGCACGCAGGAGCTCCGCACGCAGCTCGAGCACGGCGCCGCGGCCGACGTGTTCGCCTCGGCGGATCAGCGCCACATGGACGAGCTCGTGAAATCCCAGCGCGCCGCGGGCCCCGTCGTCTTCGCGCGCAACGAGCCCGTCCTCGTCGTCGCGAGCGAGAGCGCCGCGACCGTCCGGGGGCTCGCCGACCTCCCCGCCGCGGCGCGCATCGTCATCGGCACGCCCGAGGTCCCGATCGGCCGTTATACGCAGCAGATCCTCGATCGCGCGTCGGCCTCCCTTGGCGCGGATTTCCGCGCGCGCGTGGAGTCCAAGGTCGCCTCGCGCGAGCCGAACGTGCGGCAGGTGCTCGCCAAGGTGCGCCTCGGTGAAGCGCAGGCGGGCGTGGTCTACCGGACGGACGCGCAGGCGGCGCAGGACGGCGTGGTCGTCGTGGCGATCCCGCCCGAGGTCAACGTCATCGCCGAGTACCCGATCGCCGTCGTGTCCGGCGCCGCGCACCCCGGGCTCGCGCGCGCGTGGGTCGACCTCGTGACCTCGGAGGCCGGCCGGACGGCGCTGTGGCGCGCCGGGTTCCTCGTGCCTTCCGGGAGCGGCGCGCCTCGGTGAGCGGGCGCCTTTGCGCGGAGCGGGTCGCCCTGGCCGCGGTCGGCGCGGTCCTCGTGGCCTTCCTGGCCGTCCCGATCCTGGCCTTGTTTGCGATGGCCACGGCGGGGGACGTCGAGCAGGGGCTCCGCCACCCCCTCGTGTGGCCCGCGCTGCGCCTGAGCCTCCTGACGACCTCCGCGAGCCTCGCCGTCGTGGTCGTCCTGGGGACGCCGCTCTCCTGGACGCTCGCGCGCTCGCGCGGGCGGCTCTCGCGCGCTGTCGAGGCGGTGGTGCAGCTGCCCATCGTCATCCCGCCCGCTGTCGCGGGCGTCGCGCTGCTGCTCGCGTTCGGCCGCCGCGGGCTCCTCGCCGGATGGCTCTACCCCGCGGGGTGGTCCGTTTCGTTCACGACGACGGCGGTCGTCGTCGCCGAGGTGTTCGTCTCGGCGCCGTTCTTCGTGCAGGCGGCGATCAGCGCGTTTCGGAGGGTCGATCCGAGGCTCCTCGTGGTCGCGCGGACCTTCGGCGCGTCGCCGCTCCGGGTGTTCTTCCGCGTGGCGCTGCCGCTCTCGGCCCCTGGGCTCGCCGCGGGGGCCGCGATGAGCTGGGCCCGCTCCCTCGGCGAGTTCGGCGCGACGCTCATGTTCGCCGGCAACCTGGAGGGGCGGACGCAGACGCTGCCGCTCGCCATCTACACGGCGCTCGAGTCCGAGCTGCGCGCCGCGCAGGCGCTGTCGATGGTCCTCGTCGTCGTGGCGTTCACGCTGCTCCTGTTCGTGCGGGCCGTGCTGCGGCGCTCCACCGAGCGCCCCGAGGCGGCGCCGTGATGGCCGCGGAGCGCCTCCGCGCCCGCGTGACCGCGCGCGTCGGGCGCCTGCGCATCGACGCCGATCTCGACACCGGCGACGGCTCGCTCGTCCTGGTGGGGCCGAACGGCGCCGGGAAGACGACCTTGCTCTCGCTCCTCCTCGGCGTCTTGCCCGTGGAGCGAGGGCGCGTGGAGGTCGGCGATGCCGTGCTCCTCGACACGGCGGCCGGGATCGACGTGCCCGTCGAGCAGCGCGGGATCGGCTATGTGCCCCAGGACTACGCGCTGTTCCCGCACCTCAGCGTCCGTGAGAACGTCGAGTTCGCGGTGAGGAGCGCTCCCTCACGGCGGAGGCGCGCGGCCGACGCCGAGGTCGTCGACGCCATGCTCGACGAGCTCGGCATCGCCGCGCACGCCCGCCGGCGGACGCAGGCGCTCTCCGGAGGCGAGAAGCAGCGCGTGGCGCTCGCGCGCGCGCTCTCCGTGGGCCCGCGGGCGCTGCTCCTCGACGAGCCGCTCGCCGCGCTCGACGTCCACTCGCGCCGCGAGGTCCGGGCGTTCCTCTCGGACTACCTGCGAACGCTCGCCCTGCCCACCGTCGTCGTCACGCACGACGCGACGGACGCGCGGCTCCTGGGAGATCGCATCGCCGTCCTCGAGGCAGGGCGCGTGACGCAGGCCGGCACCTGGGAGGAGCTCTCCGCCCGACCGGCGTCGCCCTTCGTCGAGGAGTTCGTCGCCGCGGCGCGCAGCAGCGGCGATTCGCCGCGCTCCAGGAGCGCGGATTCAGCCTGAGAATTCAGCAAGGAGCAGCGAAGACCCTCTTTCACGGCCGGATCCCCGTCGCGAGGCCATCCGCCAGTCGACCCCTGTGCGATTTTATTGAAAATGAGAATCATTCGCGTTACCGTCTCGCTCGGGAGGTCGACTTGTCAAACCCGAAGGACTGTCGTCACGAAACCCTCGCATACAACGGTGTCGCGCACGTCCAGCGGTGCCTGGACTGCGGGGGTATCTCGATTCACCTCGGCCCCGTCTCCGTGCGGCTCGACGATTCCAGCCTGGAGGCGCTGTGGGTCGTGCTCGGAGAGGCCGCCGCGGAGCTCCACGCGCGGAGGACGACCGAGGTGATGAACGTCGTGAGGCGAGGTGTCGCGTGAGGGCCCAGGCGCTCGCGCGCGCGTCCTCGACGGCTCGTCCGCTGGGCGGGCCCTGGGGGACGTTCAGCGCGCGGGTCCGGGCGCTCGCGTGCGCGGCCATGGGGCGTTTTGGCCGGTGGGTCGCCGTGGCCGGATGCGCGGCGATGTTCGGCTTCGTCGGCGCGTTCGTCGCCCTGAGCGCCGGCTGGATCGAGTGGCCTGGCTACCTGGTGGTGGTGTGCGGGTCGCTGCTCACGTACGCCGCCTGCCTCGCGGTCGGGCACGCCGCTGATCCGGTCGCGCTGCGGCGCCGGCACGGCGCCTCGCGCGCGTCAGCGCTCGACGCCGGCAGCGCTGCAGTCCTTGCAGATCCCGAGCAGCTCGTGGACGTGGCCCGTCAAGCGGAAGCCGAATCTCTCCGCGACATCGCGCTGAAGAACCTCGATCGCCTCGAACTCGAACTCCACGACCTTGCCGCAGCGTGTGCAGATCAGATGGTCGTGATGTTCACGCTCGAACGCTCGCTCGTACCGCGCGCCGTCCCCCTTCGACACGAGCGTCATCTGGAGGAGCCCCGCTTCGACCAGGAGCGGTAGGACCCGGTACACCGTGGCGGGGTGGGCATCGACGACGCCGCTCTCGCGGAGCTCCTTCAGCAGGTCGTCGACCGAGAAGTGGCCTCGCCGCAGGAGCGCAGCGCGCGCGATGGCGTCGCGGACCGACGACCCCTTCAGGCCGCGCTGCCGCACCGTGCGCCGCAGCCGCTCCAGCGCCCTTTCGAGGCCGGCCTCGTCGAGCGCGGGCGGCTGGGTCACATGACGCACGCGGGGAACTATACGAACCGTTCGCAAGATGGTCAACGCTGGCCCGGCACCTCGCGGAGCTTCGGTCAGGACTTCGCCGATAAGCCGCTCTCTTATAGCGTTTCCCGTTTCCGCGGCGGAGGCGACGGCTCCTCGACCATCCGACGCAGGCGCTCGAGCGCGCGATCCCAGCCTGCGGAGATCCCGTCGAGGAACACGCGGGCTTCCTCGATCCGCCGCGGCTCGAGCGCGTAGAGGACCTCGCGCCCGCGCCGCTCGTGCGTCACGAGGCCCGCGCCCTCGAGCACCCGGAGGTGCTTCACGATCGCCTGTCGCGTCACCTTCGCTCCGTCGGAGAGCGCGGTCGCCGACAGCGCTCCTCCGGCCCCGAGCCTGGTCACCACCGACAGCCGCGTCCCGTCGCCGAGGGCGAAGAAGACATCAGCGACCGCCGGTTCACACGCCTTCGACATACTTCGCGATGTTCTCGGCCTGAGCGGCCCATCCCCCCTCGTTCATGCGGAACGCGCGCTCGCGTCGATGCGCTGGCACACGGTCGAAGCCGGACTCCACGATGGTGAGCAGCGTGCCTTCAGCGACCCCCTCGAGGCGGAACTCGACGAGCGTCGTCGGCTCGTTGTCCAGGTCGGCCTCGGCGTCGATGCCATACGGGATCCAGCGAAAGCTGAAGTACCGCTCCGGTTCGATGCGCTCCACCGTGCAGAACACAGCGCCCTTCTCGGGGAGCTTCACCTTCGAAGGCCGGAGACCGCGGCTCTTCTGGTAGTCGATGATGGCGGCTTCATTGAGCTCCTCATCGAAGATGCCGGTGAGCGTCTTGCCGGCGGCGAACTCCCCCACCAGCTCGACGCCGAACCAGCGCCCGAACTCCCGGGCGTCGGCGATCGCTCGCCACACGCGTGACACGGGCGCGCGCAGCGTGACCCGCTTCTCGATCCTGTCCGTCGATGCCATGTGCAACCTCCTGGATGCACAATAAAGGGCCGCACCACGAAGTGCAACCAATTGATTGCACTTCGACCTTCACTTGACTTCCGGGCATCGATCCACAACCATACGGTTGTGGATTCGCTGAGCACGACGCTGGCCGCCCTGAGCGACGCCACCCGGCGCGCGATCCTCGTGCGGCTCAAGACGGGGCCTGCGTCGGTGCACGAGCTGGCGCAGCCGTTTCAGATCTCGCAACAGGCCATCTCCAAGCACCTGGCAACCCTGGAACGAGCGGGCCTGATCGAGAAGCGGCGCGACGGGCGGCAGCACGTTTGCCAGCTCAACCCCGCGCCGATGCGCGAGGTGGCGACCTGGGTCGAGCAGTACCGGCAGCACTGGGAGGACGCGTTCGACCGGCTGGACGACCTCCTGCACGAGCTGAATCCGCCGAAGAAAGGGTGATCACGTCAACATGCAATCTCCTCGAGTCCCTCATGAGCCCACGGTCCTCATCGAGCGCACGTTCGATTTTCCGCGGGACGTGGTGTTCGATGCGTGGACGAACCCCGACCTGCTCGCGCGCTGGTTCGCGCCGCGGGGGTGCACCATCCGCTTCGCGCGGATCGACATCCGGCCGGGAGGAGGCTTCCACTCGTGCATCCACAACCCGCAGTTCGGCGATTGCTGGACCATCGGTGTCTATCGCGAGGTCGCGCGGCCGGAGCGGCTCACGTTCACCATGCGCATCGCTGACGCGAACGGGAATCCCGCCTCGTCCGAGAGCCAGGGCCACGATCGGGACTGGCCGGAGGAGACGCTCGTGTCGATCACCTTCACCGAGCGAAACGGGCGGACGCTCGTGAGGCTCGAGCAGAACGTGAGCGAGGCGCTCGCTCGCCGGACCGGCGCGCACCCGAGCTGGCTCCAGATGCTGGACGCGCTCGGCGAAGAGCTGGCGAGGGGCGCGAAGAGACCCGGCCAGAACACCGTTCAGGTTGATCTTGCGGCAATTTCGGGCGCTCCGACGGAAGGCTCGACGGTGTCGCCGGACCATGATTGCTAGCAGACACGAACCGCTTGAAGACACGCGAAGCAGCGAGGCCGCCATGACGACGCCGATCCTCTACGCCCACCCCTTCTCATCCTACTCCCAGAAGGCCTTCATCGCCTTCTACGAAAAGGACGTCCCTTTCGAGCTGCGTGTGCTGGAGCCTTCCAATCCGCAGGCCGGCGCGGAGCTGGCGGCGATCTGGCCGCTCGGCAAGTTCCCCGTGCTCAGGGTCGGCGACCTCAGCCTGTGGGAGGCGACCATCGTGGTCGAGTGGCTCGACCAGGCTCATCCGGACCCTGCCCGCCTGATCCCGCCCGATCCGGCCGCCGCGCTCCAGGTGCGGAAATTCGACCGCATCTTCGACAACTACGTCATGAATACGATGCAGGTGATCGTGAACAACCGCATCCGCGAGATGCAGTCCAACCCGCGCGACGAGTACGGGGAGGTTCTGGCCCGCGCCACCCTGGACAAGGTCTACGCCTGGCTCGACGGTGAGCTCGCCGGCCGCACCTGGGCGACAGGCGAGGCCTTCACCCTCGCCGACTGCGCCGCCGCCCCGTCGCTGTTCTACGCCGACTGGGTCCACCCCTTCGACGGCCACCCGAACCTCCGCGCCTACTACCGCCGCCTGCGTGAGCGCCCGTCCGTCGATCGCGCTGTGGAGGGCGGCCGACCCTACCGCCACTACTTCCCGGGCGGCGCGCCGACCGATCGCGACTAGAATACCTATCACGTTGCTCAGGCGAGAAATGAACCGCCAAGGCGCCACAAGACGCCATAAGAATAACAAAATACCTTGGCGTCTCATGGCGCCTTGGCGTTCAAAATTCTGCGCTTTTCAGGCAGTTTCACCCCGTTTGTCCCTCTAGACGGCGCCTGGCGCTTCAGCCCGCGGAAGGGTCGTCGAGGTTCTCCACCACCCTTCGCAACGTCGCCATCAGCGCGGCGCGCTCCCGCTCGCTCACGCCCGACATCGCGCGCTCGACCACCCGCTGCATCGCGCTCATCACCGCGGGAAGGCGGGCCTTGGCCTTGGCCGTGAGCGACACCCGACGTGCGCGGCCGTCGACAGGGTCGGGCGCGCGCACGATCAGCCCGTCGCGCTCCATCCGGCCGAGGAGCGCCGCCATCGTCGGCTGCTCGACGTGGGCGCGCTCGAGGAGATCCCTTTGCAGGAGAGGACCGTTCTCCTCGAGGGCGATGATCACCGGGAGGTAGGCCATCCCGAACCCGAGAGGGCGGAGCTGCTCCTCGAAATGGCGCATGATCAACCGCGAGGCGTGGTTGATCCAGAAGGTGGGCACGGACTCGGGCGCCCACGCGGGGCCTCCCTTGACTTTCATAGCATGCGATATACATGGGTGGTGTCCCGAAGGCAACAGCAACCCGAACCCCGGAAGACCGCATGTCATCCACGACCAGCGCCTACTTCGACCGCGCCTATCGCCGCCCCCTCACCCTGTGGGGAGATATTCGGATCCCTCCTGAGATCGCCGCGCTCGTGCGCCGAGGAGCGCCGAACGGCGTGCTCGATCTCGGGTGCGGCGTCGGCCGCTTCTCGCGCTACGTCGCCCAGCAGGGGCTCCGCGTCACCGGCGTCGATTTCTCCCCGGTCGCCATCGCCAAGGCGCGCGCCCGCGTGGCCGCGGACGAGGTCCGGCCGGACTTCCTCGTCGGCGACGTGACGAAGCTGGACGCGCTCACCGGCCCCTTCGATCTGTCGTTCGACGTCGGCTGCTTCCATTGCCTCGACGCGACCCAGCAGGGCCTCTATGTATCGGAGATCTCCCGCCTCCTCGCGCCGGGCGGCACCCACCTGATCTGGGCGCTGGACGCGGCGCCGGCCGGCATCCCGCTCGACGCCGCCGCCGTGGAGACGACGTTCGCTCCTCGCTTCGAGCTGCGCGACGCCAAGGCGAGCCGCCGGCGCCTTCTCCGATCGCACTGGTACTGGCTGGTCCGTTCGGCGGAGTAGCTCGCGTCGCCCGGATACATAGCACGCTATTGATGGAAAGACTCCCGGGATCACCGTCATCACCAGCGCCCAGCGGCGTTCACGCGAGGGCGGGCGCAGCGACGCTTGACAGCCCAGGACGACCGTCCTACGAGATCGACTCTCCGCGGCTGCGACAGCGGCCATCCGGCGAGGCGACGCTGTGAGCAACCCGACGACGCGCGCTCAGATCGTTCGAGTCGACGAGCGGCTCGGGTTCCTGCGAGGCGACGCGCCATGAGCGCCGCGACGATCGTGGGGCCCGACGGCCGAGCGCGTTGCCGCTGGTCCGGCGCAGCGCCGGAGTTCATCGACTATCACGATCTCGAGTGGGGGTTTCCTGTCGGCGACGATCGCCGCCTGTTCGAGAAGCTGAGCCTCGAGGGCTTCCAGTCCGGGTTGAGCTGGCGCACCATCCTCGCCAAGCGTGAGAGCTTCCGCGCGGTGTTCCACGGCTTCGACTTCGACAAGGTCGCTCGCTTCACCGGGCGGGACGTCGAGCGGCTCCTCGGAGACGCGCGGATCATCCGCCACCGCGGCAAGATCGAGGCCGTCATCCACAACGCGCGATGCGCCAGAGAGCTCGTCGAGCGAGAGGGCTCGCTGGCGGCGTTCCTCTGGCGCTACGAGCCCCGAGCGGAGCAGCTCGCGCCCCCGCAGACCGTATCGACCTCGCCGGAGTCGGTCGCCCTCTCGAAGGACCTGAAGAAGCTCGGCTGGAAGTTCGTCGGCCCCACGACGGTGTACGCGTTCATGCAGGCGATGGGGCTGGTGAACGATCACGTCGAGGGCTGCGTCATCCGAGGAGAAGTCGAGCGGTCGCGCGAGCGATTCAAGCGTCCCCGCGCTGACGGCTCGAGCAGCGGCTAGCCCGCGCGCGCGTAGTGACTGGGAGGCTGGCCCACGTGTCGACTGAACGCCGTGCTGAAGGTGCTCGCCGAGCCGTAGCCGACGCGCGCGGCGACCTCGGCGATCCCGAGGTCGTGGCGGCGGAGCAGATCCCTCGCGACGGCCATGCGCAGGGCGAGCAGGTATTCCATCGGCGGCAGGCCGACGGTGCGGGTGAAGCGCTCGAAGAACGTCGAGCGCGAGAGCGCCGCCGTCTTCGCGAGCTCGGCCATCGTCCACGAGCGCGAGAGCTGGCCGTGCATGTGTCGTATCGCCGGCGCGAGCCGCGCATCGGCCAGCCCGCGCAGGAGCCCCGGAGGCGCGTCGTCACCTGAGGTCGACCGCAGCGCCTCGATGAGCATCACCTCCACGAGCCGTGTGAGCACGAGGTCGCGACCCGCCTTCTGCTCGTTCGACTCCTCGCCGACGAGCCGCACCAGCACCGAGAGCCGCTCGACGCCGCGCACGTGCACGAGCGCCGGCAGCAGCGACACCATGAGCGCCGCGTCCGGCGCGTCGAAGACGAAATAGCCGCCGAGCAGCCGCGCGTCGGGGCGTCCGCCGCGCGTGCCGTGGCGGACTTCGCCCGTCGGCGCGGGCGCGATCTTGGGGTCGATGCGCTCTGGCTTCACCGGATCGAAGCCCGACAGCGTGAAGCCCGGCGTCGCCGGCAGGAGCACGAAATCACCTGCCTCCAGCATGACGGCGCGCTGACCGTCGACAGCGAGACGGCAGCTGCCCTCGAGCACGGCAGAGAAGCTCGGTTGGCCGAAATCCGAGTAGCGAACCCCCCAGCGGCCGGCTCCGCTGATGACCTTCGAGAACACGGCGCGCGGCTGGAGCAGCGCGATGACTTCGGAGAGAGGGTCGCTCACGTCCGGACTCTAACAAACGAAATACGGACTGTACATCATAGATCGTCCGGCGTGCCGCGACTACTTTACCCCCATCAACGCCGCGCGCGCCGCGGCAGAGGGGTTTACATGAAGGCGACGGTTGGATTTCATGGCGAGTCTCGCGGGGAGGTGATGCGATGAAGACGGTGCTCATCACGGGTTGTTCTTCTGGCTATGGCCTCGAGACGGCGCGCCATTTCCACGCGCAGGGCTGGAACGTGGTCGCGACCATGCGCACGCCGCGCGAGGGCGTCCTGAGCCGCTCGGACCGGCTGCGCGTGGTCGCGCTCGATGTGACGAAGCCCGAGAGCATCGCGGCCGCGCTCGAGGAGAGCGGGCCCATCGACGTGCTCGTCAACAACGCGGGTATCGGGCTCATGGGCGCCTTCGAGGTCACGCCGATGACCACGGTGCGCGACGTGTTCGAGACCAACACCTTCGGCGTGATGGCGATGACGCAGGCCGTGCTGCCCCAGCTCCGCGCGCGCAGGTCGGGGGTGATCGTGAACGTGACCTCGAGCGCGACGCTGGCGCCCATGCCGCTGGTGGCCGTGTACACGGCGAGCAAGGTGGCCATCGAAGGGTTCACCGCGTCGCTCGCGTTCGAGCTCGAGGAGTTCAATGTGCGCGTGAAGCTCGTCGAGCCGGGCTATGGCCCGAGCACGAGCTTCACGAGCAACGGGGGGGCCCGCATGCAGGGGCTGATCCCCGAGGCGTACGCGCCCTTCGCACAGCGCATCTTCGCATCTCTCGGGCAACCGTCCGCGGTGACGAGGGAGTCCGACGTGGCCGAGGTCGTCTGGCGCGCCGCGAACGACGCGACGGGGAAGCTCCGTTTTCCGGCCGGCCCCGACGCGCTGGCGCTGGCTCGATCGACATAGGCACCGTCGACGGGACGCGGGGGATCGTCGCGCGCCGCGACCGGAGCGCCCTCGTCGCGCGCTCCTTCTCGCCCGCGGCGCCATCTGCTCGAGCGCTGTTCATGTGCCCATCCCCCCACCGTCATGGTCGCGGTGCGAGCCAGCGCGCAGCGTGCTGACGGTCCCGGCGCCCAGGGTCAGCAGGGCGCCGATACCGAGGCCGATGCGCGGCGCGGCCTCGAGCGGCGTGAGCGTGAAGAGCAAGGTCATGACGACGGCGCCTGCCGTCTGGCCGGCCAGCCGCGCGGTGCCCTGCATGCCGCCCGCGGCGGCGCTCCGCGCGCGCGGCGCCGCGAGGAACATGTTGCGGTTGTTCGGCACCTGGAACAGGCCAAAGCCTGCGCCGCACAGCGCCACGAACGGCACCAGCGAAAGCGCGCTGCCGTGCGCCGGCATCAGCGCGAGCGCAGCGAGCCCCAGCGCGAGACACACCGCGCCCGTCGCGCACAGCCAGGCCGTGGAGATGCGGTTGGCGAGGCGGCCCGCGACGGGCGCCACGATGGCCACGCTCAGCGGCCAGGGGGTGATCAGCAGTCCGGTGGTCAGGGCCTCTTGGCCGAAGCCGTGCCGCAGATAGAAGGGCAGCGCGACAAGCGCCGAGGCCTGTCCCGCGAAGCACGCGACCGACGCGATCACGGAGATGCGAAATGATCGGCTGCGCAGCAGGTCGAGCGGCACCAGGGGCGCCTCCTTCGGCAGCTCGCGGCGGAGCAACAGCGCCGCGCTCAGGACGGATGCGGCAAGCAAGCCTACCCCGAGCGCTGGCTTTGCCGGCAGCTGCTCCGCGCCCGCGATGAGCGCGCCGAAGGCCCCCGCGTTCAGCGCCATGCTTGTCGCGTCCAGCGCTCGCGCCGCGCCGGGGACGTCGGGGAGGCCGCGCGTGGCGAGCAGCACCGCCACGCCGAGCGGAAGATTGACGGCGAACAGCCAGGGCCAGCTTGCGCTGGAGAGCAGCACGGCGCCGACCGTGGGCGCTGCGGCAGAGGAAAGCGCCACGGCGAGCGCGTTCCAGCCGATGGCGGCTGCCAGCTGCGCCTGCGGAACCACGAAGCGCAGCAACGCCACCCCGAGCGCCATCACGGCGGCGCCCCCGAGCCCCTGCAAAAAGCGCGCAGCGACCAGCCAGTGGAGCGATGGCGCTAGGGCACACAGCAACGACGCGCCCGTGAACAGCCCGACGCCCGCCGTGAACACGGCGCGATAGCCCAGGCGCTCGCCCAGCGCGGCGCACGGCAACAGCGCCATCACCAGCCCGAGCTGGTAGGCGCTGACGACGCGCACCGACACGGCGGGCGTCACCTGGAATGCGTGCGCGAGCACGGGCAGCGCCACGTTGGCGATGCCTGCGGAGAGCACCACGAGCACCATGGCCGCGAGCACGCACGCAATCGCCTCCGTGCGCGCCGGGCCGCGCACGCTGGAAGCCGCCTGATCGGGCGCCTCGCGCGGCAGGGGCGCGCCCGCGATCGAGGTGCGCAGCGCCATCATGTTCCCACCGTCCAGACGCCGTTGCGCTCGACATAGCGGGTGACGCGCCGCGCGACCTGATCTTCCTGTTTGAGATCGCGCTCGGTGAAACGGAACAGCAGCGCCGGGCCGGAAACGCAGCGCGTGTCGTGGATGTCCCCCGGCAAGAACAGCTGCGCCTGCCCGGCGCGCAACAGCGTCTCGTCACGCTTGACCAGCTGGACGCCGGCTCCGGTCTCGACGCGAGCGTAGGTCGACATCGCGATCTCTCCGCGCTGAAGGGCGTAGATCACCCAGCTGCGACCGTGGTCGTGCGGCGGGCGGTAGAGCCCGGCCTGCTCGGTGTGGGCCTGAAGCACGAAGCCGTCCTTCGCATCCCGGTAGAGCTCCCTGGACGCGGGCGCCTCCTCGTGCAGCGCCGCGAGCCAGGGCTCGGCAGCGTGCGACTTCGCCAGCTGTTCCAGGTGATCGCGACAGCTGGCGACCAGATCGCTGCTGAGCGGTCCCCAGCTGGCGCGGGTGCGATGGATGAACAGTTCAAGGGCGTTCTCGGTCATGGGTGGCCTCCGGCTCGGCTCGAATCGACGTGATCCGCGCTTCGAGGTCCAAGCTAGGACGCCGGCACGGATTGCGGAACGTGCAACGGATGCAATCTACCTTTGCGTTTGACGCCATGGTTCGCCCCGGCCTCTGCTAGCCTGGCGGCATGGCGCTGCCCGACCTGAACCTGCTCGTGACGCTCGACGTGCTGCTCACGGAAGGCAGCGTCACCGGCGCGGCCCGACGCCTGCGCCTGAGCCCCTCGGCGATGAGCCGTGCGCTCGCGCGCCTGCGGGAGACCCTGGGAGACCCTCTGCTGGTGCGCGCTGGACGCGGCCTGGTGCCGACCCCGCGCGCGCTCGAGCTGCGCGAGCGCGTGAGCCACCTGGTGCAGGGCGTCGAGGCCGTCCTGCGCCCTGCCGAGAAGCTCGACCTGAAGCGCCTGGCGCGCACCTTCACGCTGCGCACCAGCGAGGGCTTCGTCGAGAGCTTCGGTCCAGCCCTGATCGAGCGCGCCGGCGCCCAGGCGCCAGGCGTCCGGCTGCGCTTCGTGGCCAAGCCCGACAAGGACAGCGCGCCGCTGCGCACTGGCGCCGTCGACCTCGAGACGGGCGTCGTCGACGAAGACACGAGCCCCGAGCTGCGCACCCAGGCGCTGTTCCGCGACCGCTTCATCGGCGTCGTGCGAAGCGACCACCCCCTCAGCCGCGCGAAGATCACGCCCGCGAGCTACGCCGCCGGACGCCACGTCGTGTTCTCACGGCGCGGCGTGGCCAAGGGGCGCATCGACGAGAACCTGGCGGCGCTCGGTCTTGCGCGCGAGGTGGTGACCATCGTCGGCGGGTTCGCGACTGCGATCGCCCTGGCGCGCGCGACCGATCTGATCGCCACCGTTCCGGAGCACCACACAAGGAGCCTGCGCGAAGGCCTGTTCAGCTTCGCGCTGCCCTTCGCCGCGCCGGAGATCACCGTCTCGTTGCTGTGGCACCCGAGGCTGGACGCAGACCCCGCTCACCGCTGGTTGCGCGACAGCGTGCGGGAGGTCGTGGCAGGCGGGGAAGAGACGGTGGCGCGGAACAGGCGTACTGGGCAGCGCCGCGAGCCACGGAAGAGGCGAAGGGGCTAGCGCCGCCCTTCAGCTTTGACGATGACCTAGTACTACAGCCGTACTTGGTCCGAGGTGCGGCTGTAGGCATCAAAATCGTCGAGAAATCCCTGTCCGTCCGCCCGCCTACAGCCGCAGATGGGCCGCAAGTACGGCTGTAGTACTAGGGCTTTACCCCTGTGGCCCGGCGGCCAGGCTGGCGGTGTCGATGACGAAGCGATACTTGACGTCGCTTTTGAGCATCCGCTCGTACGCCTGTTCGATCCGCTGGATCGGAATCACCTCGATGTCGGCGACGATCCCCTTCTCCGCGCAGAAATCGAGCATCTCCTGCGTCTCGGCGATGCCGCCGATCGTCGACCCGGCGATCGTCCTGCGCTTGAGCACGAGGTTGAAGACGGCGGGCGACGGGTGGGCGTCCTTCGGCACGCCCACGAGCACCAGGGCGCCGTCCCGCCTGAGCAGCCGCGTAAAGGCGTCGAGGTCGTGGCTCACCGCGACCGTGTCCAGGATCATGTCGAAGCTGTCGGCGTGAGCGTCCATCTCGCTCGCGTTGCGCGACACCACCACCTCGTCCGCGCCGAGGGCCTTGGCGTCCTGCCGCTTCGACTCCGACGTCGTGAACGCGACGGTGTGCGCGCCCATCGCGTGGGCGAGCTTGACGCCCATGTGGCCGAGCCCGCCGATGCCCACCACGCCGATCTTCTTGCCGGGCCCGGCGTTCCAGTGCCGGAGCGGCGAATAGGTGGTGATGCCGGCGCAGAGCAGCGGGGCGACGGCCGCCAGCTGATCCTCGCGATGGGTGATCTTCACCACGTACCTGTCGTTGACGACGATCCGCTGGGAGTAGCCGCCCAGCGTGTGCCCGGGGGCGTCCGGGGTCGGAGAGTTGTAGGTGAGCGTCATGCCCCTCTCGCAGTACTGCTCGAGGTGTTCGGCGCAGGACGCGCAGCGACCGCAGCTGTCGACGATGCAACCGACGCCGACCAGCTCGCCCTTCTTGAAGCGAGATACCTGGGCACCCACAGCGGACACCCGCCCCACGATCTCGTGCCCAGGAACGCACGGATAGAGCGTGCCCGCCCATTCACCTCGGACGGTGTGCAGGTCCGAGTGGCAGACGCCGCAGTAGGCGATGTCGATCTGCACATCGTGGTCGCCCGGGGCGCGACGAAAGATGTCGAGCGCCTCGAGCGGCTTGTCGGCGGCATGGGCACCAAAGGCTTTCACGGTCATCTTTTACTCCTGGAAGAGCTTGAGCTTCTGGAAGAGGAGGGTCGGCCCTGCTCGCTCGTTGGCTGCCGGGCCACGTGCGGCACTATAATGCGCCCGGCGTTGACGGTGAACCAGTGCGCCAAACGGGCCGAAGTCCCAACAAATCCGCCAATTTACGAGCCGGCGTGCACAGCAGCAGCATGCCTGTCGATCGACGCACCGGGGGCCCTGGGGCGCGGTGGGCCATGAAACCGGGCGGTTTCGCGGGGTTTTAACCCGTTCGGTGTTTCAGGCGACGCAGTACCAGGTCTGCTGGAGTACCTGCTCCCCTCCCCTCGGGCGTTCCACCCGGTCGACGAGGGCCGCCCCCCTCGTCCGAGCTGGATGGGATCGCATCGGGTCGAAGGGGGCCGCATCGGGTCGGAGGGGGCCTCGTCCCGGTCCGATTCTGTGACGGCCGCGGGAAACGCCCCGTAATTCTGAGCATGAGCCCTTCTCGTCCTCCGGCCGCCCCGGTCCAGCACGGCGCCTGGACATCCATGCACGCACCCGCCGTTCACGTCCTCCCGGGCATGCTCCGGTTCCTCGGCGTCACCGATACGACTCGACCTCAAGAAGCTGACGCTGGTTGCGGACACGCTCGACGGCGCGGTGCCGAGCGGCCGCATCGGGAGCGGACTGGAAGCGCGCAGACGAGTGAGCGACGCAGGCCCGCGGCGCTCTCTACGCGGACACTGTTCACGCGCGCATCGTGCTGGCCGAGCGCCGAACGCACGTGGAAACGAGACCTCGGCGGCGTCTCGTCCTCGAGCTCGAGGAGCGGCTCGCGAGGCGCCGGGCCGCGTCTCCTTGCGACGCCTGAATGCCCCTCATACGCGGTCGCTGGCGATGCGCCCGTCGACGATCTCGATCACGCGTTCGCACTGCTCCGCGATGCGCGGATCGTGCGTGACGACGAGGAACGTCGTGCCGAGCTCGCGGTTGAAGCGGCGCATCAACGCGAAGACCTCGGCCGACGACTCGGTGTCGAGGTTCCCTGTCGGCTCGTCGGCGAGGACGAGCGGCGGTCGGCGCGACAGCGCGCGCGCGATGGCCACGCGTTGCTGCTGGCCGCCCGAGAGGGCGGTCGCCCTGAAGTTCATCCGATCGGCGAGCCCCACCGCTCTAAGCAGCTCGGCCGCGCGCGCCTTCATGGTCGACGAAGGGAATCCCTCGTCGCCCCAGGCGGGCAGCATCACGTTCTCGAGCGCGGTGAACATCGGCAAGAGGTGATGGAACTGGAACACGAAGCCGAGCGTCCGCGCGCGAAGCCGGGTGAGGCTCGCCTCGTCGAGCCCCGTCGTGTCCTTGCCGTCGACCACCACGCGCCCGCGCGTCGGCCGGTCGAGCAGGCCGATGATGTTGAGCAGAGTGCTCTTGCCGGAGCCGGACGGACCGATCAGCGCGGCGAACTCGCCCCTCTCGAGCCGGAGATCGACTCCGTCGAGCGCGCGCGAGACGACGGCCTGGCCGTATTCCTTCACCACGCCTTCGACGACGAGCAGCGGATCAGCCATTGCGGATCGCCAACGCCGGATCGAGCCTCGAGGCGCGCCGGGCGGGGAGCACGGCGGCGAGGAGCCCCACGCCGACCGCGAGGGCGGTCGCGAGCACGAAGAGCTCGAGATCGAGCTGCACGGGAAACTTCGGGGCGCCGTCGGGCCCGCGCACGAGGCCCTCGAAGAGCTTCGACAGGAGCGCCCCGAGCGCCGATCCGACGAACGACCCGAGGAGCCCGAGGACCGCGCCCTGGATCAGGAAGATGCGCAGGACGCGGCCCCGCGGCGTGCCGACCGCGCGGAGGATGCCTATCTCGCGCGACTTCTGGACGACCGACACGATGAGCACACTCGCGATTCCCAGCGCGACCGCGAGGACGACGAAGAACTGGATCATGCTCTTCGAGCTGCTTTGCGCCGAGAGGCCGGTGAGCAGCTCGGCGTTGATCTTCATCCAGCTGTCCGCCTTCAGCCCCGTCCTCCCGCGCAGCTCGCCCGCGACGGCCTCGGCGGCGAACACGTCGGCGACCTTGAGCTCGATCGAGGTCGCGCCGCCGGGGAGCGCATAGAGCGTCTGCGCCCTGCGGAGCGACGTGATCACCCAGGTCTTGTCGACCGCCTCGTTGCCGAGCGAGAAGACGCCCGTGATCGCGACGACATCGTCGATCCCTTCGGTGGTCGTGATCCGGATCTTGTCGCCGACCCCGACGCCGAGCTCGTTCGCGAGCACGACACCGATGACCGCGTCGCCCCCGGCGACGTCGAACCGGCCCGCGCGCATGCGCTTCCGGACGTCGATGATCGCGAGGAAGCGCTCCGGATCGACGCCGCGCACGACGATGGCGTTCTTCGCCTCGGCGCGGACGGCAAAGCCGGCGCCCACGATCGCCGCCGACGCGGCGACGACGCCGGCGGTGCGCTCCGCGTCGGCCATGACGAGCGGCCACTGGTCGATGGAGCGAAGGCGCTGCGGCGCGGGCTGCACGGAGCGCGCGACGGCGAGATCGTTCGAGGGGTCGACGAGCGGGCGCGCCGCTTCGCGCTGCACCTGCAACGTGATGTGCGGCTGCGAGCCGAGCGTCTTGTCGATGAGCGACACCTGAAGGCCGTTGATCAGCGCGGAGAGGAAGACAATGACGCTCACGCCCACCGACACCGCCGCGAGGATCAGCGCGGTCTGCCCCTTCGCGTCGCGCAGGTAACGGAGCGCCACGAACCATTCGAACGGCATCTCAATCGAGCTCCGTGCGCACGCGCTGGCCCGGCGCATGGACCCGTCCGTCGGGCAACACAACGACGCTCCCCTCGCCGAGGCCCTCGACGACCTCGACGGCGCCCTCTCCGCGGATGCCCAGCTTCACGTCCTTGCGCACGAGGCGATCGCCCTCGACGGCGAACAGCCAAGGCGCCGACGTCGCCGCGTCGCGCACGGCGTCGCTCGGAACGACGAGCGCACTCTCGCGCCGAGCGACCGAGAGATCGATGGATACGGTCATGTCGGGCAAGAGAAAGGCTGGCGCGCTCGGCACCGCGAGGCGCACCTCGACACTGCCTCTCTGCGGATCGATGGAAGGCGCGATATAGCTCACCTCGGCGTCGAACAGCTGTTGCGGATATGCGTCCGCGGAAGCGCGCGCCTTCTGCCCCAGCGCGATCCACGCGAGGTTCCGCTCATCGGGCTGGAAGACGAGCTGCGGGCTCCCGTCCGCGGCGAGCACCATCAACGTTCGCGCCGGCTGCACGACGTCGCCGGGCTCCACGGAGCGCGTGAGCACGACGCCGTCCTGATGCGCCACGATCCGCGTCTGCGCGAGGCGAACGGTCGCGCCGACGTGCTGCGCCTGCGCCTGGAGGAGCGCGGTCAGCGCGACGCGGGAGTCCGCGCCCATCGGCGTCGACGCGATACGTTGCGCCTCCGCCGCGACCTTTTGCGCGCGCGCGAGCTCGACGCTGTGCTGGGCGTTGTCGAGCTCGGCTTGAGCGACCGCGCCCGACGCCGAGAGCTCTCGCACCCGCGCGAGCTCGACCTCGGCACGCTCGAGGTTCGTCTCCGCTTGACGGAGCGCCTCCGTCGCGACGATCGCGCCGACGCGGCGGAGCTGCTCGACGCGCGCGCTCGCCTGGTCGACGGCGGCCTTCGCCTGCGACACCGCCGCGCGCGCCTCGGCGTCGTCGATCTGCACGAGGAGATCGCCCGCCTTCACGCGTTGCCCCTCGATCGCGCCGACCGCGACGACGAGGCCCGGGACCTGCGCCGCGACCTGAACGCGCGTCGGCACCCTCACCCGTCCGCTCGCGACGACGCGCTGCTCGAGCTCCTTTCGAGCGGCCACGGCGACCTTCACCTTGGGTCCACGCGCGCGCACCGCCACCACGATCGTGGAGGCCGCGAGCAACGCGATCAGGAGCCAGAGCCCAGGGCGCCGTAAGAGCGTCCTCATTTGCCGAACCGTTTACCACCAAACCGACGCGGCCTGTGAGGCCCGTCATGCGGAACGTTGGCGCAGGAGAAAAGACGGAGCCCCCGCCGGAGGCCCGCTTGCCCATCGCTCGAGGTTCCGGCCCGGGAGGGCGGAGCGTGGGTCAAGGGCGGCGCAGCCGGCTCGCGTCGCGAGCGCACCCTTGACCCGCGCGAGCACTCCCGGATGCTGACTGCGCGCTGGGCCGACTTCACCGATTTTCTTCACCGCCTTTCCGCGCAAGTACGAGCTCACCAACACGAATAGCCTCCTTGCCGCAAAAGCGGCCACCCGGCGCGCACCGTCCGCGTCGATTGCTGCCAAACCGGAAGTGCTGCCCGAGTAGAGTGCGCCAGTGAGCAACGTGCCCAGCGCCGCCGACGAGGTCGAGCGGTACCTCCGCACCGGCGAGACCGACCCACACCACGCGGCGTGGCCCGGCGAGTTCATGGAGCGTGCGAACCGCGCTCACGAGGAGCTCCGAGGCGCGCTCGTTCGCGAGGTGCGGCGGCGAGCCGAAGGACTCGCGCACGAATCCCTGCCGCACGCCGACACCGTCGCCATCACGCGCGGCAAGGTCGAGCCGATGGTGCGGGGGCTGTTCCCGCGGGTCGAGCAGGACGCGGTGCTCGCGACGCTCGGGACGTCGGTCGTGTTCGTCACGAGCGCGAACATCGAGCCGCTCTTGCTGAAGCATGGATACGACAGCTCGGCGTGGACGCTCGCCAACCTGTACCTCGCGAGCCTCGGTGTGGATCTGCTCGGCGAGGACGCGCCGCGCCTCGTTGGCTTGAGCGAGGGGACGACCTGCTATGTCTCGGTCGAGTACTTCGCGGACGACGATCCGTTCGCCGACTTCATCGTTCACGAGGCGGCCCACATCTTCCACAACTGCAAGCGCGCGACCGTCGGTCTTCGCGAGACGCGGACGAAGGAGTGGCTCCTCGACATCGAGTACCGCAAGCGAGAGACGTTCGCGTACTCGTGCGAGGCCTACGCGTGCATCCTCTCGCGCGCCAAGGGCCCGGCCGAGCGCCGTGCGCTCGCCGCGGAGTACGGTGCGACGGCGCGGCTCTCTGAAGAGCGGGTGGACCCGAGCGAGGTCGCAGACATCGTCGCGGAGGCGGCGAGCGCACGGAACGGCTGGAAGATCATCCTCTCGCGGTGCGCTCCGACGAGCCGTCCGCGGTCGGCTCTCCAGCTGCTACGAGCGTCGTGGGCCGTTGCGGATACTGCCCGGCGTCGGTGATCGAGTCGGGTCCGGTATCCATGCATGTCGGCCCGTTGGCCAGCACCCCTTCTACGGCATCGTCACCCCACCGCCGTCACCTTCACGGGGAACCACCACACGCACGCGCTATCGTGACATCACGACACTCTGGGCGCAGGGCGCCGACATCGAACTCCCGGCAGATCGGAGGGTCGGGCAGGTTCGCCACGCGGCGAACGGCAGCTGGAGGCCTCGGTCTGCTGGAGGACCTGCCCCCCTCCCATCGGGCATCCCCGTGGTCGAGGGGGTCGCCCCTCGTCCGAGCTGGCATCGCACCGGGTCGGAGGGGGGCCGCATCGGGTCGGAGGGGGCCTCGGCCCGGTCCGATTCTGTGACGGCCGCGGGAAACGCCCCGTAATTCTGAGCATGAGCCTTTCTCGTCCTCCGGCCGCCCCTGTCCAGCACGGCGCCTGGACATCCATGCACACAACCGCCGTTCACGTCCTCCCTGGCATGCTCCGGTTCCTCGGCGTCGCCGAGGACGACCTCGACGACCTGTGTCAGGACGTCCTGCTGGGCGCCTACCGCAGCTTCCCCCGGTACGACCCGATGCGGTCCAGCAGCGCGCGCGCCGCGGCCCTGGTGGACTCGCCAGACGCCCCGGGATCCGCCGCAGCGCCCGCGCTGGCCGCCGCCGTCGCCGCAGACAGCGCGCCGGGTGATACGCCGCCTCGCCCGCGCAGCACACCCACGGGCATGCCCGATCCAGCTCGACCGGAGCGCCTCGGCGAGCACTGGAGGGCGGAGGCGTCGTGGCTCTTCGGGATCGCCTGGCGGCAGGTCCGCCATCACCTGGAGCGCGCCTACCGGCGCCGCGAGGTGCCGGTGGGGCTCGCGGACGCCGCCTGCTTCCAGCAGGCAGACATCGCGGCGAGCAGCGAGCATCACATCGCCGTGCAGGAGCGGCTCGCGCTCGCGATCCGCCTCCTGTCGGAGCTCGCGCCCGAGCGCCGCGCCGTTCTCGTCCTGGCCGACGCATACGACGTCCCGATGCGCGAGATCGCGCGCGCCCTTTCGCTCAACGAGCACACCGCCGCGAGCCGGCTGCGCCTCGCGCGCCGGGACTACCGCGCCGCCGAAAAGCGGCTGCGCCCCGAAGAGAGGCGGGCGCTCCGGTCCAGCGTCCTCGTGCTCCCGCTGTTCTCCGCGACCTCGTTGCGTTCGCTCCGCGAGACGATCCTGCCTGCGAGCGACCCGGCCGCGCCGAGCGCCGGAGCGCGGGTCGATGGGACACGGTGGCGAGCACGCTTCGTGCGCCTCGCGCGCCCGGTCGCCCGAGGCCTTCGACCGGCGCTCGGGTGGGGTGCGGCAGGCGTCGCCGGCGGCGTGCTTCTGGCCGCCTGGCTCGCTCGAGCGCCGGTGCACTGGGCGCGCCACCTCGGCCCGACCGCGATACCGTTCGTCGTCGCGCGGAGCACACATCCGGCCCCGACGCCGGAGCCGCGACCCCGGGGCGTTGTCGGTGAAGCGCCGCGCCCCGACGACGCAACGCGCTCCGCCGACGCCCAGAGCCCCCGAGACACCCAGAGCCCCCGAGACACCCAGAGCCCCCGAGCGCCCGCGGCACGGACGACCGATGGGCCAGGCCAGCGCAAGCCGGCCGGATCGAGGCACGCCCCGGCGCCCCCAGACCAGAGCCAGGATCGGCTCGACGAGGAGCTCGCGCTGCTTGATGCGGCCAGGCAGGCGCTGTTGCACGGCGAGCGCGCCGCCGCCCTGGAGCACATCAATGCGCATGCTCAGCGGTTTCCTCACGGCCGGCTGACGTTGCTTCGCGAGCGGCTGCGGTCGAGCGCAGGAGCGCTGCCGGTCACCACGACCGGCGGCACGACCGGGCACGATCGGCCGTGAGCGCAGAGCCGCCGCGACGCGCGCGCCCCCCGTCGCACGGCCGGCGACGGGGAAAGCAGGCATGGCGCGCAACGCTCGCCTCGCTGGTCGCGGTCGCCATCGCGCAGCTCGCGGCCACGCCGGCCCGGGCCGATCCCGGACCGCGCCGGGCCCGCGTGCGGCTCGAGCTCACGCTCGGCCCAGGCGCCGAGCGCTGCCCCGACGAGCAGTTCCTGCGCGCGGAGATCGCCCGGCGCATGAGCTTCGACCCCTTCGACGCGGAGGCTCCGCTCGCGATGGCGGCGTCGATAGAACAAGAGCAGGGCGAGCTCATTGCATCGATGTACCTTCGCGATCGCCGCGGCAGGTTGCGCTGGACCGACGGCTACAGGACCCGCGGCGACTGCAAGACGCTGGTTTCGATGGTAGCCCTGTCCATCGCCGTGCAGCTCGACGACCCGGGCGAGCGCCCGCCGCCGCAGGCAGCGCCGGCCCCGCAGGAAGAGCCCGCGACGCCGGCCGAGGCGCCATGCTCCCCCGAGCGCCCGTGCGCGGGGCAGCCGGCGCTGCCGCCGAGCGAGGCGCCACCCGCCCGCCGGCCGGGCAAGGCGGCGCCGGCGCGCGAGCTGCGATCCGTGCAGGCGCCGCCCTCGATCAGTGCGGGGCAAGCTGCGGCGGAGCGCTTCCGGTGGAGCGTTGGCGCCGGCGCCACGATGGCGCTGGGGCTGACGCCCGGCGTTGCGGTTGGGCCGACGTTGGCGGTCACGGGACGCTGGCCGGCATGGTCGGTCGCGCTGGAAGCCCGCGGGCTCTCATCGCTGTCGACCAACGTGGACGACGTGCGTGTGGCGACATCGGCGCTCACCGCGAGCGCTGCCCTGTGCCTTCACCGGCAGTTTCTCTTCGCGTGCGGGGTCGGAGAGCTCGGCGTGCTCCGTGTCGTGCCCGAAGCTCCAAGGATCGCGAGAATGCTGCTGAATCTTCGTGCCGGAATTGGCCTGCGAGCCGGCGTCAGGTGGCCGCTGTCAGAGGGCCTCTCTGGGTACGGAACTGCCGAGGCGGTTCAGCGCACGATCGACGCGTCACTCCTCCGTCGTGGAGGCATCGCCAAATCAGAACGCGCAATCTGGAGCGCTCCCGCGCTCGGTGCGGCATTCGGGATCGGTCTCGAACTGAACCTATGAGGAGGTCCGGCGGCAGAGATATCCGCCCTCCCCCAAGGTGACAAAAAAAAATGAGTAACGTTTCACGACCGAGGGAATGCTCAGCGCGCGCCAGGCCCGCGGTACGACAGCCGCCTTGCGCTCAGGGCCATCATTCCCATAGGGTACGACGCATGCGCGTTCCGAGCTTTGCCCTCGCAGGCGTCCTATTGACCGCGAGCTGCACCCAAGCCCCCATCGTCATTGAGGGCCCCTGTTCGGACGAAGAGCGCGTCCACTATCCTGAGTGGTGCGAGAAGTACGGCGGCGACGGCGGTCAGGGCGGCGGTGGTGGTGGTGACGGCGGCGGTCAGGGCGGCTCTGGCGGACAGGGCGGCGCTGGCGGTGAGGCCCACAGCGCGCTGTGCTCCGGCCAGTGCGTCTCCCCCGCCCCGCTCGGCTGGTCCGGCCCGGCGCTCCTCTGGTTCGGTCCGCCGGAGGCCACCCCCGAATGCCCCGCCGACGCGCCGACGATCGGGTACGAGGGCTTCGCCGATCTCCAGCAGGTGCCGAAGACGTGCCCGACCTGCGCGTGCGACCCGCCCGAGGTCTCGTGTTCGCTCCCCACTGCGTGGGCCGCATCGTCGTCCTCGTGCCCCGGCGACGAGCCCGACGCTGTCGCGACGCCGTTCGCCGCGCCCGACGCATGGGACGGCGCCTGCACCGCCGACGGCGCGATCCCCGCCGATCAGGACTGCAACGGCGAGCCCTGCGTGCAGTCGCTGACGATCGCGGCGCCCTCGGTCACGGCCGGCGCTTGCACGCCGCGCATCGAAGCCCCGCAGCCCATCCCGCAGAACGCGCTCTGGTGGGCGACGCGCGCGACGGCCTGCGTCGCCGGGGCGCACACCGCGTGCGCCGACGCGACGACGTGCGCGCCGGCAGCGCCGCCTGCGTTCCTGACCTGCATCTATCACGAGGGCGACGCCGCCTGTCCTGAGGGCTACCCCCAGAGGCATGTCTTCTATAAAGACGTGCTCGACGGCCGCGATTGCACCCCCTGTAGCTGCGGCGAGCCGACCGGCGCCTCGTGCACGATCATGGCGTCCGTGTACCGCGACGCGGCATGCACGGACCTGGTCGCGTCGACCCTCGTCGACTCGAGCGTCCCGTTTTGCGGGGTGACGCCGCCCGGCCTCGGCCTGGGGAGCAAGTCGGCCGCGGTCGTGGAGGTGGAGCCGGGCGCATGCGCACCGCAGGGCGGCGAGCCCGTCGGCGAGCTCCAGCCGGCCGAGCCGTCCACGTTCTGCTGCATCGCCTGAGCTCGCCGGAGCCACCGCCGCCCGGCCGAGCCGACGCTTGGCGCAACGACCGCCTACCGGCGCCCCCAAACCGGCGGCGTCGTCTCCGAAGGCCGCTAACGGCGATGGTGGATGGCCTTCCCCTGAGCGTCCGCCGTCCGTGTGGCGGAGTTCGGGCATGTCAGCGCGCCGGAGTCACGGCTCAGTGAGTTTGATCTCTGGGAACCCGAGCCACTCCGCATCGAGCCACGAGAGCCGGCCCACACCCTCATATTTGACGAGCATCGACGGGATCAAATAGAGCGCGCTGTGCAGCGCCTGGAAAGCATCGATGCCGACTCCGTGGGTCTTATGGGCGTCCCCCGCTCCAGCGACCTCCACGTCAGCTTCCCAGCACATAGCGTGTGGTCTGTACTCGGGTGACCACAGTCGCACTCGGATGCTTTCGTGCGTCCCGTTCGGAAGTGTCAGATCGAGGGTACGTTCCGCAATCACGTCCGGCATGCCCCACCAGCTAGCGCCCTCTTCGGCGATGTCAAGCGCCCTACCTCAACAGGAGCTCAGGCACCTCCTCTGCCCGTTTTGTCGCGCCTGTTCGCAGATGCTCTTCAGGAGCAGGGGCGCGCGCTCTTCACAGTAGAGCTCCCATCGCGTCGAAAGCGCGAGGCATGCAGTCGGGCAACTGGAACGGCACTTCGCGTGGCCCACGGCTCGCCCTTCGCTGCTCTCCGCAAGGCAGAGACGCGTGTCATACCGCGTCAAGAATATATCCATCGCTGATCCACACATGAGCCTCCAGATGTCAGCCCCCTCGTCTACCGCGTCTTCGCACCTTCCTCGTGCTGCGAGCGGTTCGCCAGCCTCCAGGGTTTCATCGTCCCACACGGCTTCCGAGTCAGGCGTCTGGTCGACCGTACACGAAGGGATGGAACAGCAAATGAGAGCTGCTGTGATGGTGGTAGTGATCGTTCGCATGCCGTGCCCGTTGCGATCGGTGTGCCGAGCTCATGTGTGCTTCCCTGATGCGTGCCGCATCTCTTCCGAACTAGAAAACAAAGGCTTTAGGACATGAACAGGTCACGTCGGGAACCGTCCTCTTGGTTCCATACGCGGCTCCCACCGGCCTCTTTCCACGTCGACCGCCCTTCCTCTCTCTGCTCCTCTGCGTGGGCAACGACGTCCGGTGTCCGGGAGGGAACCCGTCCGACGTGTAGGCCGAGCCGGAGCAGCCCCGCGGCCGAGGTGTCGAGAGATGGTCGGCGAGCTCGGGTCCGTCGCCGGCGTCGATGCGTGCGCCGGGTCCATCGCCAGCGGGCGGTACATGGCGGCGCGGCTCGGTCGCCCCGGAGCGGCCGCAGCGTCGAGGTGGACGCCGGCGAGCTCGTGGCCATCGCCATGCCATCCACCTGGTGGAGCTCGGCCACGTCGCCGCGAGCTCCTCGAGCGCGCGCTCGGCGCCGCGGCCCCCGTCGACCGCGGAGCGGCCGCGGGCGTCGAGGAGGACGCCCGCGATCGCGCGAGCGCTCTGGCGTCGTACATGGCGCCGAGCAGACAGCGACCGGCCGCGGCGTTGAGGAGGACGCCGACGAGCTCGGCGGCGGCGCGCGTCGGCGAGCTCGGTGCGTCCCCCGTCCACGTGGTCGAACTCGGCCACGTCGCCCCCGAGGGTGAGGGTGGAGCGGCCGGTGTCGGCGGCACGGGCGCGCCACGGGGCGCTCCTCGGTCAGGGGATCATCTCCTCCAGGTAGAAGCGCCGCGCGAGTTCGGGGCCGTCGCCGTCCACCGTCCACCTGGTGGAGCTCGGCCACGTCGAGGCGCTGGACGCCGGCGAGCTCGCGATCGCGCTAGCGCACCTGGAGCCCGCGCAGATAGCGGGGCCGCGGTGTCGAGGAGCACCGCGGCGGGGTCCGTACCTTCCGGCGGACCGGGGGGGCGGTCTATGAGAGGATGGGCTGCCTGAGGAAACGAGCGTGGCCTCGCGGGTGCGGCGCGGTGGCCGTCACCTTTGGCTCGCATCCCCGGGATTGGGCGTGGGTCGGCGTGCCCTGCTCGTGCTCGTTGGCATGGTCGCCGCGCTCGTCCTCCGCTTCCGGCGCCGTCGCTGAAGGCTGCCAACGGCGACGCTGGATGGGAGCGGACGCGCCTCGGAGCGCAGTTTCCGCGCGGACGGCGAGCCGGCCGGGATTACGACGGCCGAGCGCCGGCCGATGTCTAGGAGGTCGCGGGCGCGGGGGTCGCGGGCGCGGGGGTCACGGGCACCGGCGCCGCCGCCGGCTTGCCGTTGGCCTGTCCGGACTCGGTGGCCTTACGGGCCTTCTCGCGCCGCGCCGCCGCGCGCCGGCGCCGCTCGTAAGCGCTCGTCACCTCGCGGGCGATCTCGGGGTGGCGCCGGAAGACGTGGGCCGCGGTCTTCCGGATGGAGCCGACGCGCTGGACCATGAGGTGCAGCAGCTGGTTGCGGATCGTGGTCGCGGCGGGCGAGGCGCCCGCTTCGGGGGCCGCCTCCAGCGCCCGCTGTTGCAGATCCTCCGCGAGCTTCCTGGCCTCGGCGATGAGGCGCACGTCGAACGCCTCGTCCGCCTCGACCAGGCGGTCCTTGAGCGGCTCCGCGAGCCCCGCGTAATCGCGGAGCGCCTGGGAGAGGGCGCTCGAGCGCTGGCCGTCCTGCGCGTGGAACTCCTTGATGCGCGCGAGCTGCGCGTCGGCGGGCTCGTCGACGTCGTCGTCGAGCAGGAACTCGAGCGCCGACTCGAGCTCATCGACGACGAACCGGGCGCGCTCGCCGAGATCGGCCACGGCCGGATCGACGATGAGGAGCAGCCGCGTCTGCGCCTCCTGCACCGCGTGCACGATGGAGAGCAGCTCCTCGCCGCTCGATGCGGGCAGGCGGCTCTTGACCCGCTTGAGGCCCGGGCGATCGCCGTCGGGCTCCCAGTACTTCTTCACGAACGCCGCGGCGGCGACCGCCTCGCGCACGGCGATGTCGTACGGAATGTTCAGCGGGTTGTCGGTCCGCTCCGACCCGGCGGCGACCTTGACCCAGCGTTCGAAGTCCTGTCCTTGCTTTGCCATGATGATTGCCTGACCCCTCCTCCTGCGATCCGCGCCCCTCGGGGCACGACGCAAAGCGGCAAGGATGAGCTCGGTCGCGGGGACGTCCAGCGCGGAGCAGGATCTGGACACGGGTGGGGGGAGCCGGGAGGCGAGGCGGCGAGGTGGGATGTCCAGATGAGCGAGGGGGATGTCCAGATGACCCTACCCCCTGTCCAGATGAGCGGGCGGGATGTCCAGATGACCCCACCCCCTGTCCAGATGGGCGGGCGGGATGTCCAGATGACCCCACCCCCTGTCCAGATGGGCGGGGGGATGTCCAGATGGGCGGTGAGGACGTGTACGAGCGGAGCCCTGCTAACACTTCTGAGCGGGAGCCGCGGTAGCACTTCCTTGAGCCACGGGCCCCTGCTCCGCGAGGACTGGAAATAGGAGGCGGATCGAGGCGTCGCCGCCGAACGCCACATCGCCGAGACCGAGCGCGACCTAGCCAACCTCGAGGCCGCAGACGCAGAGGTGAAGGGGATGCTCGGCGCGCTGCGCGACTTCGCGAACGTCTGGCGCCTGATGACGCCCGAGAACCGAGGGCGTCTGCTACGCGCGCTCGTCGCGGCGGTGCGCGTGGAGGAGGCCATCGGCGTCGTCGAGGTCGAATTCGTGAACTTCGGCGCCGACGTGCGCTCGCAGGACGCTGCATGACGACGACCGATTCACGGACGCCGAAGCACTGCCACGTACTCACGGAGACGCTGTTACGCCGCCGTAGCTCGCGCGTGCTCCTCACCGGGCAGCCGTGGCCCCCGAAGCCCGAGCCCATCCGGCACCTCGCGAAGGTCGCCCGGATGCAGGCCCTCGCGCACCACCTACAGGGCGCGCTCGATCCGGGCTTCGTCACCGACCGCACGGCCATCGCGCGCAAGCTGGGGCTTACGCGTGCCCGAGTGGTCCAGCCTTCTCCTCCTCGCCCCCGACCCGCAGGCACGCGTGCTCGGGCTCGAGGCGGTCGACGGCACCGAGCGGGATGGCCGAGCGAACGCTGCGGGCCGCGGCCCACGCGGGTACGTGAGCCGAGCAGCGGGCGTCGTTCAGGAGTTTCGACGATCCTGCCAGATCGACGCTTGTTTTGGCCGGGCGAGCCTGACATGATCGCGCTCGCATGTTCAGGTCCGCAGACCATGTCTGAGCCGTGGGTTTCGGTCGAAGAGTTGTCCCGCCATCTCGGTGCGGGGAAGGACAGAATCTACCGATGGATCGAACCGCGCGCTGTTCCAGCCCATCGCGTCGGCAGGCTCTCGAAGTTCAAGACCGACGAGAGCGACGAGTGGGTTCGTCGAGGCGGCGCCGGTGACCGCAACCCATCGAAGAGGGCGGACGATGACGCCCGTTGACCGCTGCCCGTACCTCCCCTCGTGCCTTTCGGTCTCATCCAAGGCGGGTCTGCGCGGTTCTACCGACCAGCGAAGGAGGGTGCGACAGTGACCCATTACATTGGGCGCTTCGATGAGATCCTGCTCGTCGAGGACAACTCGACGGCCGCCGAGCGGCGCCGTCTCGCCGGCGTAGGCAGCGAGGATACCGGCCAAACAATCACTGTGCGAGTCCACCGCCTGAACGGCGCGAGCAAGCTTGTAGTCGCCCGCAGGACTTACGAGGCGGGAAGCATGCGCTCGAAGCGAAGCGCAAAAATTGAGCTCGCCTCGAAGCTCGTCGATCGCGCTGCGGACGGAGGCCAGCCGGTGGTGGTCGCTGGGACGTCCTACGGCTCGGCCTCCGCGTTCTTGGAGATGCTCGGCGAGCGGGATCTCCCGTTCGTCGTTCAAATCCGCCCGAGCACCGTCGTGCAGCTGAACGAGCGCGGGCGTCCCACCGTTGCAGCCGCGGATGTGCTCGAACGCGGAAGGTGGAGGGACATCTCGACAGTGATGCCTGATGGTGCTGAGCTCGAGTGCAGCGCTGCAAAGCTCGCGACTGTGGCCCTTCCGGCCGGCACGGGGTGGCTCTTCGCAGCACAGGTCGGCGGCATCCAAGGCGTCCACCGAGGCACCATTATTGGTCTTGCATCGTTTGATGCAGGCCTCGCTGATCTCGTCCAGCTTGTCGCGCACGCTCGGTGGATACGTCGCGCCTCTAGGAACGAGAAGCGTAGAGAGGCTGCAAGAACTGGGGCAGAGCCGTCGGGGGCCGCATCTGCAATCACGGCGCGCGCAAATATCGCACTTGCGCGGCAGCAGGACGCTCGCGCGCAGGCTGAGCTGCCTCAGATCCAAACGTCCACGAAAGGACTGCTGCGACAGGCTGCATCCATCCTCAATGTCATTGAGCTCTTCTCGGGGGCCGGAGGGATGGGGCTTGGATTCTTGCTCGGCGGCGGCCCACAAGGACGCTATCGGATCATCTACTCCGGCGAAGCAAACCCGATCTTCGTCCAGACGCTCCGCGCCAACCACAAGTCATTCGAGCGCGCGGCGCGCCTCCGGCCCGCTTCGAGAACGCCCGAATCGAGCGAAGCGGCAGACCTTCGCGAGAAGGCGGTTCTTGAGCGCGCCGAGGCCGTGGCTCGCGAAGCGGGAGGCGCTACTTTCCTGATCGGCGGTCCGCCGTGCCAGGGCTTCTCGATGGCCAATCGAAACTCCTGGTCCGCGAGCAATCCACACAACGAGTTAGTCGACGTCTTCATCAAGTACATCCTGCGGCTCCGGCCTCTCGGCTTCCTGATGGAGAATGTTCAAGGAATTCTTTGGACGCCGAACGCCGGCACGTCGGTCTCCGTCGTCGATGTGATCGAGCGGCGATTGAAGGCGGCCGGCTACGTGCTCTTCCCGAAGCTGCTCGACGCCGTCTGGTACGGCGTGCCCCAGAACCGCACACGCTTTTTCCTTATGGGGCTGCATCGCGATCTCGGCTACTCGGCAGACGACTTCGGGCCGTGGGGCCCTTTCCCGAAGCCTTCTCACGGGAACCCGTCGCGCCCTTTTGTCACTGTCCGAAACGCGATCGCCGACCTTCCGCGGATCGGGAACGGAGAGTCGGAGGAGCGCGCGTCGTACGACGAGCCTTCGGATGAAGTTCTTCAAGAGAACGAATTCCTTCGGTACGCACGGGCAGGCGCGGAGCACGGCGTCGCCTTCGATCACGTCACCTCGAGGCACGCTGACTATGTCATCGAGCGCTATCGCAGCATCCCTGCGGGCGGGAACTGGGAAAGCATCCGCGACCAGATGACGAACTACGCCGACGTCTCGCGGACGCACAGCAACATCTACCGCAGGCTCCGGTGGGACGAGCCATCGATCACGATCGGCCACTACCGAAAGAGTATGCTGGTTCATCCGAGCCAACATCGAGGCCTCTCGCTGAGAGAGGCCTCACGTCTGCAGTCATTCCCTGACTGGTTCCGGTTCGCCGGAACCGCAAGCGGCAAACCAGGAGGGCTGGTTCACAAGCAGCAGCAACTGGCGAATGCAGTGTGCCCGCTCGTCACAAAAGCCATCGCTGAATTTATGCTGAATCTGTGAGCGACAAAAATGAGCTCCGAGGGCCGGTACATCCTCTGGAACTACATGCTCGCGGAGCACTGCCTCCTTGCGCACTCCTGCGAGGGCATTGTTCTGCTCACGGTCGCTCCACGAACGCTCGCAGCAGCACTCGAGGAAGCAGGCGAGGGAGGACGCTCCCCCGAGGAAGCAGAAGCCGACTTCACAGCAGCGGTCGCTGGCATGTATCGGCACCGCGTCCTGAGCAGCGCGAAGAAGCTCCGCGCCCTGAAGTCGACGTCACCCAACGACGTGCCGTTCGGGATCGGCTTTCTCGCGCTCTCCGTGCTCGCCGCGTTCCACATGCGCACGGACGACGAGCACACAGGCCGCGCCTTCTACCCGCGGCTCGCCGAGATGCTCGGATGCGATCTGGCTAGGTCGTATCCGGTCGGCTTCGAGGGAGACGCGTTCATCGATCTTTGGGACGAGCTGGCTGCCTGGCTGAAAGTGCACTACGGGCGCGAACTTGCCGCTCCGGACGCCGTTGGCGTGCGACGCTACGTCGCATACCCGTTTGCGCACGTACCACTTCGGCAAGTTGACATCGAGCGGCTGCCGCAGTTCTTCGATGCCTACGGTTACGAGCCCGGCGCGCGCGCGCCGCTCGATCGCCTCACGTACGACCTCTACGAAGCGTCCGGGCCGTGGCGTCACCTCACGGAATCGGGCCAGAACGCATTGAAGGATCGTCACCGCCGGCCGTTCGTCGTCCGCCAGGTAGCTCACGAGCTTGAGCGTTGGGACGGATGCCGGGTGGATTCATCCGGCGCACGAACGGCAACGATCGAACTCTGGATGGACATTCGCCGGCGCCGCGCGCAGCTTCATCTCCTCGCCCGAAGGCCCTCCGGGTTTCCAGAGCTGATCGAAGACAGAGAACTCGTGTTTGCCTCCAGCCAAGACGGCTGGTACGAGCCTGTTCAACTCGGGCGTGATGATGGGCAGCTCCTCGAGAACGGCGTCCGCATCGGAACCCGCAGCAACAACGGGGGGCGCTACTACCTCCAGCTACGCCGCGCACGCGTTCTGCCGCTCACGCCATCCGAGGAGTACACCGGTTTTGTCTCGGATCGAGTCCTTCGGGCCGACACAGACTGCGCGGTCCTCTGCGCTGAGCCTCTCGTTGACGACGTTGCTCGCTATCTGCAGGCATTGAGCCACGAACGGGTTCGTCCTCGCCGAGACGACACCATCCCAACCGGCTGGTGCCTGTTCACCGACGTTCGCGCGACGAACGAATGTTCCCCGCCTCCGGGCCTGGAGCGCCTCGGAGTTGAAACGAGCCTTGCACTGATCCCGGAGGGCGGGCTGCGGCTGGGGCGACGATGGAGCTGGCTGGAGTCCGCTCCTGCACGGCTGACCGTGCTCGGCTCGCATCGTGGCCTCGTCGCAAAGGTCGACGGACAGGAGGTGCGCCTCGACGACGGAGGACGGGTTCACACGGACCTGCTCGGAGCTGCGGGCCAGCACGTCATCGAGATTGGAAATCGGCTGCGGCAGCGGGTAACGGTCCTGAAAGGTGCCGTTCACACTGATTGCCGATCGTGGTTAGGGCCGGACATCGATCAGCCGATTCCCGTGGCTGTTCCAGCGGGCCACTGGGTTCTTCTCGGAGCTGGGCCAGGCGAAAGCGAGAGCATCTTCGCGCCCTCCGAGGGTGCTCTGGTTCGGCCAAGCTTCCAGGTGCGTTGGGCGGTCCGCGTTGCATCAGGCCCAGGGGCGAAAGCTCTTCACATCCACGATCACATACTCAGCCGGCCTGCTCCGCGACCGGGCGCCCCTGCACGCGGCAAGAAGAGTGGCGCAAGCTGGGCCGACACCGTGTACCAGGCGGGCATACGGCGGCCGGATTTCCTCTGCCAACATGGGTGCAGAGACGAGCGCCTCAGCGCCGAATGGCGCCAGCTGATGGAAGCAGCGAGATCAAGCAAGCGGGCCGGACGGAGGCGGAGATGAAGACGTGGGATCTCCTCCTCGAATGGATGACCCACCTCGGCTCCGGCGCATGGGGAGCATTCCGCGAGGCTGTTGAGGAGCTCACGGGCGACCAAGACCCCCTCGACGCGCAGTCCCGTGTCCGCACCCTGCGCATTGCCTTCTCCGACCTGAGTCACGTCGACTTCTTCGTCGAGGGGTCCCGACGCTGGCGGATGCTGCGTCCGGCTCTGGTCGGCCTCTCACAAAACCGAGAGCACCTGTTTGTGGGCGGGCGGACGCGGTCGATCATGGATCGGCTCTGTGGAGCCGGTTCATCCAATGTCATGGTCACGACAGCCGAGCCTATTGCAGGGCTCACACGCGTGCACGTGACGGGTGCGCGGGAAGCGGTTGCCGGACTCGCCGAGAGCCTCGGAATCGAATATGTCGCCAATGCGGCAGCGATCCTCTCGACACGGCTGCCGCCGATCAGGGCTATGGTTGACGCTGGCCAGCCCGCGCAGGAGCCAATCAACTGGTCCGTGCGCTCGTGGTCGTTCCAGGACGAAAAGTGGGTGAACGAGCGGCTCGATCGCACGGTTCGTGAGTACAGCAATCGACAGGGCGTCAGGCGCTACCTGGTACACGCTGGGAAGACCGGCATGAGAGAGATCGAGAAGCGTGCGTCGATATATTGCGCGGCATACGTGAGGGGTGCACGAATCGTGAATTATTCGCACGACGAGGGGCGCCTGCGTGTCCCAACATGGGCTCCGCTGCCCGCGATCTATGCGCGCGCCGCGTGTCTCGCGGGCGGCCGCCCGAGCGCTGCCAGCGAAGGCGAGATTCTCTTCGAGAGCGTTGATCCTCGTATTGCCTCAATGCTGCTCGTCGGCTTGGGGCAGGGTGTTCCGATGCCAGAGGCAAAGCGATGAACGATCCGTTCCTCACCTTCAACGAGTTGCGCAGCGCGTATCTGCGCTACTTAGACAGTCCTTTCCGGCTTCGGTACCCCGCTCTGATGGAGGAACGGCGGGACCTTCTGGATCAGGACCGCCAGCTCTACAGGAACCCGCTCTTTGAGCCCATTGTCCCCTACGAGTCCTCGGGCATGACGGTTCGGGCGGCTTGCAGGCACCTCGGCGCGCCGCAGGAGGTCGCGGAGTACGTCGAGAGCGGCGGCCTGTTCCCTGCGGGGCGCGAACTCTTTCAGCACCAGCTCGATGCCTGGAAGGCGTCGAGAGCTGGCGAAGCCGTCGTGGTCACAACGGGCACCGGCTCCGGCAAGACCGAGTGCTACCTGCTTCCGGTCTTCGCGGCGCTTGTCGAAGAGTCGGCCACCTGGGGTGCGCCCGCGGCTCCCTCTGCGCGAGCGCTCTGGTGGAACTTCCGCAAACAGCAGCGTATCCCGCAACGCGCCCACGACACTGGCCGCGCAAAAGCACTCCGCGCCCTCTTCTTGTATCCGCTCAACGCGCTCATCGAAGACCAGCTCGGCAGAATCCGCCGGGCTTGCGACAGCCCCGATGGGCGCACGTGGCTGTCGATGAAGCGTAGCGGCAATCGCTACTGGTTCGGCCGGTACACCGGTTCGACGCCGGTTTCGGGGCCGCAGACGAATCCTTCCAAGCGACAGGAGCTTAAGCGCCGCCTGAAGGAGATGGAGAGCGAGTGGGGCCGCGCGCAGCTATCGGCGGCCCGATCGGCCAACGATGACGTCCTCTCTTATTTTCAGGATCCCCAAGGTTCGGAAATGTGGTCCCGGTGGGATATGCAGGAAGATCCGCCGGACATCCTCATCACGAACTACAGCATGCTGAACATCATGCTGATGCGCAGCATCGAAGGCACGATCTTCGACCAGACGCGCACGTGGCTGGCGAGCGATCGCACCCGGAACCACTTCCATCTGATCGTCGACGAGCTTCACACATACCGAGGAACGCCGGGAACGGAGGTTGGCTACCTCCTCCGCGCGTTGCTGCACCGGCTGGGGTTGACGCCGGACTCTCCGCAGCTACGCATCATCGCGACAAGTGCGTCGATGGAGGCGAATGATCCGGACAGCCTCGAGTACCTGGAGCAATTCTTCGGCCGCGATCGGAAGTCGTTCCGAATCATCGATGGGAACAGAGCGACGTTCCCCATCGGCGGGACCGCTCCGGGTCCAAGCTCCTTTTGTTTGTTCGCGCGCCGTCTGGAAGCGGGCGACCTCAATCAGGCCGTCGCAGGCCTGGCGTTGGATGCCGGCGTGAATTCGGCCGGCACGACCGCCGAACAGAAGCTGGGCGATGTCCTCGCTCAAACGGGCATCCTCGAGCGCGTGCGGCAGGAGGGTGCGAGCGCGCCGTTCACCTTGAGCCGGCTCGCAGCTGCGCTCTTCGGCGCGGTTCCCGATGCGCCCGAAGCCGCGCGTGCGGTTGTTCGCGCTCTGGTGGCAGCACGGCAGCCGCGCGGTGGAGCGAATGTGGCTCCGCTGCCGCTTCGTGTGCACTACTTCTTCCACAATGCCGGACGGCTTTGGGTTTGCGTCAACCCAGCGTGCACAGGGCGGAAGCGCACGACCCTTCGCGGTGCTCCAACGCCACCCGTAGGACGCTTCTACGTAGAGCCCCGCCCTCGCTGTGACAGTTGCAACGCCCGAGTTCTGGAGCTCCTCTACTGCCAGCCGTGCGGCGAGGTGTTCATCGGCGGATACCGGGACGAGGACGACAACACCAACAACGCGTGGTTTCTGTCGCCCGACTTCCCAGACTTGAATCATGTACCGGACCGTTCGGCTTCGCTTGATCGAACTCATGGAGAGTACCTTGTCTTTTGGCCTGCGGGCACCACGCCGCTCGTGCGGAGCACCCACGCAGGTCCGTCGTGGCGATGGCAGCAGGATGGTCAAGCCGGCTACCAGTGGTGCCCTGCATCGCTCGACATCATCGAGGGCCGCCTCTCGATCAATCCAGGCCGGCGCAGCGCTGGTTCGAACGACGTGGCCGGCTATGCATTTACGGCCCCTGTGGATGACGCGGAAGCGTTCCCCGCGAAATGTCCCCACTGCGCCGCCGATTGGGGCCGTCGCCTCGGCGTGAAATCTCCAATCCGTGATCTCGGCTCCGGCTTTCAGCGCATCATGCAGATCCTTGGGGACGCCGTCGTTCGAGAAATGCCGCCGGGGCCAGCGCGAAAGCTCGTGCTGTTCTCCGACTCGCGCCTTGATGCCGCCAAACTCTCGACCGGCATCAAGCTGGCGCACTACCGAGATACACTCCGACAGATTGCGTTTACGTTACTAGGAGAGGCAGGGGCCGCTTCGCTTCGGCAGCATCAGCAGCAACTCACTGTTCACGCCCAAGCCGTCGAGCTCCACAATCTCCTGAGGAAGAGGGAGGACGAAGGCCTATCCGAACCAGAGAACCAGCGCCGCAAGGAACTCATGACCGCGCTCCCAGGCGACGTCGTCGGCGACCTCTCGAGGCACGCTGCAACGGGCGGCCCCCAGCCGGGCATGCTGCGAGCCCCCGTTCCGCCAGGCCCGTTAATGTTCATGACGTTCAGGCAGGTCCTCGACCTGGTGAGGCAGCGGCTCCTCGCGCTGGGCATGAATCCCGGCGGCCCGCTGCCATCCGTATCGCGCTACCAGCCGCAGCGACAGGGACCGAAGGTCGTGTGGACGGAGCTGATCGACTGGTCCGCTTCGCCGCCTGCGTACAAGGCCGGGCTGCAGCCGCTCGAACAGAACCTTCAGGCGAGGATCGAGAATTCGTTTCGCGCCAGCGTGATTTCGAGCGTCTTTTTCGCCTCCGCTGCAAGAGACTTCGAATCGCTGGGGCTTGGCTACTTGTGGACGGGCAACGCACCGCCGGCAACGCCCACCGAACAAGCCGCTGCGAGCGTAGTGCGCATGCTCGCGCAGAAGTGGCGCTGGACGGGAGGCGATGCACAAGGCCGCGGGCAGCCGCCAGAATACGTCAGTACGTTCTTGGAACAGGTTGCGCCGCCGCTGGGGATGACCGCTAACGATCTCCAAAGGGACGTCGTGCGCGTCCTTGGTGCATGCCTCGGGCAGTGGCTCGTCGATCCTGATTCCTTCACCGTCGTGAGCCCGCGGCCCGACGCGTCCGGGAATATTGATGTGTACGTGTGCACACGCTGCGGGTGCTCGCATCTCCACGCATCTGCCGGTTACTGCACGGCGTGCCGCGGGCAGCTGCCGCCCAACCCGGCGTCGCATTCAACGAGGGGCCTGCCGAGCGACTATTACGAGTACCTCGCGCGCTGCGCGGATGCCCCGTTCCGATTGAACTGCGAGGAGCTGACGGGCCAGACGAACCGAATCGATCGCCGCCTCAGGCAGCGGCGATTCCAGGAAGTGTTCATGGCCGATGAAGTTGAGATCGCGACCGGCGTCGACCTCCTAAGCGTAACGACCACTATGGAAGCGGGCGTGGATATCGGCGCTCTCCAAGCGATCGCGCTCGCAAACATGCCGCCGGTGCGGTTCAACTACCAGCAGCGAGTTGGGCGGGCGGGACGCCGAGGCCTTGGAATGTCCGCCGCACTCACTCTATGCCGCGGCCGCAGTCACGACGACTATTACTTCGAGCGCCCGTGGCTCATCACAGCCGAGCCGCCACCGCCACCTTACGTGGACGTCACACGGCCGGAGATTGCGAAGCGCGTTGTAAACAAGGAGGTGCTGCGAAGAGCGTTTGAGCCGCTGCAGCTCCCGTACAGCGGCGACAATGTGCACGGGGAGTTCGGCTCCGTCTCCGACTGGTCTGGCTACCGAGGTGCGGTCGCTGCGTGGGTAAGCGTCAACGCCCAGATTATTCAAGATGTCTGTCGCGCTGTCGTGCGGCGGACCGCGCTCGATACGGCTACGGATATCGCAGCAATGGTTCAGCATGTGACCAACGATCTGCTGCGCGCGATCGACGCCGTGGCGCAGAACAGCATGGGCCACCATGCGCTCAGCGAGCGCCTTGCCTCCCATGGCGTACTCCCGATGTTCGGCTTCCCAACGCGCGTTCGCTACCTCTTCCACGGAGGTCCTCCGTCTGCAGACGGCGGCTGGCCTCCTGAACGCGGAATAGTCGACCGGCAGCTCGACATCGCAATCAGCCAGTTCGCCCCCGGCGCCCAAACCGTGAAAGACGATGAGCTTCTTACGTCGGTGGGGGTCGTTGACTACTTCCCGGCGGGCGGGAGCGTTCAAACGTCGCCTGATCCGCTCGGAAACCCGGTACAGGTCGGCATTTGCCGGAGGTGCCAGGCTCTCGTGGAGACACCGGCTCCGATCGGCGGCTGCCCGTTCTGCGCTGCGCCGCGCACAAGGAACGACTACCGGACCGTCGATCTCTCTGAACCTCCGGGCTTCATGACCTGGTGGGCCGCGGAAGCCGAATACAATGGAGCGTTCGAGTTTACTCCGCGTGCATTGCGCGCGCGTATGGGGCGCGCCCCGGGCAGCCCCACCCACCGTCTAAACTTCGAGGTGGACCGCGGTCCCGCGAGGATCCATCGGGTCAACGACAACGGCGGGGACGACTTCGTTTTCCAGAAGGTCGTCGTGGGCGACATCTGGGTCGTCGACCAAGCGTTTCAGCGCGCGCTGCAGGACCTTCCGACAGATCGGCAGCGTGCAGTCCGAGGCCCGCAGTATGACACCACGGCCGCGCCACTTACGCGAGCGCTTGCCTCAATCGCGAATACAGACGTTCTCGTCGCCGGAATCAAGAGGGCTCCCGTCGGTGTGACGCTCAATCCCGCCAATCCTGAAGCGCGAGCCGCGTGGTACTCGTTCGGATTCCTTGCCCGGCGGGCTGCCGCGGTGGTCCTCGACGTGGCCGAGTCGGAGCTCGACGTCGGCATCCAGCCTCTGATGGACATGCGAACGCCGTTCGCACCGCCTTCGGCGCGAATCTTCGTCTCCGACAGCCTTGAGAACGGCGCTGGATACAGTACGCATCTTGGAACGCCCGCAGAGTTCGAGAAGCTGCTGCATTTCATGCTCGGAAACGGCGGCCCTCAATCTCGCACCTTCTATGACCCAATCGTCAGCTCCCCGCACGAGGACGAGTGCTCAAACTCGTGCCATCGATGCCTCCGCGAGTACGGGAACATGCCGTACCATCCTCTGCTCGATTGGCGGCTTGCGCTCGACATGGTGCGGCTCGCGCTGGATCCAGCGGCGCCGATCGATTTGGCGCAGCCTTATTGGGCCACGCTGGTCCAGCGCACCGCGGCGCTGTACTTCCAGGGCCTGGCCTACACGCAGGTCACGCTCGCGGGCTTGCCCGCGGGCCATGACCCAGGCAGGGGAGAAGTGCTCATCCTGATCCACCCGCTGTGGGATCAAGATCCATCGAACTTCTGTGCGGAGGTTTCGAGCGCGGTCGCCCAGGCAGAGGCGCGCGGCTGGACGTGGAAGCTCCGCACGGTGTTCCGCGCCGTAAGGTTCCCGTATGAGTAGCGAGGCATCGATGTTGGTACCGACCCCTCCGACCATCAAAAGGATCGAGCGCATCTCGCCGACGCTCTACGAGGCAGCGATGAAATGCACATCACGGGCGGCCTGGCTTGCCGGCGGCGATGGCAAGCTCGTGCCGCCTCACCCCCGCGCGCTTCTTGGGACAGGCGTCCATGCGGTCCTCGAGCGAGCGCGAGCGGGCGGGGTTGCCGGGACGACAGAAGATGAATGGCGATCCGGCGCCGAGCGCTTCTTCGACGAGAAGATGCGACAGCTCTTCGCTGCCACACACCCGCTTCTGCATGCGAAGTTCGACGGACCAGACCGCCTGCCGTTCTACAACCTGTTTAGAGCGCGAGCCGCGCAGATGGCAGCAGACGCTGCCGCGTCATTGAGCGGGCGAGCAGGACATGCCATAGCGCGAAGTTCAGGCGGCGGCCTGGCGGTCGAGGCGGCCCTTGTCAGCAAGGACGGGCGAGTAGCAGGGCGCGCCGACGTCCTAGACTCCGCGAACGCAACCGTGATCGACTACAAGACCGGGGCTGCTGGCGATTCCGATCCGGTCACGGAGAGCGAGCTTCGGCAGCTTCGCCTGTATGCCTACCTAGCAAACCAGAACGGCATCGCGATCGCACGCGGCGTGATCGAAAGAGCGGATCGCAGTCGGGCCGAGGTTCCGATCTCGGCTCAAGATGCCGCTGAGGAGGGGCGACGTGCGCTGGTCGTGCTCGATGGGTACAACCAGCACGCCGGGAAGCCGTTCGAGAGCGGAGCGTCGCCGTCTCCGGATGCCTGCCGCTTCTGCCCCTGCATCCCATTCTGCGAGGCCTTCTGGAGGACAGCTGAGCCTCAATGGATCGGCCAGTGTGGAACCCATGTCGAGGGCGTCGTCGAATCGGTAGAGGGTGGCGAGCTCGTATCCATCAACCTGAACGCTACACGGGGGACGGGTGCAAATGGTCCTGCGGTGGTCACCAGGCTGAGCCGCGAATGGCTCACGTTCTCCGGCGCGATCCCGCAGCCGCAGCAAACGGTGCGGGTAACCGACGCGGCGTACGTTGAGGAGTCGACTGCACCGGCCGTGTTTCGAGCTGACCGAGTCACGACGGCCGTGTGGACCGTTCGCTCTCAAGCGCCGTAGTGGGAGATGTCGATCATGGCCGACAATATGACCCCCGAACAGCGCAGACGAACGATGTCTCGCATTCGCAAGACGGACACGAAGCCCGAGCTGATCATTCGACGCCTCTCATTCGCGCGCGGCCTTCGATATAGGAAGTACGTTCGACACCTACCTGGCAAGCCCGATCTCGTCTTCGCCAAAGCACGGGTCGTCGTATTCGTGGATGGAGACTTCTGGCATGGATGGCGCTTCGATGAGTGGGAGGCGAAGCTGACTTCTCCCTACTGGAAGGAGAAGATCCGTCGCAACCGGGCACGGGACAGGGAACACGACGCCACGCTTGAAGCAAACGGCTGGACGGTTCTCCGCATTTGGGAGCACGAGGTCGAAGCCGACGCAGACGCCTGCGTTGACTGGATCGAGCGGGCTGTGCGCGCGCAAGTAGTGCGGCAGCGCACTCGCGAGACGCGAGCAAGCAGGTGATCGCGGGTGCGGATACCCATGGACCTCCGGACCGCGATCGCGCTTTGGCCAGTCAAACGTCAGCGGCCCCGTCCCGCCCGAAGGTCCTCCGCGGTTAAACGCTCTCGGCTGCCCCCTCCCCGGAGGTCAGAACAGAGAGCCCTCCGTGCCAACGTAAGTGAGACATCGGACCCCCAACAATTTATTGTAGGAGGGCGAGCCCGGATCATAGAATGAAAGACGGTAGCAATGAACGCCAGTTCACCGCGCCGACGGAGGTATCGGCCAAGACACACCGTCGCCGCTTCACGGCCGAGTACAAGCTGCGGATCCTGGGCGATGCGGCGGCGTGTAAAACTTCCGGTCGCACCGGCGAGCTCGCTGCGCTCTTGCGGCGCGAGCCCCCCGAGATTGTCTCCGCAGCGGGGAGACAATTGGAGGCGCGCTACGGGTGCGGCTTCGGCGAGAAGAGCCTGCGGCACATGATTCGGTTCGCGCGCGCGTTCCCCAGCGCAGAGATTGTCTCCGCACTGCGGACACAGTTGTCGTGGAGCCACTTCAAGCAGCTCATCTACATGGAGGACGATCTGAAGCGCACCTTCTACGCCGAGATGTGCCGGGTGGAAGGGTGGTCGACGCGCGTCCTCGCCGAGCGTATCGACGGCATGCTCTTCGAGCGTACAGCGCTCTCCAAGAAGCCGGAGGCGCTGATCCGCAAGGAACTGGCCGCGCTACACGAGAGAGGCGAGCTCTCACCTGCGCTCGTGTTCCGCGCCCCGTACATGCTCGACTTCCTCGAGCTTGCGGACACGTACAGCGAGAAGGACCTCGAATCGGCGATCCTCCGCGAGATCGAGCGCTTCCTCCTCGAGCTGGGGGCGGGCTTCGCCTTCGTCGAGCGGCAGAAGCGCATCACGCTCGACGGCGACGACTACTACCTCGACCTCCTGTTCTTCCACCGGCGCATGCAGCGGCTCGTCGCCTTCGAGCTGAAGATCGGCGACTTCAAGCCAGCCGACTCCGGCCAGATGGAGCTGTACCTGCGCTGGCTCGACCGCCACGAGCGCCAGCCGACCTGTGGGAGGGGCGCTGCGCCGTGACGGGGCTTGCCGTGCCCGCGCTCCTGCGCGCGAGCCACATCAAGCCGTGGGCTGACTGCGAGACGGATGCCGAGCGGCTCGATGTCTACAACGGAATCCTGCTCGCGCCGCACCTTGATGCCGCGTTCGACCGCGGCTTCATCACCTCACCGTGGCGGACGACGGGGCGATCGTCGTGAGCCACGCGCTCGACGCCGAAGCGTGCACGACGCTGGGGCTCGACCGGCCGCTTCGCGTGCGCGGGCTGGCGGATGGCCATCGCACGTATCTGCCGTGGCACCGTGACCGGGTGTTCAACAGGAAAGGAAGGGAGCGGGGTGACGCTGGCGAGCTCTTCAATTCGCCCTCGTTTGGCCGGTGGCGAGTTGGTGAAAGGTCAGCGGCTCGGTCCCGCCCGAAGGCCCTCCGCTGTTGAACGCGCTCGGCTGCTCTCTCTCCAGGCGACAGACCAGAGGGCGCGAACACCGCCCAGAACGCCCTCGGTACGCCTTCCTTCGCGCCCGCAGCGCGCTGTGCGCGAACGCTGTTCACGCGCGCGTTGTGCTCGCCGAGCGCCGAACGCACGCGGAAATGAGACCTCGGCGGCGTCTCGTCCGAGAGCTCCAGGAGCGGCTCGCGAGGCGCCGGGCTGCGTCTCGGTGCGACGCCTGGTTGACCGTCACGCGCGGTCGTTGGCGATGCTACCGTCGACGATCTCGATGACGCGGTCGCACTGCTCCGCGATGCGCGGATCGTGGGTGACGACGAGGAACGTCGTGCCGAGCTCGCGGTTGAATCGGCGCATCAACGCGAAGACCTCGACCGACGACTCGGTGTCGAGGTTCCCTGTCGGCTCGTCGGCGAGGACGAGCGGCGGTCGGCGCGACAGCGCGCGCGCGATGGCCACGCGTTGCTGCTGGCCGCCCGAGAGCGCGGTCGCCCTGAAGTTCATCCGGTCGGCGAGCCCCATCGCTCCGAGCAGCTCGGCCGCGCGCTCCTTCATGGTCGACGAAGGGAAGCCTTCGTCGCCCCAGGCGGGCGGCATCCCGTTCTCGAGCGCGGTGAACATGCGAGATGCCGTGTGCGCTGCACGGGCGCGCTCCGAGCCCGCGCCGGCTCAGTGACCCCGATGAGGTCGGAGTGGCTCGCTCAGCTCCTCGGCTCGCTCGGCGTCGTCCGTAGCCTCAGCAGACCTCACGTCAGCAATGACGACGCCATCGTGGGAGCGATGACCTCGCCATCAAGGTGCTCGGGGATCAGGTGGGAGAAGTCGTCGTCCGTGGTGAGCAGCGTCGCGCCGGCAGCCTTGGCGCAGGCCGCGATCCACAGATCGTTCTTTCCCATGTTGCGGGCGCCGTCGGGATGGCGCTGCGAGACCAGATCGAGCTGCACGTACGCCTCGAGGACGGCTGGATGATTGATGTCCACGACAACCAGGCTGTCGAGCGCATTCGAGAGCGCCTTCAGCTTGGCGTCGCCCCAGGCATTGCGCAGCGCGAGCGCGCGCACCTCGCCGAGGCTGACCACGGACACGAGCGGACGTTGCGCAGCGGACCGCAGGCCGAAGCGCTCGTCGATGTACCGACCCAGCGCGTTACCGCGCACCAGCGGGAGAATCACGCTCGTGTCGAGCAGGTAGATCCGCTGGCTCACCGGATCGCCTCGAGCGCGCCGAGCAGCTCCTCGTCGGTCTCGTCTCCCGGCCACGTGCCGAAGAACGCCGACACGCCAGTGGCCTCGTCCTGCGGCACCCAGGAGGCCACGGGCTTCCTGGCGGTGGCTTTCGGGGTGCTCTCGAACACGGTGTCACCAGCGCGCGCGGGGCCGAGATACTCGACGTCGATGACCAGGAGCTTGCCGGACGGACGGAACTGGGCCATGCCCGCAACCACCACCCGCGAGCCGAACAGGGTCTTGAGCTGCTCGTTGTCGCGGGCGTCGAGCCGGGCAGCCACGGCAGTGCCATCAGCCAGCGTGAGCACGACGTCGGACTTCGTCGCGGAGATCGTGTCGAGCGTGCCGGTCACACGCACGGCCTTGGGATCCGGGGTCTCGTCGCGAAGGAGCTCGATCTTGCCCACCTCGTCGCGTCGCACGACGAGGGGGGCGTCGAGCCCAGCAATGCCTTCGAGCTGTATGCCATGGAAGCCGTCACGCGCAGCCCGAGCGAACCGGACGCAGGTGTCGAGCAGCGCGCGGTCGGCGAGCACGCGATCTCGGTCGCCCTTCACGACGCTCGCGAGCACCCCCGCGAAGAGGTCCACGGCCGAGCTGCTCGCCTCGATCAGCCGCTGCGCCTCGACGAACAGCGAGACTTGATGCGCGCCTCCAAAGCGCTCGGGCGCCACGTCGGCCAGCGTCGGAGCCTCGAGCGCCACGACGGCGGAACCAGCGGTCAGCCCCGTGATTTCCACGCGACAAGCCACATCGAGCCACGCGGGTCGCGGCCCCTTGCGCGTGCTCTCGCCCTCGACGACGAAGCGCGTCGCCTGGCGGGCCCCCTCGAGCAACGCGCCGACCGCCTCGAGAAGCACGTCTGCCGGAACGCGAAGCTCGCCGCGCGTCCCTCCCAGCAGCGTCATGGTGTGCTTCTTCATCGCGGCCTCCCTCTCTATCTTCCGGTGTGCGGGCGCGACCGGCAAGGAGAGGAGGAGCTGTGAACCCCAGAGCGGGGAGCCGTTCACCGTGAACTCAAGAGCACCGCTCGGTCTCGGCTCTGCGTGGGCCGAACCTTGTGGCTCGTCACGCGCCACGTCTTGCTCTGAGCGCTCTCCTGGGTTCCGCGTGCGCGCTGCGTGAGCTGCGGAAAAAACAAAGAGGCCTTGCCAGATTTTCTGGCAAGGCCCCTTGTCGGCGTGGCGCCCTGACCGGGTCGCCTCGGCAAAATAGCTCCAGCTGCTGGACTCGAACCAGCGACCCGGCGGTTAACAGCCGCCTGCTCTACCAACTGAGCTAAGCTGGAATGCGTTGGAGACGGGCGCGAGGATAGTCGGCGAGGCCTTCCCGTCAAGCGAATCCGCACCGCCGCTGAAGTTTACGTGACGCCCCGGTGTGCTCGGCCGCTCCGCGCGAGATTGCCCGCCCGGCGTGCTTCTGCGACAACGCCGCCGTGCAGCGCGCCGCCGTGCCCTTCCCGCCGCCGCCGGACGCTCCGGCGCCCTCGGATCCCCCGCACTCCGCCCCGGATCCCTCGCAAACCGCCGCGGACCCTACGCAGGCCGCCCCGGCGCCTGCCGCTTCCTCTCCCTCCCCTTCCGCCCCGACCGCCCCCTCCCCCGCCACCGCCCGCTCCGCCGGCCGCGGCGGCCTCGCCATCGCCGGCGCCAAGGTCTCGTTCATCCTCTTCGGCTTCGTCCAGCAGCTCATCCTCCCGCGGCTGCTCGGCACCGACGGCTACGGCGCGGTCTCCGTCGTCCTCGCCGGCGTCGGCGTCGTCAACAACGTCATCGTCGCGACCGGCATCCAGGGCGTCTCGCGCGCCGTCTCCAGCGTCGCGGAAGAGGACGTCGCCGCCGCCTTCCGCCGCACGCTCGCCCTGCACGCCGTCCTCGCCGTCGTCGTCTCCGCCGGCTTCGCGCTCCTCGCCGGCGCCATCGCCGACTTCTCGGAGGCCCCGCACGTCGCCGGCCCGCTGCGCCTCGCCGCCGCCGTGGTCCTCCTCTACGGCCTCTACGCCCCGCTCGTCGGCGCGCTCAACGGCCAGCGGCGCTTCGTCACGCAGGCCGCCTTCGACGTCGGCTACGGCGCGCTCCGCACCGCGAGCATCGCCGGCTTCGCCTTCCTCTTCCTCCGCGCCGGCCAGAGCGGCGTCCTCGGCGCGATCGCGGGCTTCGTCGCCGCGGCCTCCGTCATCGTCCCCCTCGCGCTCACCAGGACGGGCCTCGGCCGCCGCGGCAGCGCCGGCCCCTCGATCCGCCAGCACGCCGCCTTCCTCCTGCCGCTCGCCGTCTCGCAGACGTTCCTGAACCTCCTGCTCCAGACCGACTTCTTCCTCCTCCGCCGCTTCCTCGGGCAGGCCACGAGCGGGCTCGCGCTCGGCGCGAACGCCGCGGACGACCTCATCGGCGTCTACCGCGGCGCGCAGCTCTTCGCGTTCCTGCCGTACCAGCTGCTCCTCTCGGTCACGTTCATCCTCTTCCCGATGCTCGCGCGCGCGCACGCCGAGCACGACCGCGCCGCGGTCCGCCGCTACGCCATGACCGGCGTCCGCCTCTCGTTCCTGCTCACCGGGCTCCTCTGCGCCCCCATCTCGGGCCTCGCCCCGCACGTCCTGCGCTTCGCCTTCCCGGTCGAGATCTGGAGCCGCGGCGGCGACACGCTCCGCGTCCTCTCCCTCGGCATGGGTGCGTTCGCCGTCCTCGGCGTCGCCTCGGCGGCGCTCACCAGCCTGCACCGGGAGCGCGCGGCCGCCGCCCTCACCGCCGCCACCGTCCTCCTCGTCGCCACCGGCTGCTCGATCGCCGTCCCGCGCGCCGCGTTCGGCCCCGAGATGCTCGTGCGCTCCGCCGTCGCCACCTCGCTCGCGCTCGCCACCGCCGCGGTGGCCGGCGGCGTCCTGCTCCACCGCGCTGCCGGCGGCTTCGTCCCCGCCCGGACGGCGCTCCGCGTCGGCGCCGCGCTGCTCGTCGCGATCGCCGCGGGCACGCAGCTCCCGTGGCTCGGCAAGATCGCCGTGCTCGGTGAGGCGATCCTCGTCGCCCTCGTGTACCTCGCGGTGCTCGTCGCCACGCGCGAGGTCGGCCGCGAGGATCTCGCCGCCCTCAAGCAGGCGTTCGGGCGCGGCGCACGACGCGCCTAGCCGCGCGCGCCCGCCCGCGTCCGTCCCGACGCGCGCCCTGCGCGCCCGCCTACAGCCGCCTCGACGCCCTCTTGACCGTCAGCCGGCGATCTCGCATACGGCCTCTCCCCCCAGCCCGGCCAGCGCCGCGCCCGCTCGAAGGCCGAGCGGGGCCCCGCGGCGCGCCGGGCACGCACAGGCAGGCGAAGACGTGGCCCCTCAATTCATCTTCACGATGCAGGATGTCCGGAAGGTGCACCCCCCGAACAAGGAGGTGCTGAAGGGCCTGTGGCTCTCCTTCTACCCGGGCGCGAAGATCGGCGTCCTCGGCTCGAACGGCGCCGGCAAGAGCACCCTGCTGCGCATCATGGCGGGCGTCGACAAGGAGTACCTCGGCGAAGCGAAGCCCGCCGACGGCATCCGCATCGGCTACCTCGCCCAGGAGCCGCAGCTCGAGGCCGGCAAGACCGTGCAGGAGCACGTCGAGATGGCCGTCCACGAGGTCCGCTCCCTCGTCCAGCGCTTCGAGGAGATCGGCGCGAAGCTCGGCGAGTCGCCCCCCGACATGGAGGCGCTCCTCGAGGAGTACGCCGCCCTCCAGGACAAGATCGAGGCCGCGAACGGCTGGGAGATCGACCGCGTCGTCGAGCGCGCCATGGACGCCCTCCGGCTGCCGCCGCCCGACGCCGACGTCACCAAGCTCTCCGGCGGCGAGCGCCGGCGCGTCGCCCTCTGCCGGCTCCTCCTCGAGAAGCCGGACATCCTGCTGCTCGACGAGCCGACCAACCACCTCGACGCCGAGAGCGTCGCCTGGCTCGAGCGCTTCCTCCACGACTACCCCGGCACCGTCGTCGCGGTCACCCACGACCGGTACTTCCTCGACAACGTCGCCGGCTGGATCCTCGAGCTCGACCGCGGCGCCGGCATCCCGTACGAGGGCAACTACACCGGCTGGCTCGAGCAGAAGAAGAAGCGCCTCGAGCTGGAGCAGAAGCAGGAGAGCGCGCGCAAGCGCACCCTGGAGCGCGAGCTCGAGTGGGTCCGCCTGGCCCCGCGCGCCCGCCAGGCCAAGAGCAAGGCCCGCCTCGCCGCCTACGAGACGCTGCTCGCCGAGGACAAGTCGAAGAAGGTCGAGGAGAACGAGATCCACATCCCCGCCGGCCAGCGGCTCGGGAACGTGGTCGTCGAGGCCGAGCACCTCCGCAAGGGCTTCGGCGATCGCGTCCTCATCGACGACCTCAGCTTCTCGCTCCCGCGCGGCGGCATCGTCGGCATCATCGGGCCGAACGGCGCCGGCAAGACCACGCTCTTCCGCATGATCATGGGCCTCGAGAAGCCCGACGGCGGCGCGCTCAAGCTCGGCGAGACCGTGGAGCTCGCGTACGTCGACCAGTCGCGCGACGCGCTCAACCCGAACAACAACGTCTGGCAGGAGATCTCCGGCGGCGAGGATCGCCTCCTCGTCGGCAAGCGCGAGGTCAACTCGCGCGCGTACGTCGCGAGCTTCAACTTCGCCGGCAGCGACCAGCAGAAGAAGGTCCGCGATCTCTCCGGCGGCGAGCGCAACCGCCTCCACCTCGCCAAGCTGCTCCGCCGCGGCGGCAACGTCCTCCTGCTCGACGAGCCCACCAACGACCTCGACGTCGACACGCTCCGCTCGCTCGAGGACGCGCTGCTCAACTTCGCCGGCTGCGCCGTGGTCATCAGCCACGATCGCTGGTTCCTCGACCGGATCGCGACCCACATCCTCGCCTTCGAGGGCGACAGCAAGGTCGTCTGGTTCGAGGGCAACTACGCCGACTACGAGGCCGACCTGAAGCGCCGTCTCGGCGCCGACGCGGCCGAGCCCCGCAAGCTCCGCTACCGCAAGCTCACCGCGGGCTGACCCGGCCTGCCTCGCACGCCGCCCTGCACGGCGCCCCCGCGGCGTTCCACCCTGGAGCACGATTCCGGTCGGGTGCGACGCGCACGCACCGGTATTTTCCTCGCACAGGATCACCCCACCCACGTAAGCGTCCGACCGCTCTTCAGCTAAGCTGCGCCCGATGCACGGCACGAGGAGAAAGGGCTCCCCGCCGAGCGCCCGCAGGGACTGGGGGCGCCTCGCCGTGCGCTTTTTGTGCGTCGTGTTCGCCGTGATCGGCGCGATCCCGCTCGCGCTCGGCCTCCTCGTGCGCACCGAGACGGTGCGGGCCTGGGCGGCGCGCGAGACGGCGGCGCTGCTCGAGCGCGAGCTCGGCATCACGGCCCGCTACGACGTGCGCGTCCAGGCCTGGCCCCTCATGGTCGGCCTGAACCGGCTCGTCGTCGACTCCTCGGACGGCGGCGCGCCGTTCCTCGAGCTCGAGCGCGTGGCCATCCGCCCGCGCCTGTTCTCGCTGCTCGCGGGGCACATCGACGCCGGGGACGTCGAGATCATCGGCCCCCGCGTCCGCGCGGTGGTGAAGGACGGGGAGCTCCGGAACCTCACCCTCCCGAGCACCGGCGGGGGCGGCGGGGGGGGCCTCGGCCGCGCGCCGCTCTCCTCGGTGGCCATCACCGACGCGCGGCTCGACCTGACGATCGACAACGTCCGCGTCCAGGCCACCGAGGTCGACGTCGACGTCTCCGCCGAGCCGTCGGACGCGTTCGAGATCGCGATGCGCTCCGGCCTCGTCTCGGTCGTCCGCACGCACCCCGCGCCCGGCCGCGAGGCCGAGGAGGACAGCGTCGACGAGGACGTCGTCTGCCGCTTCGACACGCGCGTCCGCGTCGAGCCGGGCCGCGCGCTCGTCCGCCGGCTGATCCTGGAGGGCGCCGCCGACTTCGACCCGGATCCCGGCACCGCGCCGTCCTGCGCGCTCCAGGACGGCGACTGGCGCCGCGTGGAGCTCGAGCTCGGCGCCCTCCGCGCCGTCGGCCTCGGCGACGGCATGCCCCACCGGATCGAGGGCCGCGTGCGGGCGCGCCTCCCCGTGCCGATCGTGCACCGCTTCCTGAGCCTGCCGCCCGCGTCCGGCTCGGTCTCGCTCGACGTCGACGCGGAGTACGACGCGGCGTCCGCGCCGCTCGGCCTGGCGCTCCCCCGCGTCAAGGGCACGCTCCTGCTCGACCGGCCGGGCCTCGACGGCAGGGTCTTCGTCACGCGCCTCGCGGGCAGGGTCTCGACGACCCCGGACGCCGTGCAGCTCTCCGACGCCGACGTCGCCTGGGCCGACGGCACGCTGAAGATCTCGAGCGCGGAGATCAAGCCGTTCGAGAAGGGCGTGCCGCTCCAGGCCGGGCCGATCGACCTCGCCAACATCGAGCTGCCCGGCCTGCTCCGCGACCTCGCGGTCCACCCGCAGGCGCACGTCGCGTGGACGCTGCGCGAGGGGAGGTTCGATCGCTTCGGCGGCACGCTGTCCCCGCTCTCCCTCGAGGGCCCGCTCGCCGTGCAGACGCACGGCTTCGAGATCTTCGATCACCCGACGAAGGACCCTGCCCGCAGGCGCCTGATGGGCGTCAAGGAGGGCACGGTCCGCGGCTCCTTCCAGGTGCGGCCGAACGCCGTCGTGCTCTCGGGCTTCTCGGTCGACACGCCGAGCTCGCACCTCAGGACCACCGTCTCGCTCGGCTTCAACGATCAGCTCGGGGTCGAGGTCCACCCGGGCTCGCGCGTGGACCTCGCCGAGGTCTCCCCGCTCGCGGCGCTCGAGCTCGCCGGCGTCGCCACGCTGAAGGCCGCGATGCACGGCTCGTACGCGCGCCCGTTGCTCACAGGCGAGGTCGGCATCGAGAAATTCGTGTTCGGCGGCTTCCCCATCGGCGACCTCGAGCCCTCGCCGGTCGCGTTCGAGCCGCTCGCCCTGACGCTCGAGAACGCGCGGGTCCGGCACGGGGCGAGCCGCGTCCGGATCCCGTCGATCAAGGTCGATTTCGATCCGGCCGGCAACCTGCCCAAGGGCCGCCCGCTCGACAGCTCGTCGGGGATCGTCGTCGTGGACGCGACCGTCGACACGCGCGAGGCGCCGCACCTCGCCGCGCGCGACCTCCTCGAGGTGCTCCGCCTCGACAAGGATCCGCGGTTCGCCGCCTACAAGGCGACCGCCAGCGGGACGGCCCGCGCCCACTTCGCGCTCGGCGGCCCCGAGGACCGCTGCGGCGGCGGCTACCTCGCCGTGAACGCGGGCATGCGGCTCACCGGCATCGAGCTGCTCGACGAGCGCTTCGACGAGGGCGAGGTCGACCTCGACATGATCTGGGACGACCAGGCCGCCGGCGCCGACGGCATGCGGCTCGACGTCCGCTCGGCGTCGCTGCGCAAGGGCACGGGCTCGGTGCTGGCGAGCGCCTCCGTGGCGCACGGCGGCGCGCTGAAGGGGAGCGTCATCGCGAGCGGCCTCCCGCTCTCGCGGATCGACGGGCTCGGGGCGGCGGCCTCGCAGTTCGACGGCTCGGTGTCGGTCGTCGCCAGCCTGGGCGGCACCGTGAGCAGGCTCTCCGGCTTCGCGGACGTCCACGTCTCGCGCGTCGGCATCCGCCGCACGCACGCGAGCCTGCCGCCCTCGCGGGTCGAGCTCACGATCGTGCCGAACGACAAGGCGCCGAAGATCATCGGCAGGACGCCGATCTGCGGCAACCCCCAGGGCGCGCCGTTCGACCCGGCGGAGTACGACCGCGACCTCCCCGACGGATCCATCGTCGCGAACGGCTCGCTGTTCGGCGGGCAGGTCGCGCTGAAGGGGCTCCGCGTCACGCGCCAGCGGCGCAAGATCGTGGACGGGGACGTGCGCATGGACGCGCTCGACCTGGGCACGCTCGCGAACGTGATCCCGGGCGCCGCGCTCGCGGTAGCGCCGAAGGGCACGATGACCGGGTCGCTCGACATCGAGCGGCTCCCCCTGGCCGATTTCCGGCAGGCGGCCCTCACGCTCACGGTCGACGCGCTCAAGCTCGAGCGAGAGGGCCAGGGGGTCCACCTCACGAGCCCGAGCGGCCCGATCCGCCTCGCGGGCAACACGCTGAAGGTGCCGGAGCTCCACCTCGAGGCGCACACCGCCTCGCGCCTGTCCGCCGCGTTCACGGCGTCCGGCGAGGTCAAGCGGGTGTTCACGGCGCCGGACCTCGACGTGGCGATCCGGGTCAGCCCGACCAACCTGTCGCGGCTCAGCGCCGACATCCCGCAGATCCGGCGCGCGCGGGGCACGGTGCAGGCCGAGGTCCATGTCGCCGGGCCCCTCCAGGGGCTGAGCTACACGGGCTCGGCGACGCTCAAGGAGGGAGAGCTCGACGTGGTCGGCCTGCCGGTGTCGCTCGACGACATCGACGTGGAGATCGCGATCGGCGGCGACCAGGTGCGCCTCACCCGGGCCAGCGCGCGGGTCGGCACGGGCACGGTGAGCGCGGTGGGGCACATGCCGGTGCGCGGCCTGACCCTCGGCACGGCGCAGGCCTCCATCGTGGCGACCGGCGTGAAGCTGCCGGTCGCGGAGGGGGTGAACCTCACCGCGAACGCCAACCTGACGGCGAGCTTCCGGCCCGGCGTCGAGGACGACGCGTCGGGGGAGAAGAACCTGCCGCGGGTCGAGGGGAAGATCACGCTCACGTCCTTCAGCTACACGCGCCCCATCCTGATGAGCATGGACCTCGGCGATCTCACGGGGCGCCAGCGGACGGCGGTGCAGACCTACGACCCCGCCGACGACGTTGTCCGGTTCGACGTCACCGTCGCCTCGCCGAACCCGCTCCGCTTCTCGAACGATCTGGCCGACATGCGGCTCGAGGTCTCGCAGCCCGGGCTCGCGCTCTCGGGCACGAACCAGCGCTTCGGCGCGCGCGGCACGCTGCGCATCCTGCCCGACTCGAAGCTCATGCTGCGGAGCACCGAGTTCGAGGTCCGGGACGGCTACGTCCGCTTCGACGATCCGTTCCGCATCGCGCCCAAGGTCGACGTGCGCGCCGAGAGCGAGTACCGCCGCTACACGTCGACGAGCACCGCCGCGGCGGACGCGACGTCGGGCGCGGAGCCCGCGGCGCCGACGGCCGCGGCCGCGGGCGGCAGCGCGAACTCCAGCGGGCTCTGGCGCATCAAGCTGCACGCCCAGGGTGACGCCGACAACCTCCAGCTCAACCTGACGAGCGATCCGCCGCTCAGCCAGGAGGACATCGTCCTGCTGCTCACGCTCGGCATGACGCGCGCCGAGCTCAACCAGGGCGCCGTGTCGTCGCTCGGCGAGACCATGGGCCTCGAGGCGCTCTCGTCGCTGACCGGCGCCGACAAGGCGGTGAAGACGATGGTCCCCCTCATCGACGAGTTCCGCTTCGGCACCGGCTACTCGTCCAAGAACGGCGCCCCGGAGCCGACGGTGACGATCGGCAAGCGCATCACGGACGCGGTGCGCGCCAACGTGACGACGGGGCTCTCGCAGGGCAGCCAGGTGCGCGCGGGCGTCGAGGTGAAGCTCAGCGACCGGATGAGCCTCCAGGGGTCGTACGACAACTCGAGCGACGCCTCGAGCTCGCCGGTCGGCAACGTGGGCGCCGACCTGAGGTGGCGGCTCGAGTTCGAGTGACGCTCGAGCCGCGGATCGAGCTCGAACGACGCTCGCGCGGCGCCCGAGCCGCGGCCGTCAGGTGGCCGCGGCGAGCGCCGCGTCGAGGGCGCCGTACCGGTCGTCGCGGCCGGAGACCCACTGCTTGTGGCCCATGAGCTCGAAGATGCGCCGGTGCTTCGGGTTCTTCCAGGTCATGCCGAGCAGCGCGCGCTGGAACGCCTCGGCCTTCGCCTCGGGCAGCGCCGGCAGCGCGTCGAACATCGCGAAATCGTAGGCCGGCGTGGTCCAGAGGACGTCGACCCGGCGGAGGTCGATGTGGCCGTTCGCCTGCTCGGCGAGCCACACCGCGTCCCCGACCGCCGCCGCCTGCGCCTTGCCCTCGTGCAGCGCCGCGAGCGCCTGGACCTCGCTCGTCGCGGTGTCGCCGTGCTTGCCGACGTCCACCTCGAACGGCATGAGCTGGATCTTCTCCACGGCCACCCCCGCCTGCCGGAGGAAGTGGAGCGGCAGGATGCGCGCGTGCGCCGAGTCGACGCTCCCGACCGCGAGCGCCTTGCCCTCCAGATCGCTGAGCGCCCCGACGGCGGCGTCGCGGCGGACGAGCAGCTTGCTGTGGAAGTCGCGATCGATCTCGCGCATCGCCAGCGAGCGGGACCGCCCCTCGGTCTGCCGCTTCACCCGCACGTGCGCGACGGCGCTGTTCCAGGCCACGTCGATGTGCCCGCGGATCAGCGACTCGACCTGGCGCTCGTAGGTAGAGAACAGCGCGAAATCAATCAGGATTCCATGTTCGCGGAAGTGCTCGCGCAGGCTCTCCCACAGCGTCACCACCTTGGCGTCATGCGCCACGGCGCCGACGAGCATCGCCAGGTCCTTCATCCGGTGCCTCGCACGGGCGGCGACGCTAGCACGAGCTTCGCCCGCCGAGAGCCCCGCGTCTCGCACATCGGCGCCGCAGGGGCGGCCTCTTGCCCATCCAGCGCCCAACCGGGCTACGCTGCGTCCGTCGTGCACGCCGGCGCCGGTTCATTTCAGTTTCGTCCCCCGGCGCTCCGCGCCTGATGGCTCGCTTCCGTTCCACCCTCATTCCCCTTCTGCTCGGCTTTTTGCCGCTCGGCGCGCTCGCCGTCCCGGCGCACGCCGCCCCGACGTCCGCACGTCCGGCTCAGGCCAACCTCAACCCCGGTCAGCCCAACCTCAACCCCGGTCAGCCCAACCTCGACCCTGTCGAGCCTTCGGCACGGGCCGTGCCCTCGGGCGAGGCCGGCACCCAGGCCACCGACGTGCCGTCGCTCGGCCAGCCGCTGGCCCTCGGAGAGCTCGTCGGCAAGCCGATCGTCCGCATCGATGTCACGGCGCAGGGCGATCGATGGCAGATCGTGTCGCCGGTCACGAGCGTCGACCTCGGCGAGCCGCTCAGCCCCGACGCCGCGCGCCGCGCCATGCGCGAGCTGCTCGCCTCCGGCAACTTCGCCCGCGCGTCGGCCGAGGCGTACCTCGTGCCGGACGGCGCCGCGCTCCGGATCGTCGTCGTCCCCCGCAGGAGCATCGCCACCGTCCAGATCACCGGCGGCGCGCTCGACCGGCAGGACACCCTCGAGGCCGCCGGCATCGCCGAAGGCGGCGAGATCACCGCGGCCACGCTGGCCGAGATCAGCCCCCGCATCCGCGCGTTCTACGCGCTTCACGGCTACCCCGCGACCGCCGTCACGATCCGCGCCGTCGACACCGACGAGCCCTCCCAGGTCGTCCTCGCCCTCGACATCGAGGCCGGCGCTCCGCGCGTGGTCTCCGAGCGCGTCTTCGTCGTGGCGCCACGCGCGGACCGGGAGCTCGGCTCGCTCAAGCAGAGCTACGGCCTCGGCGTCGGCGCCCGCGTCGACGAGCCCGCCCTCGCCGTGGCCGACCGCGAGATGGCCGAGCTGCTCCGCCGGAGCGGCTTTCACGAGGCCGAGGTCTCCCACCGCGTGCTCGCGGTCGGCCCGCACAACTACCTCTACGTCTACCTCGAGCCCGGCGCGCGCATCGTCCCGGTCTTCGACGGCAACCGCGCCTTCGACGACGACGCCCTCGAGGCCGCGCTCGATCTCGGCGAGACGACCGAGACGAAGACGAACGATCTCACCGATCGGCTCCGCGCGTTCTACGTCGCGCGCGGCTTCCTCGACGCCGAGGTCACCCCCTCGCTGGGCGGCAAGCCCGACGATGCGGTCCGTTACCTGACCTTCACCGTCCGCGAGCACGACCAGGTGCGGGTCACGAAGCGCGTCTTCCCTTGCCTCACGGGCGACCTCGGCCCGGACGACCTCGGCCGCGAGATCGAGAGCTTCCTCGAGGAGGACCTGCCCGGCGCCGACGCCTTCTCGATGCCCGACCCGCGAGGCATCTCGGACCTCTTCGGCCCGACCCGCGGCGCCGGCGGCCGGGCTCGGCCCGTCGAGCTCATCCCCTCGATGACGTACGCGCAGGAGACCTACGAGCGCGCCCTCAAGCACCTCCGCGATCTCTACTTCAGCAAGGGCTACCTGAACGCGGTCGTCGGCCCTGTCTCCGTGCTCCGCGCCACCTGCTCGCGCCGCTCCCCGCCGGGCGCCTGCGTCCCCGAGCCGGTCGCCGAGCGCGTCACGGCCCAGTGCCTCACCGACGCGCAAGGGCTCCCCCTCCCCGAGCCGCCCGTCCCCGCCGCCCTCACGTGCCGCCCCGACGCCGCCCGGCACATCGCGTGCGCCCCCGAGGTGACGCTCCGCATTCCGGTCCATCCCGGCCCGCAGACCCAGCTCTACGATCTCGCCTTCGAGGGGAACAAGGGCTTCTGCGGCCAGACCGGCCTGAGCGAGCGCGACCGCGCCCTCTGCGCCGAGGCGCGGCCGTTCAGCGAGCGCTGGCTCAGCGACCTCGCCGATCTGAAGGTCGGACAGCCCCTCTCGACGCTGGCCCTCGACGCCGCGCGGCTGCGCATCATGGATGCTTACCGCGACCTGGGCTACGCGTTCGCCGAGGTCCGCACGGCCATCGAGCCCTCGCCCGACCGCACGCGCGCCCGCGCGCGCTTCATCGTCTCGGAGCGAGATCGGGTGTTCGTCACCGGCATCGTCGTCAAGGGCGCCGTCCGGACCGACGAGCAGCTGATCCTCCGCCGCGTGCTGCTCCGCGAGGGCGCGCCGTTCCGCCAGTCGCAGGCCCGCCTGAGCGAGGAGCGCATCGCCACGCTCGGCCCCTTCTCCAGCGTGTCGATCTCGCTCGAGGATCCCGAAGTCCCGCAGAAGAACAAGCGGGTCGTCATCCACGTGGTCGAGCAGCTGCCGCAGTACCTCAACCCGCAGATCGGGTTCTCGACCGGCGAGGGCGCGCGCCTCGCCTTCGAGTACGGACACCGCAACATCGGCGGCCTCGCCATCGGCCTCACGATGGGCGTCCAGCTCAGCTACCTGTTCGAGTTCATGATCGTGGACAAGGCGGCGAGCCGCCACTACGAGGAGCTCCAGGTCGACGACCAGCTGGAGCGCCGCATCGCGGTCTCGGTCGCGCTCCCGGACATCGGCCTCGGTCCGCTCGTCAGCATGTCGCTCGCGGGCATCCACGTGCGCGACAACCAGCTGGATTTCGGCGTCACGAAGACGGCGATCATCCCCGCGATCACCTACCGCCCGCGGCGCGCCGTGACGACGCAGCTCGCCCTGTCGACCGAGCTGAACAAAGTCGGATTCTTCCCGGGCGCGGTCGGCGCCGACAAGCGGGATATCCTCGATCAGCTGCGCATGCCCGAGGGCGACACGATCGCCCTGGCGCAGCGGCTCGACGCGTCCTGGGACACGCGGGATACCCCCTTCGCCGCGACCCGGGGCTTCCTCCTCTCCGGCGGCGTCGAGCACGTCGACGCCTTCGACGCCTTCGCCTCGGTCCGGACCCAATCGAGCTTCCCCGAGAGCCACTTTCTGCGATTCACGGGCCGTGTGTCGGGGTATATCCCCCTCGCGCCGCGGTCGCGGCTCACCCTCGCCCTGAGCCTGTCCGGAGGGTATATTCAGCCGCTCGTGGCCCAGAGCGGGACGTACCCGGATCGCCTGTTCTTCCTCGGCGGCGTCGACTCGCTCCGTTCCCATCTGGCCGAGTCGCTCTATCCTGAGGACGGGCTCGAGGAGGCGAAAAAGGCGCTGGGCGGGGACGCGAAGGTCTCGACCGACGATATCCCGCGCGGCGGGACGGTGATGGTGAACCCCCGCGCCGAGCTGCGCATTCCGCTGACCGACCTGCTCCAGCTCGGGCTCTTCCTCGACGCGGGCAACCTCTGGATCAGGGCGAAGAACGTCAACCTCGATCCGCGGCTCTTGCGTTACGGGATCGGCGCCGGCCTGCGGGTGAACACGCCCATCGGTCCCCTCGCCTTCGACTACGGCTTCAACCTGGATCCGCGCGACGAGCTGGACGAGATCGACGGTGCACTCCACTTCTCCGTAGGGCTCTTTTGACAGGCCGCGTCGCGCGCGAGGCGGCTCCCAACCGCATGATGATAACGAGGCTCCCCTGATGAACCGTTCACTCCGGATATGTGCTCTGCTCGCCCTGACATCGACCCTCATGATCGCCGGCTGCGGCGACGACGAGAGCGCCGCGCCGAGCAGCGCGGCGAGCACGTCCGGCTCCGGCGGGTCCGGCGGGCAAGGCGGGCACGGTGCGGCCGGCGGATCGGCGGGCAGCGGCGGAGAGGGCGGGCAAGGCGGCTCGGCTGGCGGCGATGCCACTGGCGGCGGCGGAGCGGGCGGGCAAGGCGGCGCGACGAGCAGCGCCTCGGCTGGCGGCGATGCCGCAGGCGGCGGCGGAGCGGACGGGCAAGGCGGCGCGACGAGCAGCGCCTCGACGGGCGGCGGCGATGCCGGCGGCGGCGGCGCCTCGACGAGCAGCGCCTCGACGAGCAGCGCTTCGACGAGCAGCGCTTCGACGGGCGGCGGCGATGCCGGCGGCGGCGGCTCGACGAGCAGCGGCTCGACGAGCAGCGCCTCGACGGGCGGCGGCGACGCCGCAGGCGGTGGCTCGGTGAGCAGCGCCTCGGCGGGCGGCGGCGACGCCGCAGGCGGTGGCTCGGTGAGCAGCGCCTCGACGGGCGGCGGCGGCGCCGCAGGCGGCGGTGGAGCGGGCGGGGCGGCGGAGTGCGGCGACCTGCGGTGTGACGCCGGCGAGACGTGCGATTCGTGCGCCACCGACTGCGGCGTGTGCCCTCCGATCCCGCCGGTCTGCGGTGACGGCGTGTGCGAGCCCGGCAGGGAGAACTGTCAGGCGTGCGCCACCGACTGCGGCGCGTGCCCGCCGGCCGAGTGCAGCCACGACCTCTGCGAGGAAGGCGCGCCCCTGCTCATGGGCTGCGATCCGTGCGTGACCGAGCTGTGCGCGGAGGACCCGGCGTGCTGCATGAGCAACTGGGACACCCACTGCGTCGCCGGCCTCACCGCCGCCTGCGGGCGGGCCTGCGGGTGCGCCCACGACCTCTGCGAGATGGGCGAGCCGCTCGACCCGTCCTGCAACAGCTGCGTCGAGACCGTATGCGGGGAGGATGGAGACAGCTTCTGCTGCACGATCGGGTGGGACGAGAGCTGCATCGCGCTCTCGGAGATACTCTGCGACGCCACGTGCCTGTGAGCTCGGTTCGCCGCCCGAAAGGCGAGCCACGCATGGCGCTGTAGCGACGGCGCTCCGCCGTGAACCCGACCGGCTCGACGGGTGGAACGACATCGTCCCATGCCGCCGGGCCGCGCGCCGGCGCCGCACGATCGGCGTCGGCGCCCCTGGCGAGCCCCCGGTTGCCCTCTCGGACGGCGGCCGGTCGACTCGCGCCCTCGGACGGCCGCCGGCCGGCGCGCTCAGCGCGCCGTCGCCGCCTTCATCTCGCGCACGAAGCTCGCGACGGCGCGCGCGGCGGCCTCGGGATCACCGACGTTCGCCGAGACCCGCTGGACGACCGCGGACCCGCTGACCACGCCGAACGCCCCGGCGGCGAGGGCGTCGCGCACGTGCTCGGGCTTCGAGATGCCGAACCCCAGGATCGCGGGCGGCGCACCGAACCGGCGCAGCGTCTCGAAGAGCGCCCCGTGGCCGAGGCGCAGCTGCTCGTCCGCCCCCGTCACGCCCTTGCGCGTGACGCAGTAGGTGTACGCGTCGCACCGCTCCGCGAGCCGCTGCAGCGTGGCCTCCGAGGCGTTGAGCGGCGCGATCAGCACCGGCGCCACCCCCACGGCGCGCGCCGCCGCCACGTACGGATCCGACTCCTTCACCGGCACGTCGGCGACGAGCACGCTGTCGACCCCGGCCGCGGCCGCCGACGCGTAGAAGCCCGCCAGATCGCGGTGCTTCACGAGGTTCGCGTACGTCAGGATGCCGATCGGCACCTCCGGCGCCTCCGCCCGGAAGCGCGCCAGGAGCTCGATGCAGTCGGACGGCCTCACGCCGGCCTCGAGCGCCCGCACGGCGGCGGCCTGGACCGTCGGGCCGTCCGCGATCGGATCCGAGAACGGGATCCCGACCTCGATCGCGTCTGCGCCGCCCTCCACCGCCGCGCGCAGCAGCCGCGCGCTCGTGGCCAGGTCGGGATCCCCCAGCATCAGGAAGGGGATGAACGCCCCCTCGCCCCGCTGCCGCAGCCGCTCGAATGCGCGATCGTAGCGCGTCGTCACCGTCTCCCGACTCATGTCGACCTCCCGGGATCGAGCAGCCTCTGCGCCTGCTCCATGTCCTTGTCTCCGCGGCCCGACAGGTTCACGACGAGCACCGCCTCGCGCCCTGCCTGCGCCGCCTCCGCCACCATCTTCAGCGCGTGCGCGATCGCGTGCGCCGACTCGAACGCCGGGATGATGCCCTCGCTCCGCGAGAGCCGCTGGAACGCGTCGAGCGCCTCGTCGTCCGTCGCCGCGACGTACGTCGCCCGGCCCGACGTCATGAGGTGCGCGTGCTCCGGCCCGACGCCGGGGTAGTCGAGCCCCGCCGAAACCGAGTGCGTCTCGGCGACCTGCCCCTGCTCGTCCTGGAGGATGTAGGTCTCCGACCCGTGCAGCACCCCCGGGCGGCCCTTGAGGAGCGTCGCCCCGTGCTTGTCGGTCGACAGGCCGTGGCCGGCGGGCTCGACGCCGACGAGCGCCACGTCCTTGTCCGGGATGAACTCGGAGAAGATCCCCATGGCGTTGCTGCCGCCGCCCACGCACGCGACCACCGCGTCGGGCAAGCGCCCCTCGGCCTGCAGGATCTGGGCGCGCGCCTCGCGGCCGATCACCCACTGGAAATCGCGCACGATCGTGGGGAACGGGTGAGGCCCGGCGACCGTCCCGATCAGGTAATGCGTGTCCTCGTAGCTCTCGGTCCAGTAGCGCAGCGCCTCGTTGAGGGCGTCCTTCAGCGTCTGCGAGCCCGAGGTCACGGGCACCACCTCGGCCCCCATGAGGCGCATCCGGAAGACGTTGAGCCGCTGCCGCTCGACGTCCTTCGCGCCCATGTAGATGCGCGTCGGCATGCCGAGCAGGGCCCCGATCATGGCGGTCGCGACGCCGTGCTGGCCGGCCCCGGTCTCGGCGATGAGCCGCCGCTTGCCCATGCGCCGCGCGAGCAGCCCCTGGCCGAGCGCCTGGTTCGTCTTGTGCGCGCCGCCGTGGAGCAGGTCCTCGCGCTTGAGGTACAGCTTCACGCGCGGGTCGCCGGTCAGGTTCCGGCACAGGGTGAGCGGCGTCGGGCGCCCCGCGTAGGTCGTCAGCAGCCCGTCGAACTCCGCCGCGAACGACGGATCGCCGCGCGCCTCCAGGTACGCGCGCTCGAGCTGCTCGAGCGCGGGCACGAGGATCTCCGGGACATAGGCGCCGCCAAAGGCGCCGAAGCGGCCGCTTTGCTGCATGGTGATTGCCTCGATCGTCGGTTGTGCGTTGTGGGTCGTGAGAGGTGCCGTCAGGGGGAGGCGCGGTCCGCCGGGGCCGCGGGGTCAATGTCGTGGCGCGACGGGCCGCGCGCGCTGTCGAACAGGCGCACGAGCAGGTCGGCGCACTTCTCGCCGGGCGCGCGCTCGACGCCCGACGCGACGTCGAGCCCCCACGTCCCCACCCGGCGCGCCGCGGCGATGTTGTCCGGGTTCAGCCCGCCCGCGAGCAGGCTCCGGGCGCGCGCCGGGTGGCCGTCGATCGCGCTCCAGGCGAACGTCCGCCCCGTGCCTCCCCGCGCCTCCGCCGTGCGCGTGTCGAAGACCAGCCGATCGGCGCTGCGCTCGACCTCCGCGCCAGCGCCCGCCTCGCCGGCCGCGCTGGCTGCCTCCCCGGACGGCGCCATCGGGACCGCCTTCCAGACCTCGCACCCCTCGGGGAGCGCGCGCCGCAGCGCCTCGATGAACGCCGCGTCCTCGTCGCCGTGGAGCTGCACGGCGCGCAGCCCGATCGCCCGCGCCGTATCGGCGACGAAATCCACGGATTGATTGAGGAAAACACCGACGAAGGGCAGCCCCGCGGCCGTGGCGACCACGATCTCGGCCTGCTCGCGCGTCACCCGCCGCGGCGAGGTCTCGGCGAAGACGAGGCCGCCGAAGCGGGCCCCGAGCCGCTCCGCCTCGCGCGCGTCCCCGGGCCGGGTCAGGCCGCAGATCTTCACCCTGCCGGTCACCAGCGCGCGCGCGGCGTCGGCGATGTCGGGGCTGCGCATGAGCGACGTGCCGACGAGGAACCCGTCCACCGAGGGCGCGAGCCGCTCCACGTGGGCGCGCGACTCGACGCCCGACTCGGCGATGACGATCCGATCGCGCGGCACGCGCGGGGCGAGCCGCTCCGAGACGGCGAGATCGACCTTGAGCGACTTGAGATCGCGGTTGTTGATGCCGATCACGGGCGCCGGCAGCGCGAGCGCGCGCTCGAGCTCCGCCTCGTCGTGGACCTCGACGAGGCAGTCCATGCCGAGCGCCTCGGCGGCGCCCAGGCACAGGAGCGCGGTCGCGTCGTCCAGCACCGACAGCATGAGCAGGATCGCGTCCGCGCCGTGCGCCCGCGCCTCGATCACCTGGTAGGGCGTCACGACGAAGTCCTTGCAGAGGATCGGGACGTCCACGACCGCGCGCACGGCCTGGAGGATCTCGAAGCTGCCCTGGAAGAAGGGCTCGTCGGTCAGCACGCTCACCGCGTCGGCGACGCCGTAGTACGCCGCGGCGACGGCGTGCGGGTCGAAATCCGGCCGGATGAGGCCCTCGGACGGGGAGGCCTTCTTGCACTCCAGAACGAACCGCGCGCCCGGCGCGGAGAGCGCGCGCCGGAGGCTCCGCGAGGTGGGCGGCGCGCTCGCCCGAAGGCTGGCGAGCGGGGTCCGCCGCTCGCGCTCCGCCACGTCCGCCCGCTTCCGCTCCACGATGCGCGCGAGCACATTGCCCTGCTCAGCCATGTTTCGCCTCCTTCCGCGCTTCCTGGGCCCCGTCCCGGCTCAGCGCCACGAAGCGCGTGAGCCGCTCCGCCGCGCGCCCGGAGCCCAGCACGTCGAGCGCCAGGGCCGTCCCTTCCCGCAGCCCCTCCGCGCGCCCGGCGATCCAGAGCAGCGCGCCGGCGTTGATCGCGACGGCGTCGCGGTGCGCGGGCGCCCCGCGCCCGGCGAGCAGGTCGCGGAGCCACGCCGCGTTCGCCGCCGGGCCGGCGCCCCGGAGCGCGTCGATCGGCGCCGGCGCGACCCCCGCGTCGGCCGGGTCGATCGTGAGCTCCTCGACGACCCCATCGCGGAGCCGGGCCGCGCGCGTCGGGGCGTGCAGGGCGACCTCGTCGAGCCCCCCGCCGTGGACGACGAGCGCGGCCTGGCACCCGAGCATGCCGAGCGTGCGCGCGGCGTGGGTGACGAGCTCCGGATCGTAGATGCCCATCACCTGGATCGGCGGCGCGCTCGGGTTCACGAGGGGGCCGAGCAGGTTCATGATCGTGCGCACCTTGAGGGCGCGGCGCACGGGCATCGCGTGGCGGAGCCCGGCGTGGTACTGCGGCGCGAAGAGGAAGCAGAAGCCGACCTCATCGAGGGCGCGGCGCGAGACCTCGGCCGGCGGATCGAGCCGGGCGCCCAGCGCCTCGAGCGCGTCGGCCGACCCGCACTGGGAGGAGACCGAGCGGTTGCCGTGCTTGGCGACCGGCAGGCCTGCTTCGGCCGCGACGAAGGCGACGGCCGTCGACACGTTGACGGTGGACTGCCCGTCTCCGCCGGTGCCGCAGCAGTCGGCATAGGCATAGGTCGGCCGCGCGAACGGCACCGACGTCCCCCGGAGCGCGCGCGCCGCGCCCGCGATCTCGGCGGGGGTCTCGCCCTTCGCCTTGAGCGCGACGAACAGCGCGGAGAGCTCGATCTCCGTCAGCGCCCCGGCGATCAGGTCGCGGAACAGCGCCTCGGTCTGCTCCGTGGAGAGGTCCACGCCGGCGCAGAGCGCATCGATGACTGCATGCATCATGGTTCTCTCCTCATGTTCACGGCTGTTCTGGCAGACACTGATCCTCGGGACTCGGGTGTCGCGCTGCGGCGCATTGCATAGCGGACAAAAGCGAAAAGGCCCACCGTTGTTCCGGCGGGCCCTCTTTCTTCTTTCCTTCAGGTCGTCCTCCTCGCAGGGAGGCGCTTTACCCGGGATAAGGGCCCGCCGTGGTACAGCACCAGCGCCACCAGCGCAGCCCTGCCACGCACGAACCCACCTCGACGGCCGAGCGCGACGCGCCGCCGAGGACGAAGGCCTCGGAACAGCAGCGAGCGCAGGACGCGGGGAGCGCGCGGGACATGCGGGGAACATAGCTTGCGGGTGCGACGAGCGTCAAGCGGGTTCCGCGCGCGCCTTGAGTCGCCGCCGAGCCGCCGCTTCAGCCGCCATGGCCCGAGCTTCCTCGGATCAGCGAACCTCCGAGGCCTCCGCGCTCTCCACCGCCATCCGCGGCGGCGCCTCCGCTGGAGGACCCTCGTGCCCTCGCAGGCAGCCAGCGCCGGCATCGCGACGGTGAACAGCGGCCCGGAGGCCGGCGCGGGATACCGGCTCTCGCCGGCGCCTCGGTAGAACCTGAAGGATAGAGAGCACGTTGTCGACGATCTCTGCGCTCGGGCCGGCGCCGCATCACGTCCGTCATGTGGCAGACGAGATAAGAGACGTGGAATATTGCTTGGTGTTTGGTGCTTGGTGCTTGGAAGCCCCCCCGCTGGCGGCAGCTTGCGTCGCGCAAGGAACGTCGGTCGTCGGTCGACTGACGGTCGATTGAGAGTCAACCGAGCACGCGTGACGATTCGCCGTTGACACCAGCACATCGTCTGGCATCCCCTTACCCTCCATGAGCACCATGGTACTCGAGGCGGCGTTGGACGGCGCTCAGCTGCGCCCGGTTGGCGTGATCCGGTCCTTGCTCAAAGAGCGCAGCGAGGCGCCCAGGCAAGGCTCGGAGGGAGCGCCGGATGCCTGGCTCGAGGTGTACCCGTGGGCCGCGGAAGGACTGCTTGGCCTCGCCGTCGGCGACGAGATCATCGTCATCACGTGGTTTCACCAGGCGCGTCGCGACGTCCTCCAGGTCCACCCACGGTCCGACGAGCGCAGTCCTCTCACGGGTGTCTTCGCGACGCGATCTCCGGACAGGCCGAACCCTCTCGGCCTCCATCCCGTCCTCGTGCGCGCGATCGACGGGGGCCGCCTGCGGATCGGCCCGATCGAAGCCATCGACGGAACACCGGTCCTCGACATCAAGCCAGCGCTCAAGTGAGGCGTGTGGTATGCAACCACAACCAGCGTCGTTGCTGGGGTCGTGGTCGCAGGTAGGCCACGAGAGAGCACGGAAAGGTTCATGTTGAGGATAGCCATTCTTGGAGGCGGGATCGCCGGGCTGGGCGCGGCGATCTCCCTCGCCGGACGGGGGTTCGACGTGGAGGTTTTCGAGAGGCACGCTGCGCCGACGGACATCGGCGCGGGGATCGTCTGCTGGCCAAACGCCTCGTTCGTGCTCCAGGAGCTCGGGCTCCTGGACTCCGTAGCCGGGCTGGCCGGGCGCCCGACCCGGATGCGGAGGGTCTCGTGGACCGGCGAGGAGCTCGGCGCGCTGGACATCCGGAAGCTGGACGAGCTCATGGGGTCCCCGAGCCTCTCGGTGCTGAGGAGAGAGCTCCAGGCGGCGCTGCTGTCCCGCGTCGACGGGCTGGGTGTCCGCGTGCGGTACGGGCACGCCGCCGATCGCATCGAGCCCTCGGCCGCCGGCCCGGCGAGCGTCCACTTCGCGAACGGAGCGACCGTCGCGGCGGACGTGATCCTCGGAGCGGACGGGCGGATGAGATCGGTCGCGAGGGCGTTCGTGCACGGCGACAATCGCCCGAGATACCAGGGCTTCGTCAACTGGCTTGGCACGTTCGAGAGCGATCGCGCGGTGTTCTCGGAATCGCAGATCGAGGTGATGGACTGCTGGGGTGTCGGCGTGCGCTTCGGCGTCGTGCCCGTATCTCGGTCGAAGGCGTACTGGGCCGGCGCCGCGGCCTGCCCTGAGGCTCGGGGCAAGGAGCCAGCAGATTACCGGGCCGAGCTCCGCGCCCTCTTCCGCGGGTGGCCCAGCCCGATACCGGAATTGATAGAGGAGACGCCCTCCGAGCGCATGAACAAGATCTACGTCCACGATCACGATCCCATCGACACGTGGCATCGAGACAACGTCTTGCTGATCGGCGACGCCGCGCACGCGGCGCTGCCCACGTCGGGCCAAGGCGCCAGTCAGGCCCTCGAAGACGCGTGGCACCTGGCCGAGTGCCTGAGCAGCGCGGCCTCCCTCGAGGAGGCGTTCACCGCCTTCACGAAGCGCCGCCACGCCAAGAACGCCGCGATCAACGCGGGCGCCCGCGACCTCGCGCGCTCGCTGTTCGCGACCGACCCTGCGCTCTGCGAGGCGAGGGATCGCAGGAGCAAGGCGACCGACTACGAGGCCATGGTCCAGGGCATGGCGAGGGGCTGGTCCAGCGGACTGCCGATGAGCGGGCGTCCGGGCGCCCCGTCGGCTCGGCCTCAGGCCTGACGAGCCCGGGGGGCGCCGTCGAGGGCGCTCCCGCGCGGCCGCGCGCTCCCCCGTCCCGTCGAGGTGCGGCTCTACTCCTCGTCCGGGGATGGCGAACCACCACCCCCTGGCCAGCGACCGCCGGACCGCCGGTTGCGGGGGCGGAACACGATCCCGGCGAGCGATGCCGGGGCCCCGCCGTGCTTCTGCGAGGGCATCGACTTCGGGACGAGCTCGCCGCCGATGATCTCGTGGAAGCGCTGCGCCTCGGGGAGGGCCAGCAGATCCGCGATCGTGGCGAGCTTGCGCGCGGGGCGCGACACGGCTTCACCATCGTGGCGTACCTGCCCGGAGCCCGCCAGCGGGCACCTGCTGCCAGGCGCCGCGCGGGTCCCTGGCGCACCCGAGCAGACATCTTGCCGGCCTCGCGTGGCGCCCCCTCGACTCCGAGCGCATCGCTTCCGAGTTGCCGGCAGCACAGACGAGGCGGCAACGGCAGCGTCGATCTGAGGAGAGATAGCCACGCTCGACGGGCTCGGGCTGCTCACAGGTTGTCTCGGAGCGGTTCGCCGTGGAAAGGGTGAGCTTCCCAGCGGCTGTGCCGCGCCGAACGACACGATCGCGCTGCCGCTCATCGGCTGCTCCCGCTGGACGCGGGCGGCGATCCGCCATGGCGCCGCCACCCCCCGGAGCTCAAGAGACACGCGAGGATGCCGTCACTTTTTGCCCTCCACCCTCTGGCACGCTCCCTGCGAGCGACGCGTTGCATGGGAGACGCCGACATCGCATTACGCCATATCGCCCGGAGGCGACCCGAAGACCTTGCGCGCGCCTTCACCCCGGAAGGCCATTCCGTCGAGGTCCTTGGCTGGATCGATACCCAGGTCACCAAGCTCGAGCGTCGCCTGGACAAGGCGCTGCGCCTTCGCATCGACGGCACGCTGCGCGTGCTACACGTCGAGTTCTGCTTCGCGCTGCGCGACGAGGTTCCGGCTCAGGTCTTCGAGTACCTCGGCTTCCTCTTTGCCGCGCTGCGCATAGAAGCGCCCCGCGAACCGGTGCCGCCCATCGAGAGCGTCGCCGTGGTCCTCTCGGGCCGCAAGCAGCGCTTGCCTGTGACCGGCGTGCTCCGAACGGCCTGGCCGGAGCGGCGGTTCAGCGGTACGCACTTCCGCATCGACGCGGTCTATCAACGCACGGTCGCCGAGCTCCGAGCGCGCGGTAGCGTGCTCTGGCTGGCGTTCGCGCCGCTCGCCAGGGACGCGACCGCGAAGGCAATGCGGGAGGTCATCGCCCAGATTCACGCGCGGACGGTGACCGGTGAGGAGCGGGCGGAGCTGTACACGGCGTTCCTGGTACTGGCGACCGTCGACCCCTGGGGGCACAATCTGCAAAAGGAGCTCGTCACGATGGTGGAGGACATGGAGGAAGGGCTGCTTCGGCGCACGCCGATCATCGGCGAGATGATCATCGAGGCCGAGCAGAAGGCGGAGCAGAGGGGACAGTTGAAGGGCCGTGAGGAGGCGATCGCCGAGTTGCTCGGCCGCCTCTTCGCGCGGCGGGTCGGGCGGCGACCCACCACGGAGGAGGAGCGCTCGATCCTCGATCGGGCGCGCGCGCTCGGTCCGGGCGAGGTCGAGGACACGCTGCTCGAGCTCGAGGGCGACGCACTGGTCCGCTGGCTCGCCGAGCCAGCGCGCCGGTCGTGAGCCCCACGCAGAACGGCCCGCCATATCAGCATCAGCCCATGGAGGCTGCATCCATCGAAGCTCGGCTGCGGCCGCTCGGCGTACTCCCCGGGGCGCTCAGCCCGGAGTGCCGACCGACGGCCTCTTCCTTACTCTTCTAGCTCCGGTCGGACGCCAGGGCCACGCGGCAACGCCAAAGGCGACCGACGGCCCTGCGGAGGACGGACGCCGCGGCAAACACGGTGAACGCGGGCTCTCCGCCGGTGCCGCGCGACAAGGCAGCCATGACGAGGAGCATCCCAAAGAAGCCCGCGAGCAGGCCGAGGAGGTGGCCCTTGCCCGCGTGCGCTCGCCGGAGATGGACGACCGGGCGTGGATCGCCCGCCTCGAGCTCCGTCATCTCGGCGACTTCCTCGCCTGGGTCGTCCAAGACGTAACCGCACTTTGTGGCAGTTCCAGCCCCGACACCAGCGACGGAGCAAGACACGCGTTGGCGCCACCGGGCCCTAGACTTCAGCGAGCTCTGGTCCGGGGAGATCGAAGGCCGCATCGCTCCGGGCCGCGTCCAGCGGCAGAGCTGCTCAGCAGGACGGATGTCGCTTCCGTGGCCTTGACCCGCGGCGAGCAAGCGACCATGGGCCCACCAGCTCCGGGCAGCATGGCGCCAGCGCGGCCCGGCAGAAGGCCTTGCTCTCCGAATCGAAGGCCAATGACCGCTTCATCGACCACATCAACAACGCCACAAACGTCCCCACAAGGAGACTCTCACGCAACATCGAAATCAAACTCTTGCAAGGCACCCGGCACTTTGGCCTGATCGAGAGGCCGCTCGTGCTGGATCAAGTGAACAAATGGACAAAATGGCCAAAGTGACACCAACACCGGCCTCACCGCTGGAGCACCCGAACGCTGCCACAGAACACGAACGACGCTCTTCGAATTGATCAACCATGCGCTCAACGGCGACCGCCGATCAATCGAAGCGCTCACGCGACATGCCCACCCGCGCATAGCCGGCCAGGTCGCACGCTATCCGCTCGACGATGAAGATCGAATCGACCTCGTCCAAACAGTACTGCTGCAGATCCCCCTCAAGATTCGCTCGCTCCGCGGCCAGCTCAGCTTCGACGGCTGGCTGTTCAGGCTGACCGCAACCGCTGCGCTCCCTCTCCTGCGGTCTCGACGACGCGAGCGCGCGCGCTTCGTCGCATACAGCGACATCGAGGAAGTCGCCTCGCTTCCATCGGTGACCATGGCCAGCCTGGAGAACGTCGTGCTGGCCGAGCGGCGCAACGCACGCCTCCGGCATGCGCTCCGCGACGCGCCGGCGGACTACCGAGAGGTGTTGCTCGCCAGGTACGACGAGGGCCGTAGTCTGAATGAGATCGCGCGTACGCTCGCGCTGAACAAGCGCGAGGTGCAGTCTCGGCTGCGAGGCGCGCGGGCGCACCTGCGCTCGATCCTCGGGGATGATCGCTAGCTCGACGTGCTGCACGGGATCATGCGCCTCACGAACGCAGCGTTCACGCTGCGCCGCCGGCAGTCTCCAGCGCGCGCGGCCGGTCGGATACCTCCAGCGCGACGCCTTCCGCGCCGCCCGGCCTACACGAAAGGCGCCCTCGCGGCCCGGTCCCCGCGCCCTGCCGCCGCCTCCGGCTCGTCCGCTCCCGCAGGATACTTTGCGGCCCGGTACACCGATGGTAGGCCCCGTTCTCCAGGGCGCACGACCTCGCAGCCAGGCGCGACCGGCCCTCGCGAGGCGCCCGCGCGGCCCTCCCCCCTGCGTGCCCATGATCACCGCCGAACCAGGTCCCCCGCCGCCGCCGAGCGCCGCCGGCTCTCATGACAGCGTCCCGCCGCGATCGCAGAGCGGTCCGCCCGCCCGGCAGAGCGCGCCGCCGGGGCGGTCCCTCCCCCCGCCGGGGCGGTCGGCCCCTCCGCCGCCGCGCCGCAGCGCCTGGACCACCCGCCTCGGCGAGGCCTGCGTGCTCGGCCTCGGCGTCGCCTCGCTCTCCGCCGTGCCGACCGCGCTGCGCACCGCCCGCGCCGGCGCCTCCTTCCTCGACGGGCTCCTCGTCGGCACCGCCGTCCTGCTCCCGCTCGTCACGCTCGCGCTCATCCTCTCGCGCGCCGCCGGCCGCGGCTTCCGCGGCATCGTCGGCACGGGCGGCGAGCGGCTCGCCGTCCTCCGCGTCGCGCTCTGGATCGGCGTCGCCTTCCCGGTGCTCGCCGCGCTCGCCGCCCTCCTCAAGGCGACGACCCACCACCGAGGCCTCGCCGGCGCGACCTTCGGCGTCCTCGGCCTCGCCGGCGTCGCGGCGGCGGCGCTCGTCACCCAGCGCCTCGTCGCGCTCGGCGATCGCCTCGCCGCCCGCGGCGTGAAGCCGTGGCTCCTCGCCGTCGCCGGCACGGCCATCGGCGTCGTGCCCCTCGTCGCCGCCCTCGCGCCGCTCGCCGCCCACGCGGGCAACACGAGCGGCGACGCCGGGGCCGCCGTGCGCGCCGCCATCGTCGACGGCGCCATCGCGCTCGTGGCGACCGCGCTCGTCTCGAGCGTCGACCTCAGCGCGGCCGTCGGCCGCCTCGCCGGCATCGCGGGCGTCCCGCTCGCCGCCCTGGTCCTCATGACCGCGACCGCCCGGATCGAGTCGTTCCCCCCGCTCGGCCAGGCCGTGCGCGCCGGCGGCGGCCTCGCGGCCACCCTCTTCAGCGCGCTCGAGCAGTGGACCGACCGCGACGGCGACGGGATGGGCTCGCACTTCGGCGGCCTCGACTGCGACGAGGGCGACCCCACCCGGTATCACGGCGCGCGGGAAACGCCGGGCGACGGCATCGATCAGGACTGCAGCGACGGAGCCCACGAGGGCGCCGCCCCCTTGCCCGCCAGGGCCGTCGCTGGCTCGCCTGCCGGCGCCCTCACGACCGCGGCTGCCGGCGCCAAGCCTGCCGCCGCATCCAGCGCCGCGTCGACCGCTCCCGCCGGCGCCCCGCCGGCCGCTCCCGCCGGCGCCACGGCGGCCGCGCACGTGCGCGCCGCGTCGGCGCCTGCCGCGCGCGACGAGGGCGGCGCGGTCATCCCGGCCGTCCTGACGAAGTCCATCTCCCCCGCCGGGGCCACGCCTGCCTCCCCCGCGCCCGCCGCCGCGCCGATGCGCCCCGACGTCCTCCTCATCACGCTCGACACGGTCCGCGCCGACCACACGTCGGCCTACGGCTACGGCCGCGACACCAGCCCGCGGCTCGCCGAGCTCGCGGCCCGCGGCGTGCTGTTCGAGCGCGCCTACGCCGCCTCGAGCGAGACGCAGCGGGCCATCTCGCCGCTCGTCACCGGCCGCCGCCTCAACCGGGCGGCGCGCGACCGCCGCGAGTGGCCGACGCTGCTGCCCGAGAACGACACCCTCGCGGAGCGCATGAAGCGCGCCGGCTACCTCACCGCCGCGGTCAGCTCGTTCACGTGGATCAGCCAGGAGCGCGGCTTCGATCAAGGGTTCGACCGCTTCGAGACCGTCTACGGCGACGCCCACCCGGAGCGCGAGGCGACAGGCCACCTCGCGGTCGAGAAGGCCATCGAGCTCCTCGAGGGGTATGCCCAGCGCACCCAGCCGATCTTCCTCTGGCTCCACCTCTTCGACGCTCACGAGCGCTACGTCGCCCACCCCGGCATCCGCTTCGGCTCCGGCAGGACCGCCGCCTACGACGGCGAGATCGCCTACGTCGACCGGCAGCTCGGCGCCCTGCTCGACGCCGTGGCGAGGGGCCCCCGCGCCGGCCGCACGGCGGTCATCGTCCACGGCTCGCAGGGAGAGGGGCTCGGCGAGCACGGCCCCGTCGGGCACGGCGTCGAGCTCTACGAGGAGGCGATCCGCGTCCCCCTCGTCATCGCCCTCCCCGGCGCCGCGCCAGGCCGTTATCCGCATCCCGTGAGCACGGTCGACCTCGCGCCCACCGTCCTCGACATCGGCGGCGCGGAGGCCACGGCCGTCGAAGGCGCCTCCCTGACCGCCATCGCCACGGGCACCGAGCGCGCGCCCCGGGGACCGGTGTTCGCTCGCACGGCCCGCCGCGCCGCGGTCGTCGACGGGCAGCTCAAGCTCCTCGTGATCGAACGAAAGAAGCGGGACCGGCTGCTCCTGTTCGATCTCGGGAGCGATCCCCGCGAGACCCGCGACCTGTCCGGCGAGCGGCGCTTCGAGGCCGACCTCGGGCGGCTCCGCGAAAAGTTGTCTGCCTTCGAGTCTCCCTCGCAGTAGAGTTTACTGCGAGGGATCATGCACAGGTTCGCCCCTTCGACGCGGAAGCCCGCGCCCCCGCGCGCGAGGGCGCTGCGCGCCGCCGTCGCCGTCGGCTTCGCGGTGGCCCTCGCGTCGCTCGCGCTGCTCGTGGTGCGGCTCGCGGATGCGCCGTCCGTGCCGCTGACGCTCGGCGCGGGCGCCATCACGGGCTCGCTGCCGCGGCGCCTCCGCTTCGAGTGGCGCCTCGTGCGCGATCGCCACTGGCAGATCGCCTCGTCGCCTGCCGAGTCGCGCGAGGCAACCGACCAGATCGAGGGCACCCGCGGCGCCTGCCCGACAGGCATGGTCGAGGTCTCCGGCCTCATGAAGCTCGACCCGGCGCCGAAGACCCAGGGCGACCTGCGCTCCATCGACGAGATGCAGCGGACCACCTGCAAGCACTGGATCAGCAGGGACTACCCCGAGCGGTGCGCGGAGTTCGATCGCGAGAAGTGGCTCTCGATGTCGAAGGACCTCGACACGAAGCCGATGCACTTCTGCATGGATCGCTACGAGTACCCCAACCAGAAGGGCGTCTATCCTTTCATCCTCGTCTCGTTCTACGAGGCGAACGAGCTCTGCGCCGAGGAGGGCAAGCGCCTCTGCGACGAGGCCGAGTGGACCTTCGCCTGCGAGGGCGAGGAGGCGCGCCCCTACCCCTACGGTTACATCCGCGAGCCTGAGGCGTGCGTCGTCGATCAGGCATGGCGCCCGTACATCGAGACCGCGCTGCGCCCGCGGGGCGGCCCCGCGGCCATGGCCGAGATGGACCGGCTCTGGCAGGGCATGGCGTCGGGCGTCCAGCCCCGCTGCCGGAGCCCCTTCGGCGTCTACGACATGACCGGCAACATCGATGAGTGGACCCGTTCGGTCCGCGAGGGCGAGCGCCCCTCCATCCTGAAGGGCGGCTACTGGGGCCCTGTCCGCACGCGCTGCCGCCCCTCGACCCGCTCGCACGACGAGAACCACATGTTCTACCAGCAGGGCTTCCGCTGCTGCGCGGACCACGGCGCCACGATCGGCGTCCCCGCGGAGCGCGCCGTCACCGGCGACCCTGCCGCCGCCCCGCTGCCGCGCGAGCTCCGCTGACGCGCTCGCCGCCGCGCACACGAGCGCGCGGCCGCTCGCGCTCGCCGCGCAGTCGACCGCGCTCGCCGCAGCGCGTATCCTCTGCGCTGATGGACCACCCCCCCGCCGGACAGGGTGCCTCGCCTGGCCCCCGCGACGTGCGCGCCGAGCACGCCGGCACACGCCTCGCTGCCCGGGCGGAGCCGCCGGGCGCCGCGCCGGCCCCGCCGCGCGCGCGCCAGCTCGATCGGCTGACCGGGCTCGTGCTCCTCGCTGCCGCCGCCGTCGTGCTGCTCCCGATGGCGCCTGTCGTGTTTCGGGCGGTCGCCGGCGATCGCTCGCCGGTGCAGAGCGCTGGCCGGTTCGCGCACGTCCTCGACGGGCGTCCCTCGGCGGATCGGGGCGCGCAGATCCACCCTCGCTTCCCGTTCGACGAGGATCCAGGCTCCGACGAGCGGCCATCACCTCACGACGACGGCCCTGCCCTCGAGGACGAGGAGGACCCGGGCGCGCCTGGGCGCCTCCAGGCGGGCATCGCCTCGCGCGGCATCACGCTGCTCGACGAGCCGCGGGCGGACGGCACCCGGGTCGGCTCCATCGCCGCCGGCGAGATCGTGATGATCGTGCGCGAGGCGGGCGCGTGGGCCCTCGTCATGAAGAACGGCGGGGGCGACCTGCTCATGGGCTGGGCCCGCCGGAGCGAGATCGCCATCCGATGAGCGCGCGCTCGCCGGAGTCGCCGCGCGCCTACCGCGGTCGCCTGCTCACCCCGATCCCCGCGTCGCCGGACGGCGCTCAGGTCCGGACCATCGACGACGCGCTGCTCGTGGTCGGCAGCGACGGTCGGATCGCCCAGGCAGCGCCGTTCGCCCCGGGCGCGTTCCGCGGGCCGGTGCTCGACCTGCGGCCTGCGGTGTTGATGCCTGGCTTCATCGACGCGCACGTCCATTTCCCGCAGACGCGCGTCATCGGCAGCGCCAGCGGCCCGCTGCTCGACTGGCTGGAGCGGTCGGTCTTCCCCGAGGAGGCCCGCTTCCGCGACGAGGCCTATGCCACGCTCGTCGCCGGCGAGTTCACGGGTCGGCTGCTCGCGTCGGGCACGACCACCTGCGTCGTCTTCTCCAGCTCGTGCGCCGGCGCGACCGACCGGCTGTTCCGCGCCCTCTTGGCCGCCGGCTTGCGCGGCATCGCCGGCCTCACGCTCATGGACCAGAGCTGCCCGGAGGCGCTCCGCGTCCCTCGCGACGAGGCCATCCCCGCCGCCCGGGATCTCGTGCAGCGCTGGCACGGCGAGGGCGGCGGCCTCCTCGAGTTCGCGATCACCCCCCGCTTTGCCCCGAGCTGCTCCCGTCCCTTGATGGAGGCGGCCGCGCGGCTCGCCCGCGATCACGGCCTCCTCGTGCAGACGCACGTCGCCGAGAACCCGGCCGAGGGCGAGGCCACGTTGCGCGCGCACCCCTGGGCGCGCGACTACGTCGACGTCTACGACCGCGTCGGCCTGCTCACCGGGCGCGCCCTGCTCGCGCATGCCATTCACCTCTCGCCGCGCGAGTGGGACCGCCTCGCGGAGACGGGCTCGTCGGTCGTCCACTGCCCCGACTCGAACTTCTTCCTGGGCAGCGGCCGCATGCGCCTCTCCGACCCGCGCGCGCGCGGGGTCCCTGTCGGGCTGGGCAGCGACGTCGGCGCCGGCCGCAGCTTCGACATGCGCCGCAGCATGTCGAGCGCCTTCGACAACGCCCTCTGCCTCGGCGACCGCCCGACCCCCGCCGATCTCTTCGTCCTGGCCACGCAGGGCACCGCCGACGCCGTCGGCCTGGGCCGCGTCGTCGGCAGCCTCGACGTCGGCAAGGAGGCGGACTTCATCGCCGTCCGTTTCCCCGAGCACGTGATCGGCGAGGCCGAGACGCTGAACCACCTCGTCTTCGCGTCCGACGCGACCGTCCAGCGCGCCTTCGTGCGCGGCCAGCCTGTCTACCCCTGACCGGTCCCCCTCTCCTCCTCGGCGGCCTCATAGACCTCGAGCTCCCAGACGAGGATCTCGAAATCCCGCCGCAGGATGTACCGTGCGCCGTCGTCCCCGCGCACCTTGAAGTAGAGGTGATCGCCCCCGGGCCACCGGTCGAGGATCTCCGTCACCCGCACGCGGCGCTCCCCCAGGGTGACCGTCTCGGGCTCTTCGCTCCCGCCGTGGCCGGCACGGCACGCCACATCGACCCGCATCTGCCTTTCGCGCAGGGTAGCAGGTGCGGGCGCCCGGCTCCCGCGATCCCTCCACGGAGAGGGCTCGCTCGGCCGGACGCCCCGAGGTGGCGGCGCTCCCGGGGCGTCGCGCCCGGGAGCGCCTCCTCGCTCAGTTCGGGTTGACCGAACAGCCGTAGAGCAGCTCCATGCCCGCTGTGTTGTCCTGCGCCGCCATGGCGCACGTGTCCTCGCACAGCTTGATGATCCCCTCCTCGATGTAGAAGGACGAGGACGCCCCGGCGCACTCCTCGAGGCTCTTCACCTGGGCGAAGGTCTGCTTCTGCCCGCCGTTGCTCGGCGTGAACTCGATCTGCACCGTCTTCAGGTCGATCGAGTGCCCATCCGGCGCCTTGGGCACCTCGATCTCACACGACAGCTTGGCGCCCGAGATCACGCTGTCCGCGATGGCCTGGAACACCGCATCGTAGGTGGCGTGCTGCTGGATCGGGTATCTCAGCCCGCCGGTCATGACGCTGAGGACCTGATAGGTCGTCCCGGGATCGACCGAGTCCGGCCGGCACTGCTCCCAGGTGGCTGGCGCCTCCGGCGGCCAGGGGGCGGTCGGCGGGGTGTTCTCCTTGATGCCCACGAAGCTGAAGAACTTGTAGTTGCGCGCGTCCTTCGAGCCGAAAAGTTCCGGCGCGACCGCCGTCAGGGCCGCGTCGAAGGCCTCTGCCGATTTGGTGCCGCCGGCGACGTTCTTGTTCGCGGGCTCATCATCGTCGATGTCGAAGAGCGTGATGTCAGCCCCCTCCTCGAAGACCGCCTTGTCCGCGCCGAGCGACCTCGTCGTGCAGTTGACGCCGTCGTCGGTGATCTCGACGAACACCTTCAGCGAGTCCGTCCGCAGCCACTGCGACCACCCGGGCGACGTGGCCTCTCCCTTGGGCGGGATCGCCCCATTCAGCGTGTCGATCGCCAGACAGAGCGAGTCGAGGCTGCCGATCTCCAGGCTGTACTGGTAGAAGTGCGGCGGGTTGGTGTTCGGGTTCTGCGGGACCGGCGAGCAGCTCCCGCTGCCGAGCGGCGCCTCGATGCAGACCGACTGCTCGACGTCCGAGCTGCCGTGCTTCGAGAGCATGATGACGCGGTAATCGATCTTGCTCGCCGCGATGATCGAGGCGAAGTTCTGGTTGATGTTCCGTTGGACGCTGTTGATCTCGTCCGTCATGCTCCCCGAGTTGTCGATGATGAAGATGATATCGGCCGGGCGCTGCTGGTAATCGGCCTGCAATCGGGTCGCGATGCACGCCGTATCCTCGTTGAGCCCCCCGTCCTTGTCCCCGGTCCCTGAGCCGACATCGAACTCACCGCCGTTCCCGAACCCGCTCCCGGACGTCTCGCCGCTGCCGCCGCTGCCGCCGCTGCCGCTGCCGCTCCCAGAGCCGCTGTTGCCGGGGCTCGCCTCACCACCCCCGCCGGAGCACCCACCGATGGCTGCCGCGGCCGCAAGCAAACCCAGACCAACCAGCCCAACAAGCGTCTTCGTCGAGAGCTTCAAAATTGACCTCCACATCGGGGAACGCGACAATGCGCAGCGACGGATGTTACCAGACTCACGTCCCGATGGACGCGATCGACATGAAATAATCTAGCCCGACAGGAGGTAGACAACCGACCACCGTTGTCGGTCCAGGGACCTTGTCCACGACCATTCGACTCGCCCTCTGGGACAGGCTCACCAAAGGAGCGAGGAGATGGCCGAGGGCGGGTGAATGGGAGCGACGCGCGACGAGGCGGCCCGGGGCAGCCCGGCGAGACCACCCTCGGGCACACGCGGCGAGCGCGGCGCACAGCGATCCTGGCGGCTCCCCTCGTCCGCTCCGCGGCGGGACTCGCACCTTTGCGACGGCCGGGGGCGCTAGACTGTGCTCTTCGAGGCGACGAGTTCGCGCGCCGCCGCGAGCAGGCGCTCGGGCGTGTTCGCCTCGGGCTCTTCGGTGACGAGCTCGACGAGGCGCTCCAGGAGCTCGCCGACGAGCCGGCTCGGCGGAATGCCGAGCTCCTTCATCAATCGATTGCCGTTCACGGCGAGATCCTTGGCGGAGAGCGCCGCGCCCGCCGCGAGCAGCGCGTCCACGCGCTCCCGGAGCCGCCCTATCGTGGCGATGTCCTCGGTCGCCTCGCGCCCCTTGCCGAGCGCGTCGGCGAAGCCGATCTCGTAGAGATCCGGCGCCAGCGCCGGGGTCACCCGGCGGAGCCAGCGGCGCACCGCTGCGTCCGTCCAGGTGTCGTCGTAGCAGATCAGGTGGTGTCGAATGAGCGCCACGATCCGCGCGCGCTCGTCGTTCGAGAAGCGGAGCCGCGTGAGGATCGGGTCGGCCATCTCGGCCCCGACCCGCTCGTGCTCATAGAACGTGTAGTCCCTCGTCTTCTCGGAGAACTCGCGCGTCCTCGGCTTCCCGATGTCGTGCATCAGCGCCGCCACGCGGAGGATCGGCTCGGGCTTGCACGCGTCGAGGCAGGCCATCGCGTGCCCCCACACGTCGTAGGCGTGCCACCGGTTCTGCTCGCACCCGACCGACTCGATCATCTCCGGGCAGGTGATCGCCAGCAGCTCCGTCCGGCGCATGATCTCGAACGCCACGCTCGGGCGGCGCGCGCGCATCGCCTTCAGCCACTCGTCGCGCACCCGCTCCGCGCTCACGCAGCGGAACGTCTGGTGCGACCGCGCGGTGCCCATGGCGCGCTCGGTCTCGGGGTCCAGCGTGCCCTCCAGCGTCGCGGCGAAGCGCGCCGCGCGCAGCACCCGCAGCCCGTCCTCGGCGAACCGCGCGCCCGGATCCCCGACCGCGCGGATGATCTTCGCCTCGAGATCGCTCCGCCCGCCGAACGGATCGATGAGGTGCCCGTCCACCGGATCGATCGCGATGGCGTTCATGGTGAAGTCCCGCCGCGCGAGATCGGCGGTGATGTCGTCCACGAACTCGACCCGATCCGGCCGCCTGCCGTCGCTGTAGGTCCCGTCGCCGCGCAGGGTCGTGACCTCGTACGGCACGCCGCGCACGAGGACGGTCACCGTCCCGTGCTGGATCCCGGTCGGGATCACCTTCCGGAACGCGGCCACGACCTCTTCCGGCCGCGCGTCGGTCGCGACGTCCCAGTCCTTGGCGTCCTGCCCGCGGAGCAGGTCGCGCACGCAGCCGCCCACGATCCAGCCGCGCTTGCCGCGCTCGCGGAGGCGGCGACAGATGCCGAGCACGTCCTCGGGGACGGCGTCGATGAGGTGATCGATCGGGGTCACGCCTGCGGCTTATCACGGGCCACGGCGAGCAGGGCCCCCGCCGAGCGCGCGCTCACCTCTTCGGGTGAGCCCAGGGGTCCCGGACATCCGGGTTCTTGGGGGTCCGTGTCGCCGGCACCGCCGGCGGCCGGCCCGCCCCGGGCCTCGCCTTCGGACCGCTCTTCTCGTCGGCCTCGAGCTTCACGAGCTTGCTCGGCTCGGTGCCGTCGAGCACCACCGTGCTCGTCTGGTACCCCTCGGCCCGGATGTCGATCGTGACCGTCTGCCCCTGCTCCACGTCGATGCTCGCCGGCAGCTTCAGCTCCACGCCGTTGCGGTAGCCGACCGCCGTCTCCGGCACCGCGGCCAGCGCGACCGCCATCTTCTGCACCGGCGGCGGCTCGGGGGGCGCCGGCTTGGCGGGCGCCTCGACCGGCGGCTTCTGCGCCTTCTGGGCGTTGTCCCTGGCAGACCCGCTCGCGCCGATGACGAAGATCGCCGTCACGATCCCCACCGCGGCCGCCGCCCCGGCCACCCACACGTAGCGGGGCCAGTGCGAGCGCGGGGGCGACGGCGGCGTCGCGGGGACGATCACCTTCGAGGTCTTGAAGTAATCGTGCGGCACGTTGAAGCCGCCCGAGCGCGCCATCATCTCGGCGACCGCGCCAGGCACGCCCCCGCACTTCACCTGCTCGAGGTCGGCGTGGAGATCGCCCATGGTCTGGTAGCGCGACTCCGGCTTCTTGGAGAGGCACTTCAGGATCACCGCCTCGAGCCCGGGCGGGCAGTCGGGGCCGCCGACGAGCGCGCGGATGGGGACCGGCGCCTTGTACATGTGCTGCGTCAGGATCCCCATGAAGTTGTCGGCGTTGAACGGGAGCTGGCGGCTCACGAGCTCATAGAGCATCACGCCGAGCGAATAGATGTCGGTCCTGTGATCGATGGGCGCCCCCGCGGCCTGCTCCGGGGACATGTAGTGCGGCGTCCCGAACACCGCGCCGGCGCGCGTCAGCTTGGTCGTCGTGCTCGTCGACACCTTCGCGATCCCGAAGTCGAGGATCTTCACGAAGTTCGGATCGCTGCCGCGGGCGACCACGAAGACGTTGTCCGGCTTGAGATCGCGGTGGATGATGCCGGCGTCGTGCGCGGCGGCGAGCCCCGCGGACAGCTGCAGCGCGATGTGGCAGATGCGCTCCATCGGCAGGTCGTTCGGCGAGTCGATGAGCTGCGCCAGGCTCACGCCTTCCAGGTACTCCATGACGAAGTACGTGGAGCCGTCCGGCAGGTCGCCGAAATCGGAGATGTCCACGATGTGCGGGTTGCCGATGCTCGACGCGGAGCGGGCCTCCTGCACGAAGCGCTCGAAGATCTCGCGGTCCCGCGCGAGCTCCGCGCGGAGCACCTTCACCGCGACGCGCTTGTCGATGACCTTGTGGCGGGCGAGGTAGACGAACCCCATCCCGCCCTCGCCGAGCAGCCGCTCGATCTTGTACCGGTGATCGAAGGTCGTCCCGATGTAAGGGTCCTTGGCGCCCGGCGGCCGCCGCTCGCGCGGCTCGACCTCGTCCGGCGGCGGGATCTCCAGGGAAGGCTCCCCTTCGCTGATCGGCACCGGGCTCGTTCGCCCGCTGATCTCGTCGGCGTCCGGCTCGCTCTGCCGCCCGAGCCGCGGGGCCATCTGGCGCAGCGGCGGCGGCGCCCGGAAGCTCGGCGGAGCCCGGAAGCTCGGCGGCACCTCGCTCGCGGGCCCCTCGACCCACCCCGCCCTGGAGGGCCTCGACGAGGGGCGGAGCTCGACCTCCACCGGCACGTCGTCATCGGCGCCGCTCGGCTCCATGGACGACGGCGCGAACGCGGCCGCGACACCGGACGAGCGAGCCCCGCCAGCCGCGCTCGTGGGGCGCGACGGCGGTGCCTCCTCGAGCGCGCCTTCCTCGGCGTTGAAGACCCTGCTGCGCGCGGTGTGGTGCTCGTTTTTGGTGGCGCTCATGAAAGGCTCGCGGGCAGAAGTGCACGCCACATGCCGGCAGCTGCGACAGGATTGGATTCTAGCAGGCGTTCGGTCCGGGAAGCGAGATCATGCGGACCCCGCGCGCGAAAGGCGGAGGTGAGTGCGCGTCGACCGCGGGTCGGCCCGTCGCCGACCATGGCGGCCCAGCGTGCCGCGCGCGCCGCGTTCTGCTAGGAGGGCACCGCGATGAGCTACCCTATCGAGGTCGCGCTGCGATATCTCGGCTCCAAGAAGCGGGCGTTCATCTCGGTCGGCACCACGTTCGCGATCCTCGGGGTCGCGCTCGGGGTCGCGGCGCTCGCGACCGTGATGAGCGTGACCGGGGGCTTTCAGGCGGAGTTCCGCGAGAAGGTCCTGGGCGTCAACGCGCACGTCCTGGTGATCAAGTACTCGACGGACTTCCGTGAGTACCGCACGATCATGGAGCAGGTCTCCAAGGTCCCCGGCGTCATCGGCGTCGCGCCGTTCAGCATCAACCCCATGATGCTGACGCACGGCGACGCGACGGCGACCGGCGTCCTGGTCAAGGGGGTCGACCCGGCCAGGAGCCTCGGCGTGGGGGCCGAGGGCGCCTCCACGGCCGTGCTCGACCTGCCCCGTCACATCCTCCCGGGCGGCGATCTCGCCGGGCTGCGTCGTCCTGGCTCGAAGCCCGCCGAGCGCGCCGTGCCGTCGTTGCCCGACGTCCCCGTCCTGGAGCCGGACGCTGGGGCGCGGGGCGCGCTCGCGCCGGACGCGCCCGCGCCGGACGCGGGCGCCGAGATCGATCTGCTGAAGGCCTACGAGGCGCGGATCCGCGAGGACGAGCGCGCCGCGGCCGCGCGCGACGCCGCGCTCGCGCCCCCGACCTCGCGCGCGGCCGAGGCCGACGGCGCGCCGGACGCCAGGGACGAGGAGGCCGAGGTCGCGGTCGCCGAGGGGGCCCCGCGGGGCGCGATCGAGCCGCAGGGCGGCTATGGGAGCGTCCTCCCCGATGACGACGAGCTGCCGCCCGAGGTCGATCCGGACCCCTGCGCCGACAAGGAGCAGATCGCCAAGATGCCGGGCATCGTGATCGGCGCCGCGCTGGCCAAGAACCTGTCCCTCGAGCTCGGCCAGTGCGTCACCGTCACCTCGCCCACGATCGGCTTCTCGTTCGCGAACGGCGCCATCAAGCCGCCGGTCGCCAAGCGATTCCGGGTCATCGCGATCTTCGAGGCCGGCTTCGAGCAGTACGACACCAAGCTGGCGTACGCCGATCTCTACGAGACGCAGGCGTTCTACGACCAGGGCGACACGGTGACCGGCGTCGAGATGAAGGTCGACGACATCGACAACGCGAGCGGCATCGCGCGCGAGATCAGCAAGCTCCTCGGCAGCGGGCTCTATTACACGATGGACTGGGAGGAGCTGAACCACGGGCTCTTCACGGCGCTGCGCATCCAGCAGATCGGCATGAGCGCGGTGCTGGCGCTCATCATCGTGGTCGCCGCGTTCACGGTGATCGCGACCCTCATCATGGTGGTCCTCGACAAGAAGAAGGAGATCGCGGTCCTCAAGGCGATGGGGGCCACGGACGCCGCCGTCCTGCGCATCTTCCTCTACCAGGGCGGGATCATCGGCGTCGCGGGCACCACGCTGGGCCTCCTGCTCGGCGTGGCCGTGTGCAAGGGGCTCCTTGTGTACGGCTTCCCGCTCGACCCGAAGGTCTATTTCATCTCCCACCTGCCCGTCCAGGCGCGCCCGCAGGAGTTCATCATCACGGGCTGCATCGCCATCCTCATCTGCCTCGCCGCCACGATCGTGCCCAGCCTCTACGCCGCGCGCCTCCGCCCTGCCGAGGGCTTCCGCGCGCAGTGAGCCCCCGCCTCCCCGCGCCCCGGTAGGCCCACCTCGGGCCGGGCGGCGCTGAAGGCCTCCCACCCTCGATCCCGACGCGTCGCGCCGGCTACCGCCGAGAGGCGGAGTAGAGCTTCTGCTGCCCGTCCTTGTTGGACGCCAGGTAGAGCGTGCACTCGTCCGGAGAGAGCGACGGGGTCATGACGGCGACGGTCGGGGCCAGGTTCGGCAGCAGCATCCTCGCCGGCTGACCGTCCACGGGCAGCCCGTCGTCCCCGAGCGCCACATAGAAGCTCCGCAGCACCGACGCCGCCTCGCACTCGCCGCGCGCGCTGTAGGGCGCCTGGAAGAAGAGCAGGCTGCCGTCGGGCGTCACCCACGGGGCGAGGTCGTCTCCCTGCGCGGGGCAGTCGCCTGGCAGGTGGATGTCGAGCACCTGCACCTCCGCATCCTCTGCGCGCTTCGTGACGAGCCGGCTCGTGGTCCCGCCGCCCTCCTGGTGCCTGCTCATGAACCAGTACCGGTAGGAGGGCCGAAGCCCGTGGGCGACCGCCACGGAGCGGCTCCCCCCGTCCGGGTTGAGCGCAGGGAGCGCGTTCGCCTGCGTCGCCTCGATCCCATCCGCGACGAGCAGCTGCGGGAGGCTGCCCGGCTCGGTGGGGAGGCGATCGAAGAGCAGCGAGCCCGCAGGGAAGCCTTCGACCGGCGAGGGCGCGTCCAGGGGCAGGAGGAGCGGACCCGACTCCTGGCCCGCATCGTCGACCACGAAGCTCGAGACGGCCTCGCCAGCCGTCCAGGGCCGCCCGGTGGCCGTGGCGATCTTCGTGTCGTCCGATCCGAACTTGGCCGTGTAGACGAGCCGGAGCGTCGCCTCGCCCTCTCCGGCCTCCGCGCGCACGCGCGGGAACGCGGGCATCGCCCCCGCCACCTCGACCTCCGAGAGCGCGCCGAACGACAGCAGGCCGCCGCGAGCAGCGCAGGCGACGCACGTCTCGCTGGCCGTGCAGAACTCCCCGTCCTTGCACGCGCCGCACCCGCCCGCGCCGCCCCCGCCCGACGCGGCGGACGACGAAGCCGGGCCCCCGCCTCCCCCGCTGCCCCCGCCCCCATCGCCGCCGGCGCCACCGGCGCCGCCCTCGCCGCCGCTCGACGACGTGGACGTGGCGTCCGCGCCGGCCGCCGTGAACGGCTCGCCGCAGCCGGCGAGCGCGCACAGCGCGGCGAGCGAGAAGGTTCCGTAGAAGCGAAGCGTGCGCACCCGAGCTGCCTCCTGTCGTGGTCCCGCCGCGCGGAGCCGGCGTGCGCGGTCAAGACGCCTTGTTGTAGTCCGTGTCCTCGAGAAGGATGACGTTCGTCTTCGAGCGGGTCTCGCCGACGCTGGTCACGTAGACCGCGGGCTTGTCCTGCACCGGACACACCTTCTCGCACGCGCCGCAGCCGATGCACAGCGACGGATCGACGTGCGGACGCTGCACGTGGACCATCTTCATCGGCGGCTCCTTGCCGCTCTCGGCCGCCACCGGCTCGCGCTTCGGGATGTCGACCTCCTCGACCCAGATCGCCTTGGGCGACGTCGGGCAGAACTCCTCGCAGACGATGCACGGCACGCTCATCGACCAGGGCAGGCAGCGCCCCTGATCGTAGAACGCGGTGCCGATCGAGATCGGCTTCTGGCCGACGCCCATCTTCTGCTCCTCGGTGATCTTCTGGATCGCTCCGGTCGGGCAGACGTCGCCGCAGAGGACGCAGGAGTGCTCGCAGTACCCGATGCGCGGGATGACGATCGGCGTCCAGAGCCCCTCGATGCCCGCCTCGAAGAACGCGGGGTGGATCGCGTTGTTGGGGCAGACCTTCATGCACTCGGCGCACCGGATGCACCGCTCCAGGAACTCGCGCTCCTCGACCGAACCCGGGGGCCGGATCACGCGGTGGTCGTAGTTCGCGTCGAGCACGTCGGCGATGCGCGCCGTCGGGATGATCACCGCGCCGGCCGCGGCGGTCGCGAGCGCGGTGCGGCGGCCCGTGTCGGGCGTCACGAGGGCGCTCTTCCGGTTCGGCAGGAAGCGGAACTTGATGACGTCCTCGGGGCAGGCGCTCTCGCAGTTGAGGCACATGTGGCACTCGTCCTGCCGCCACTTCACCCCGCCCTGGGGCGAGTCGGCGCCCTGGCAGTGCACGAGGCACAGGTTGCAGTCGGTGCACTTCGCGTGATCCTTCTGCATCCCGAAGAGCGCGAAGCGCGCGAACACGCCGAGGAACGCGCCGAGCGGGCAGAGCACGCGGCACCAGAACCGCGGGATGAACCGGTTCATGAAGAGGATCGCGACGAACAGGATCCCGACGAACCACGTCTGGTGGAAGTAGAACTGCTTCGTCTGCCACACGCTCGCCGCGAGGAAGTCCTGCGTGTGGTCCGCGGCGAGCTGCACCGATCGGCTCCCGGTCCCGGCCGCGGAGCCGGTCACCACGCTGACGACGTACTGCGCGGCCGGGATGACGGCGAGCCCGATCGCCCGGACCGCCACGCAGATCGGATCGAACAGCCCCCCGATCGCGCTGCCGGCCACGCTCGCCGCGAGGAAGGCGTACATCAGGTAGTACTTCACCCGCTGCCGCGTGTACGTCTTGTTCGCCTCGACGCGCTTGCCGCCCTTGCCGTAGCGCGACGGGAAGATCCACCCGAAGAAATGGTGGAGGGTGCCGAAGGGGCAGATCCAGCCGCAGAACACGCGCCCGAAGACGAGCGTCAGCGCGAGGATCCCGAGCGACCAGAGCAGGCCGCGGTAGACGGTGTGCGTCGAGAGCAGGGTCATCGCGCCGACGAACGGGTCGGCGAGGAGGAAGCCCTCGACGGGGAGCGGCAGGCGCACGCGCGCCTCTGCGGAGGCGAACGAGCCGCGGAAGCCCGTCTGGAACAGGAAGTAGAGGAACAGCCCGAGGCAGCCCGCCTGCACGGCGCGGCGCACCCAGACGAGCACCTGGATCACCTTGCGCGCCGGCAGCCCCGAGCCGGGCCGGCGCTTCGGGGCGGGCCGGACGATCGAGCCGGCCTTGCGCACCACGCGCAACAGCGCGCCCGAGCGGGCCTCCTTCGCGGATGCGGCGGGCGGCGCCGCGCTCGCCTTCGCGGGCGGCGCCACGCTCGGTGCGGCGCTCGCCTTCGCGGGCGCCGCGCCCGCTCCTGCCGCCGGTTCACGGTGCGCCGGCGCAGCCGGCGTCGGATCGAGGTTTGCCATGAGTACTACACCTCAGCGAGCCGCAGGTTCTGCCAGTGCATCGTGCCCAGGCCCCGCTCGTGGCCCATCTTCAGGTACGGGATCTCCTCCGGCTTGCGGCCGATGAGCTGGCAGCCGTACGCGTCGGCGGCGACCTGGTCGGTCGTCGCGATCACGGTGTGCATGTCCTTCGCGTCGGCGACGTTCCCGCCCTGCGGCCCGTTGCGCATGAGGACGCGGACGGCGTCCACGATGGTGAGCGTCGGCTGGATGAACGTCGCGAGATCGGCGATCGACACGTCGATGTTCTGGTGGAGGCGGTTGCGCCGGCCGCCGAGCGCCCCGTACCAGTTCTTCATCGCCGCGGTGTACCTGGACAGGTTGTGGTGCTTCGCGATCGGGACGTTGATGACCTTGTCCGCGTTGACGAGCGGCGTGTAGACGGGCCAGTCGTCGAGCACCTCGCCCTTCAGGCGCATGCCGCGGAAGCGGTGCGCCGCGGGGATGACGACCTCCGCGCCGACGTCGTAGGCGGCCTTCCAGATGCCGGAGCGCTGGAAGCAGCGGTTCGGCTCGTTGCACGAGGCGTCCGTCACGATGACGGTCTTGGCGCCGGCGTCGTAGGCGAGGCGCACCACCTCGGCCACGACCTTGGGGTTCGTGTTGGCCGCGTGGATCGGCGTGCGATCCCAGCCGATGTTCGGCTTCACGACCACGATGTCCCCGCGCGAGATGAAGCGCCGCATCCCGCCGAGGGCGTCGACCGCCTTCCGGACCAAGGCGGCCGGGTCCGGGGCGCCCCCGGCGAGCGCCTCGGCGCCGGCGCGGGCGACGACGAGCTGCGGCAGGTCGGCAGGAGCGTCGCGGAGCCGGTAGTCCCGCGTCTGCTGGCGCTCGGCGGCGGCGGCGGCGCTGCCGCCGCGGTCCCACCGGACCGCCGCGAGCCCGCCCGCGCCCCCGAGGACGAGGCCCGCCGCGCTCAACCGACGCAGCATTTCACGTCGAGAAATGTCACCCATGGCCCTCGCCTTCCCTGGACCTACGGATAGCCTCCCCGGGCGATCGCCACAAGCAGAGGTGGCCTGGCGGCAGCGACGTGCGCCGCCTCCGGGCGCTTCCAGCGACGGCGCTCAAGGAGGAGCCGCGGTGGACGTCGCTGGGGCCGCCGGGGTTGCTGGGGCCGCCGGCGCCGGAGCGCCTGCGGCGGGGGAAGCGCCCGTGTTCGCCGGCTGCGGCGCTTGCGGCGCCTGCGGCGGCGCGCCGCTCGCGGCGGGCGGCGCGTGCGCAGGCGGCGCGTGCGCAGGCGGCGGGGTGGCGGGCTCGTCCGGCTCGTACGGGTCGGCCTTCAGGCGATCGCGCTCCGCAAAACAGCTGGCGCGCTCCGCGTCGCACGCGGCCCGCAGCTGCGCCGCGTTGGCGAGGTCCGCCGAGCGCTGGTCGGCGAGCGCCCTGGCCTCGTCGCGCTCGGCGGTGACGGCGGCGCGCGCCTTCTCGACCTCGGCGAGCCGCTCGTGTTCGGCCATGGCCGCCTTCTGCGCGGCCGCCGCGCTGTCCTCGCACGTCTTGAGGCGCGCCGCCTGGGTCGCGTGCAGCGCCTGGATCTCGCGGGCGTGCTCCGCCTCCGACGTGGAGCCGCTCTTCTGGAGGGTGGCCAGCGTCGCGTTGAAATCCGCGCGATCCTGCTCGCGGGCGCCGCGGCACGCGATCGCCTCGGACTGGGCGATCTGGTGGCTGGCGACGCAGGTATCGAGCTTGTCGAACGACTCGGCGCCCCGCTGGCGGGCCTGCTCGAGCTCGTTCGCGAGCCGCAGCGTCTCGCGCTTCGAGAAGCCGAGCAGCACGACCGCGCAGCCCACGAGGGTCATCGCGCCGGCCGCGATCCGCGCGCGCAGGTAGGACGTCTTCTGCTTGATCCGCAGCCGCTCCGCGTCGCGCTCCGCCTCGCGCTCCGGCTCGAGCAGCACGTCGAGCTCCTCGGCGAGCTGGGTCATCGACGGCCGCTCGTTCGGATCGATCGCGAGCCATCGCCTGAGCGCGGCCTGGAACATCTCGCGCGGGCGCCCGGTGAGGTCTGGCAGCGCGTTGTCGGCGAGCGGCTTGTCGGCGCGGACGTCGTGCGCCTCGGCGAGCTCGGTGCGGCTCTGCGCGGACTCGCCCGGGAAGTCCCTGGGGTTCACGAGCGAGTAGAGCAGGGTCGTGGCGAGCCCGTAGGTGTCCATCTTCTCCGAGAGCGGCACGGCGCCGGGGAAGCCGTTCAGCGCCCGGAGCTGCTCGGGCGAGGCGTAGAGCGCGGTGCCGGCGCAGAAGGAGGCCTCCCGCTCCGCGGCCACGCCCAGGTCGAGCAGGATGGGGTGGACGCGGCCTGCGAACCTGGCGAGGAAGATGTTGTCGGGCTTGACGTCCTGGTGCCGGAGCCCGGCGGCGTGGAGCGCCTCGAGCCCGCGCGCGACGGCGAGGAAGATGTCGTGCGCCTCGCGCAGGCCGAGGGGGCTGCGCTCGAGCCGCTGGGCGAGGGTCTCGCCCTCGTAGACCGGCATGGTGAGCCACACGTAGTCGGCGTTCATGCCGTGGTCCTTCAGCTGGACGACGTGCGGGTGCCCGACGGTCGCGAGCATGACGAGCTCTCGCTCGACGTTCCGCATCGCGTACAGCGAGCGGGGCATGAGCTTGAGGGCGACCTGGTGCTCGGGGACGTCGATCCGCTGGGCGACGTAGACCTTGCCGAACATGCCCTGCCCAAGGAGGCGCCCGAGGCGGTAGAGCCCGCCGACGATCTGGCCGACCTCGGGGAGGATCGACGGGCCGCGGCTGCTGCTCCTCGCGGGGTCGTCGGTCCCGCCGCGCGACGTGGTGCGCACCAGGCTGGACGGATCCGCCACCGTGACGGCGAACGCGTGGACGATCGTGGTGCGGAGGTTGGGGTCGACGGGCGGCACAGCGATTGCCAGAGTAGCGGAAGCAGCGAGCGCTGAGAAAGAAGCCGGCGGACGGAAGACGGCCGGCGCGGGGCATTTATTCGCGGAGGCTGGCAGAGACGCCGGGGGGCTCACGTCCTCTCGCTCGGAGCGTCGCGTCGACGCGGAGTTGCGCCACCGTGGCTATTCCGGCGCTACGGCTCCAGGAGAAAACGGACGACGAGCGTCGCGCCTACGTGCACGAGTCCACCCGGCTGCCGCTCACTCCAGCGAGAGCTGCGGCGGCCGCCCGCGCAGGGCGCTCCAGACGGCCAGCACAAGGACCTCTCCGCTCTCGCGGTCAACGACGTAGTAGACCAGGTAACGCGATGTCGGGAGTGGAGCGCGGCGAACGCCTTTGATCCGCCGGTGCGCGTGCGGTGCTCCGGCCTCGGGCGCTGTCCTGAGCAGGCTGAGCAGGGCCGCGAGCTCCTCGCGGAACAGGGAAGGAGCGGCAGGTCGGTTCTCGATCCACCATGCGGCCGCTTCCCTCGCCTGGCGGACGGCCTCTTTGGTGAGCCGGATGCGGGCTCGCTTCATCCGCGCGCCGGCTCGAGGCGCGCGATCTCCGCCAGAAACTCGTCCGCGTCGATCGTGCCTTCGCGCGCGCTCGCCAGCGACACCTCGAGCGCCTCGTCGAGACGAGCCCGCTCTTCTCCGTCCAGGTCGTCGTTGTCGGCCACCACGAGCTCGATCACGGTCCCCTCGGCAAAGCTCGTCGGCTCGTCGAGGATCAGCCGGCCGCCGTGCACTTTGGCTCGCAGCGCGCTCATGACCGCAGCGTACCATCCGGGGTCCGCCCAGGGAAGCTCAGCGGAAGCGCTGGGCTTCCCTGGGGCACCGTCGCTCGACGCCTGTGTCTCGGGCTGCGATCGCGCTCTGGATCGCTTGCCGCGGCGAGGCGAGCCCCCTCGCCTGCCGCTCAGCCCTCCAGGGGCATCGCTGGCGCCGCTGGCGAAGGCGTCGCCGGCGCGGGTGCTGCGGGCGAGGGTGCCGCCGTCGCCTTGGCCCGCCGGGCCGCTGCGCGCTTGCGGCGCTCGTACGCGCTCGTCACATCGCGCACGATCTCCGGCTGGCCACGGAACACGAAGCGCGCCGCGTTCCGCACGAGGCCCATGCGCTCGACCAGCAGCGTCGCCAGCTTGTTGCGCAGCAGCAGCGCCTCCTGTGCCTGCCTGGAGATCGCCTCCGCCTGCGCCGGCCGGCTCCGCAGCTCGGCCGCCACGGCGCGCGCCTCGTCGAGGTGAGCCGACTCGAAGCCGCCGAGCCCGTCGAGCGCGTCGCGGTGCTTCTCCCCGAGCAGCGCGTAGTCGTCCAGCGCGCTCGCCAGGGCGTCGGCCGTGTCGGGATCCTCCGCGTGCGCCGCCTCGATGCGGGCCAGCATCTCGTCCTTTGCGTCGTCCACGCCGTCGTCGAAATAGAAGGTCAGCGTCGCCGAGATCTCCCCCAGCAAGAACTTCCCGCGCTCGCGAGGGCTCTTGTTCTTCTCGACGGTCAGGAGATACCGCGTCTGCGCCTCCTGCGTGGCGCGCTGCAGCGAGAGGATCTCTTCTGCCGTCCTCGGCCCGAGGCGCGCGGCGTCCCCCTTCTTGCCGTCCTTCGGGACCGCCGACTCGAGGCCCAGGCGGGTCACCCGCTTCTGGGCATCGACCTGTGTCTTCCAGTACTTGTCGCAGAACTTCGCCACGTCGACCGCCTCCCCGAGGAGCACGTGCAAGGGCACCGTGATCGCCGGGAGATTGCCGGCGCTCATCTGCTGGACGACGTCCGACCACTGCTCGATATCGCTCTTCTTCTTCGCCATCTCGACCTCCCCTGGGTTGCGGCGCCGGACCCCCTGTCCGGAGCGGCAATCCCGGGCATCCATTCCGGAGAGCCGTGAACCGGGCTCCCCTTCACAAGGACCTCGACGCGTCACTCCCGAGCTCGTGCGCCCCGAGAGGCGCAGGGCCCTTATCGAAGCGCGCGAGGCTCGGGAGCTTCGCGACACGGCCACAGGGATACACGTGGCGTGCCTGGACAGAACGGCTCCAGGGACAGAGGACGATGCGCCGGGGTGTCCCTGGCGCGTCGCCCCCTGTCCCTCGCGGCACGCATGTGGGTCCCTGACGCTTCACCGCACGTCCCTGATACGCAGCCTCCCTGTCCCTTGCAGGAGCACCTCGGCCCGCGCCCGGCTCTTGCCCATGTCCCTGGTGGCGATCTCTGTGTCCCTGGCCGCCGGCTGCCTGTCCCTGGAGGCTTCCCTCGGTCATCGGATCGGTGGGATGGTCGAGGCCGGGAGTTCACTCTCCTGACAACTTGCCGCAAGCGCTGTTGCACGCGATCGGGGTATCGCGCGGCGCGAGGGGCGCGTGCCGTCGGAGGCGCCGTAAGGCGATGCGGGATCACGCAATCCTTTGCGCGAGCGCCGGAAACGGCACGAGGGCCGCGGCATGCATTCGGGCCACGCAGCGGAACGCCCCCGCTGGAGCGAGAAGCTCGCGCGCAGGGGAGCGCGCTGGCCTGGTCGATGCACAAAGGCGCCCGAGATGCGCCACGGTGCACAACGGTGCCACCTGGCGCTGTGAGATCGGGAATCCACGCAAATGTTCGCCAAAGCCGCGCTCGTGCTCGCCGCCCTGGAGCTCGCCGGATGTGCCGTCATTCGATCGCCGGCGGCGCCGCCCGAGCTCTCCCACGCGCTCTCGGCGATCCGCGCGGCGGAGCGGGAGGGCGCGGGCGCGGACCGGCGCTCGGCGATGCACCTCGCCCTGGCGAAGAGCGAGCTCGCCCAGGCGAGGCGGCGGCTGTCGGTGGGCGACAAGGAAGGAGCCCGCTGGCTGCTGCGGAGGGCCGAGGTCGACGCGGAGCTCTCGACGCTCATGGTGAGGGAGGCGGGGCTCCGCGACGCCGCGGGCCGCACGCTGGACGAGGCGAGCACGCTCGCGGGGCGGGCCGAGTGACGGGCCGCGCGCGCGCCGCGGTCCCGCTCGCGCTGGCGCTCTCGCTCGCCGGCTGCGCTCGGAGCGCGGCCGGGCCGCCTCCCGAGCTCGTCACGGCGCGCGCCGCCGTCGTGCAGGCGCGGGACAACCCGCTCTCCCCGCTCGCGATCGCCGAGCTGAAGCAGGCCGAGCAGGCGCTCGCGATCGCCGAGCGCGAGGAGCGGAGGAACCCGCGCTCGCCCTCCGCGCGCGACGCCGCCTACGTGGCGCGGCGGAGGGCGCAGTGCTCGCTGCTGTCCTCGCTCGTGCGCGCGAACCAGAGCGCCCTCGAGCGCGCGCGGCAGAGCCAGCGCGCCGCGGAGCACCAGCGCGCGCGCGCCGGCGGCGAGCCTGCACCCGCGGCGCCCGCCCCTGCCGACGACGTCGATCTCGACAGCGCGCTCGATCGCGCGCGCATGCGGCCCCAGCAGTCCGCCAGGTGATCGCGGCCGCGCTCCTGCGCTGCCGTGCTCGCCGCGGCGCGCCCGCGTGACACCCGATTTGCCGCCGGAATCCGGGCGGATCGGCCCCGGCGCCCCAGCGCGCTGCATACCGCCCAGGGCGTCAGCGCGGCCTCGGCGGAACGATTTCTCCTGGGAGTGGCCAATTTTTGGATCCAAGATGCGCGCGACGCGCCTCCGCCAGCGGCGAAAGCGTCCGGGAGGTCAGCGACGGTCGAAGTTCGATGGGACACCCGTCCCGCGTGCGAGGAGAGCGCGATGAAGGAAGGCGCGAACGTGATACTGGTGCCCGTCGACTTCGAGGCGGCCTCGATGAAGGCCATCGAGCTCGCGAGGGATCTGGGCGCGAGGCTCGGGCACCAGGTCGTGCTGCTGCACGTCTATCAGCTCCCGGTCTACACGTACCCCGGGCTCGAGCCGGCGCTGATGCCCGGGTTCCACGCCGAGGTGAGCGCCGCCGCGTCGCGCGCGGTCCAGCAGCTCTCGGCGCAGACGGGGGGGCTCTCGACGGCGCTGCGCGAGGGCGACCCTGCGACAGAGATCCTCGCCGCCGCCGAGGAGCAGGGGGCGGCGATGATCGTCATGGGCACGCACGGCCGGCGGGGGATCACGCACCTCTTCCTCGGGAGCGTCGCCGAGCAGGTGATCCGGAAGAGCAACATCCCCGTGCTCACGGTGCGCGTGGCCAGCTGATCCTCGGCGGCGCCTCGCGGTAAGCGGACCGGCGCGGCTGCCGGCCGGGGCGCGGCGGGCAGGGCCGCGCTCGACTGGGTTAAGGCGGGCTCGACCGCGCTCGACGCGGGTCAGGGTCCCGGCTTCTGCGTCGCATGCGGCGCGTGGAGTTCCTCGCATGTCGCCCCTGTCTCCGCGCGATCTCGCGCTTCCGCCGAACCTCCTGAGCTTGGCCCGGCTGCCGCTGGCGGCGCTGTTCCCGATCGTGGCCACGCAGCCTGCGCTCGCCCTCACCGTCCTCTGCTGCGCAGGCCTGACGGACGTGCTCGACGGCTGGCTGGCCCGCCGCTCCGGTCAGGTGACGCCCACCGGGGCGATCGTCGACCCGATCGCGGACAAGGTGTTCGCGCTCGCGGTGGTGGGCACGCTCCTCGAGAGCGGCGCGCTCCCCCTCTGGGGCATCCCGGCGCTGCTCGCCCGCGAGCTCCTCGAGCTGCCGCTCGCGCTCTGGATCGCGGTGAGCCGCCGCTTCCAGGGCGCGCGCCTGTCGACGGCGAGCGCCAACATCCCTGGCAAGCTCGCCACGGCGGTGCAGTTCGCGGCGGTCTTCGCCGCGATCGCGCTCCCCTCGGCGCTGACCGCGATGCTCGCCGCGTCGGCGATCGCGGGCGCGGCCGCGGGCGTCTCGTACTGGGCGCGCCAGCTCCGCCGCGTGCCCGGGGCGGCGTAGGCGCCGCCCGGAGGCGCTCCTGGTGTAAGGTCGGCCGAAGCGGCGCGTTGAGCGCCTGCCACCGGCTCCATGCTCCGAGGAACCATGCGAAGAACGCTGCCCGTCTGGGCTCTCCTTGCCTCGCTCGCCGGCCCCACCGCCTGCAGCTCCGCCCCTTCGGCGGCGCGCGACGCCTCCAGCTCGCCGTCGTACGGAGCGGCGCCGGCCCCGGTGGCAGGGATGCCTCCTGGCGTCATGCAGACGACCGGCGCGTCGACGCGCTCGGGGTCGGTGCGCGAGGAGTCGTACGACGCCGAGGTGTCGGCGGCGGGGGATTTCGCCAAGGCTGCGCCGCCGCCGGCGCCCGGCGGCGGCGCTCAGCCCCCGGCGGCGAGGCCGGCGCCGACCGCCGCTACGCCGCAGCCGGCGCCGACCTCGTCCGGCGCCGCACCGCAGGGCGCGCCCCAGGCCGCCGGCGAGGTGAGCGCGGCGCGCGCGCCCCTCCTCGTCTACACGGCGGACATCGCGATGGCGGTGTTCGAGGTGGGCGCGTCGCTCGGCAAGGTCGAAGCGCTCGCGCGGGATCTCGGCGGCTTCCTCGCCCGCCGCGACGATCGGACGATCACGATCCGCATCCCCGCCGCCCGGTTCGACGAGGCGCTGAAGCGCCTGGAGGGGCTCGGCGACATCCTCCAGCGCAACGTGGTCGCCGAGGACGTGACCGAGGAGTTCCTCGATCTCGGCATCCGCATCCGGAACGCGCGTGCCGTGCGCGATCGCCTGGAGAAGCTCCTCGAGAAGGCCGCCAAGGTCGAGGAGTCGATCCAGCTGGAGCGCGAGCTCGCGCGCGTGTCCAGCGAGCTCGAGCGCCTCGAGGGGCGGCTCAAGTTCCTGCGCGATCGGGTCGCCTTCTCGACCCTCACCGTGACCTTCCAGCCGCGCTCGACGGAGACCCTCGCCCCGTCGGGACCGCGGCTCCCCATCGACTGGCTCAACGAGCTCGGCCTCTCGCGGCTCCTCAACCTGTGAACCGGGCGCCTCCGATGAACCACTCCCTTCGCCACGCCTTCGTCCTCCTCGCCTCGCTCGCCGGAGCGGCGGCGCCGATCGGCTGCGGCCGGCCCTTCGTCCCGGCGACCCCGCCGGGGTTCGTCGACCTCGGCGATCGCTACGGCGACGACGAGTACCGCGCGACCACCGCCGAAGGGCTGGTGATCGGGATCCGCGCGTTCGAGAACGATCCGAAGGGCGACCTCGCCTTCTGGTCCCGCGTGATCGAGAAGCGGCTGCGCGAGGGCGGCGGCTACGCGCTGCTCGGCAAGACCGACGTGAAGGCCCGGAACGGCCAGCCGGGCGTCCAGCTGCGCTTCGGGCACGACGAGGGGAAGGAAGCGCACCTTTATTACCTCACCGTCTTCGTCAACGACGATCGCGTCTTCCTCCACGAGGCGGGCGGCGCGAAGGCGCTGGTCGAGCGGCATCAGCAGCAGATCGACTGGGCCATCCGCAACTTCCTTCCGGAGTGACGCGAGCTGCCCGCGTCGGCCACGCGCGCGTCCCTGCAGCCGCGGCGCCGCTGCGCTTGCTCGCGGAAGCCCTGTTTGCTACCTGGCGGACGTGCGTTCCCGCCCCATGCCCTGTGACGCGCGGCAGCGCCGGTCGAGCCAGGCGCTGCTCCTCGCCCTCGCGGCCACGCTCGGCAGCGCCGACGCCCTGGCGCACGGCGGAGGAGAGAAGCCGCTCGCCGCCGTGCCCGCGCCGCCCCCCGGCGACGGCGCCAAGGCGGCGCAGATCCTCCGCGAGATCGAGGGCCGCGTCGCGCCCCCGCCCGCAGCCGTCGCCGGCGAGAAGGCCGTCGACGGCGAGAAGGCCGCCGTCGGGACGCCGCCCGTCGAGCCGATCGCAGCGAGCGGGCCTTCGCCGAGCGCCGCGAGGGTCGTGGCCGAGCCGGTGGCGCAGGCGAAGCGCGCGCTCCAGCGCGCCCAGGGCGCGCGCGCGGCGGGCGACGCGGCGCACGCGCGGCAGCTCGACGCGGTGGCCCTCGAGTGGGCGGAGACGGCGAGGACGCTGCTGCGCGCCGCTGCGGCGGAGGCGACGGCCGTGGAGGCCGCGAAGCGCGCGCGCGAGGTCGAGACGAAGCTCGAGCGGGCGCGCGCGCTGCTCGAAGAGACGCAGGCGCGGCGAGGCCGCGCCGCGGCGGAGCTCGATCGGATCGAGGCCGAGGCGCGCGAGGCGACAAGGACGGCGGCGGACGTCGAAGCGCAGCGGATCGAGGCCGGCAAGAGAGGCGCGACGCCCAAGGAGGCGAGGCCGGCGACGCGGGGGGCCGAGCGGGCCGCCGCCGCGGCGCCAGGCGCCGGGCCCAAGGGCGGCGCCGCCAAGGCGACGGCTCCCGCGGGCCAGGAGGGCAGGCCTTGAGCGCGCGTCGCCTCGCAGGGGTCGCCATCGCGGGGATGCTCCTCGGCGCGTGCGCGCCGATCCCGCGGCCAGCGGTGCTCGATGAGCTCGATCATGTCCGCGCGGGGGCGGTCGCCGCCGAGTCGAAGCGGTACGCGCCGGGCGCGTTCGCGCGGGCGGAGAAGCTCCGCGGCGACGCGCTCGCCGCGCTCGAGAGCGAGGATCGATCCGGGGCGCAGATCCTGGGCGAGCAGGCCATCGCGGCGCATGCGCACGCGCAAGCGCTCTCGCGGGTGGCTCGGGCCGAGGCGGCCGAGACCGAGGCGAAGGCGCAGCGCTCCGCCGGCGAGGCGTCGCTCGCGGGCCTCGAGGCCGAGCAGTCGCGCGTCGCGGCCGAGGTCGACGCGCTCGACATGCGGACCAAGGTCGCCCGCGACGCGCAACCCGTGGTCCCGTCGGGCAAGGCCGACGCGGATCGCGAGAAGGCGCGCCTCGCCGCAGCGCGCTCGCTCGCGCTCCAGGCCCGCCTGCTGTGCGGCGCGGCGCGCCTCCTGATCGCGCCGGCGCCGCCGGACAGCGCGCAGCCCGCAAGCGCCGGCCCCGCTGGCGCCCAGCCCGCTGCCGCGAGCCCCGCTGGCGCCCAGCCCGCTGCCGCGACCCCTGCAGGCGCGCAGCCCGCTGCGGCGAGCCCCGCCGGAGCCCAGCCCGCGACCGCGAGCCCCGCTGGCGCCCAGCCCGGCAGCGCCGAGCTCGCGGCGCAGCTCGAGGGAGCGACCGCCGCGATCAAGAAGCTCGACGCGGAGCTCGCGGAGGCGAGCGGCTCCACCCGCGCCATCCCGGCGCCGATCGACCAGGCTTCCCGCGCCCGGGCGGGCTGCCTCGCCGCGCTGACGGCCGCGCGCCGCGCCGCCACGCCGGTGACCCGCGCGCCTGGCGCCGGTGATGCGCTCCTCGCAGAGCTGTCGGCCGCAGGCACCTGGTCGCCCGTCCGCGACGATCGCGGCATCGTTGTCACGCTTCGCGGGCTGTTCGCCGGCAACGCCCTCACGAAGGCCGGCGAGGCGCGCCTCCACGACCTTGCGCTGGTCGCCACGGCGCACCCCTCCTTTCCCGTGGCCGTCGTCGTGCACACGGACCGGGAGCTCAGCGCCAGGGAAGAGCCTGCATGGTCGGCGCGGGCCGATGCCGTCGTCCGCGCCCTGGGCCCGGCGCGAGGAACGGCCGCCGCGGGGGCGCCCGCGAGCCCGTCCATCGCGCCGTTCCTCGCGGGATCCGCGTCCCCGGTCGTCGATCCGGGGGGCAGCGAGCGCGCCCGCAACGCCCGGGTCGAGATCATCTTTGTAACCCCGGAAACCCTGTGAGGCGCGATGGTCCCGGCCGCCGGAACTCCGCTCGCCTCGGAGAGTCGTTCTCGATGATGCGCTCTTCCACCTTCGCCCGAAGCGAAAGCAAGCCTGCCGTGCTCGCCTGTGCGCTGGCCGCCGCGCTCGGTAGCGCGAGCGCGTGTCAGGAGGACGGCAAGACGTCCCAGAAGCACGCCGCGGAGCTCTGCGCCAAGCTCGCGCCGCTGGTCGCGGAGGACGTCGGCCAGGTGCGGACCGGCCTCCCCGCGGGCTCGCAGAAGCTCGCGGCGCTGGTGGACACCGACCCGGGCGCGAACCTGCTCGGGCTCCAGAAGGCGATCGCGGGAGCGCGCGCCTCGGTGAAGGAGCTCGAGTTCGCCAAGAGCACCTTCTTCTCTTTCGCCGATCCGAGCGGCACGGTGCTGCGCAGCGAGGCCGATCCGGACATGCTCGCGAACAGGTCCGTCCTGGCCTCGTTCCCCGAGCTCAGGAAGGTGCTGGCGCCGGGCAGCGGCGTCGTCGAGGCGTTCGGGGAGATGCAGGAGATGCGCGGGGTCAGGAACGGCCCCGATCTCCAGTGGGTCGCCGTGCACCCGGTCACGCGGAGCGGCGGCGAGCTCCAGGGCCTCTTCGTCACGGGCTGGTCGTTCCGCGCCTACGCGTACCGGCTGCAGGAGGCGGCCAAGCGCGACATCGCCGAGCTCGCCAAGCGCGACGGGTTGAAGTCGACGCCGCTGCTCTACGTCTTCGCGTGGAAGGGCGCGAAGGCGTACGGCGGACCGGTGACGCCCGACGTCAACACCGAGGCGCTCGAGAAGCTGGACCTGCCGGCGAAGACCGCCTCGGGCCCCTGGAGCGGTACGGTGGAGATCGCCGGCCGCACCTTCGGCGCTGCGGCGCAGCGCGCCCCGGAGCTCGCCGCCGACGCCGGCGTCGCCGCGCTCGTCTCGACGCTCTGAGCGCGAGCTCCGGGGCGGCCCCCCGGCCTGCGGCTCGGGTGCCGTGACGGTCGGCGGCGGGCCTGGGGGAGATCTCCTTATCGAGCGCTACCGTGCTAGGCTGTGGCGACTGGCTCGCGCTGCCGAGCTCACCCCCATGCCGGCTTCCATCGATCAGCTTCTCAAGGTTTGCCGCGAGGTGATCGCGCCGCTCGTCCGAGCCGACGGCGGTGAGCTCTACATCGTGGCCGTCGAGCCCGATCACCTGACGCTCCACCTGGCCGGCGCATGCTCGGGCTGCCCCGGGGCCATGCTCACCGCGCGCGCGGTGATCGAGCCAGCGGTGCTCGCGGTCGCGCCGTCCGCACGGGTCGTCGTGACGAACGGAATGCGCGTTCCCGACGGCGCCTCCCTCGCTTGAGGCGGGCACCCGCTGCGGAGACGGGCCCATCTCGACGTTTTCGGTGCTCAGCGCACTGGGAGTGCGCTTGCGCGCCGAAAACGCCGATCTGGGCCCGTCTCCTGTGCGGGTGACCGCCTCAGCTGGGCTGCCGGGACGGAGCGGTAAGAAGAGCTACTTCTTTTTGCCGGGCTTGTCGGCGGAGGGGGGCGGGCCGGGAGGGGGCTCTTCCTTGCGGACGGCGGAGGCGACGGCCGGGTCGATGGCGTTCGTGTCGGCCGGCTTGTTGGGGCGAAGCGACTCGAGGCTGCCAAGCGTCACCAGGTCCTCGTAGGCGAACGCGATCTCGGAGTCGCTCCGCTCGATCGCGCGGAAGTGCGTGGCGGCGTCCTTCCAGTCGACCTCGTTGACGTAGCGGCCCTTGTCCGGAGCAGGCGGCGTCACGCGGCCAGGCACCCCGAACGCCGTCGCGAGCTTGACCACGGCGGACGCATAGTCCTTCCCGCGGGCGGCCTTCTCGCCCAGCGGGTGCTCGTCGATGATCTTCCAGAGCTTGTCCTGGATGAAGAAGAAGTACCGCTTCCCGCTGTCGCGGGTCAGCGTCATCATCGATTCCTTGTTGAGGTAGGTGTACTCGCCCTTGAGCGGCGTCCCGTCGATGCCGGTCGGCAAACTGCCGAAGTCGATGCGGCTGCGGCGGAACGCGCTCTTCTCCTCGGCGAGCTCCGCGTCGAGCGCCCGCATCTTCACGCCGGGCGAGATCGCCTTGTAACGCGGCACGTACGCCTCATCGAGCATCTTGTCGATGACCGCCGCCACCTGCTTGGTGGTCATCCCCCAGGCGATGCCCGGGGGCGTCAGCGCGATCGTCTTCTTCGTCACCGGCGTATCGGCCGGCTTGGCAGGAGCCGCGGCAGGCGCCCCGCTCTTCCCCGGCTTCTGCTGGGCAGCCGCCACGGTCGCACTCGTGATCGCCGCAAGGCCCAGCCCCAGAGCCAGCGCCGCTCCCAGGAGCCTCTTCGCTTTCATGTTCCTCCTCCAGCCGGCGCAGGCCCTGTCCCTGCGCTCTGTGCAATCGCAAAAGCCAGGAAACCCAGCCCGGCAAGCCGGAGAACGCTAGCACCTGCGGTAGGACAGGAGAATAGGTTCTCCGCACCGGGCGGGGTCGACCGCCGTTGGACGATCGCTCGGCCGGATCGATGGAGAGCGAGCGCAAGGCGGATCGCGAATCGGATCGCGACGAGGGCAAAACAGGCTCGGCAGCGCATGTCGCCGGTGTGTGCCGGGTCCTGACAGGGAACGGCCGACGTGCTACGAGCTCTGGCCCCAAGGATGATCCCTGCCGCCGGTGCTGCACCTTTGCGCCTTGCGCTCGCCGCGCTGGCGGCCCTTGGCCCCGCCGGCGGCTGCGTCGCCGATCACGAGCGCCCCGCGGCGTCCGTCGATCCAGAGGCCGGCCTGCCCGCATGGGAGGGGCGCGCGCGCGAGGTCTTCGACGACAACATCGAGCCTGCCGCCGTGGGCTTCTCGCTGGACGGCCCCTCGCCCAGATCGGACCCGTTCCTCCGCGAGAGGGCGCAGACGGCAGACGTTGTCGCGCGGGTCCGCGTCAACACGGTGACCGTCGACTCGATCGGCGAGCAGAGCACCTACCACCTCGGGATCCAGGTCGGCTACCCTCCGCTGGCCACACCCCGGGCGCCGGACCGGACGTTCGAGCTCCACATCCGGCCGCAGAGCCGCGCGTTCGGCGTCGCGAAGGCGATCGACGCGCGGCTCCGCGGGCTCACCTTCATCGCCTTCATCCGGCGCTTCGCCGGCGAGGCTGGCGAGCCGGAGATCCACTGGCACCTTTCACCTGATACAGCGGAGGTCGCCGCGGCCGTCAAGGAGGCCGTCGTCCTCGGGGAGCTGTCTGCGCCGTGAGCAACGTGAGCATCAAGACGGTCAAGGAAGTCGACGCCCTCCGCACAGCCTCACAGATGGCTGCGGAGACGCTCCTCGGCGTCGGCGAAATGATCCGCGCCGGCATCACCACCGAGGACATCAACACCTTCGTCCACGAGGACACGATCCGCCGCGGCGGCTACCCCGCGCCGCTCAACTACCACGGGTTCCCGAAGAGCGTCTGCACCTCGATCAACGAGGTGGTCTGCCACGGCATCCCGTGCGACCGCGTCCTCGTTCCGGGGGACATCATCAACGTGGACGTCACCACGATCTACAACGGCTTTTACGGCGACACGTCCGCGACCTTCTACATCGGCAAGCCGTCGGCCGAGGCGAAGCACGTGACCGAGGTGTCCCGGCGCAGCCTGCAGCTCGGCATCGCCCAGGTCCGGGACGGGGCGCGCCTCGGCGACATCGGGGCCGCCATCCAGGAATTCGCCGAGGGCGAGGGCTGCTCGGTGGTGCGGGCCTTCGTCGGGCACGGCATCGGGCGGCGCTTCCACGAGGCGCCGCAGGTCTCGCACGTGGGCAAGTACGGCAGCGGCGCCCGCCTCCGCGCCGGCATGTGCTTCACGATCGAGCCGATGATCAACCTCGGCACCTACGAGGTCGAGATCCAGGAAGACAAGTGGACCGCGCTGACGGCCGATCGCTCGCTGTCGGCGCAGTTCGAGCACACCATCGTCGTGACGAGGAACGGCTGCGAGGTGCTGACCCGTCGCAGCCGGCCGCTCGCGAACAGCGAGATCTTCGCCGATCCGTTCGCCGTCTCCGCGGCGCGAGCGCTCTGACGCAGAGCGCGCTCGACGCGCTCGACGCGCTCGACGCGCTCGACGCGCTCGACGCGCTCGACGCGCTCGACGCGCTCGACGCGCTCGACGCGCTCGACGTCAATTGCGCGCCGCGCCCGGACCACGCGCGCCGGCCAGCCCCGGCCACGAGGGCCGACGCGGCGGTGAGCTGACGTGGGCCGGATCTGTCGATCAGGACCGAGTTTTGTCGACCGTCCGGCCGGCGATTGGGAGTAGAAGCAGGGGCATGGCCTTGGACGAAGCGTCGCGTGCCCGCATCGCGCCGTATGTGTCGAGCCCGACGGCCGACGTCTTCTCGCTGTCGGGTCTGCCGGAAGAAGTCATCGCCGTCCTGTTCGCGTACTACTCGCGCAGCCGGGACGATCTGCGCACCAACCTGGCGCGCCTGCTCGGCGACGAGGAGCTCGACGTCGCCCCGGAGGCCGACGGCCGGCCGCGCCGGGGCCTCGCGTTCGCGTCGGACAAGGCGCGGAGCTTCCACGAGAAATGGGTCGTGGGCTACGGCCACGCGTCGGTCGCCGAGCACGCCGTCGTGCACCTCGCGATCGAGAACGTCAGCATCGTCGCCTCCAAGGTGATCGAGGACCTGCGGCTCGGCTCGTACACGGAGAAGAGCACGCGCTACGTGGTCTTCGATCAGCACTCGTTCATCGATCTGCCGGAGCTCGACGCCGAGCACGCCGCGAAATACAAGGCGTCCAGCGAGCGGCTCTTCGCGACCTACCTCGACCTCGTCCCCAGGGTGACCGAGCGGCTCGGCGCGCGCTCGCCGAAGCCCGAGAAGATGTCGGACGCGGCCTACAAGGGCGCGCTGCGCGCGCAGGCGTGCGATCTCCTGCGCGGCCTCCTGCCGGCGGGGACGCGGACGAACATCGGCCTCACCGCGAACGCGAGGGCCCTCGAGATCCTGCTCACGAAGATGCTGTCGCACCCGCTCGAGGAGGTGCGCAGGGTCGCCCGCGAGATGCACACGGCGGCGCTGGCCGTGACACCGACGCTCGTGAAGTACGCCGCGCCGAACGAGCTCCGGCAGACGCTGCAGGCCACGGTCGCCGCGGCGATGAAGCGGGTCTACACGCCGCCGGAGGAGGGCGTGAGCGCGACGATGGTGATCAACCAGCCCGTCCGGCTGGTGCGCTACGACAAGGACGCGCTGGAGCGCGTCGCGCTCGCGCTCGCGTACGACGGCAGCGATCCGGGCGTGCACGCCTACAACCTGAGCGACGCGCTCCGCCGCGCGACATTGCCGGAGCTCATCGGGATCGCGAAGGCCGCGTGCGAGAAGCGCGGCCCGTACGACGCACCGCCGCGCGCGTTCGAGGCGTCGAGCATGACCTTCGAGCTGATGCTCGACTACGGCGCGTACCGCGACCTGCAGCGCCACCGGATGCTGACGCCCGCGACGCAGCGGCTCACCTGCAGGCTCGGCTTCGAGACGCCGCAGGCCCTCTCGGAGCTCGGCCACGCCGAGGCGTATCAGGACGCGATGCTCGCCGCGCGCGACGCGTGGAGCGCGATGGAGGAGCGCTACCCCCTCGAGTCGCAGTACGCGGTGCCGCTCGGCTTCCGCGTGAGGACCCTCTGGACGCTGAACCTGCGCGAGCTCTTCCACGTCATCGAGCTCCGCTCGGCGAAGCAGGGGCACACGAGCTACCGGCGCATGGCCCAGGGGCTCTACCGCACCGCGATCACGGTGCACCCCTGGCTCAAGGACCTGATCCGCGTCGATCTGAACGACTACGCGCTCGCGCGTAGCTGATCCGCGCCGCGCGACCCTCCCTGGGTACGCCGCTCTAGAGGCGAGCCGCCTCGATCAGCTCCGTCGCGGCCCGGATGGACGCGCCGGTGACCTTCGCCCCCGACAGCATCCGCGCCACCTCGGCGATGCGGTCCTTCTTGTCGACGCGCGTGACCGAGCTCTTGGCGATGCCGCCCGCGTTCTCCTTGGCGACGACGAAGTGAGCGCCGGCGAACGCCGCGATGGGCGCGAGGTGGGTGATGCAGAGCACCTGGTGGTGGCGCGCCACGTCGCCGATCGCGCGCCCGATCTTGTCGGCGACGGCGCCGCCGACGCCGCTGTCGACCTCGTCGAAGACGTAGAGCCCGGCGGGCCCGCACTCGGCGAGCACCCGCTTCAGGGCGAGCAGGGCGCGCGAGAGCTCGCCGCCCGAGGCGATGCGGCGCAGGGGGCGAGGCTCGATCCCCTTGTTGGGCGAGATGAGGAACTCGACGCGGTCGATGCCGTCCTGGCCGAGGCGGGCGCCGTCGACGACCAGCTCGGCGCGGTCGCCGCCGCCGTGCGGCTCGATGTCCACGACGACCCGCGCCCCGCCCATGCCGAGATCGGCGAGCTCCGCGGAGATCGCGGCGCCGAGCTTCTCGCCGGCCTTCCGCCGCTTCGCCGAGAGCTTGCGGGCGCGCTCGGCGGCGACGGCGAGCAAGGCGTCGCGCCGCCGCTCGAGGTCCGCGACGTGGCTCTCGACCCCCGTGAGGCGCTCCAGCTCGGCGGCGAGGCGCGCCCGCGCGGCGAGCACGTCGTCGAGCGTGGGGCCGTGCTGCCGGAGCAGGCCCTCGAGGCGGTACATGCGATCCTCAATCTCGGAGAGGCGATCCGGGTCGGCCTCCGCGCGCTCGGCGTAACGGGCGATCTGGCGGGCCGCCTCGCTGAGCTCCGTCCAGCAGCCGTCGACCGCGCGGGCGACATCGTCGAGCGCGGGATCGATCTCCGCCGCGGCTCGGAGCTCCGAGGCGAGGCGCGCGAGCTCGTCGCACATCGCGTCGTCCCCTTGATCGAGGCGGGACGCTGCGCGCCGCGTGATGTCGTGCAGGCGGCCCGCGTGGCGGAGCCGGTTGCGCTCGGCCGCGAGATCGGCGAGCTCGCCGGGGCGCGGCGACAGCGCGTCGATGGCCTGGAGCTGGAAGGAGAGGAACGCCTCGCGCTCGCCGCGGCCGCGCTCGAGCTCGCGGGCGGCCCTGAGCTCGGCGGTGAGCGCCTCGAGCGCGCTGACGTCCGCCGCGAGCTCGCTGCGCGCAGGCACGAGGCGGCCGAAGCGATCGAGGTAGCCGAGGTGCGTCGACGGATCGGTCAGCGCCACGCTCTCGTGCTGCGAGGCGACGTCGGCGAGCTCCGGGGCGAGCGCCTGGAGCTCGCCCGCGGTGCAGAGGCGGCCGTTCAGGTAGGCGCGCGAGCGGCCGGTCGCCTGGACCACGCGGCGGACCACGAGCTCGCCCTCGCTCGCGATGCCGGCGGCGTCGAGCATCGCCATCGCGCGATCGGAGCCGCGCACGTCGAAGAGCGCCTCGATCTCGGCCTCGTCCGCGCCGGGGCGGACCTGCTCGGCGCTCGCGCGGCCGCCGAGGACCAGCGAGAGCGCACCCACGACGATGGACTTGCCCGCGCCCGTCTCGCCGGTGAGCACGTTGAACCCAGGTTCGAGCCGGAGCTCGAGGGCGTCCATCAGGATGAAGTTCTTGACCCGAAGCGCTACCAGCACAGCGGCGGGAGGATAGAAAGCTTTCGACCCGTCGTCAGCGGATCTTCACCTGCTTCATGACGGTGACCGGAATTCCTTCGAAAGGCGGCACCGCGACGTCGCGGAATGCAGCGGCGATGCACCCGGCGGTGGCGGTCCCGACCAGGTCGCCCCCCTCCACGCGCGCCGACATGGCCTTCCCCGTGGGCGCGAAGGTGACGGCCACGCGGGCCGTGCCGGTGAGGCCCTCGCCGGTGCACCCGGCGGCGGCCGCCGCCGCGGACGCGAGGACGCTGGACGCCGCGCTCTGATCGAAGCGCGCTGGCTCGTCCTTCGCCGGAAGGAGCGGCGCGCCCGGCGGCGGCTGCTTGCCCGCCGGCTTGGCGCGCTCGGGCTCGCTCGGCGCCGTGGCCCGGGCAGGGCGCTCGGAACCATCACGCTTCTCGCTGGCTCGCGGCGCGGAGGTCGCCGCCGGCGCAGCGGTGGCCGCTGGCGCGGCGCTCGCCGCCGGCGCGGCGGTCGCTGCTAGCGCGGTGGTCGCCGCTGGTGCGGCGGCGGTCGCTGCTGGCGCGGCGGTGGGCTCGGGTGCCGCCCCAGGAGCAGCCCCTGCCTGCACGGGCTGCGGGGGTGCAGCTGGCTCGCCGGCCGGACCGGCGGAGGCGGCCAGCGCCTGCTCCGCAGGGCCGGGAGCGGCGGACGGCGGATCCGCGGCCGGCTCGTCATCCAGAGACGGCTCCCGGTCGGCGGTCTGGCCAGCGGGAGCCGTCGCGGCCATCGACGGATGCCGCGCCGCTTCGAGCGCGCCGCTGCTGCCTGCGGGGGCGTTCTGGGTCGCCACGGCGCTGGACGAGCGGCCGTGAGCCTGCGCGAGGTAGAGCGCAGCGCCGAACACGATGAAGACGACGGTCACCCAGCCGGCGAGCGCCAGGTTCTGGCGCGATGCCGGCGTCGAGAGGGCGCGCAGCTTCTCGGACACGAGGGAGCCGGCCGTGATCGAGGTGCGCACCGGCGTCTCTTCCCCGGACGACGTGTGCCCCTCGACGGCAGGGAGCTCGGGCTCGACGGGCTGCGAGGGGAACGAGGGGTCCGAGCTCCGCCCAGCGGCGGCGTCGTCGAACAGCCCGCCGTTGATGCTCAGGATCTCGTCATCGGCCCGGTCCTCGTTGCGGCGCGCTTCACCCTCCGCGCCGGGCGGCGGCGCCATGCTGCGCAGGTCGATCAGGCCCGAGGTCTCCTTGCGCTCGGCGCGCCCGCGAGGCTCGGCCTGGCTGTGCCAGTCGCCCGCCGCGTGGGCGGTCGACCGCGGAGAGAGGTTCGTGAGCGCGAGGGGCTCGTGCGACGGCCGGTCGTCGCTCCCCTGATCCCGCTGCCCTCCCGCGGCGCCCTGCGCCTCGGCCGCCTTGGACCTGGCGCGGTCTCGCCGCTGCTCCTCGGCGGCGCGCGGCGAGCTCGCGGCCGGCGACGGGGCGAGCGAACCCAGCAAGGCGAGGTCCGCTGGAGAGGCGTCGGCGGGCTGCGCGGCGCTCGGGCCGGACCGGGCGCGCCGCGCGGACGGCATGGGCTGCGGGGCGAGCGCCGCCATGGCCTGCACATCCTGGAGCCGGAGCTCGGGCGACGAGCGGTGCGACGACGGCCGGCCCTCGTCGATGGACAGCGGCGCCGACGGTATCTCGGAGAGCGGCGCCGGCGGCATCTCCGACGGCGGCGCGATGGGCCGCGAGGAGCCGCCGGCGCGCGGGACAGCGGCGGTCCGCGGACGCGCGAGCGCCGCCGTGACGCGCTGCTCGCGCCGCGCAGGCGGTCGCGCCGGGACCGGCGTGCGCGGGGTCGCGCGGGGTGCGGCGGCGGGCTCGAGCGGAGGCGCGGGCTGGCTCGCGCGCTCCTCCTCGATGGCGTGCGAGCCGAACGAGAGCGAGGGCGGCTCGATCCCCGGGGAGAGCATCTGCGCGAGGTCCTGGATCGAGACGGGATCCGAGTCCGCGGGAGGGAGCGCGGATGGGCTCCGGCCGCCCGGCGCCGCCACGGGGCGCGGCGCGTCGTCCCAGGAGAGGCCGGCGAACGTGCGATGCCGCGCCGGGACCTCGCGCCGGCCCAGCCCGCCGTCCGGCGTCACGACGGCGTGCTCGAGCGAGGCCTCGGCCGCCGCGTCGAACGCATCCAGCGGGTGCGCCCTCGGGCTGGACTCGGGCGCGGCGTCCAGCTCCTGCTGGGCGATCCGCTCCGCGAGCGTGAGCCCTCGCCTGCGCGCGGCCGGCGCCGGCGCTGCGCGCCGCTCCGTGTCGCCCGCGGTCTCCAGCCGGCGCTGGATGTCAGCGCCCGGGAGCGTCGTCTCGGCGTCCAGCACATCGCTCGACAGCCCGGCCCCCGTCTCCGAGCGGCGCCCGGAGGAAGGCTTCACGCGCTCGGGCTCGCTCGATGGCTCCCGCCGGTCGCGTCCGTTCGCGGAGCTCGGAACGCCCGAGGGGGAAGACCGTGGCTCACCCCTCTCGGACGCGGACTGCTTGCTCTTCGCGCGACACGTCTTGCAGACAAACGGCAAGGACGGACGCATCTCGCGTCCTACACCGATCTCCACGTAGGTCCTGCAGAGAGAGCAGGCGAGTTGCACCTTGAGAAGAGAATCGCGCAGCTCGCCAGCACGCGCAATCTTCTTCACAGGTGACCAGGGCGGTCGTCCTCGGGCCCGCCCGCTTCGCCCGGCTCGGGGCCGCGGGATTCCGCCGGATCCCGCTGGATTTGCCTAGGCGGAGGGCTCGCCGGCGAGCGCGGGCAGGGGCGCGGGCGGGCGCACCCAGCTTTGCTCCAGCCACTCCAGCGAGACCGGCGCGCTCCGCAGCGCCGCGTCGACGGCCCGCGCGACCGGATCGGGGGCGGGGGCGGACCCGGAGGCGCGGGTCGACAGGATCCAGTTCGACAGCTCGTAGTGGTGGAGTAGCGGCGCGAACCGGTGGGCGTCGAAGCCGGCGAGGATCTCCGCGGCGCGGCTCAGGCGATCGCAGCGCACGAGCGCCGTGGTGACGTCGAACAGCAGGGCGCGGAGGTCCTCGAAGGCGCGCTCCGGGTCCGCGGACACGCCCTCCAGGAGCGCCTCGAACCCGGCGTCGGAGAGGCCGGCCGCCTCGGCCGCCTCGGCCATCGCGGGCACCTGCGTGGCCAGGAAGTCGGAGCTGGGAGCGTGCCCAAGGAGGCGCCCGACGAGGTACAGATCGAACGCGCTGGCGATGGCCTCGGCGAGCAGGAGCGACTCCGCGCTGGGCGGAGCGCCGCCGCCCGCGGCCGTGAGCGCGCGGTGGGCGAGGTGATGCCACGCGACGTGCGCGACGACGTCGGCGGCGAGGTGATCGCCGGCGATCAGGTCGCCTTGCTCGCTCTGGCTCCAGAACGTCAGGTTCAAGAAGACGACGCGATCCCAGCTCGCATCGCCCTCGGGCACGCGAAAGCGGTACCCGTCGCGCCGGAGTGCCTGCTTCAGATCGTCGTAGAGCGCGACGTGGCGGAAGGAGCGCTCGTCGTCGATGGTCAGCTCGTCCAGGGTCAAGGTTCGCAGCTTCACGCGGCGGACATTAGACCCGGAACGTTTCGTCAGCCACAGCGGAGGCCCGGCGAGGACGGCCCCGGCGGAGGCCCGGAAGAACCGGGCGGCGTCGCGTGTTTTGGGCCGAGGGCGGGGTTTTCCCGACCAGGGCCGCAAGTTCTCGCCCCTGGCCGGGTGTTGCAAGCGCCGCCGGCTTAGGCATGATGCGCCCGTTCCTGCGCCAGCCGAGGAGGCACACCGAATGATTTCCGTCAGGTCTCTCTGTTCTATCGCGCTCGTGCTCGTCGCCAGCGGTGCTGCCGGCTGCAAGGAGGACCCGCCTCCTCCCCAGCCGGAGCCGGCAAGCTCCGCGGCGGCGAACGCGAACAAGGGAAAGGCGAGCCTGCGGACGCCCGTGTCGCCGATGGCGAAGGTCGACCCGCAGTCGATGAAGGAGTACCGCGTCGACGTCTGCTACTTCGGGACGCTCTCGCTGAAGCAGGCCCGCGACGCGTACCTCGCGAGCCTCGGCAAGGACGAGCCCAGCGAGAAGAAGATCCCGAGCTTCGGCAACGACGATCAGGCGAAGGCCGGAGACGCCGCGAAGGGCCCGCTCCCCGCGAAGGCGCCCGGCGCCGCCGCCGCGCCGAAGACGACAGGCCTGCCCGGCACCGCCGCAGCGCCGGGAGGCACCGGCGCCCCCGTCGCCAAGGGCCCGACGGCGCCGCCCGGCAAGGTGGATGAGCGCCGGCCGATCAACTTCAGCGCGCGCGCGCCGCACGAGCGCAACGCGCGCGCCTGCACCGTCGCCCTCAGCCTCAAGGAGCCGGCCATGGCGGACGTCGACGCCGCGCTCGCCGAGTACGCGCCGTTCGCGACGGAGCTGGCGAAGAACATCGCCGCGGCGGCCAACTACTACCAGCGCGAGGAGTACAAGAAGGACAGCTTCGCGAAGGGCAAGGAGCTCCACGCGAAGCTCGTCGCCGACTTCCAGAAGCTCGACGCGCACTCCGACAAGCTCGGCCTCGCGGTGTCCGCGTGGCACTCGTCCCACCTGCCCGACCTCGCGAAGGCGGAGGAGGGACAGAAGGAGGCGATCACGGCGCTCGAGGACGCGCGCGCGCTCATGCTGATCCTCGCCAGCAAGAACGTCGATCCCGCGGCGGAGAAGACCGCGCTCCAGAAGCTGGAGGCGTCCGCGGCCGCGCTCAAGGAGTACGGCTCGACCCACCAGACCGACCCGTGGGCCAAGATCATGGAGCCCGCGATCGCCGGCTTCATCCGCGACGTGAAGGCGGCGGAGCCCAAGCTGACGGACAAGGGGATCACCTCCCCTGCCCTGTTCCTGCCGGTCGTCACGAGCTTCGTGTCGGTGATCGAGGGGAAGCACCGCGCGCTCTCCCGCTCGCTCATGGCGAAGAGCCAGGCGGCGACGCGCGAGGCCACCGGGGCCGCGCAGCCGGCCGCGCCGGCCGCGCCGGCCGCGCCGGCCGCCCCCGAGCCCGAGAAGGAGTGACGCGCCCGGGCGCGCTCCCCGCGAGGGGGGCGCGCGCCTCTCTCGAGGGAGGCACGAGCCGATCGCGCAGCGCCTCCGCCGGGGGCGCGGGCGCGATCAGAACGGGCGGCCGGTGCGGCGGGCGATCGCGAGGCGGTAGAGGGCCTCGTACTGCCGCGCGGCTTGCGCCCAGCCGAAGTTCTTCTTCATCGCCCGCAGCTGCATCGACCGGAAGTAGGCCGGGTCGGCGCGGTAGAGGTGCACCGCCCACGCGACGGTGTTCCCGAGCGCGCTCGACGACATCTCCTCGAACTTGAAGCCGGTGACGTTGTTCTCGACCGTGTCGTCGAGGCCGCCGACCGCGCGCACGACCGGCAGCGTCCCGTAGCGCTGGCTGTACATCTGGTTCAGCCCGCAGGGCTCGTAGCGCGACGGCATCAGGAAGAGGTCGGCGCCCGCCTCGATGCGGTGGGCGAGCCCCTCGTTCATGCCGACGTAGACGCGGAAGCGGTCGCTCGCGCCGGAGATCCGCGAGAAGAGGTCCTCGGCCCAGCGCTCGCCGGAGCCCAGGACGATGAGCTGGACGTCGAGCGAGAGGATGTGATCGAGCGCGCCCGCGAGGATGTCGATCCCCTTCTGGGTCGCCAGGCGGCTGATGAGCCCGAGGAGCGGGACGTCGGGGCGCTCCTCGAGCCCCATCTCTCGCTGGAGCGCCGCCTTGCAGAGGCGCTTGTTGCCGAGATCCTCGGCGGAGAACGGCGCCGCGATGTGGGGATCGGTCGCGGGGTTCCAGATGGAATCGTCGATGCCGTTGAGGATCCCGATCACGTCGGTGCCGCGATCCCGCAGCACGCCGTCGAGCCCCTCCCCGCCCTCCCACGTCTGGATCTCCTGCGCGTACCTGGGGGAGACCGTGGAGACGAGCGTGGCGTTGTAGATGCCGCCCTTGAGCAGGTTGATGCTGTCGTACGCCTCCAGGCAGAACCTGTGGAACTGATCCCACCCGAGCCCGGTCGTGGGGAGCTGTCCCTTGTTGAACCAGCCCTGGTAGCCGAGGTTGTGGATGGTCAGCACGGACGCGGCGCGCGCGAGCGGCGACCGGTGCTCGAGCACGTTGAGGTAGAGCGGGACGAGCGCCGACTGCCAGTCGTGGACGTGGACGATGTCCGGCCAGAACTCGAGCGCGTGGCAGAGCTGCAGCGCGCCGCGCGACAGGAGCGCGTAGCGGGCGAGGTTGTCGCCGAACTCGCCGTGCGGGTCGCCGTAGATGCCGTCGCGATCGTAGAGCACGTCGTGCTCGAGCAGGTACACGCGGGGCGCAGGCGCGCCGGGCGTCCCGGGATCGAGGCGCGTCTCCCAGACGGCGGTCCACGCTTCGCCACCGCCGAGGGGCACGCCGAGCGAGAGCGGTAGCCGGTGCGGCACGAAGCGCTCCGCCGGAGGCTCGCCGTCTTCGCCTCGGGCCGCGTCGGCCACCGGAGCGGCGTCGGCCGCCGGGACGGCGTCGGCCGCCGGGACGGCATCGGCAGCCGGGGCGGCGTCGGCCGATGGAACCGCGTCAGCCGCTGAGGCGGCGAGCCCGTTACCGGCGGCCGCAGCGGCGACGGCCGGCGCGGCGACGGCCTCGCTGCCCGCGGGCCGCTGCTCGGCGAGCGCGATCTGGCGGGCGAGGTAGCGCTTGGCGACACGGTACGCCGGCATCACGACGCGCACGTCGTGACCGGCCGCGGCGAGCGCGATCGGCAGCGCGCCCGCCACGTCGGCTAGACCACCTGTCTTGCTGAAGGGAACGCACTCGGACACCACGAAGAGAATTTTGAGGCGCGGCATGGACATGGGGAGGAGGGGGAGCGCGCCCCCGACTCAAGGCGAGCGCGTCGCGTTCCTTCTACCAGCTTCGCGCGCGATCTTGACCACGCGATCGACAGAGCGCGCGAGACCGAGCGCCGACGTGTCCACCGCGAAGTCGGCCTGCTCATAGAGCGCGCGCCGCGCCTGGAAGAGCGCCCGGAGCTCCTTCATGGCGTCGGCCCGGTTGGCCATGGGGCGCGCGTCCCCCTGCTCGACCACGCGGCGCCAGTGGTCCTCGGGTGTCGCCCGCAGCCACACCGTCACCGCACAGCGCCTCAGCCGCTCGAAGGTCGCCGGATCGGTCACCAGGCCGCCGCCCGTGGCCACGATCCCGTGGGCGCGCGCGCCTTCGAGCCGCGCGAGCTCCTCGCGCTCCAGCCGCCGGTAGTAGGCGTTTCCGTGGATCTCGAACAGGGCGGCGAGGCTCATCCCCGCGCGCGAGGCCACGAGGCCGTCGAGCTCGAGGAAGGGCACGCCGAGCCGCGCCGCGGCGCGGCCGCCGATCGTGGTCTTGCCGGCCCCGCGCAGGCCGAGCAGCGCGACGAGGGGCGCGCCCGCCCCTCCCCCCGCCTCGCCGGCCGACCGGCCGCGCGGCGGCGCCTCCTCGCCGAGCTCGCCGGCCGAGAGCAGCGCGGCGGCCGAGGTGCCCAGCGCGCGGCCGATGTCCTCAAGCCGCACCACGGAAACGTTCGCCCGCCCGCTCTCGAGCAGCACCAGGAAGCGCTCGCTCACGCCGGCGAGCCCGGCGAGCTCACGCAAGGTGAGCGCGAGCTCCGTCCGCCGCAGCCGGAGCCGACCGCCGAGGCGCGCGAGGATCGGCGGCGCGCCGTCCGCGGCGCCCGCCGCGCCGGCCTCCGGCCCCTGACCTGCCCGCGCCCTGCGCGATGTGTGACGGGACGCCATCTCGTCGATGCACTATATTTCATGAAAGCCGGACCAACAAGAACTATACTGCTTGACTGAACCCCGGCGCGGTGGTGGGCTCGTCGGGTATGGAAGCGACCACCTCTCCTCCTTCCGCGGCGCCGGCGCCGCAGACCAGGGCCCGGGAAGACGGCTCGTCCGGCGAGGACGCGCCCCTCCGCTTCGAGACGGAGCCAGGTCGTTACAGGCACTGGAAGCTCTCGTTCGAGGGGGCGATCGCGCGCGTGGCGATGGACGTCGACGAGGACGCGGCGGCGCGGCCCGGCTACCAGCTGAAGCTCAACAGCTACGACATCGCGGTCGACATCGAGCTCGCCGACATCGTGCAGCGGCTGCGCTTCGAGCACCCCGAGGTGAAGGCGGTCGTCGTGACGAGCGCGCAGCCGCGGATCTTCTGCGCGGGCGCGAACATCTACATGCTCGGGTCGTCGACGCACGCGTTCAAGGTCAACTTCTGCAAGTTCACGAACGAGACGCGCCTCGCGCTCGAGGAGGCGTGCTCCGAGAGCGGGCAGCGCTACCTCGCGGCGCTGAACGGCGTCGCCTCGGGCGGCGGCTACGAGCTCGCGCTGGCGTGCGAGGAGATCTTCCTCTCCGACGACGGGAGCAGCGCCGTCTCGTTCCCGGAGACGCCGCTGCTCGCCGTGCTCCCGGGGACCGGGGGGCTCACGCGGCTCGTGGACAAGCGCAAGGTGCGGCGAGACCTCGCGGACGTGTTCTCGACGCTGGCCGAGGGGGTGCGCGGCAAGCGCGCGGAGCAGTGGGGCCTCGTCGATCGCTCGATCCCGAAGAGCCGCTTCGAGCAGGCGGTGGCCCAGCGCGCCGCCGAGCTCGCGGCGGCGACGCCGGACAGGGCGGGGCCCGGGGTGAGGCTCCCGCCGCTCGAGGCGCGGCGCGCCACGGCGGGCGACGTGTCCACCTGCGACTACCGCCACGTGTCGATGAGGGTCGACCGCGCCGCGAGGACCGCGGAGATCCGCGTGCTCGGACCGGACGGCGAAGGGCGCGAGGTGTCGACGGACGCCGCGGGGATGCGCCGGGCGGGCGCGGACCTGTGGGCGCTCCGCGCGTTCCGCGAGCTCGACGACGCGCTGCTCGACCTCCGCTTCAACCACCCGACGGTGGGCCTCGTGCTCCTGCGGACGTCCGGCTCTCCCGCCGCGGTGCGGGCCGCGGACGAGGCGCTGTGGGCGAGCCGAGACGACTGGTTCGTGAAGGAGGTGCTGCTCCACATGCGGCGCGTGCTCAAGCGGCTCGACCTCACGGCGCGCAGCGTGTTCGCGCTGATCGAGCCAGGCTCCTGCTTCGCGGGGAGCCTGTTCGAGCTCGCCCTCGCGGCGGACCGCTCCTACATGCTGGACGGCGGAGGAGACGCGGGGCAGGCAGGGGCGCCCGCGTCGCCCGCGTCAATTGCGCTGAGCTCGCTGAACTTCGGTCCGCTCGTCATGTCGAACGGCCTCACGCGGCTCGCGTCGCGCTTCCTCGGCGCGCCGGAGCGCGTGGCAGCGCTGAAGGAGAGGACGGGCCTCCTGTCCGCCGAGGAGGCGCTGGAGGAGGGCCTCTGCACCTTCGCGCCGGACGCGATGGACTGGGACGACGAGGTGCGGCTCGCGATCGAGGAGCGGGTGAGCCTGTCGCCCGACGCGCTCACCGGGATGGAGGCGAGCCTGCGCTTCTGCGGGCCGGAGACGATGGAGACGAAGATCTTCTCGCGGCTGTCTGCCTGGCAGAACTGGATCTTCCAGCGCCCCAACGCGGTGGGCCAGCGGGGCGCGCTGACGGTGTACGGGCGGCCGGAGCGCCCCGAATTCGACTGGAGGCGTACATGAGCGCGGTGGTCAACTCGGAGAGGATCCCGAACAACGTCGACCTCGGGTCGGACAGGAAGCTGCAGCGCGCGCTCGAGGCGTGGCAGCCGAAGTTCCTGGACTGGTGGCGGGAGACGGGGCCCGAGGGCTTTCAGGCGGACGACATCTACCTGCGCACGGCGATCAGCGTCGACCACGAGGGGTGGGCGCATTTCGACTACGTGAAGATGCCGGAGTACCGCTGGGGCATCTTCCTCGCGGATCGGGTGGCGGACCGGACGATCGGCTTCGGCGACCACCTGGGCGAGCCGGCGTGGCAAGAGGTGCCGGGGGAGCTCCGGAACATGCTGCGGCGCCTGGTGGTGACGCAGGGGGACACGGAGCCCGCGAGCGTGGAGCAGCAGCGGCTGCTCGGCCAGAGCTGCCCGAGCGTCTACGACCTGCGGAACCTGTTCCAGGTGAACGTCGAGGAGGGGCGGCACCTCTGGGCGATGGTGTACCTCCTGCACAGCCACTTCGGCCGCGACGGCCGGGAGGAGGCGGAGGCGCTCCTGGAGCGGCGCAGCGGCGCCCCGGACAAGCCGAGGATCCTGGGCGCCTTCAACGAGCCGTGCACGAACTGGCTCTCGTTCTTCATGTTCACCTACTTCACGGATCGCGACGGCAAGTACCAGCTGCTCGCGCTCGCGGAGAGCGGCTTCGATCCGCTGTCGCGCACGACGCGGTTCATGCTGACCGAGGAGGCGCACCACATGTTCGTCGGCGAGACGGGCCTGCTCCGCATCGTCGAGCGCACGTGCGAGCTGATGAAGCGCAACAGGAACGAGGATGCGCGCGCCGAGGGCGGCATCGATCTGCCGACGATGCAGAAGTACCTGAACCTCTGGTACTCGCTGTCGCTGGACCTCTTCGGCGGGGAGATCTCGTCGAACGCGGCGTCGTTCTTCGCCTCGAGCGTGAAGGGCCGCGCGAAGGAGGCGTCGTACGACGACCACCGGGCGCTCGACGGCGTGTACGTGATCGACGTGCCGCAGGCGCCCGCCGCCGGGGGCGGCGCGGTGACCGGCTGGCGGCGCGAGGAGGTGCCGCTGAGGAACGCGATGAACGAGGTGCTGCGCGACGAGTACGTGGCCGACTCGCAGCGCGGGATCGACAAGATGAACCGGGTGATCGAGGCGTCGGGCGTGTCGTTCAGGCTGAGCCTGCCGAGCCGGCGCTTCCATCGGAGCTCGGGGATCTACGCGGGGCTCCACTTCGACGTCGACGGCAACCCGCTCTCGAAGGAGGAGTGGGAGCGCCGGCGCGACGCGTGGGTGCCGACCGCGAGCGACGAGGCCTACGTGAAGAGCCTGATGGAGAAGCCGGTGTTCGATCCGAAGCAGATGGCGAACTGGATCGCGGCGCCGGCGAAGGGGCTCAAGGGCAAGCCCGTCGACTTCGAGTACGTGCGGCGCGGCTAGGGCGCGCCCGCGTCAGGGGGAGGGGCGCCCCCGCCTGGGGGCGCCTTCTTCGGCGGGTCGCCGTGCTCGGTGGCGAGCTTCTTCACGAGCCCGTCGAGGAGCACCTGCTCGTGGTACTGCGGCATCGCCGGGAGCTGCACGGCGACGTGCACCCCGGCGCGGCCGTCCACGACCTCGATCGCCCCCTGCGTCGCCCTGCCGCCGCTCTCCGGGCTCCGGTACTCGAAGAGCAGGTAACCATTGGAGACGTCCTTCTCGACGATCTTGAAGCCGAGATCGACGCGCACGAGGCGCAGCGCCGTGCCGAAGGTCTGCTCGAAGGTGTAAGGCGACTCATAGGCGACGCTGGCGCTGGCGTGCCGCTCGCCGAGGCCGCTCGCCACGGGGACGGCGAGCGCGATGAGGACGACGAGCGCGATCGACGGGAGGCGGCGCATGACCGCGGCGTAGAGGGGCTGGCGAGGGCGGGCCAAGTTCCTTGCTGCCGAGCGAGCGGCTATGCTGGCCTCGACCTCGATGGACCGACCCTACGTCGAGCAGCTCCGCATCCAGGGCTACGGCTGCGTCCAGGACGCGACGCTGGAGCTGACGCCGCTGCATGCGCTCATCGGGCCCAACGACAGCGGCAAGAGCACGGTGCTGCGGGCGCTCCGCACGCTCTCCTCCGTCCTCGAGCGGGCGCTCGGTGCGCCGTCGCCGGACACGCTCGGGCGCGCCGGCCCCACGAGCAAGGCCCCGGGCGGCGCCGTGTTCGAGGTGTCGGCGGCGAGCACGACGTGGCGCGTGGAGCTCGACGTCGGGGGGCGGGTCCGGTCGATGTCGTTCCCCAGGGACCTCGAGCCCCCCTCCCTGCTCGACGACGCAGACGGGGACGACGACGCGGGCGGCGGGCCCAGCCCCGAGCGCCCTGCCATGGACATCGTCCAGGCGCTGCGCGGGGCCCAGATGCTCCGGCTCGATCCCGACGCGCTGAGGGCCCCGCACCCGCTCATCCCCGACGGGCACCCGCTCTGCTTCGCCGACGAGCGCGGCACCGGCCTGCCGGCCGTCTACGACGCCGTCATCAGCCGCGACCTGTCGGCGTACGTCGATCTGAACGAGGAGCTCACCCGCCTGTTCCCCAGCGTGAAGAGCCTCCACCTCGCCAACCCGAGCTCCACGACGAAGGCCATCGGCGTGAAGCTCGAGGGCGGCGCCGTCGTGCCGGCGTCGCTGATGAGCGAGGGCATGCTGTACTACCTCGCCTTCGCGGCGCTGCCGCACCTCGATCCGACGCCCCTGCTCCTCGTCGAGGAGCCCGAGCACGGGCTGCACCCCGCGCGCATCGCCGACGTGATGCGCGCGCTGCGCCTCGTCTCCGAGAAGACCCAGGTCCTCCTCGCGACGCACAGCCCGCTCGTCGTGAACGAGCTGCAGCCGGAGGAGGTCACGGTCGTCACCCGCGCGGGCGAGCACGGAATGAGGGCCACGCGCATCCTTGAGACGCCGGGCTTCGAGGATCGGGCGAGGGTGTACGCGCTGGGGGAGCTCTGGCTGAGCTACGCCAACGGCGGTGACGAGGCGCCGCTCCTCGGAGGAGGGCCGCGGCCGTGATGAAGGCGCCCGAGCGGATCCGGGTCTTCCTTGTCGGCGAGGGCGAGAGCGAGCTGGGCAGCCGCGCCGGGGCGCCCGCCTACCAGTCGGACAAGCACCCCGGCGTGCTCTTCACGCTGCTCTCGCGCGTCCAGCCGAGCGGATGGGTCGTCGGCGGCGCCCGCGAGTGGAAGAGCATCCGGAAGTACCAGGCGCGCGGCGCGGCCCACGAGGACACGCACCACGTGCTGGGCGCGGCGCTCGACGCGCAGGAGGCGGGGTGCGAGATCCTCGCGTTCGTCCGCGACATCGACCGCGATCCGGCGCGCCGCGAGGCGATCGCGGAGGGCATCCGGCGCGTCTCGTCGGCCCTGTCCTCGCCGCCCGACGTGATCGGCGGCGTGGCCGCGCCGGCGCTCGGAGGCTGGATCCTGGCGCTGCTCGGCGAGAAGGCGACCGAGGAGATGTCGCCCCTCAGGGCGCAGGCGATGCTCGCGGCGAAGGGCATGATGCCGGGCGACGGCGCCGCCATGGTGCGCGTGGCGGAGGACGCCGACCTCGACGCGGTCCCCGCGGACGCCACGTCGCTCGGCGAGTGGCTCGCGCGCGCGCGCGCCGTGCTGCCGCGGCGGGCAGGCCGCGGCGTGAGATGAGCGCTGGCGCTCTCTCGATGGAACAGCCGTGGTCCGAAGGGGCTGCCCCAGAAGTCGAAGCGCGCAAGCTGCTTCGGCAGCGACCTTGCCTGGCGCGCGAACGGCGCGCGCGGAGGCCGGCCTGCCGCGTCAGCGGCGGCGGCACTGCGGCGGCGCGGAGAGCGCTGCCCTCGCCGCCTCGCGCAGGCCGTGCGGCGTGCCCTTGTCGAGGAGCGGCTTGAGGCGCGCGGGCAGATCTGCAGGGTGCACCGACCCGAGCGCCGCGAGCGCCGCCGAGCCGAGCCGCTGATCGTGCTCGCCGATCGGCGACTTCGCGCGGAGCGCGAGCCGCGTCCACAGGTCGACCGAGCTCGCGTCGCACATCGCTCCGAGCGCGAGGATCGCCCGCGCGCGCACCTCGACGTCCTCCTCCTTGTCCTCCGCCCGGTCGCGCACGGCCTCGATGTGCGCGGTCGCGCGGTGCGCGCCGAGGCCGTCGAGCGCGTGCTGGCGCACCTCGGGCGAGCTGTCGGCGAGCGCCCCGACGAGCGCCCGGTCGCCCGCCGTCGTCGCCGGCATCGCGCCGATCGCGAGCGCAGCGCCGCCCCGGATGAACGTCCACGGGTCCGAGGTGAGCCGCGCCGCGAGCGCCTCGCCCGCGCCGGCAGGCAGCTTCGCGCCGGCAGAGGCCGCGCGCGCGAGCGCCACGATCGCCGCCTCCCGCACGCGCGCCTCCGGATCGGAGGCCGCCGCGAGCAGGTCCGGCGCGAGCGCCGGCACGTCCGCCGTGACCTCGGCCGCGCGGAGGCGCACGTGCGCGTCCGCGTCCTTCCGGAGCGACGCCCGGAGGTACGCCTCCGCCGGCGCCTCGCCCGCGCGCGCGAGCGCCGCGGCCGGCGCTTGCAGCAGGTAGCGCCGATCGAAGGGAGCGCCGCCCGCCGAAGCGAGCGCCTGGAACGCCGCTCCGCCGCCCTTCACCCGCCCGAGCGCCGGCCCGAGCGCGCGCAGCAGATCGAGCTGCGCGTCCTCCGGCCGGGCGCGGAGCCGCTCGAGCTGCATCTCTTCCTCGACCACGGAAGCGGCCCGCTCGCTCCGCGCCGCCAGCGCGAGCGCAGCGCGGAGCTCCCTCCGCGCCGCGCCGCGCGCCCCGGCGAGGGCGTCGAGCAGCGCCGGGATCGCCTCGACCGGCGCCACGAGCGCGAGTTCCCGGGCCGCCACCACCCTGGCCGCGGGCGCGCCCGCCTTCACGATCTCCGCGAGCGCCGGCGCGGCCGCGCGCCCGCAACGGCGGATGCGATCGCGCGCGTGGTGGAGCTCGGGATCGGGCTCTGGCGGCGCGGCGCGAGGGGCGCGCCCCAGCGCCGCTGCCATGCCGGACACGCGCCCCGCGGATGCCGCGCCGGGCGCGGGCTGCGCCGCCGACGCCGCGCCGGACGCCAGCCGCGCGGTGAGGAACGGGATCTGCACCGCGCATGGCGCCGTGTCGATCACACCCCGGGCGAGCTGCCTGCCCGCGGGGTCGAGCCTGTCATAGCCGGCGATCGCCGCCTCGACCGCCTCCGGTCCGCCGCGCGCGAGCAGCGCCGCCGCCGCCCTGGATCGCTCGCCGCCGCCCGCGAGCGCGCCCACGAGCGCCGCCGGGCCCTGCCCGTCGAACGCCGTGCGCGCCGTGACCTCGGCGATCGTGACCCGCACCTCCGGAGCGGAGGGCGCGCCGCGGCTCCCGGCCCCCGCCGGCGCGTACGCGTCGTCGAGCACGACGGCGATGCACGAGGCCTTGATCTCCTCGGGGAGCTTCACCTCGTAGCCGGCGGACTCCTTGAGCCACGCGTCCTCGGGCAGGCTCACCTGGAAGAGCCGATCGGGCGTCGCCACGAAGAGCGTGCGCGGCGCGGCGCCGCCCTCGACGCCGTCGGACGGCTTGATGCGCAGGCCGAGGCCCGTGATCCCGACCTCGTCCGCCGACGAGAACGACACGAACTCGCCCCGGCCCGCGCCCACCTTGCCCTCGGACCACGCGGTCTTCGGGTCGCCGTCGGCGATCTCCGCGAAGCGCTTGCCGACCGCGCTCGACGCGGCGGTCGGGCGCAGCAGCCGGAAGGTAGCCGCCGGCGCGTCGGCATCGCGGCGCTCGGCGACCACCTTGCCCGCGGCGCGCCGCTCCTCCGCCGGGAGGTTCTGGAAGCTGGCCCCCTTCAGGAGCGTCATCGTCCGGGGATCGACCTCGCTCGCGCCGACAAGCGCCGGCCGCCCGCAGAGGGTCACGTCGTCTCGCAGCTGCCCGACGAGCACGCGGTTGCCGCTGCCGAGCGGCTCCACGACCACGGCGTCGCTCCGCCCCTCGCCGTGCTCCCCGGTCGCGACGCCGGTCCAGCCGCTCCAGAGCACCAGCGGCTCCGTCCCCTTCCCCGCGAGCGGCGCCGCGAGCAGCATCACCCAGCTGCCGCCCGCGCCTTCCGGCGCGCCGACGCCCGCCGGTTTTCCTGCGGCCGGCACCTCGATCTTGGCGAGGCGCTTGCCGTCGGCCAGGGTGACCGGCACGACGCGCGCGCCGCCGAGCAGCGGCGCTACCTCGGAAGGCACGGCGAGGACCTTGCCGCCGTCGGGCGCGCACGCCGCCGCGGCTGGACAGGCGCGGGCAGTGACCCCGCCCGCATCGATGCGGACAGCGAGCGCCTGCTGGCCCGCCGCGTGAGGGAGCACCACGGGCGCGACCTGCGCGGCGGCGCTGCCACCGACGGCGGCGGAGGCTGCGATCAGCCCGGCCGCGGCGCCAAGGCGAGGCCGCCGGAAACGAAACGGCGATCTGGACATGCGCGCCATCCTAATCGCCCGGCGCGGCGAGACCCCTCGAGAGTTGACGCCTCGAGCACAGCGCCGCACACGCCCGGACCGGCGCTGCGGCGCGTCGTCCGGGCGTGTGCGGCCCGCCCGGCGGGCCCGCGCGCCCTCGCTACTTCGGCGTCTCCGAGGCGGGGATCCAGAAGCCGCCCTCGTCCGGCGGCGTCATCCCGAGCGCCTTCGGGAGCACGTTGGTCCAGCCTGCCACCGTCTCGAGCAGGTAGATCTCCGCGCCGGCCTCGATCTCGCCGATCGGCTTCTCCTTCTCGTCGCGCCGCGCGCGCACCGGGATGGCCCTCGTCGCCTTCACGATCGGCGGCGCCTTGTCGAGCGCGAGCTGCGCGCCGGCCACCGCGGTCGTCGGCGGGATGTACTGGTCCATCATCTCGCCCTTCTTCAGCGGCTCGAGATCCTTGAGGCGCGCCCAGGCGTCGATCGTGAGGTCGCCCCGCGACATGATGTGGACGAAGCCGGGCTTCGCCTCGGTGCTCCAGAAGAGCTGGGCCGCCCCCTCCAGCATCTTCAGCGTGAAGATCACGTCGCCGCCAGCGCGATCGAAGAGCTCGATCGTCGACGTCTTCATCAGGTAGCCGCGCGCGCTGCCGGGGATCTCCATCTTCATGGAGGCGCCGCGCTGCAGCGCGAAGGCGTCGCAGGGCGCCGAGGCCTTCGCCGTCTGCCCCTCGGACCCGGAGATCAAGAGCTCCGCGCGCAGCGAATCACCCGTGGCCGCGACGAGCTTCACCTTCTGCGCGCTCGAGATCCACACGTGCCCGGCGATCACCGGGATGTCGCGCGTCGTGAACACCGCGACGTCCGAGGGCGGGATATAACCGTCGATCCGCAGCGCAGGCGAGCTGTCCGACGTGCTCAGCCGCGCGCGGCCCGCCGCCGGATCCGCCGGGATCGCGCTCAGCGTCATCGGGACCAGCGCGCCGGTGAAGCTCGCGACCGCCCGCCCGCCGCTCGGCGCGTCATGCAGCCGGGCGCCCTTGGCCACCGGCGCCGTCCCCTTCAGCTTGCACGCCGGCCCCGACACCGCCTGCCCGACCGTCGCGGTCGCCTGTGCGGCCGCCCCCGTCACCTGCGCGGCCGAGACCACCACCTGGGCGGGCTCTGCCCTCGCCTCGGAGACGGCCGGCGCGCCCGGGAGCCCCGCGCAGAGCACCCCCCCAAGAGCCAGAAGACCGAGTCCCAGAACGTTGCTTCTCATCCACTTCCTCCGACACAGGCCGGCAGCCCGGCTCGCGCGGCGAGCCCGAGCGCGGTCTCCACCTGTCGAGTCTCCCTGGAACCGCCGGCCTGCTCTGCGCGGCGGCGCACTGCAGGGCCGCCCGGCACGCCGAGCCGCCCCTGCCGTTGGTCGGATCATCCTAGCGGATCATTCAGGCCTCGCCCGAGAAAGGTCCTCCACCGCAGCGCTTCGAGCGTTTCGGGTGTATGGAGCAGGGCGCCCGACGCGGCACGCGCCGGGTCGCCCGGCTGGACGGTACCTGCCTCCCCGGGAAGCCACGCCATGCACGGATTCGATCTCGCCTTCGCCTCCCCCCGCAAGCTCCCCCGCGCCCGCGATCTGCGCGGCAACGTCGCCGTCCTCGATATCGCCTTCGCCTCGGAGGCGGGGGGCAAGAGCTTCGAGACAGTCACTCTCCCCCTCATCCAGGACCTCGGGCCGCGGCTCGCCGCCTGGGTCGATCACCACGACAGCGCCCACCACGCGCGCTTCGCCGGCGATCCCCGCTTCGTCCTGTCGACCAAGGCCGAGCACGGCGCCTGCCCCGAGATGATCACGCCGGAGCTCGTCGCCCGCGCCGGGCGCGTCGACACCCTCGTCTGCCACGTCGACTTCGACGGCCTCGCCAGCGGCGCGAAGTGGATGCGCGGCGGCGTCGAGCCCTACCCCGGCTGCGACGACGACGCCCGCGCCATCGACACCCGCATCGGCGTCCCGGGCCCGGCCGCCACCCGCATGGACCGCGCGCTCCGCGCCCGCCCCCGCGATCAGGCCCTCTTCGGCCTCATCGTCCGGCACCTCGCGTCAGGCCTCTCCGACCCGTCGCTCTGGACCCCCATCGACCAGGCCGGCGCCGAGCTCGCCACCATGGAAGCCGAGACCCGCCGGATCGCGCTCCGCTACGAGCGCGTCGAGCCGGGCCTCGTCCTAGTCGACGCCTCCCAGCGGGGCGGGGCCTACGACAAGACCCTGCTCCTCCTCATCGGACAGGAGCGCGCGCCCATCTCCGTCGTCGTCGACAACGACAGCATCACCTTCGCCGCCCGGTTCGACAGCGGGGTGAACTTCCTCGAGACCTTCAAGATCTCCGGAGGGATGCCGACCCGCATCTCCCTCCAGCGCTCCCGGCTCCAGGAGGCGCTCGTGGCCCTCGGGGTCAAGCCGACCGACGCAAGCCGGCTCGCCGCGACCCCCTGACCCCCTCCTCACCGCGATCCCGCCGACATCGTTGACGCTGTCGGCCTCGGCTGCTACGGGGCATTGCAGATCTGCAATTTGCAATTCTGCAATGAACGTCTGAGCCGAGGCGTCACGTCTGCGCCGAGCGCGAGGGGGTATGGCAGCGACAAACTTGTCTTCGACGGCGAGCAGCGGTGTCGACGAGCTCCTGTTCCGGAACGACTCCGTCTCGCTCTGTCTCCTGGTCAATCGACGGCACCGGACGCTCCGCATCGTCGACTTCCGCGCGGGGCCTACGCCGTCCAAGCGGAGCTTCGTCCTGTCGACCGCCAAGCGCGAGGGGGTCGAGAAGATCTTCACGCTGGTCGAGCGCGACGAGGTGCCGACGTGGACCCGCCTCGGGTTCACGCGGGAGGGGTCGATCCCCGGCTTCTACAAGCGCAGCGACGCCTGGATCCTCGGGGCGGTCGTGTCCGAGATGACGTCGCGGCTGCGCGCGAGCGGCGACGGCGAGGAGGGCGGCGAGGGCGACGACGTCGCGGCCTCGCCGGCGGTCCTGCTCGCGGAGCGCACGATCGCCCGCGCGCGGCGGCTGCTCCGGGAGGCCGAGGCGCGGCCGCTGCCCGCGATCAAGATCGCGCCCGCGAGCAGCGCCGAGCTGCGGCGCGCGGCCTCGGCCGCGCAGCGGGCAGGGCGGGCGCTGACGGGCTTCGAGCCGTTCGGGCGCGACGCGGTGCGGACGGGCTACGTGCTGTCCGCGCGGGGCGGCTTCACGCTGCACGCCGCGTGGGAGATGCAGTCGTGCTTCGGCAACTCGTTCCTGGAGCTCCTGAGCTCGCCGCGCCACGAGTCGGAGCGGCTCGCCACGACAGCCGCCATCGGCGCGCTCTGCGACCGCCTCGTCGAGGAGAAGGCCGTGAGCACGTTCACCTTCGCCCCTGCGGACGACCAGGAGCTGTGCGCCGCCCTCCTCGCGAACGGCTTCCGCCGCTCGGCCGTGCTGGCGCGGCACCTCGTCGTCGGCCGCGCCCGCAAGGACGCCATCCTCTGGGCGAAGAAGCTCGTCGCGCCCGAGGCCTGATCCGCCGGCCCCGCGGGGCCAGGGCTACGGCGCGATCGTGACCTCGTAATCCTCGATGACGGTGTTGGCGAGCATCTCGTCCGTCATCTTCTTCAGCCGCTGCTCGAGGTCGGGCGCGCTGCCGAGCGAGGCCCCAGGTTGCGCGGGATGCGCACCGCCGGGTCCTCGAGGTCGGGGACGAACGCCGCCCCGGTGATCCGCTCGAACGCCTCGATGTAGCGGCGGGACGCCTCGATCCGGATCTCGTCCGGGATCGAGGGGATCGGCCCGTCGCCCTGGAAGCCGCGCGCGGCGAGCCAGCGGCGCACGTACTCCTTGTCGAAGGACTCCGGGTCCTCGCCGGCCGAGAAGCGCTCGCCGTAGGACGAGGCGAACCAGAAGCGGGACGAGTCGGGGGTGTGGATCTCGTCGATGACGACGATGTTCCCGTCCCGGTCCTTGCCGAACTCGTACTTGGTGTCGACGAGGATGAGCCCCTGCTCCGCGCACGCGCGGGCGCCGTGCTCGAAGAGCGCGAGGGCCATCTCGGCGGCGGCGTCGAAGTCGCGCGGCGCGATGGTGCCGAGGGCGAGGATCTCCTCGCGCGAGGCGGAGAGATCGTGCCCGCCCTTCGGCGCCTTGGTGCTCGGCGTCAGGATGGGCTGTGGCAGGCGCTCGTTCTTCCGCAGGCCGTCGGGGAGCCGGTGGCCGCAGAAGACGCGCTCGCCGCGCGCGTAGTGCGTCCAGATGCTTGTCGAGGTCACGCCCGTCACGTAGGCGCGCACCACCATCTCGACCGGCAGGGGCACACACTCGATCGCCTCGAGGACGTTCGGGTCGGGCTGGGAGATCATGTGGTTCGGCGCGACGCTCCGCGTGCGCTCGAACCAGAAGGCGGACAGCCGGTTCAGCACCTGGCCCTTCAGCGGCAGCGTGCCGAGCACGCGATCGAAGGCGCTGATGCGGTCGGTGACGACGAGCAGGCGGCGGCCATCCGGCGTCGTGTAGCAGTCCCGCACCTTGCCCTCGTAGCGGGCGAAGGGGCCCGCGAGCGAGGTGCGCTCGAGCACCCTGCCGAGCGCGGTGCGCAGATCGTCCTCGGTGACCATGGGGCGCGGCTTACCCGGGCTCGCGGGCCGAGTCGACAGGTTTCGCAGGCGCCGGCCGAGTTCCCTCCCCCGCGCCCGCCCTGGAGCCCCGTTGGTCTCCGGCCGGGGGGGTGGTAATAGGGCCGCCCATGGCAAACCGAAGAAAGATCGCCCTTATCGGCGCCGGCAACATCGGCGGGGAGCTCGCGGCCCTCATCGCGCGCAAGGAGCTCGGGGACGTCGTGCTGTTCGACATCCCCCAGAAGACGGACTTCGCGAAAGGCAAGGCGCTCGACCTCGAGCAGAACGGCGCCGTCCTGGGCTACGACGCCTCGATCAAGGGCACCTCGAGCTGGGCGGACTGTGCAGGGGCCGACGTCCTCATCGTCACCGCCGGCATCCCGCGCAAGCCGGGCCAGAGCCGTGACGACCTGGTCGCGACGAACCTGCCGATCATCCGCAGCGTGGCCGACGGCGCGAAGGAGCACTGCCCGAACGCGCTGGTGATCGTCATCTCGAACCCGATCGACGCGATGGTCTACGAGTTCAAGCGCCGCACCGGCTTCCCGCGCGAGCGCGTGCTCGGCATGGCGGGCGTGCTCGACAGCGCGCGCTTCCAGCTGTTCCTGGCGCGCGAGGCGAACGTCTCCGTGAAGGACGTGCGCGCGATGGTCCTCGGCGGCCACGGCGACGACATGGTGCCCATCCCGTCGGCGTGCACGATCAACGGCGTGCGCGCGACCGAGCTCATCAGCAAGGAGAAGCTCGACGCCCTCATCGCGAGGACCCGCAAGGGCGGCGGCGAGATCGTCCAGCTCATGGGGACGAGCGCCTACTACGCGCCCGCCTCGAGCGCCGTCGCGATGGCGGAGAGCTACCTGCTCGACCAGAAGCGGCTGCTCCCCGTCGCGGCCTACCTGGACGGCGAGTACGGGTACAAGGACATCTTCATGGGCGTGCCGGTCATCCTCGGCGGCAAGGGCATCGAGAAGATCGTCGAGCTGCCGCTGACCGCAGAAGAGAAGGAGATGCTCGCGAAGAGCGCGAAGAGCGTGCAGGGCATCACCGACGTGGTGAAGGCCTCGAGCTAGCGCCGGACGCGCGGCGCGCCGCGCGCCACGAAGCGCACGCGCGCCAGCAGCGGAACGCGCGCCAGCAGCGAGGGGGAGAGGAGAGAGCGAACGGCTCTCCCTCTCCCTCGGCGTTTCAGCGGTTCACATCACACCGCCGTAGAGGCCATCCAGCACGGCCGTCAGCTCGCGCCGAGGATCGCGGGCGAGCTCGCCGGGGCTCGCGCCGCCCGCCGGCATCTCGGTGGCCGCGTCGCCGTCCCCCGCAGCGATGTCGCTGATGCGCTGGCAGATCAGGTTCATCATCTGCCAGCCCTCGGTGAGCGCGCCCCGCAGCGGGCCGAGGTCGAGGCCGGGGAAGCCCTTCAGAAGGCTGTGCCCGAGCTTGAAGTGCTCGGCGTCCACCTCGGCGTGCGTCGCGAAGTAGTCCGAGTCGGGGAAGATCTGCTGGGCCGCCGTGAGCAGCACGTCGGCGCAGCGCTCGATGACGAAGTGGACGAGGACCGTCCGCTCCTCGGTGGACGCCGAGCCCATCCGCTCGATGAACCAGGACGACGCCGCGGCGATGCCGCGGTCCCAGGACGGCGAGCTCCGCGGGTCGTGCATCCGGGAGAGCCTCCGGTTGTGCCCGACCTCGTCGGCGAGGTGGCGCTCGGCGATCGCGATGGCCCCAGGGTGCGACTCGAAGACGACCCTGGCGCACAGGACCTTCTGGAACGCGTTCGACCAGATCTGGAGCGCGCCGAGCATCCGCCGCTTCACGTCGTCCCGGAGGGCGCGCTCGGACCGGATGAGCTGCATCAAGGGGCTGCCCGCGAACTCCCGCGCGTGGACCTCGTTCTCCTCGACGAGGAGATCCACCGGGGACACGGCGCGATCCGGGGCCACCTCCTCCGCGCTGTCCTCCCGCCCGAGCGCCGCGCACAGACACGGCGTTTCCCAGCGAGCCTCGCTTTCATCGAACTCCTCGAAATGGACGGACAGGGCGGAGAGCCCGTCCGGCGCGCCGCCCACGAGCCCCTGCAGCCCGCCGGGAGGGACCATCACGACGTCTCCCGCCCGAACGCCCCGGCGCGAGCCCCCGATGACCTCGCCTGAGCCTTCGGTGATGACGAGCATGCCTTTGCCAGGGAGCGAACGAGGCTTGAGCGGCTGACCTTCGAGGAGGCGGATCCATCTCAAGGAGAGGCGGCAAGCTTCCGGCAGGTAAGCCGAGAGCTCCGAGTGTTTCCGGATATCCTTGAATAGCCCCAGCAGGGTGCGCTCATCCGCCTTGAGAGGCTCGATCGCGAGGATGTCGGCTGTGTTGACTACGCGCATCTACACGGTCCTCCGGGTCGACATGATGGTGCGTCGACTCTGCACGGCTTGATCGCTTGTGTCTAGATCACACTCGGGCATGAAGGCGAATCCTACGGGCCTGAAAAGGAAGAACTCCTGCAGTTCTTTTCATTCACACTTCCCGCTCCCCGCGCCGCTGCTTCTCAGCATCTCTGCTTTCCTGATCGTCTGTTTCTCTGCGCCTCTGCTTCCCTGCCCCTTTGCTTCCATGATTCCGTGCTTCCGCGCTTCCGTGCTTCTCTGATTCCCTTGCTTCCCCGCTTACGTGTTCGCCCGCAGCGGAGGCGCCTGCGCGCCTGTGGTCGGCGGGGGCGCGGCCAGCGCGGGCGGACGACGCACGAAGCCCGGGACGGCCATGCGTTGTGGCAGGATGCGTGCATGAGCCAGCCGCAGCTCGTACCCGTCGTCCGCCGCGCCACCGAGGCGGACCTGCCCGTGATCGTCCATCTCTTCTCGATCCCGGACGAGGGCAACGCGAAGACGGACCACCCCGGTCCGCCGCTCGATCCGCGCTACGGCGAGGCGCTCGCCGCCATCGCGGAAGATCCGAACAACGCGCTGCTCGTCGCCGAGGTCGACGGGCGCGTCGCCGGCGCGTTCCACCTGACCCTCATCCAGTACGTGGCGAACCGCGGAGCACGCGTGGCGCAGATCGAGAACGTCATCGTGGACCCGGGCCTGCGGGGCCGCGGGATCGGCGAGGCGATGATGCGATGGGCCATCGACGAGGCGCGGCGGCGGGGGTGCTTCCGGGTGCAGCTCACCTCGAACAAGGCGCGGCTGCGCGCGCACCGCTTCTACGAGCGGCTCGGCTTCGTGGCGAGCCACGAGGGGATGAAGCTGAAGCTGTAGGCACGAGCCGCCGCGCGGCGGGCAGGATCGCCATGGCCCGAGAGGCGCCGCCTCAGCGGCCGCTCACGAGGAGCGGCTCCCCCTCGGCCCCGAGCAGCGACAGCGGGAAGACATGCGCTCCGGCCAGCACGTCGCTGCAATAGAGCTCCACGTCGGGGCCGCGCAGCGGCAAGGCCGCGATCTCCTCCAGCGTGACCCAGCGCGCCTCGAGCGAGTGCTCGTCCGGCTGGCTCTTCGGGGGCGTGGCGTCCCGAGGGCGCGCGAGGAAGATCACCCGGAAGCGCGCCTGCAGGGGGCCCGGGCTGTGCTCGATGCGCAGGATGCCCTCCAGCTCCACCGGCACGCCGGTCTCCTCCAGCGCCTCGCGGCGCGCCGCCTCCGCGAACGTCTCCCCCGGCTCGACGCGGCCCGCCGGCAGATACCAGCGCTGGTCGTGCTTGCGCTCGTGCACGAGGAGGAACCGGCTCCGGTGCCTCACCAGCACCACAGCGATGCACCAGGTCGGGATGGCCGTGCGCGACATGATCGAACCTGCGACAGCTTATCCAGGGGCGCCGTTCGCCAGAAGGGGGGACGCGCGGACCGCCCCGGCGCCGCGCCAGCTGGAGCCGCAGGCCCGGGGGGCTCGCTCGGCACCGCGAACGCGGCGATGGTGAGCACCGCCATGAGGGCGCCGAACACGAGGAGCCCCATGAACAAGGCGATCCCGGCGTGCAGCGCCACGGTGGCGACGACCCAGGGCAGCCGCGTGCGGCGCGGCCAGATCAGGAAGCCATAGCCGATCTCCACGAGCAGCACCGTCCACCCGGCGACCGCCGCGAGCCAGGGGGCGTGGGCCAGCCACGAGAAGTCGAACTGCCGGTATTCCGGCAACATGACCGAACGCCAGATCGCCTCGCCGTCCCACCATGGCTCGCCCGCGGCCTTTCCCAGCCCGCTGACCAGGTAAGCGAACGAGAGATGCAGCTGCACCACGCGCAGCCCGAGCCGGGCCGCCGGCGTGGGCCCTCCCTGCACGCGCCCGAGCCGGCGATCCATCGAGAAGGCGGCCTCCGAGGGCACCCAGAGGAGATAGAAGAGAAAGATGCTGGCGAAGCTGTCCACTCCATAGACGGTGGAGCTCGCCGTCGTCACCAGCATCAGGTGGGTGAGCCACGCCAGGAAGGCCGCGGCCCTTGTGCACCAACCGACCAGGAGCGCGGCAAGGGCAACGACGTAGATCACCCCCGTGCCCAGGATGACCGGATCCTCCCCGATCCCGAGCGGGGCGAGCAGCTCCACCGCCCAGCCGATGCGAGGCAGCTCGGTCCTCGCGAACACGTCGCGCAGAGGCCCCTGGAGGATCCCGGACCGCCCGTAGAGCTCGAAGAGCGCGGGCGCGACGAGCGCCGCTTGAAGCAAGAGCACGGCCGCGAGCCCGATGCGGAGGGCCGCGAGCGGCGCCGCCGAGGCCGGCGCCAGCGCGAAGCGCTCGATCGAGCGGAGGACGCGCGCGGGCGCGCTGCCTTCGGCCGGCCCGCGGGCGCAGTTCGAAGGGTCCTTCACCGCGCACCGCCGCTCGCCTCTCGAGAGGTCCGGAGCCTCGAGCGGATCATGAACTTCGCCTCGTACTGCAGGTTCCAGCTGGACCTCTTCCCCTCCCGGTACTCCCGCATCGACGGCAGATCGTACGTCTCCAGTCGGACGAGGACGCTCTCGGCCGCGGGGTGTCTCGCCAGCACCTTGCCCGCCCACGAGGCGGCGATCGAGCGCTGGATCGTCGGGTCCTCCACGTTCAAGAAAGGCGTGATGAGGTTCAGGATCCGGATCTCCGTCTCGCGGCTGGCGCCCGACTCGAGGGCGTCGGTGATGGTCGCGCCGCCGGCGTCCGAGACATGAAAGATGGCCCTCGGCAGCGGGGTGATGCTGTCAGCAAAGAAGGCATAGCCGCTCTCGGCCCCGGAGAGCGCCCCGTAATACGCGAGCGCCCGCGCCGGCCAACCGTCTCCCTCGGGGTGGATCTGGAGAGCCCCCATGACGACGAGGCCTAGATGGCCCACGACGGCGACCAGGGCTGCGGCGTGGCTCCGGCTGTTCCGTTTTCCCTCCATGCAGCTCCCTCCGGTAATGCCCGCTCGCGATCCTGACCGACGAGAGCGAGACGGGATGGGGGCCGCTCGTCCCGCTCTCCTGCCTCGCGGCGCCGCGATGCCAGCGCCCCCAGCGTTTCGTCCTGCCCCCCTCGGGTGTCCCCCGGCCGAGGGTGCGAGGCCGCCATCGGGCCGCCACAGGCCATGTCACCGTCAGTACCCGTACCAGAGGCCATGCCAATGACCGTGCCAGTGACCATGCCAATGACCGTGCCAGTACCCGTGCCAATGACCATGCCAGTACCCGTGCCAATGACCATGCCAGTACCCGTGCCAGGGCCTGTACCAGTGACCATACCAGGGCCGCTGGCGTGCAGGACGAGCGTTGGGTGCATCCGCGGCGACGGGAGCTCGTGTTTCCGCGACGAGGACGAGCTCCTCGACGGGCGTCGTGGTTGCGGCCGAGGCGAGCTGCGCTACCCCGAGGCATGCGAGCGTCGCGGCCAGCATGCCGATGATGTTGATGCGCTTCATGTTCATCCCCCCGTGCGACGGCTGCTCATGATGAGCGCCGAACATGGCCGTGCGTCCTCGACGTCCATGCAAGCCGCACGCCCCGGCCACATCCAGCGGACGGCTGTCGCTTCCCCTCTCGCGGGGTGACAATCACGATAAAGGTCCCCATCGGCCGAGTATCCCGTCGGCGCACTACGCGATGTGTGACGAGAGAGGGAGAGAGCGGATCATGCAAGACAACCGGATCTCTCACGGGGCAAGCGCGCAATGAGGGCACACAGCGTCCTGACCCGAACCACGCTGAGCTGATCGAGCGGAGGGCGCGACCTGCCGCTCGAGGGTCACCGCCACGCGGCGCTCTCCGAGCCCCCGGGCGCTCCGGCCCGTCGCGACGCCGATCATGAGCTCACGCGCCTTGCCCGGCGCGTGCGCCGCTCGAGCCCCCGAGGGCGCGCGGCCCGACGCCGTCCGGAGACGGCAGATCCTGCGCTGTTCCTGCGCTGTTCCTGCGCTATTCCTGCGCTATTCCTGCCAAAGAACGCCGAGCTCGATCTCCACGGCGTCGAACGGCGCCGCGCGCACGGTGACGTCACCCTCCCACGCCCCCACGCGCACGAACCGCCCACCGTCGATGCGGTAGACCTCCAGGAGCCGGAGCCGCGGGTCGATCAGCCAGTAGTGCGCCACGAGCTCGCGCGCGTAGATCTCCATCTTGTCGCGGCGATCGAGCGCCTCGGTGGACGGCGAGATCACCTCGCACACCCAGTCGGGCGCGAGGAAGATCGCCGCGTTCCGCATCGGGATCTGCGGCATCCGGTCGCGGCGCCACGCGGCGATGTCGGGGATCACGATGTCCGGATCGGTGCCGAGGTGCAGCTCGGGCTCGACAAGCAGCGCCCACCGGCCAGGCCCCTTGATGCCGCGGCGAAATGGCAGGTAAAGCTCCCCCGCGAGCACCGACGTCACGTTGCGGGAGAACACGGAAGGGCGCGGCGTCGCGTGGAGGACGCCGTTCAGGACCTCCGCCACCTGGTTCGGCGGCGTGTCAAGCACATCCTGGTACGTGGCGCGACGGGCGCAGTCGGACATGGTCGGATGTTAGCATGCACGCCGGGCGCGGCGGCTCGCCCGGCGAAATTCCGTGAGCAGCCCCCCTCCGATCGCCGCGGGTTCGTTGTAGATTCCGCCGCCATGAGCGAAGCAGCCCCCTCCCCCACGCAACGCCCCCGTCCGCTCGTCCTCTGCATCCTCGATGGATTCGGCGAGCGCGAAGAAAAGGACCAGAACGCGATCGCCCTCGCGGCGATGCCGAACCTCGAGGCGATCAAGCGCGACTCCGAGAAGACGCTGATCGGGACGAGCGGCCCGGACGTCGGGCTCCCGGTGGGGCAGATGGGCAACAGCGAGGTCGGCCACCTGAACTTCGGCGCGGGGAGGATCGCGCTGATGGACATCTCGCGCATCGACGTCGCGATCGCCGAGAACAAGCTCGGCTCGAACGAGATCATCGACCGGACGTTCCGCGTCGCGCAGGACCGCAAGTGCCGGGTGCACCTCTTCGGGCTCGTCTCCGACGGCGGCGTCCACTCGTCGCTCGACCACTTCCTCGCGCTGATCAAGCTCGCGAAGTTCCACGAGGTGCCCCTCGTCCTGCACGCGTTCCTCGACGGCCGCGACACGCCGCCGAAGAGCGCGTGGGGCTACGTCGAGAAGATCGAGGAGGCGCTCCAGGGCATCGGCGTCATCGGCACCATCTCGGGCCGGTACTACGCCATGGACCGCGACAAGCGCTGGGACCGCGTCATGAAGGCCTACACCGCGATCGTGCGCGGCGAGGCGCCGCGGGCCGACACGGCGTTCGACGCGATCCAGCAGTCGTACGCGGCCGGGAAGACGGACGAGTTCGTCGAGCCCGTCCGCATCGGCGACTACAGCGGCATCAAGGGCGACTTCGTGGCCGACTTCGCCTCGCAGGAGCCCCGCTGGGAGTGGCAGGGAGAGGAGGTCGGCCTCTCCGTCAACTTCAGGCCCGACCGCATGCGCGAGATCTCGGCGATGCTCACGCGGCGGAACCTGCCGGCCGAGGTGCTGGAGCTCCTCTCGGACCGGGGCAAGCCGGTCTTCGCCTTCCAGGAGCACTGTTACAGCGGCATGACCGAGTACGACGCGGCGCTGAAGCTGCCGGTCGCGTTCCCGAAGGACGAGGTGACCGAGTCGTTCCCCGAGATGATCGCCCGCGCCGGGCTCACGCAGCTCCGGTGCGCGGAGACCGAGAAGTACGCGCACGTCACGTACTTCTTCAACGGCGGCCGCGAGGAGACGTTCCCGGGCGAGGACAGGAAGCTCGTGCCCTCGCCGCGCGACGTCGCCACCTACGACAAGAAGCCGGAGATGAGCGCGGCGGGCGTCGCGAGCGAGGTCGTGGCCGCGATCAAGAGCGGCAAGTACGACTTCATCCTCGTGAACTTCGCGAACCCGGACATGGTCGGGCACACCGGCATCCTCGAGGCCGCCATCCACGCCAACGAGGCGGTCGACAAGGGGCTCGGCGCCATCGGGGACGCCGTACGCGAGGCCGGCGGCGCGCTGATCATCACCGCGGACCACGGCAACTGCGAGCAGATGAAGGACGAGCACGGCAACCCGCACACCGCCCACACGCTCAACCCGGTGCCGCTCTACTACCTGAACAAGAACGACCCCGGCGTCGTGCTCCGGTCCGGCGGCCGCATCTGCGACGTGGCGCCGACGATGCTCGAGATCCTCGGCCTCCCGCAGCCCGCGGCGATGACGGGGCGCACGCTCCGCGTCCGACAGCGGTAAGTGGGCGCCGACCAGAGGCAGCTCGGCCCGTACATCCTGCGCGAGGCCGTCTCGTCGCGGGCGCTCACCGTGACGTACCGGGCCGAGCACGCGGGGCTCGGCCGGGCGGCGCTGATCAAGACGCTCAAGCCCACGGTGTCGGCCGCGAGCGCGTTCGCGGCCGGCCTCGAGCGCGAGGCGAAGATCCTCGCGCGCATCCGGCACCCGAACATCATCGACATCCACGACTTCCAGCGCGACGAGGACCGGATATGGCTCGTGCTGGAGCCGCTCTCGGGGCCGACGCTCGCGGCCCTGTGCGCGCGCGCCGGCCGCCTCGACGAGGGCGCCGCGGCGGCCATCGCGCTGGAGATCGCGCGCGGCCTCGGGCACGCGCACGAGCGGGGCGTCGTGCACCGGGAGCTGCGCCCCGAGCGCGTCATCGTCACGCCCGCGGGCGGCGTGAAGATCCTCGAGTTCGCGGCGGCGTCCGACGGCCGGCAACCCTCGCTGCCGGAGCCGTTCGAGGGCAGCGACACGTTCGCGCGGCCCGACTACATGGCGCCCGAGCAGATCCTCGGGGCGGAGCCCGGGCCTCAGGCGGACGTGTTCGCGCTGGGCGTCGTGCTGTTCGAGATGCTCACCGGGGTGCGCCCGTTCGACGAGCCGAAGGGGGGGCCGGAGGAAGCAAGCCGTGCTTCGAATCACGCGTCGAACCGCGCATCGGCCGCGCCCGGCGCGCCGCGCGAGCGCGAGGAGGACCGGTGGGCCGAGGGCAGGGCCGTCGCGCACCGGATCCGCAACGCGCCGCCGCAGCCGCTGCGGGGGCTCGTGCCCGACGTGTCGCGCGGCCTGGAGCGCGTGGTGCTCCGGTGCCTCGAGAAAGAGCCGGAGCAGCGCTACGACAACGGCCGCGCCGTCGCGGACGCCCTGGCCGAGGAGCTCGCGGAGCGCGGTCATCCGCAGCCGCGCGCGCTCATCGCGAGCGCCCTCGCGGCGGCCAAGCTCGGCGGCGACGAGCTGCCGCCCACGCAGGCGCCTTCCGCGCGCCCCGCCGCAGCGCAGCGCAGCGCGCCGTCGCTCGCGCCCGATGTGGGCCGGCTCGTCGGCATCTTCGCGCTGGTCGTCGCGGGCGGCGCGCTCATCGAGCTCAGCCTCCGCCAGCACGACGCCGCGGAGCCGCCCAGCGCCGAGGTCCGGCAGCCCGGCGAGCGCTCGGAGGAGCGCGGCTACCTGAAGGTCCTCGCCAGGCCGTGGGCAGAGGTCGTCATCGACGGGGAGCTCATCGACGTGACGCCGATGGCGCGGGCGATCCCGCTCCAGGCCGGACGGCATTACGTCACGTTCCGGCACCCGAACGCGCCCGAGGAGAAGCGCACGATCACCGTCTCCGAGGGGCAGACGGTCACGCTCGACGTGAGCATGCGGATCGATCGCAGCGCGATCGACGCGGGCGCGCCGCCGGTGGAGGACAGGGACGCGTCGCCCTGACCGCGGCGCCGGCCACGCCTACACGGCGCCGCCGGCTGTCCCCGCGCCGTTCGCGCCGCAGGCGCCCGCCGCGTCTCCCTCGCCGCTCGCGCCGCCCGCGGAGACCGCAACGCCGTCGCCGCCCTCGCCGCCCGCGCGGCGGCGGAGCGCCTCGAGCGCGAGGAGCGGCCGCTCCCGCTTCTCGTTCAGCTCGCCGAGGCACTGGCCGCTGCCGCGCTCGAGCGCGCGGCAGCAGTCGGGCCGCACCTCGTAGATCGAGCACAGGAAGCGGCCGAGCTCCGCGTCCAGCGTGAGCGCGGCGCAGCGGCCGTCCTCGATGCGCATGTAGCAGCGGTTGCCGATGAAGCGCGTGAGCCCTCGCGCGCGATCGTCCATGCGATCGTGGTCGCAGCCGAAGACCCGGACGTACTCCGGCAGGGTCGAGAAGCAGCAGGTGCCGCACGCGGTGCACTCGGGGACGGCCGCGTCTCCCTCGCCGCTCGCGCCGCCCGCGCGCGCCCCGCCCGTCGCGGCCCGCGCGCCCTTGCGCGTCAGAGCCGGACCTCGACGTGCGTCCCGCGCTTCAGATCGTCGAGCCACTTCTGCTTGGCCTTCGTCATGATCTCCGCCTGCAGCCGCTGGAAGACCTCCGGGCGAGCCGCCTCGAGCGTCGTGAAGCGGGACGGCTGGCGGCTCAGGAGCTTCATGACCACGAACGCGTCGCCCGCGCGCATCGGCGCGGTCACGCCGCCCGGCTCGATCGCCATCAGCGCGGCCTCGAGCTCCGGGGCCATCACCTCGCGCTGGCCGGTCGCCGCGGCCTGCGTCCCCTGCGGCGCGCGGACCCCGAGGTCGCCGCCCTCCTCGCGGGTCGCTGTGTCGTCCGAGAACTGCCGCGCGAGCGCCGCGAAATCCTCGCCGCCGCGCGCGCGCTCCGCGAGCGCCGCGGCGAGCGCGCGGCGCTCCTCGACCGCCTCGGCGCTCGAGCCGGGCAGGACGCGCAGGACGATCCACGCCGGGTGGTAGTCGCGCCGCCGGCGCTCCTCGCGCACCAGCCGATCGAAGGCGGACCGCACGTCCTGCTCGGTGATGCGCACCCGGCCCTTCACCCGGAGCTGCAGCATCTTCCCCTCGAGGATCTGCCGGCGGATCTCGTCGCGGTACTCCTGATCGGTGAGCCCCGAGCTCGCCCGCGCCATCCGGAACAGCTCCTCGACCGTCACTTGCTCCGCCGCCGCGATGTTCCGGAAGGCGTTCTCGATCTCCTCGGAGGTCACGCGGATATTGGCCTTCTCGGCGGCCTGCCCCTCGAGCTCCTCGTCCACCATCTTCTGGAGGAGATCGCGGAAGACCTGCGACTCGGCCGCCGCCTGCTGCGCGCCCGGCGGGACCCGGGCCTGGATCTGCAGCAGGAAGGGGCGAGCCCGCTGCCGCAGATCCGAGAGCAGGATGGCGCGATCGCCGATGACGGCGACGATCCGCTCGCTCACGACCGCGTGGGCGAGCGGCGAGGCGAAGGCGGCGGCGGCGACGAGCCCGGCGAGCGCGAGGCGGAGCGGAACACGCATCGCGCGCCTCTACCACTGGGCCCCAGGCGGTTCCACGCGTTTCCGGCCCCGCGCGCCCCGGACTCAGCCGGAGCCGGGGTACACCGTCCGACGGGACGCGCGCTCGCGGACGGCCTCGCGCGCGAGCGCGTCGGCGCGCTCGTTGAGCAGCACGCCCGCGTGCCCCGGCACATACACGAGGCGCGCGCGCGGCCGCGCGGCGAGCGCCTCGCGCAGCGAGGCGATGAGCTCGGCGTTCGCCTTCGCCTTCCACCCCTTCTGGAGCACGCCGATCGAGTACTGGCTGTCCGTGTGGATGACGATGGGCCGCCCCGGCTCCTCCACCTCCTCGAGCGAGCGGAGGATCGCCGTCAGCTCGGCGATGTTGTTGGTCGCGGTGCCGAGGAACTCGCTGCGCTCGATCCGCCGGCCGCCGTCGATGATCACCACGCCGAGCCCCGCGGGCCCCGGGTTCCCCGAGCACGCCCCGTCCGCGTAGACGATGACGGCCCCTTCCGGGACGGGCGCCGCGCCGGACTCCCCCCGCGCCGGCGCCTTGCGCTGCGCGCGCCCGGCCGGCGCCGGGGCGGCCGCGCCCCCCTCGGGCTGCTCGCCGGCGCGCGCCTTCACGACCGCTTCCGCAGGCCCACAGGTCTCGTCGGGCAAGACCTTCGGGTCGACCACGGTCAGGTTCTCGGCGCGCGCCTTGTATCTGCGGCCGTCGTGCGGCTTGTAGCGGATCTCGACGCCACCGCCCTCCTCCGCGACAAAGGCGCCGGCGGCGTCGGCGCGAGCATAGACCGTTTGACCTCGAAGCGATGCGCGGACCCAGGGCACGGGCGCACCCTGGCATGGATCGAAGGCCGCCGGTACGGGGACCATGCCAGGCGAGCGCGGCCGATCGGGCCGGCCGGGCGCGGCCGCGCCTGCCCTCGTCGCAGCCCTCGAGGCGCGCTCGGCGGGCGGCCCGCGCGCGGCGGCGCCGCCCTGCGATCACGGCTCGATGCAGAGCGCGAGGGACCACGCGGTCAGCGTGCCGGAGTCGGACCCGGCGTCGTCCCCGACCCGGAGCGTCCACGTGCCGTTCGCCGGCCCCGACAGGAAGGCCGCGAACGACGACTCCGGGCGGAAGCAGCCGCGGAACGGCGCCATCGCTCCCGTGACCGCGGTCGCGCAGCCCATGTCGAAGACGGTCTTCCGGTAGTTGTCGCCGGAGCCGCCATTGTCGCTCGACACATCGACCGTCGTACCCGACGGAGAGGTGAGCGAGATATCGAGATCTCCGTCGAACGAATGCGCGATATCGAGCTCGAGCGTCACGCGCCGGATCGTGCCCCTCGAGACGACCGGGAGGACGCTGGCAGCGACAGCGCGATCCGTGACGGTCTTGGGTATGTCCATGGACGACTGCACCCACAGCACCTGCCCGGGCGAGCACGCGCCGACGGCATTGTCGCATCCGAGCGCGCAGTCCGGGTCGGCGCAGTCCGTCTCGCCATCGAGGTCGTCGTCCTCCGCGTCGCCGCAGTTGCGCTCCTTCGAGTACGAGCACACGCTCGGCGTGCCCCGGCAGGTGTACCTGGCTTCCACGACGCAGCCCGCGCTGCAGCCGTCACCGCTCGACGTGTTGGCGTCGTCGCAGCCCTCGACGCCGTCCCGCACGAAGCCGTCGCCGCACCTCGCGGCGCGACAGGTGATGGGGCAGGCGTCGGTGCTGCTCGTGTTTCCGTCGTCGCACTCCTCGCCGGCCTGGATCGCGCCGTCGCCGCAGCCCTCGAGGAGGCACCCTGGGCTGCACCCGTCGCCCGCGTTCCGGTTCCCGTCGTCACACGCCTCGACGCCGGCGCGGACGAACCCGTCGCCGCACACGGCGCGCGCGCAGCTCGTGGGGCAGGCGTCGGTGCTGTTCGCGTTGCCGTCATCGCACGCCTCGACGCCCGCGCGGACGAACCCGTCCCCGCACGAGGCGGCGACGCACGTGGTGAGGCACGCGTCCGTGTTGCTCGTATTGCCGTCATCACACGCCTCGGCGGCGGTGTTGACCACGCCGTCGCCGCAGACCGGCGCGGCGCAGGTGCCTGCCGAGCTGCACACGTGGCTCAGGCAGTCGCGCCCGAGGGCGCAGCGCATGCCGGCGGCGCACCCGACGCACGCGGGGCCGCCGCAGTCGATGTCGGTCTCCGCGCCGTTCCGGGCGACGTCGGTGCACGACGGGAGGCACGTCGTCCCTGAACAGCGGCCGCCCAGGCAGTCGCCGTCCGCGGCGCACGTCTTGCCGGTGGCGCAAGGCGAGCACGCCGGTCCGCCGCAGTCGACGTCGGTCTCCGCCCCGTTCGTCGCGCCGTCGGTGCACGACGACGCGCGGCACCTGCCGTCCTCGCAGATCCCGCTCCGGCAGTCCGCGCCGGTGAGGCAGGCCTCGAGATCCGCGCACGGCACGCAATCCGAGCCGCCGCAGTCGACGCCGGTCTCGGCGCCGTTCGTCGCGCCATCGCCGCAATCGGGCGCGACACAGCGGTTCTCGACGCAGACGTTGCTCAGGCAATCGCCGGCGACGAGGCACTCGACACAGGCGCCGTTCCCATCGCAATAGCGCGCTCCGGTCGCGTCGGGTCCGCTGCACTCCGTCGTCGCCGGCGCCGGAAGGTTCTTCGGCGCCCCGGCGACGCAGACGTCGGCCGAGCACGGGTCTCCGTCGGAGAAGACGTCTTGGTCGTCATCGAGCTCGATCACGGCGCCATGCCCATCGCAAACGCGCGCCTTGCAGTCGCCCAGGACCTGCTCGCCCACGGGCTTTCCCCGCGGCGCGGCGTCGAGGCCGCACCGGCCGCCTTCGCACGTGCGCCGCTGACACGCGCCGTCGACCCCGGGGCAGTCCGCGGTCGTGACGCATGGCGCGGCCTCCCCTCCGCCCCCGCCGTCCTCGCCGCCTCCGCCGCTCCCGCCGCTCCCGCCCTCGCCGGCCTCCGGCCCCGACGCCTGCCGGGGACGATCGCAGTCGACCGCGATCAAGGCAGCAGCGATGACGAGCGGCGAAAGGACCTTCGTGAACGGAGCGCTTCTGAAGAGGTCCGCTCGCACTGACACCTCGATTCCTCCGCTTCCGGCGGGAACGGCGACGTCCCTTCAAGGCTCGATTCGAGCCCGACGGACGCGCAGGCGGTCGATCATCGGCGCACTAGACTGATATGGAATCGAGAGGACGCCAGCAGCCAAACGGATCGGGAGAGCCCCTATTTCGACGCGCGGCGCTCGAAGCGCGCCGGGTCCTCGGCCACGCCCATGACGGCGGACAGCTCGCCGTCAGGTATGCGGCCCAGCCGCCGCATGAGCTTTAGCGTCGACCAGGAGACGAGGCGCCCGCGAGCACGACCGGGCGCGGGCGCACTGCACGCCACATGCCGGTGTGAGGCGGCCCTCTCACTGCCGGGCATCGCGCCCGGCAGATGCTTGACATCTCCAGGCCGTTCTGGATTTCATTCCTTCTTCTGCATCCGTTCGGGATACCACCTTGCTCCTCCGAGCCGCGCTGGATTTGATTCTCCCTCGAGCTGTCACCGCTGGCGGAACCCATGTGCGCTCTCCTGCCCACCACCGGCCTCGATCCACGCAGGCGTAGGCGATGCAACCACTGCTGAGCACCTCGCTCCGCCCTGTATGGAGCAATCTACGCGCGACCCGAGCCTCGGTACGCAAAGCCCTCGCGCAGTACCCGAGCGCGCTCGTGGACGCGGCAGAGATGGTGGCCTGCGAGCTGCTGGAGAACGCCATCAAGTACGGCGAGGAAGTCCCCGCAGCGCGCGCCATTCGCTTCACGCTCAGCATGACCGAGGACAGGATCGAACTCGTCACGACCAACGGCTGCACCGATCACGGCTCGGTCAATCGACTGCTCTGCCGGATAGAGTCCCTGCGCAGCGCCCCGGACAAGACGGAGCTCTACATCGAGCGGCTACACGAGCTGCTCGCCAGCCCGCGCGACGGCGCCAACGTAGGCATCTACAGGATCGCGATGGAAGGCGGCTTTGCGCTCGACGCGACGTACGCAGACGAGACGGTCACCGTGACAGCCACCAGGAGAATCCATGACCGAGTCGACATTTGAGCGCGACGGGCTGAAAGTACGCATCTCGGTGGCCGCGGACTCGTCGCGAATCGAGTGGTCGGGCGTCAGCGACATCCGCAGCCCCGCCATGTTCCTCAATCCTCTCTTCGAGGACTGGACCGGGAAGACCAAGAACACGGTCGTCACGGTGGATCTGACCAGGCTCGAGTACATGAACTCGGCCACGGTGAAGCCCCTGGTGGATCTGATAAAACTGCTGGATCAGACCAGCCTCGGCGTGGTCGTCGTCTTCCGTGACAACGACTGGCAGCGAGCGCACCGCAACTGCATGTCGGCGCTGGCGCGCACGCTGAAGAAGACAAAGGTGCAATGATCTGGGGTGACCAGACCATCAGCGCGCGCAGCCCAGCTCCTGGAACGAGACCGATCCCCATGAATCCACCATGAGCACCTTGTCCGACCGGTACACCCTGAACGCGAAGGTGCGCGAGACCCAGAGCTCCGAGGTTTACCGCGGCTACCGCACGATCGACGGGGCATCGGTGCTGGTCAAGCTGCTCAGGAGCGAGCGGCCGACAGCGCTCGAGCTGGCGCGCCTCCGCCATGAATATGACGTGTTGACGTGGCTCGACACGCCCGAGGTCGTCAAGGCCATCGGGCTGGAGCGGCACGGGCACGGCCTCGCCCTGGTCATGGAGGACGCGGGCGACGCGTCTGTCGACAAGCTGATTCGATCGGGCCGCCTAGATCTGCCGCGCTCGCTCGAGCTGGCGCTGGCCATGGCGCGAACGCTCGCGGCGGTCCACCGCAGGCACGTCATTCACAAGGACATCAAGCCCCATCACTTCTTCGTCACGGACGGCCCGAGCTCGCTCGTGCTCGTCGACTTCGGGATCGCGACGCGCCTCTCCCAGAAGGTCGACGCGCTCTCGGGGGTCACGCAGCTGGAAGGCACGCTGGCATACATCGCGCCCGAGCAGACGGGGCGGATGAACCGGAGCGTGGACTTTCGAGCCGATCTGTATTCGCTCGGGGTCACCCTGTACGAGCTCTTCACCGGTGCGCTGCCCTTCGACGCCAGCGATCCGCTGGAGCTGGTGCACAGCCACATCGCTCGCAGCCCCCGGGCGCCCGTGGCATCCAGGCCGGACCTGCCGCCGGTCCTGTCGGACGTGATCCTCAAGCTGCTCAGCAAGACCGTGGAGCAGCGCTACCAGACCGCAGCTGGATTGCAGCACGATCTGCAGCGCATTCTGGATCAGGTGAAGCAGGCTGGCGCGGCGGAGGTCTTCGGTCTGGGCCAGCGCGACAGATCCGATGAGCTCTCGATCCCCGAGAAGCTCTATGGCCGGGAGCGCGACCTCGATGCGCTTTTGGAGGGCTTCGGCCGCGCCAAGCAGGGCAGGAGCGAGCTCGTCCTCCTGTCCGGACAGGCGGGCGTCGGGAAATCCGCGCTCGTCGAGGAGCTGCACCAGCACATCCTCGGCCGGGCGTACTTCGGCGCAGGAAAGTTCGACTCCCTGGCGCGGAGCGTCCCCTACGGCCCGATCGCCCACGCCTGCCGTGCTCTCGTCCGGTCCGTGCTCGCGGAGCCCCCGGGCGTGCTCGAGCAGCGGCGGCGTGAAATCCTCGAGGCGGTCGGCCCGAACGCGGGTCTCCTCACCGATCTGATCCCCGAGCTGAAGCACGTCGTCGGCGAGCACCCCCCCGTGCCAGCGCTGGGGCCGACCGAGTCGCAGCGCCGCTTCGAACATGTCTTCTTGAGCTTTCTAGGTGCGCTGGCGGCTGAAGAGCACCCGCTGGTGCTCTTCCTGGACGACCTGCAGTGGGCGGACGCCAGCTCGACCCGCCTCTTGCAGCACGTGCTGACGGCCGCCGGCGCGCGCCACGTGCTCGTGATCGGAGCTTACCGGGAGCTCGAGATCGACGCCGCGCACCCGCTGTCTCTGTTGCTCCAGGAGCTGCGCCAGGCCGGCGTCCGGAGGCGTGAGATCACGCTCGGCCCGCTCGGCCCGCCGCACATCGCGCACCTCCTCAGCGACACGCTCGGGTGCGGCTTCGAGGCGGTGAGCGGGCTCAGCGCTGCCTTGTTCGAGAAGACCCGCGGAAACCCCTTCTTCCTCGCGCAGTTCTTGACCGCGCTGCACCGAGACGGCCTGCTGCGCTTCGACCACGCGGACCTCGCCTGGAGGTGGGACACGGGGCGGGTGTGGGAACGGCTGGCGACGGACAACGTGATCGATTTCATGGTGTCCGAGCTGCGGAGATTGCCGCAGTCGAGCCAGGACGTGCTGCGCTTCGCCGCGTGCGTGGGGCATAACTTCGACATGGCCACGCTGGCCGTCGTGTCTCAGCGCTCTCACAGCGACGTGGCGGACCACCTCTGGGAGGCGCTGCGCCAAGGGTTCATCGCCTCGCTGGACGGCAAATACCGCTACAGGGCCGAGGCTCATCACGACGCGACCGGGAGGGTCGACGGCGCGCTCGACGCCGCGTTCCGCTTCTCGCACGATCGCGTCCAGCAGGCGGCCTACTCGCTGTTCGGCCCGGAGGAGCGGGACGCCATCCACCTGCGCGTCGGTCGGCTGCTGCGGGAGCGCGGCGGCGCAGATCCGGGCGATCGTGAGCTGTTCGCGATCGTGGATCACTTGAACCGCGGCGCGCGCCTGATCGTCGAGCCGGCCGAGCGGCGCGGGCTCGCGCGCTTGAATTTGAACGCCGGCCGCAAGGCGCGCGCTCGCGCGGCGCCCGACGCGGCGGCGCACTACCTGAGGGCGGCGCTCGACGTGCTCGGAGAGGCGGGGTGGATTGAAGAGTACGAGGTCGTCTGCGCCGCTCACCTGACCATGGCGGAGTGCGAGTACCTGACCGGGAACCTCGACTCCGCGTTCGGGCTGCTCCATGTCGTGGAGCGGAACGCGCGGTCGGTGGTGGATCGGGTCATGGGGCGCAACCTCGAGGTGCTCCTGCTCACCAACACGGGCAGGCTCGACGTCGCGTGCGCGAAGGGCATCGACGCGCTGAGGCTCCTGGATCTGGAGTTGCCTCCTCTAGAAGACAAGGCGGCTCTCGGCGCGGCGATCGGCGCCGAGTTCGGAGCGTATCAATCTGCGATAGCGGAGTCCGAGATCGAGTCTCTGGAGACGGTGTCGGTGATGAGCGACGCCCGCGAGCTCGCGGTGCTCCACACCCTGGCCACCAGCATTCCGGCAGCGTTCCAGGCCATTCCAGAGCTTCATTTCCTGCTCGTGCTCAAGGGAGTCCAGCTGCTCCGTCGGGGCACGGCGCCGCTCGCGGGCTTCTTCTATGCGCAGTACGCGATCGTCCACCTCGCCATCACGGGCAGCCGGGAGCACGCGTTTCGCTTCGGCCGGCTGGGCCTGGAGCTAGCGACCCGCGGCGGCAGTCCGGCCAGCAAGGGTCAGGTTCATTTCCTCTTCGGGGTCTTCATCGCCCACTGGCGTCAACACATATCGCACAGCCTGGAGGTGTTGCGGTCAGGGCTGAGGATCAGCCTCGAGATGGGCGACCAGATCTACGCGTCTTACTGCGCTGCGTTCATCCTATACTATCGCATGTATGCCGGCGAGAGCTTGCACGACCTGGAGGACAGCCTCTCGACCGCCCGCGACCTCGCGGACAGGACGGGTGACGTCGTCAACCAGGGCATCTGCAAGGTCGCCCAACAGGCCATCCGGGCGCTGACTGGCCAGACTCGACACCCCGCAACCCTGGAGAGCGCGGATTTCGACGAGAGCGCCTTCATGGCCTCTGCGCCGCTGCCGACGCTGGCGATTTACGGGGTCGCGAAGACGACCGCCCAGTATCTCGCTGGCCGCTTCCGGGATGCCCTGGCCACCAGCGACAGCTGCAAGCTGGTCCCTGGCTTCTTCTATCACGCCGAGCACGTCTTTTATCGGGCGCTGATCCTGGCCGAGCTGACCCGCACCGCGGCTCCGGAAGAGCGCGCCGGACTCCTGGATCGCCTGCGCGCCGACGCTGCCACGCTCGAAGCCTGGGCGCTGTCCTCGCCCGCCAACTTCGCGCACCGCGCCGCGCTGGCGCAGGCGGAGATCTCGCGGATCGAGCGGCGCACCGAAGGCGCGCTGGATCTGTACGATCGCGCGATAGCCCTCGCCCAGGAGCACGGCTTCGCGCACGCCGAGGCCATTGGCAACGAGCTGGCTGGCCGATTTCACCTGGACGAGCGCAGGAGCAAGGTAGCGGGCGCCTACCTGGCCGAAGCGATCTACGTGTACCAACGCTGGGGTGGGACGTGCAAGGTCGAGGAGCTGAAGTCGAAATACGCTCACGTGCTCCGGAGCAGCGCGGCGCGCGCATCCCCCCTCAATCCAGCAGACGAAACGGCAGCGAGCCTGCCAAGGACGACAAGCCAGACGACCGGCCAGACCTCCAGCACGCTTCGTCCAGGCGAGAGCCTCGACCTCACGGCGGCCATCCGCGCGACCGAGGCGATCTCCACGGAGCTCGTCATCGATCGGCTGCTCGAGCGGCTGATGCGGACGCTGCTCGAGAACGCCGGAGCCCAGCGGGGGTGCTTGATCCTCGATCGCGCCGGGGTGCTCACCCTGGAGGCGAGCATGACCATCGATCCCGATACGATAAAGCTCGACGCCCGTGCGCTGCGGGGCGGCTCGGAGGTCCCGGAGTCGCTCGTGCGCTACGTGGCGCGCACGGGCGAGCTGACCGTCCTCACGGACGCGCACCGTGACATGCGCTTCGCCTCTGACCGGTACTTCACGCAGGCTCGACCCAAGTCGGTGATGTGCGCTCCGATGCTCCAGGGCGGAAAGGTCACCGGCGTCCTGTACCTGGAGAACCGCATCACCGCGGAGGCGTTCAGCCCTGCGCGGTGCGGGCTCTTGCAATTCCTCGCGACGCAAGCCGCCGTGTCCCTCGAGAACGCGATGCTCTACGGGCGGCTGGAGGCCGCATCGCAGGAGCTCCGGCGGGCGAACGAGAACCTCGAAGCGCTCGTCGCCGAGCGCACCGCCGAGCTCAGACGCCTGGTCGCGGAGCTGTGGAGCGAGATGGATCTCGCGCGCAAGATACAGACGGTGCTCCTGCCGCAGCAGAATCGTCTGAAGGACTACGACATGGCCGCCCTGATGACGCCGGCCGAGAGCGTCGGCGGCGACTACTACGACGTGGTCCAGACGGGCGGGAGCAGCTGGGTCCTCATCGGCGATGTATCCGGCCATGGGGTCACCGCCGGCCTGACGATGATGATGGTCCAGACCGCCGTACGGACCATCCTGACGACGTCGCCGCGCGACGGCGAGCCTCTCACCCCTGCAGTCGTGCTGAGCCGGGCGAACCGCGCGGTCCGGGAGAACCTGCTCCGCGTGAGCCCCGATCAGTACATGACGATCGTCGCGCTGGAGCTCGGCCGCGGGAAGGTCCGCTACGCAGGCCTCCACCTCGACATCTTGATCCACAGGGCGCTCTCCAACACGGTGGAGCTCGTCGAGACCAGCGGGATGTGGATCGGGATCGAGGACGACATCACGGCGCTGCTCCGGGACGACGTGATAGAGATAGGCGCCGGAGACACGATGCTGCTGTACACCGATGGGCTCACGGAGTCTGTCACCCCCGCAGGCGGAATGCTGGAGACCCAGGGGCTGGCAGAGCGGTTCCACGCGCTCGCGGCGCAAGGGTTGTCGCCGAGCACCATCGTGAAGGGCCTCGTGGGCCCCATGGCAGGGCAGCGGCTTCGTGATGACGTCACCGTGATGGTGCTCCGCTACTCTCCGGCCGAACGGCCGGCGGCTGCGAACTAGGGTTCAGCAGCCCGCTGCGAGCTGCGCATACAGCGCGGCGTACTCCGCCATGATCGTCCTGCTCGCATAGCGGTGCACGGCGCGCCGGCGCGCAGCCTCGCCGAGCTGCGCCCGCAGGGAAGGGTCGTCGCGCAGGGAGCGGAGCGCACCCCGCAGCGCCTCCTCGTCTCTCGGCGCCACCAGGAGGGCCACCCGACCGCCCTCGCCCTGGATCACCTCCGGCACTGCGCCGACCGGCGTGACGACGCAGGGCAGGCCGCTGGCCATCGCCTCCAGCAACGCGTTGGGCAGGCCCTCGCCATGGCTCGGTAGACAGAAGACGTCCGCGTCGCGGTAGACCGCGGGCATCGCGTCTTCGGGCATCTCGCCGAGCAGGCTCAGGCGTCCCTGCCGCTCGAGCTCCGCGAGCGCCTCGTCGAGGCGGCGGGACGGGCCGGCAGCGCCGCCTGCGTCGCGAGGCCCCACCAGCGCGAGGGTCAGGCCCTCGACCGCCAGCACGGCCCGCGCGAGCTCGAGGACCCCCTTCTGCGGCGTGACGAGCCCCGCGAAGAGCACCCGCAGCGGCTGGCCGGGCGAGCGCGGCGCGGCTGCGGGGTGGAAGCCGTCGGTGTCGACCGGGTTGGCGATCCGGACGACATGGCTCCCTGGAACCAAGGCCTGCACGTAACACCGCAGCTCCTCCGAGAGCGTGATGACGGCTGCAGCGCGGCCCAGCACGGCGCGCACGGCCTGCCGAGCCGGCCACGGCAGAGTCCGATGCCAGGCGATGATCTGCGGTGACAAGCGCAGGTGGAGCACGGCGGGCACACCCGCGCGACGACACAGCTCCACCGCGAGGCCGTCGCGCGCGGTCGCCCAGAACAGGGTGGTGCACAGATGGACGACATCCGGCCGGCGTCGCGCGAGCAGACGCTGAAGCGCAGCCAGCGCTTCGCCCGCGCGGACCACGCGCGCGGGGCGAAGCCTGCTCGTCGGATCGATCGAGGCGCCTCGTGGCGAGGTGTCGATGACGTCCGCCTCGATGCCCGCCGCTGCCGCCGCGTCGAGGTAATTGCGCATCCACCGCGTGATTCCGCCGGCGGGCGGCGGGAGGGGGCCCCAGAGCGCGACGCGCATGTCCCTAGAAGCGCGCCTCGGCCTCGATCTGGTCCCAGCGCTCGCGGAACCACGCCACGGTGCGCGCGAGCCCCTCGCGCAGGCCCGTGTGCGCCTCGAAGCCCAGGACGCGACGGGCCTTGTCGGTGGACGCGACCCGACGGCGCTGCGTATCCCACGCTCGGCGCTCGACGAACCGGACGCCGGCGCGGTTGCCCGTCATTTCATTGATGGCTTTCGCGACGTCGATGATGGCGATCTCCTCGCCAGACGCCAGGTTGAACGCCTCGCCCGAGGCGGCCGGCGCGGCGCCCGCCCGGAGAAACCCATCGACGATGTCGCCCACGTAGGTGAACGAGCGGGTCTCCTCTCCCGTCCCGGTGATCGGCAGCGGCTCGCCGCGCAGGGCCCAGTAGACGAAGTTGGGGATCACATTGCGGTATCGGCCAGGGACCTCGCCCGGACCATACGAGTTGAAGGGGCGCACCCGCACGGTGCTCAGCCCTTCGTGGCCGGCCGAATGATCGCAAAAATAATTGCAATAGAGCTCGCCGAGCAGCTTGGTCGCCTGGTAAGGCGTGTGGACATCGAGCGCGAGGTGCTCCTCGTGGACGGGCCGCGGCGGGTCGCTGCCGTAGGGCGCGCACCCGGACGAGGCGAAGACGACGCGCTGGGCCCCGCTGCGCTGCGCGTGCTGCAGCACCCGCAAGGTGCCGAGGCCGTTGACCTCGAGATCGCGCTCCGGGTTGTCCACCGAGTTCTGGTTCGCGAACAGCGCGGCGAGGTGGAAGACATGCGAGGGCTGCTCACGGAACACCGCCGCGAGCACGCCGTCATCGACGACGCTCCCCTCCACGAAGCGCACGTTGCGCTGCGCCGGGATGCCCCAGCGGGATGAGGAGGAGAGGTCGTCCACCACGATCACCTCCGCGCCCGCCTCGGCCAGAGCCGCCGTGAGCGAGCCGCCGATCGCGCCCGCCCCTCCGGTCACGATGATCCGCCGGTCCTTGTAACCTTGCATGGTACCCACCGTTGTGTCTGTCGTCTCGCCCATGAAACGTTGCTCACCGCAATGCGCCGGTGCATTGCGTGCTTCGATATCCCCAGCCCTGCGCCGGTGCCCGAGGGCGCCGGCGTCTCCATGACGACGCTTCACCGCGCTGCGCGCGCGAAGATCTCCTCATAACGACGCACGAGCGGCTCGCGCGTGAACCAGCGAAGGAAATAGAGCCGGCCGGCCTCCCCCATCGCGCGCCGCGCCTCCGGCGTCATGCCGTGCAGCCGCCGCACGGCGTCCGCGAGCGCCGCCGGGTTCTCGGGCTCGCAGGCGAGCCCCGCCCCGCTGCTGCGCACCAGATCCGCCGGATCCCCGCCCGCCGCGACGAGCACCGGCCTGGCGGCGGCCATGTAGGCCGGGATCTTCGAGGGGATCGTGATCTCGAAGCGCGGATCGCGCCGGAGGTGCGAGAGCACCACATCGGCCAGCGCGAAGAAATGCGGCATGCGCTCGTGGGGTTGCTGGCCGATGAAGACGACGTTCGAGAGGGCCCGCGCCGCAGCCTCGCGCCGGAGCCTGGGCGCGTCGTTCCCGTCCCCGACCATCACGAACCGCACGTCGGTGAGGTCGCGCAGCCGATCGGCCGCGTCGAGCACGCTGGAGAGGGCTTGGGCAGGGCCCATGTTGCCGGCGAAGAGGACGACGAACCGCCCTGACAACCCGTGCTCCGCCGCGAGCTGCGGGTCGGGCTCCACCGGCCTGTATATCCGATCGTCGGCCCAGTTCGGGATCAGGTGCACCTTGTCTGTCGAGACGCCTCTGCGGGAGAGCTCGCGCTCGAGCCCCGGGCTGATGACGGTGATCGCCGCGGCGCGCCGGTAGAGGGCGCGGTTCACGCGATCGATGCCAGCGAACACGAGCCTGTTATCGAGCATGCCCGAGGCTGCAGCGGTCTCGGGCCACAGATCCTGGACCTCATAGACCCACGGTATCCGGCGGAGCGCGGCGAGCCAGGAGGCGGCGATGGCGTGGCTCGGTGGGGGATTGTGGACCCAGGCGACGTCCGCCGGCCCGGAGAGGGCGGCCCCGAGCAGCGCTGTCGAGGCGGCGAAGCTCGCGTAGTTGAGCGTCCGCCGCACGCGCGATCGGCTGTGATCCGGGTAGCTCGGGAGGCGTATCACCCTGGCGCCGCTCGCGTGCTCCACGTCCCAGAGGCGCTGTCGGTAGCCCGGGTAGGTGCGGCCATGCGGGTAGTTCGGGAACGCGGTCACCACCGTCACCTGGTGCCCGCGCTCGGCCAGCGCCTCTGCGAGCAGATGGGGGCGCGCGACCGGCTCGGGGTGATACCACTGCGACAGGAGGAGAATCTTCACTACCCGCGCTTCGATGCACCGGCGCTCGCGGGCATTCACGCGATGCGCGGCGGACGGCACGGTGATGCCGCCGGCGCCGCGGGTCGCGCCGGACGGCTGCGACGCGCACGCCGGGAGCGCTTCGAGCAGCGCTGCGAAGATGCACCCCCGGCGGCGAACGCCGTCTCGTCAGTACTCGACGTCCTGCTTGAAGATGAGCTCCGAGGACGGCGACTCGGGATTGGCGGTCTTCTCGAGGCTGATGACGAGCTCGAACCGGGTGAGCGGCACGCTCACGTCCTTGAGCTTGCCGGTGCGGGTATCGGGGTCGAAGTTGAGCGCGCCGATCCGCTGCCAGGGCGAGTCGCTGTCCGGGCGCGCCCAGACGACGTAGGCGGTGCTGCTCGAGTCGAGGCGATCGGGCGGCGGGAGGTCCTTCGCGTTGATGTCGAGGCGGGTCATGGCCGCGTCGAAGTTGACGTCGGCGATGATCACGGCGTCCGCGCCCGGCGCCTTCCCGATGCCCTGCGGCGTGTAGCGCAGCGGGCCGCCGCAGCCCGCCATCAGCGCGCACGCAAACGCCACGACAGCGAGCCGCAGCACCCTGGAAACATGTCCTCTCATCTCGGTAGCTCCTCCTTCGTCCCTCTGCTGCGGGCGAAGACGCCTCGCGAACCGCCAGCACCGGCCGGCGGCCGAAACAGCCGCGGCATCATAGCCGCTTTCGGCCACGCCGACGGCGCTCGACGCAGCAGGAGGCGGCCTGGCCCGCCGGACGTGCTCGACACGCCCCCGCCTCGCGCGCCCCGCCGCCTCGCGCGCCCGGCCGGCGAGGCGCCGTCCGCGAGCGCAGTCCAGACCCCCAGCGTCGGGGAAGGGCGCGGATCGGACGGATCGCATGGCGGAGCGCCGCCCATAGACTAAAGTCTCGAAATCGAGATGGATTTGGCACACACACGGCTCGGAGCGCGGGGCGACCGCTGGTCGACCGGGCGCGGAGTCCTCGATATTCGAACGCCCGCATCCGACGTCGTGACGAGGCGCCTCGAGGGGTACGCGTCGCTCGATCTCATCGAGCCGGCGATCAGGCACCTGGAGACCCTCGTCGAGGCGGGCGTGCACCCGGTCGTGTTCGACGATTTCGAGCTCGGCACCGGCTATGACAGCGACGTCCGGGCCAGGCTCACGGCGTGGCACCTGCGGAACCCCGGCAAGCTGAAGGAGGTCCATATCCTCGTGCGGCCGGGGCTCGTCGCCATGGGCGTCACGGTCGCCAACCTCGCCACGGGCGGCCGCTTCAACGTGTACACCGACCGCTCCGCGTTCGAATGGGCGCTCGCTGGCGTGCTGACGACGAGGATCACGGCGGGGCCCGCCTCGTCGGTCCGCGCGCCGTCCCCGCGCTGACGAGCGCCCCCTGGCGCGCGGATAGGCGGATCGCGCGCCCTCAACCCGAGCTCAGGGGTGCTGCACGACCCCGTTCGCCGGAGCCCCCCTGGCGCCGAGCGTGATCTCGCTCATCCGCTCCGGGTGCTTTCCTTCGATGCCATCGTAGTGATGGCGGATCGCCGCCATGTCGGCCTCGATGTCGCCCGTCGGGTGGAACACGTGGAGGATCCCGCCCCGCTTCCGGGGAAAGTCGAGGTACCCGAGGAGGATCGGGACGCCGGCGCCGAGCGCGACGTAGTAGAAGCCCGTCTTCCAGCGCTTCGTGCGCGAGCGCGTGCCCTCGGGCGCGATGACCAGGATGAGCTCGTCGCGCTCCTTCAGCACGTCGACCACGGCCGCGACGAGGTTGTTCCTGTCGCGGCGGTCGACGGGGACGCCGCCGAGCCACTTGAAGAAGAAGCCGAACGGCGGCTCGAAGAGGGTGTGCTTGCCGAGCCAGGAGAACTCGAGGTCGAGCACGTAGCTGACCGCGAGCGTGAACGGGAAATCCCAGTTCGAGGTGTGGGGCGCCGCGATGATCACCGCCTTCGACGGGAGCTCCGTGATGCCGTCCACGCGCCAGCCGAACACGGACAACCAGGTGCGGCCGACGAACCGGCGAACGGCGCGGCGCGCGGCGAAAAAGCGTGGAGCGGGTGCGTTCGGCATGGAGGACCTCGACGGTAAGCAGCCGGAGGTTCGTCGCTGCCCAGGTGGAAGTCACGTCACCTTTCCGTCATCCCGCGCCGCTCGATCAACGCCGTTCGATTCCGTGCGGCTTGCCCTCGCCGTAGCCCGCCAGCGTCTGCACCCCGATGACGGCCTTGTCGTGGAGTTCGTCGAGGTTCGCCGCGCCGGCGTAGGTGCACGCCGACTGCACGCCGGTGATCATCTCGATCAGGATGGCGCCGACGCTCTCGCGCCCCTCGTGGATGTAGATCCGCGACGTCGAGATGCCCTCGCGGAAAAAGGCCTTCTTGGCGCGCTCGAACGCGTCGAGCTCGGCGGTGCGCTCGCTGACCGCGCGGGCGCTCGCCATGCCGTAGTTCTCCTTGTAGAGCAGCCCGTCGCGGTCCTCCATGACGTCGCCCGGGCTCTCGTACGTGCCGGCGAGCGTCGTCCCGACCATGACGCGCGAGGCGCCGGCGGCGAGGTAGAGCGCCACGTCGCGCGGGTGACGGACGCCGCCGTCGGCCCAGACGCGCTTGCCGTGGCGGCGCGCCTCGCGGGCGCACGCGAGCACCGAGGAGAACGTCGGCCGGCCTGCGCCGGTCTGCATGCGCGTCGTGCACATCGCGCCGGGGCCGACGTTCACCTTCACGATGCCGGCGCCCGCCTCGATGAGATCCCGCGTGCCCTCCGCCGTGCAGACGTTGCCGGCCACGAGCGGGACGGCGTCGCCGACGGCGCTCCGCACCGCGCGGATCGCCTCGACCATCCGGCGCTGGTGGCCGTGCGCGGTGTCGAGCACGATCGCGGAGACGCCGATCTCGACCAGGCGCGCGGCGCTCTGGGCCGCCTGCGCGGAGATCCCGATCGCCGCCGCGACCATGAGCTCGCCGCCGCCGTCGAGCGTCGGCTTCAGCAGCTCGAGGCGCACGGCGTCGTCGCGCGTCAGCACGCCGTGGAGCCGCCCGTCCCCGTCGAGCACGGGGACCGCCTTCACGCGGGCGTCCTCCATCAGCAGGAAGGCCGTCCGGTTCGGCGTGCCGACCGGGATGGTGATGAGGCGCGACGACATGAGCGCGGACGCGGGCGTGTACTGGTCCCGGTCGCGCAGGTCGGCGTGGGTGACGATGCCGATCGGCCGCCGCTCGTCGTCGACCACGACCACCATGTCGTGCGATCGCTTGCGGATGATGCCGTGCACGTCGCGGAGCGTCGCCCGCGGGGAGACCGAGAGGGGCGTGTCGTAGCGCGGGTCGGCGCGCTTGATGTGGCGGACGATGCGCTCGACCGTGTCGAGATCCATGTCCTGCGGGAGCACGCCGAGGCCGCCGAAGCGGGCCATCGTCTCCGCCATCCGCTTGCCGGTGACCGCGTTCATGTTCGCCGAGACGATCGGGTGCGAGCCGCCAGGGAAGTCCGCCGGGCGCAGGTCGGTCTCCAGGCGGGAGCCGCCGGCGAAGTAGCCGGGGGTCAGGAACACGTCTTCGAGGGCGAGCTCCAGGCTCTCGTCATGCTCGGGGTGGAGAAAGCGCATGCACAGCTCCGAGGAAGGGGGATGGCGCCGCGAAGGCGGCGCGGCGCGCGCCAGTCTAGTGCCTGACGGTAGGGCGCGGTCGACGCTGGTCGCGCGACGAGCGCCCTCCCCGCCGGCCGACCGCTTTCACGGGGGCTGGCGGGCGCGATGGGCGGAGGGCGAGTCGGCGATGACGCGGTCCAGGATCGCAGCGATGCTGGCCGCGGCCGCCTCGGACGACAGCTCGGCGGGCGGAGGCGCCGGGACCGGAAGCGCGCCCGTCTCCCGGAAGCGCGCGAGGTGGCGCGCGAGCGCGGCGGCGATGCCGTCCGCGTCGTCCGGCGCGACGCGCGCGTTGTCGCTCCGGTACGAGAGCAGATCATCGACCTCGCGGTTCGCGGTCACGCTGACGACGGGCATCCCCGACGCGGCGTAGTCGTAGGTCTTGGCCGAGACGCGAAGCACGACGTGGGGGCTGAGCATCGCGAGCAGGACGTGCGCCCGCCTGAGCTCGCCGAGCACGTCGCGCTGCGGGACCGGGGGGAGCGCCTCGATGTACGGCGTGAGCCCCATGCGCTCGAAGCAGGCGCGATCGTGATCGGACATCCGGCCGATCTGCCGGAGGACGACGTCGTCGGGCGCGAGCCGCTCGCGGTCGATGAACCGCCGCAGCGCGGCGCCTATCTGGTCGGCGGAGGCCTCCTCGCGGATCGTGCCGAGGTGGAGCACGACGAAGCGGCGGGGCGGCTCGGGCGCCGGCGCTGGCGCGTACAGCGCGAGATCGAAATGGTTGCGCACGAACGAGGACTTCGACGTGAGCTCGGGGAAGCGCGCGCGGTAGGCCTCGAGCGCGGCCCGCGTGTTGAAGATCACGTGGTCGGCGCCCTCGAGCCAGCGGCGCTCCAGGCGCGGGACGATGGCGCGCCGGGCCCGCTCGGCCAGGCCGGACGGCGGGCCGTTCCCCGTCTCGTGCAGCGAGTAGGGGTCGCGCATGTCGAGGACGAGCGGCACGCCGAGCGCCCGCTTCACGTGGAGGCCGACAGGGCAGGCCGAGTACGGCCCGGCGCTCACCACGATGGCCCGCGCGCCGGTGCGGCGGGCCAGGGCCACCGCCGCGCGCGCCCCGCGCGGGGCGTGCGCGATCCAGCGGTCGGTGATCGCCTGGAACGGGCGGAGCCCGACGAGCGGCCCCGCGCGCCCCGCGGGCAGCGGCGCCCGCGCGCGGAGGGCGCGCAGCGCGGCGCCCACGGCGAGGACGGCCGGATCGAGGTACTCGTCGAAGACCTCGACCTCGGGCGGCAGCGCGGCGAGCAGCCCGTCGTCGCGCGGATCCTCGGGGAAGGTCCCCGTCAGGACGGCGGGGCGGAAGCCGTGGCGCGGCAGGTGCCGCGCGAGCTTCACCCAGCGGAAAGCGCCGACGCTCGTCTGGGGAGCGAAGGCGGGGGAGATCAGCAGGAAGGGGTGCACGTTCGATCCTCTCGCGGGCAAGCGGGCGTCCACGACGTCAGCCCTCGCCGCGCACCCCGCGCTCGAGCAGGTCCGCGTAGAGCGCGAACAGCGCGTCGAAGTGCTCGTCGCTCGTGGGCAGCCGCTCCCCGGCGGCCCGCGCAGCCGCGACGCGCTCCTCCCGCGGGCGCGCGAGCACCCGCTCGATCGCGGCGGCCACCTCGCCGGGCGAGGCGCGCGGCGCGTACACCTCGGCGGCGCCGGGCTGCGCGAAATCCAGCGCGGCGCCGGCGGCCGGGACGACGAGCGGCAGGCCCGAGCACAGCGCCTCGCCCAGCACGAAGCCGAACGTCTCTGCGGCGCCGCCGTGGACGAAGACGTCGGCGCTGGCGTGCAGCGCCGCGTAGGTGGCGCGGTCCTTGGCGAAGCCGAGGAAGGTCACCTGCGGCAAGGCGGCCGCGCGGCGCTCGAGACGCGCCCGCTCGGGCCCGTCGCCCAGCACCGCGAGGGCGACCGGGCGCCGCGCGGCGAGCTCCCGCGCCGCGTCGATCACGAGCGCGACCCGCTTCTCGACGGCGAGCCGGCACGCGACGAGCAGCAGCGCGGCCGACGGCTCGTCCGCAAACCGGCCGAGCAGGCTGCGGCGCAGCGCCGCGTCCGCGCGCGAGGGGCCGAAGTCACCGCGCTTCACGCCGAAGGTGACGCGGTGGACGCGCTCGCAGCCGTGGCTGCGGAGCTGCTCCGCGATGAAGGTCCCGGGGGCGATCGTCGCGTCGAACCGCCGCGACAGCGCGCGCGGCCAGGCGAACAGCGCGCCCTCGAGCGCCCGGGCGACCGCGCGCGGGCGCACCCGGTCGAGCAGCGGCGCCGCGTAGGTGCTGATCTGATCCGAGTGGTACACGAACGTGCGGAGCGGGACCTCGCGGGCGCTCGCCGCGACGAGCGCGGCCGTGTAGGGCGCGCTCGCCTGGACCACGTCCGGCGCCTCGCGGCGGATGATCGCCCGCGCCGCGCCGAGCCGGAGGAGCGCGTGGTAGGTCGGGTCGTACGGCATCGGCGGGCCGGCCACCCGGACGATGCGGCCCCGCTCGAGCGGCACGACCTCGTCGCGCGGCCCAGGCGCCACGACGACGATCTCGTGGCCGCGCCGGCTCCCCTGGCGCACGAGCTCCTCCAGGTACGACCGCACGCCGCCCCCGCGGGACGAGAAGAACTCCGCGACGTCGAGGATCTTCACGAGTGGTTGCTCCCGCGCAGGAGGAGGCCGCCCTTCCACGAGCGCCGCATCCGCGCAGAGCGGTTCATCACGTGGAGCAGCGCCGGGAGGAACAGGAGCGCGCACGCCACGCACGCGATCTCGCCGCTGACCGCGACCCAGCCGAACGAGTTCAGCGCCTGGTTGTCGGCGAAGATGAGCGACCCGTAGCCCAGCACGGTCGTGTAGCTGCAGAGGGCCACGGGGCCGGCCGAGCGCTTGACCGCGAGCGACACGTCGCCGCCGAGCAGCCGCGCGCGATCGAAGACGTTGAAGGGGTACTCGCAGCCGATGCCGAACGTGATCGGGAGCGCGATGAAGTTCAGGAAGTTGATCTTGACGTCGTGTATCGCCATCGCGGTGGCCGTCCCGAGCACGCCGAGCACGAGGGCCAGGAGGACCGCGAGCGCGCCCGCGATGCTGCCCGTCGCGAGCACCACGACGGCCGTGACCGCGAGGAGCGAGGCCGCCGTCGCCAGCGGGCCGTCGCGCTCCATCGACCGGATCATCTCGGCGAAGACCGTCGGCCTGCTCGCCGTGACGACGTGGGTCCCGTCAGGGAGGACCACGTTGCCGGTGGTGTCGGCCATCCGCAGGAGGTTCCTGCCGTTCGAGAACGAGACGTTGTTCTTGTACTTCACGTAGAACACCGTCCCCACGACGCCGTTGTTCTCCTCGAACCTGCGGCGGATGAGGTCGGGCAGGTCCTTGGGGCCGATGACGCGCAGCGACTCCGGCGGCTTCATGGCGAGGACGCGCTCGCGCTCCTCGGGGCTCAGGGCCTTCAGCACCCGCGGGGTCAGCCGGTCCCGGATGCGCTCCAGGACCTCGATCTTCCGCTGCTGCTCCTCGGCCGTGCCGGGGAGGGCGTCGGCGATCGTCGCGACGTCGGCCACGAGCTGGCCCTGCGGATCCTTCGCGTCGTTCGCCAGGATCTGCGCCTTGATGGCCGGCACCTGCTCGGGGGTGTCCGCGAGCATCATCGCGCCGGCGACGTTCATCTTCCCGCCGAAGACCTCGGACGCCTTGAGCGACCAGCTCCCCGCGCCCTTCTCCCGCGAGCTCTTCGAGCCGAGGCGCGCGAAGTTGTACTCCCAGGGGTCCCGGATGTACGCGGGGAGCTTCCACGCCGCGAGCGCGACGATGACCGGCGCGACCGCGAGGAACGCGAACGGCCACCGCGACGTCACGCGCGAGAGCGCCCGCGCGCCGGGCCCGGAGGTGCCCTCGTCCGAGACGCGCGGCGCCGGATCGCGCATCCAGCGCGGGAGCCTCGCCTGGACGCGCTCGATCGCGACGAGCGTCGCGGGCACGAGCGGCACGATGGACGCCCACACCATGAACATCCCGACGAAGCCGATCGTGCCGAACTGGCTGAACCCGCGGAAGTGCGTGATCGTGAGCGATCCGTAGGCGATGGCCGCCACGCTTGCGCCGACGAGCTCGGCGCGGAACGCGTTGATGACCGCCTCGCGCCGCGCCTCGTCCGCGGGCATGCCGCGCGCGCGGAAGTCGCGGTACCTCGACAGGAGCACGATCGGGTAATTGACCCCGTTGCCGACGATGATCGCCCCGAGGAAGGCGCCGACCGTGTTGACGTAGCCGTAGGTCAGGGTCGCGAACGCGTACCCCGCGCTGGCGCCGAGGGCCGTGGGGAGCATGATCACCACGAGCGACCAGGGCGAGCGGTAGTAGATCATCACGCCGCCGACGATCAGCACGAGCGCGATGACGGTGGCCCACACCGCCTCGCTCACGAGCGACTTCTGCTCGGCGATGGCGTTCGGGATGTCGCCCGCGTACCCGACCTGCATGGCCGGGTGGAACGCCGCAGGATCGAGGCGCGAGACGAGCGCGGTCACCTGGTCGAAGAGCTCCGCCGCGCGGCGATCGCCCATCCCGGCGCTGCGCGAGACGATCCGGAGCGCGACCATGCGCCCGTCGGGCGTGGCGAAGTAGCCGCTCGGGAACTCGTCGATCTTCTTCAGGCGCCGCTGGAGCTCCTGCCACGTCTCGTCGAGCGACAGCCCCTTCTTCGCTGGCGCTGGCGCTGGCGCCGCCGCCGCGCCCGCGTCACTCCCAGATGCCCCGCCAGCCTCCAGATCCTCGATGAGGCCGCTCCGCAGCGCGAGCTCCAGCTCGATCGCCTCGTCCGCCGCCTCGAGCTCGCGGACGCTCGCGTAGAGCCACTTGTTCGCGTCGAAGAAGCTGCGGACCTCCTTCGTGCCGGACTCCACGTACCGGATGAGCCCCGGCGGCCCGCACGCCGCCCGGCAGGCGTCGTCGCCGCACGCCGCGGCGCAGGCCGCGCGCTCCCGCAGGGGCTCGTTCAGCTGCTCCGCGAGCGCGTCGATGAACCGCTCGTTCGCGCCGCGATCCGGCGACTCGGCGATGACGATGAGCTGCGCTCCGCCGTCCACGCGCCGGGCCTGACGCTCGTAGGCCTGGAACGCCGGGCTGTCGCGCGGCAAGAGCTCCCGGAGCTCCGTGCGCAGCTCGAGCCGCGACGCGTACCCCCATAGCCCTGCCATGGAGAGGAGGGCGAGCGCGATGATGAGCCAGGGACGGCGCCCGCTGAAATCGACGAGCGCACCGATCATCCTGAGGAGCATTCGAAGGACACCTCGAAACCGGGAACACCTCGAAGCGGCCGCGTGCGGGCCGGCTTCGGGCCGGTCTTACCACGCGCGCTAGGCGCAGAACGACGGCTGGATGCCCTTCGGCCGCGGCGCCGCCGCGGGGCGCAGGTGGCCGAACGCGAAGAGGCCGCCGGTGAAGCCCATCCAGGTGCGGAAGTGCCGGAAAGTCTCCAGCCACTGGAGCGCCTTCGGCCCGTCGACGAGCGGGCGCAGGTTGGATTGCCGCGCGTGCTCGCGCGCGTTCGCGAACGCGTTCGCGAGCATCCGCTGCACGACGAGGGGCGAGGACCGCTCGCGCGCCCGCTGCGCGGCCGCGTTCCCGAGCCGCGCGGCGGCGAGCGGGTCGCGCGCGAGCGCGATCACGGCCTTGCCGAACGCGGCGTTCGCGCTCTCCTCGGCGATCGGCCCGCGGCCCGGGTCGATCAGCAGGCCGTTGTGGCCGCTCTGGATCTGCGAGCTCACGCCCATGCCGTCGGCGAACGCGACCGTCGGGGAGCCGCACCAGAGCGCCTCGCTGAGCACGTTTCCGAACGTCTCGCTCAGCGAGGAGTGCAGGAAGAGGTTCGCGTGCCGGTAGTAGTCCGAGATCTGGCTGTACGGCACCTCGCCCGTGAAGATGACCCGGCGCGCGACGCCCAGCTCGCGCGCGAGCGCCGCGTACGCCGCGCTGTCCGGCCCGTCGCCGACGAGCGTGAGCGTCGCCTGCGGCTCGTGCGGGGCGATGTGCTCGGCGAAGATGCGGATCAGCCGGTGCTGCGACTTCTCCCGGGTGTGGCGGCCCGCGCAGACGAGGCGCGGGCCGCGCGTGTCGAGCCCGCGCTCCTCGAGCAGCTGCACGTACGGGTCGGGGCCGAGCGGGCGCTCGAACACGTCCTCGGGGACCATCCGCGGGATGACGTGGATCGGCACCGTCACGCCCCGTTCGCGCCAGTAATCGCGCAGGCCCTCGCTCAGCACGACGAGGCCGTCTCCCTGGTTGTACAGGTCCACGAACAGCCGCTCCATCGGCGCGCGGAGCGTCTTGTGGAGCACCGTGTGGACCGCGCCGATCCGGGAGACCCGCTCCGGCAGGAGCACGTCGTACGCAGCCGCGAGGTGCGTCGTGTTCACGCAGAGCAGCGGGACGCCACGCATCTTGCGCAGCCAGATGCCGAACTCGATGAGCAGCGTCGTGGTCTGCGCAAAGCAGATGTCAAAATCCCACCGCATCGGATCGAGCACCGAGGATCCCACGGGGATCGGCAGGTGCACCCCCGGGTAGGTGCGCAGCGGCAGGCTCGGCAAGGCGACGGTCCCGGGAGGGACCTCATCGGCCGAGGCATCCGGATCCCGAGGTCCGATCAGTGTTGCCTGGTGACCACAGGTGTTGAGCGCGCGATACAGGGCGCGCGTCTGGAAGACCGCGCCGTTCGCGTAAGGAATGCGCGTGAAATCGCTGAGGATGGCGACCTTGAGCGGCCGCCCGTTGGCGCCGGAGAGGGCAGCGAAGGGATTCTCTGGAATGGCCGCTTGTGCCCTGACGGAGGCGTGCCCTCCCCGCGCGGGTCCCGTCGACGGCGTGTGGCGCGCCGGCGCGATCGCCTCGTGCGGCGCGCGATCGCTCCGGTGGTCGCTGAGCGGCAGAATTGCATCCATCGTCATCTTCGTTGCTCCTGGAGAAGCGGCGCGAACCGTGGTCGATGGCCGACCGAGGCGCGCAGCGTGACGGGCGGTAGGGCGTTCGTGTCGCGCCTGCGACAGCTGTGTCGCGCTGCGGCCGCGAGCGCGGCCTGTTGCTCGGCACAGCAGCCGTTCCTCGTCGGCCGATCGGCCTGTCGGCGGTGGGCGTAATTAGCAAACCTTATGCCGCTTGTGTTGACTTCGGCCATGGCGCGAGGTGCGAACGTCGCGATGCACCTCATCACGAGGCGCCCGCGCACGCCTCGTCCAGCAAAGCGAGCACGGCGGAAGGCGCGCTCGGCAGCGCGCGCTCCAGGTCGACGCGAGCGAAGTCGGCGGCGCGGCAGCGATCGAAGAAGCGCCCCACGACGGCCGGCGAGAGCGCCGCGAGCGAGCTCGCGACGGCGACGCCGGCCCGCTCGGCGAGCAGCGCGTTGAGCGTCTGCTCGTTGTGGCGGTCGTCGTAGAGCGCGAGCACGGGCTTGCCGGCGAGCACGCACTCGGCGAGGACGTTGCTGCCGGCGGTGGTCACGACCGCCGACGCGCCCTCGAGGTGAGCGAGGAACGCGCCCGGATCGAAGGGGCGCGCCTCGACGCCGGGCACGTCGAGGCCCGCGTCGCCGAACGCGACCACGCGCCGGCCGTCGCGCGCGACGAGCTCGAGCACCCGTCGCGCGTCGCACTCGCTGAAGTAGCAGACGACGGCCCCGGGCTCGCCGGCGCGCGCGGGGGTGAGCCGGCGCTCGGGCCGCGCGACGAGGGTGCCCGGCGTCTCCGGCTCGATCGGCAGGAAGTGGACGGCGACCGCGCGGCGCGCCCGGCTGGAGGCCCAGGTCGTGCGCCGGCACGCGAGCACCCGCAGCCTCGGCAGCCCCTCGGGCAGGCGGCAGCGCGAGAAGACGAGATCGTGGCCGAGCGCGACGGCGGGGATGCCGAGCGCGCGCGCGGCGAGCAGCGACGGGACGTCGCCGTCGCTCACGATGGCGTCGGGCCGGAAGCCCGCCTGCTCGACGATCTCCTTCGCCAGGCGGCGCGGGAGCTCGAGCACGCCCGCGAGCCCGCGGCGGATCGGCCGCACGAGGCGGTGCTCCGGGAGCGCGCCGAGCAGGTCCGCCGCCTGGCCGCCGCCGTAGATCCGGAGCTCGTGGCCGCGCTCGCGGAGGGCTCCCAGGATCGGGAGCGCGCGGCTCGCGTGCCCGCGCCCGCGCCCGTGGACGTAGTAGCCGATCTTGGCCACGGGTCGTCAGCGCACCGGCGCGCCGCGGCCGCGCGCGCGCGAGAGGACAGGTCCCGGGATCGCGCGCGGGCCCGTTGCCGCCCGCACGGGGGCCGCGCCGGCGAGCACGCCATTGCGGACAGCGATGATCACGAGCGCGCGTCTCTGCTCCATCCCATTTCCCCGCGGATCGCCGCCGAGATCGCCGCGATTGCGGGGGTCTCGGAGCGAGCGCGGAGCGCGTCTACAACGGACGCCCCGCCGGCGGAACCCCGGAGGCGCGCTCGCCGCGCCCGGACGGCGCTCGCGTGGTGCGTACGACGTGGGCAACGCGTACGACGTGTGCGATGCGCGCGATGCGCGCCACACGTACGTTGCGTGCGACACGTGCGTTGCGTCATTTCTCACTCCTCCAGGCAGGCGACGCGCGCTTTGACTCCGCGCCAGCGCAGGGCTCCAATGGCCTGCGATACGGCCTGCGCCGCACCATGACCGCCTCGAGCAGCTTCCATTCGACGGGATCCCAGGGACCTCGAGGCGCCAGCTCGGCGGACGAGCGCCGCGCGATGGCGCGGGGCCTCCCCACGGCGCTCGTGACCTGGCCCACGTTCGCGGCGCTCGACGTGTTCGTGGTGCTCGCGGTGTTTCCGAGCGCCTCGGTCGCCCGGCTGCTGCTCTACCGGCTGCTCGGCGAGATCATCCTGCTCTGGCTGTACCTCCTCGCCCGCCGCGAGCAGACCTCGGCAGAGCTCCTCGACGCGGCGCACGTCTTCGCGGTCTGGAGCACGGGGGGGCTCATCTCCGTGATGGCGCTGGAGTTCGGGGATCTGACCTGGAACTACATGCACGGGCTGTCGATCGTGATGCTCGTCGACGCGACGATCCTGCCGACGCACTTCTCGCGGTCGCTCCGGATGACGATCCCGGTGGCGCTCAGCTTCCCCATCATCATGGGCGCGGGGGCGTCCCTCGACCCGGCGCTCGCGGCGCAGTGGACGTCGCCTCGGTCGCTCGTGATCTTCGCCTGCAACTACATCTTCGTGCTCGCCACCGCGATCCTGGTGTCGGCGGCGAGCCACGGCCTCTGGTCGGCGCGCCAGCAGGTCTACGAGGCCCGCAAGCTCGGCCGCTACCGGCTCGTGGCGCCTGTCGGTCGGGGCGGGCAGAACGAGGTGTGGCTCGCCTGGGACGAGTCGCTCCGCCGCGACGTGGCGCTGAAGCTGCTCCGCAGCGAGAGCAAGTCCGAGGGCGACGTGCGCAGCTTCGAGCGCGAGGCGCGCGCGACGAGCCGGCTCACGTCGCCGCACACGATCCGGATCTTCGATTTCGGCGCGAGCAGCGACGGCATCTTCTACATCGCGATGGAGCACCTGGCCGGCGCCGACCTGGCCACCCTGGTGCGCGATCACGGCCCGATGCCGCCCTCCCGGGTCGTCCACTTCGCGCGGCAGGCCTGCCTCTCGCTCGCGGAGGCGCACGACGCGGGCGTCATCCACCGCGACATCAAGCCCCACAACCTCTACATCACGCGCGTGGGCGACGATCAGGACGTGCTCAAGGTGCTCGACTTCGGGATCGCGAAGCAGGTGAGCCTGGAGGGAGACGCGAGCATGACGGACGTCGGCGTCATCAAGGGAACGCCGACGTACATGTCCCCGGAGATGATCTCGGCCGGCGCCGTGGACGCCCGGAGCGACATCTACTCGCTCGGGGTCACGCTCTATTACCTGCTGACGGGCGTGGCCCCCTTCGACGGCCGGACCTTCGGCAAGCTCGTCTACTCGCACCTGACGATGCCGCCGATCCCGCCGTCGCTGCGCGCGCCCTGGCCGCTGTCGTCGGAGCTGGAAGACGTGGTGATGCGGTGCCTCGCCAAGCGGCCAGGCGACCGTTACCAGAGCGCGCGCGAGCTGCTCGCGGCGCTCGACGCATGCGAGCCGACGCCGTCGTGGACGCCGGACGACGCAAGGAGCTTCTGGACGGCGCGCGCCGCGATGCCGCGCGCCGAGCCGCCGCCCCCGGATCCCGGCCCCACCGTGCGCCTGCGGCCAGAAAAGGCCGTGCCCGTGGCCTGAGGCGGGGCCGGGGCGAGCGGCGAGCGCAGAGCCTGCGCGGGCCCTTCAGGCCTGGCTCACCCCGAGCTGCGCGCCGTCGGGGAACCGCCGCGATGGGGGCGGCGCCCATCGCACGGACGCAGGGGGTTGCGCGTCCGCCTGGAGCGCGGGGCGCTTGTCGATCACGGGCACGCGCAGCGGCGCAGCCGCGAGCGCCGGCGAGCGCCGCTCGCTCCGCGCCAGGACGAGCGTGTCGTGGAGAGCTCGAGCGCTCTCGTCCCACCCCTTGCACCCGGAGAGCGCCGAGATCCGCTCGGGATCGTAGGGCGCGTGCGCCGCGCGCGCCATCGCGCCGGCCAGGGCGGGGAGATCGCCGGGCGAGACGAGCTCGCCGAGCTCGGGGCGGCTGATCACGTCGGGGATGCCCCCGACCCGCGTCGCGACCACCCGGCGGCCCGACGCGAGCGACTCGATCACGACGTTGGGCGTGCCCTCGTGATGGCTCGGCAGGACCAGCGCATCGCAAGCGGCGACCCAGCGCGCCACCTCGTCGTGCGGCAGGCGACCGGTCATCAGGACGCGCCCGCCGAGCCGCTCCGCCGCGGACCTGCAGGCCTGCTCGTCCGCGCCGCTCCCGACCAGCGCGAGGTCGATGTCGGGGTGCGCGGCGGCGATGCGCTCGAACGCGGCGATCGCGTCGAGCGCGCCCTTGTCCCGGAGAAGGTGGCCGACGTAGAGCAGCAGCCGGCGCTCCGCGGGGCGGCCCAGGGCGGCGCGGGCCTCGCGCCGGTCGCGGGGGTGGAACATGCCGCGATCGACGCCGTTCATGACGACATCGATGCGGTCACGCGGGACGCCGAGCGCGTTGACCCCCTCGGCCAGCTGCTTGCTCACGGCGACGACGCGGGTCGCGCGCTGGAGACCCCACTCCAGCGAGGGCTTGACCGCCGGTTGCCGCGAGAGCACGTCGACGTCCGAGCCGTGCACCTTGACGACCGCCGGGACGCCGAGCAACTCCGCGAGGCACACCGCGGCGAACCCGTCCGGATAGGCGAACGAGCCGACGATGACGTCCGGCGCCGGACGGTGGCGCGCCAGCTCGAAGAGCATGGACGCCGCATAGAGCGGGCCATTGAGATAGGGCGCCACCTTGGGCACATAGAGGAACCGCGGGTGGCGCACCGGCAATCCCTCGATCACGTCCTCGCGAGGCGCGTCGCTCGACATGGACCACCGAGAGAACCTGGAAGCCCACGGAAACCAGGGGATCGTCGCAAAGACGTCGATGTCGCAATACCTCGAAAGCGCGGCGAACTGCCGCCGGTTGAACGGCGCCTGTACCGGGTTTGTCGCGTTCGGGAAGATCTTGGTGATAAGCAGGACGCGCATACCTCTGCTCCTTCGGACTGGCCCGCTCGGCTCGACGGAAATCCTCCGATCAGGGGAGCATCTCGCCGCGCGGTCGAGCGGTGTCGAGCAGAGAACATGCCACTCCGAGAAAGCTGGAAACGGGGCAAGGAATGGGAACAACGCGCCCCTATGAGCGATGAGCGAACAGCCTTGCCGCCCCAGCGAGGCAAATTGCCACGCGCCGTGGGTGACCTCGGCAGACGAGGTGGGCAAACAGCGCGCAGCCCCGCCGAGCGCGGCATTTGCAACGAGAACGGTATTTACAAAGAGAGCTTCGCGACGAACGCGTCGCCCTGGCCTGCGCTCGAGAGCGCTCCTTGACCGAAGTTGATGGCGCCGTAGAAACGGCCGGCGATCAGCACGCTCGCGCCTGAGCCTGCCGCCACGTCGAGGCCGACCTGCGTCTGGACGTCACCGAACAGCTTGCTGAACATGTGCCCGCCGGAGGCGCCGAGCTTGACCAGATAGACATCGGTCTTTCCTCGGCTCGTCAGCGTCCCTCCGCCGAAGTCCGCCGAGCCGAACAGCGGCCCCGCGAGCAGGAGATCGCCGGCGGAGTCCACCGCGACGCTCGCGCGCGCCCCGGTCTCGAAATCGGTGAGCAGCTGGTCCTCGGCGTCGCCGAAGCGCCGGCTCATGAGGTGCGCTCCGGCGCCGGAGAACCTGGCGACGAACAGATCCCGCCCGCCGGCGCTCACCAGCGGATCGCCGCCGAGGTCGATGGTCGACGCGAACGTGCCCGTGAACGCCACGTCGCCGGTCGCCTGGTGGACCGCGACGTCGTGCGCCTCGTCCGCCTCGGCGTCGCCGAACCGGGCGCTCCAGACGTGGTCGCCGGAAGGACGGAGCTTGGCGAGGAAGATGTCGGAGAGGCCGGCGCTCTCGAGCGGCGCGCCGCCGAGATCGATGGATCCCTCGAAATAACCCGCGACGAGCAGGTTGCCGTCGGCGTCGGCCGCGATCCCATGGGCGTAGTCGTCGCCTTCGCCGCCGGCGCGCACGGCGAGGAGCGTCCGGCCGTCCTCCGAGGCGAGGCGCAGCACGAAGGCGTCGCGCTGGCCCGCGCTCGTGAGCTCGCCGGCGCCGAAGTCGACGGTGCCGTTGTAGCCGCCCGCCACGAGGACGTTGCCCGCCGCGTCGACGGCGATGCGGTCGCAGCGATCCGCGCCGGATCCGCCGAAGATCTTGCTCCAGATGTGCTCGCCGTCGCCGCCCAGCTTGGCGACGAAGACGTCGTCGACCCCGTGCGACGCGAGCTCCCCGCCGCCGAGATCGACGCGGCCGAAGGCGCGGCCCGCCACGATCACGCTGCCCGCCGCGTCGACCGCGAGCGCCATCGCGAACTGGTTGCCCTCGCCCGGGAACACCTTGCTCCAGAGGTGCGTGCCGAACCTGTCGAACTTCGCCACGAAGGCGTCCGTGCCGATGGCGGTGAGCGGGCCGCCGCCGAAATCGACGGTCCCCTCCAGCTGGCCGGCCACGATCACGTTGCCGTCCGCGTCGAACGCGACGGATCGGGCGTACTGGCCGCTCGCGTCGCCGAAGCCGCGGCTCCACACGTCCTCGCAGGCGGGCGTCGCGCCGTCGCAGTCCTCGTCGTCGGGCGTGTCGCACGCGTCGAACGCGGGCACGACCTCCCCCATGCACGGGCCCCACGACGTGCCCTCGGCGTTGCAGACGCGCGTGCCGGCCGCGCAGCGCCCGACGCCGCTCGTCCCCTCCGGGCCCGTGTAACACGCCTCCTGCGCGCTCGGCGTGCACACGCAGCCGGGACAGCCGCAGTCGAGGCCGCTGCACGAGGCCGGCGTGAGCTCCGCGATCCAGGCGGCGACACACGCGATCTCCTCGGACGAGTACGGGGCCCCGCCGAGCGGCATGCGCGCGCCGCACGAGGGCGCGTCGGTGAGCCGCACGTAGAGCGCGCTCTCCTCCGGCCGGTCCGGGTCGGCGAGCACGCCGGCGCAGCTCGTGGCCTGGCGGCCGGCGACGCGATCGCCGACGCCGAGCGTGACGAGGTCGAGGCCAGCCGCGGGCTCGCCCGGTCCGTGGCAGTTCGCGCCGCCGCACCGCTCGGCGAACACCGCGGGCACGTCGGCGCACGCGGGCTGCGGGCCGCCGTCCCGCCGGCCGAACCGCTCCTGGTCGTCGATCGTCCCCGGACACCCCGCGAGCAGCGACAAGGCCGGCGCGACGAGCGCCGCCGCCGTGAAGCGCCCGCCGCGACGGGCAGACACGGCGCGCGCCGCGCGCACCGAGCGCACCTCACTCCCCATAATAAGCCACCCCCAGGTGAACGCTGAAGAGCTGATCGAGCGCACCGCCCGCGATGTACGCGTCCTCTGGCTCGGAATCGAAGTCGTAGAAGAACCGGGCGTACGACGCGCCGGCGCGCGCCTCGAGCCCCGGCGCGAGCGGGGCGGCGACCGCGATCCGGAAATCGACGCCTCCGGCGCTCGGCGCGCGAAAATGAGACGCGAGGGCCCCCATCGAGAGGGGCGCCTGAACCCCTCCCCCGGCCTCCAGCGCGACCGGGCCGACTGGCAATCGCCCGTCCACGCCGACGCGCAAGGCGAGGTACGACACCGACGCGGCGTCGCGGGACGCGTCGCCCGTCGACTCGATATCGAAGTCGGTCCAGCGGAGTCCGCCGCCCGCGAACAGGACCGGCCCGTCCTGCCCGGCGAGGCGGTAACGGCCCCGGAGGCCGGCGTGGAGCCGGCTCCACGAGGTCGACACGCTCGCTCCCCCGGCGCCCTCCGAGTCGAGGCCGAGCGCGCGAGCGTACGAGAGCTCGACACCGAGGTCGCGGAGCACCGGGACGGCGCTTCGCGCGAACGGGTACAGCTCGCCCCGGAGGGACGGCATGGGCACGCCCAGCACCTCGTAGGTGCGGAGGTTGTCGGAGAGCAGATCGCTATAGGACAGCGTACGACCCGCGATCTCGAGATCGACACCCGCGCTGAAGAGCGCGGTCCCCGCGGCGGGCGGCCGGGCGCCCTCATCGCGCGGAGCGCGATCGGCGCTGGACGTCGCGCCGGGATCGGCGAGCGCGGAGCCTGGCGCAGACAACGCCAGGAGCGCCGACAGCGTCGAGAGCGCCGCGCCGAGCAGCGCGGCCGCAGAAGAGCGGCGCGCGCGGCGCCGCGACCCCCGAGGAGAGACAGGACAGGCGAGCGTTCGCCTTTGCATTGGGCGCGAGCATAGTCGCTCCGCACACCGCAGGTCGAGCCGCCTTCGAAGGCCGGAGTCCGCGGCAACGCCGTAAGACACGCGCGCACGGGATGATCACATCGGCCCCGTGCTCCCACTTGATTCGGCCGCTCCGAGCGCGGCTCCTATCCGGGAGCGACGGTTTGCCATACGCTGCCTCGAGGATGGCGAGTTGGCGCGCCGCGCACACGGCCGCGCCGCGCACGCTGCACGGAGGGGAGCGCACCGTCCCGTGCTCGCGCTCGCGCTCGTCGAAGAGGCACCATGGCTGAACCAAGAGCTCTCCGCTGGCCCATCGGCCTGCTCCTCCTCGCCTCCTGCACAGGGCAGTTCGGCGATCTCCCCGCGAACGACGAGGGCGGCGAGGCGACGGCCCCGCTCTGCGCCTCGATCGAGCCAGGCGAGTCGCCGCTCCGCCGCATGACACGGCTGGAGTACGACAATACGATACTTGATCTCCTCGGCGACGACAGCCGCCCTGCGAGGGCCTTCGTGCCCGAGGAGGAGTCGCTCGGCTTCAACAACCAGGCGGCGGCGCTCGTGGTGAGCCCGCTGCTCGCGGAGCAGTACATGACCGCCGCCGAGGGCATCGCGACGCGCGCGGCGGGCAAGCTGCTCGGCGAGGCGCCCGCGTGCCGCGAGGCCGCGGCGGGCGCCGCGTGCCGCGGCGAGATCGCGGCGCTCATCGCGTCGCTCGGCAAGCGGGCGTTCCGCCGGCCCCTCGCCGAGGACGAGATCGCCGAGCTCGCGGCGCTCTTCGACCGCGGGCTCGGCCTCGGGGACACGCCCGACGACGCGTCGACCGGCCTCTCGCTCGTCGTCCAGGCGATGCTCCAGTCGCCGCACTTCCTCTACCGCGTCGAGCTCGGCATGCCGGATCCGGTGGAGAGCGACGTCGTGCCGCTGACCTCGTACGAGATCGCCTCGCGGCTCTCGTACCTGCTCTGGGGCACGATGCCCGACGACGCGCTCTTCGCGGCCGCCGAGAAGGGGACTCTCGGCACCGCCGCGGAGATCGAGGCGCAGGCGCGGCGCATGCTGGACGATCCGCGGGCGCGCGAGGCCGTGAAGAACTTCCACCGCCAGTGGCTCGGGCTCTCGAAGATCGACGAGATCGCCGCGGGCGGGAGGGACCCGGAGCTCTACCCCGAGTACCGGGACGAGCTCCTGCCGCTGTTCCAGGCCGAGACCGAGGCGTTCCTGGATCACGCGATCTTCGAGGAGGACGCGAGCGTGAGCACGCTGTTCACGGCGTCGTATTCTATGATGAACCGGGAGCTCGCCGAGCTCTACGGCATCAAGGGAGGCCCGAAGGGCGAGGCGTTCGAGCGGGTGGAGCTCGATCCGTCGCAGCGGGCCGGCTTCCTGACGCACGCCGGGCTGCTCTCGCTCTACGCGAAGCCGAACCGGTCCTCGCCGGTCCACCGCGGCCGGTTCGTGCGCCAGAGCCTGCTCTGCCAGATCCCGCCGCCGCCGCCGGACGTGGTCCCGGAGCCGCCGATGGTCGACCGGACGAAGACGACGCGCGAGCAGTTCTCGCAGCACGTGTCCGACCCGGGCTGCAGGAGCTGCCACACGCTGCTCGACCCGATCGGGTTCGGCTTCGAGCACTACGACGCGCTCGGCCGCTGGCGGGACGCCGAGAACGGCATCCCTGTCGACGCCAGCGGCGAGCTCACGCAGACCGACACCGACGGGCCGTTCGACGGCGCGGTCGAGCTCGCGCACCGGCTCGCGGAGAGCGAGCAGGTGCGCGCGTGCGTCGTGAAGCAGTGGTTCCGCTTCGGCTACGGCCGCGCCGAGCAGCGCGAGGACGCGTGCAGCCTCTCGCAGGCGACGGAGGCGTTCGAGGCGTCCCGCTACAACATCAGGGCGCTTCTCGTGGCGCTCACCCAGACCGACGCGTTCCGCTACCGGCGCGAGATCGATGTGGGAGGCGACGTGGGAGACGACGCAAGGGGCGCCTCGGAGAGCGCCCCGGAAGGAGAGCCGTGATGAAGCCGTTCCGACTCAGCCGCCGCGCCGTGCTCAGGGGCCTCGGCGGCGCGGCGCTCACGCTGCCGTTCCTCGAGGCGATGGGCTGCTCGAAGCGGCTCGCGCCGGCGTCGGAGCAGACGGGGCGGGCCGCGTTCGGGGTCGAGTTCCCGAAGCGGTTCATCGTGCTCTACACGCCGAACGGCACCGTCCCGCCGGACTTCTGGCCGTCGTCCTCGACGTTCCAGAACGGCGAGGAGCTGTCGCCCATCCTCGCGCCGCTCAAGGATCACAACAGGGATCTGCTGGTGCTCGGCAACGTGAGCGCGCTGTCGGCGCTGACGGGGCCGGGCGACGCGCACCAGAAGGGCACGGGGCAGTGCCTGACGGCGCGCGCGATGCAGGAGGGCGACTTCCCGGGCGACGCCGGGCTGTCGTGCGGCTGGGCCGACGGCATCTCGGTCGACCAGGAGATCGCGAACCACATCGGCACGAAGACCAAGTTCCTCTCGCTCGAGCTCGGCGTGCTCGTCTACGGGGCGACCGTGGGCGCGCGCCTCGCGTACCGCGGGCCGGCGCAGCCGCTGCCACCGGAGAACAGCCCGTACGCCGCGTTCGACAGGCTCTTCTCCGACCTGTCGGTCGCGCCCGCGGACGCGATGCGGAAGACCGAGCAGCGCAGGGCGGTGCTCGGCAAGGTGGCCTCGGACTACGACCGGCTGCGCAAGCGGCTGGGCGCCGCGGATCGGCTGAAGCTCGACGGGCACCTCGCGTCGGTGGAGGACATCGCGTCGCGCCTCGATCGCGGTTCGGCGCCGGCCTCCCCGGCGTGCGCCGCGCCGACGCTGACGCCGGATCTCGACGTCGACAAGGTCGCCAGCATGCCGGAGCTCTGCCGGCTCCAGCTGGATCTCATCGCGATGTCCCTCGCCTGCGATCTGACGCGGGTCGCGAGCCTGCACTTCACGAACTCCGCGACGACCAAGGTGCTGAGCTTCCTCGGGCCGGACATCACCGAGGGCCACCACCCGATGGCGCACAACGGCTACGCCGATCAGGTGAACCGCGGGCGGCTCACCAGGATCAGCCGCTTCTACGCCGAGCAGCTCGCGTACCTGATCGCCAAGCTGAAGAGCATGCCGGAGGGCGACGGTACGGTCTTCGACAACACGGTGATCTTCTGGACCAACGAGCACGCGGACGGCAATCACCTGCGCAAGAACATCCCTTATGTCGTCGCCGGGAGCGCGGGAGGCCACTTCAAGACGGGCCGATACGTCGTCCAGAAGAAGGAGGTCGCGCACAACGATCTGCTCCTGTCGCTGCTCCATGCGATGGGCGTCGAGGCCGACACGTTCGGCGACCCGGACTACTGCACAGGACCGCTTGTGGGGGTGTGACGAGCCGAGGGGCACGACGGCTATGCCGACCCGGCGAACCGACACCGGCGCACGATGCTCAGCCGCTCCTGCGCCGAACACGAGCTCCGCCCCGCCGCCTCCAGCCCAGCGCCACGGACCACGACAGCCCCCTACCAGCGGCCTCCGAACCCGGTAGGACGGGGCGCTCCCATGGATTGCTCGGCCGTCCCCACCTGCGCGGCATCGGGATCGTGCGCGAGGAGGAGGCCGGCCGACAGGACCGCCGCGACGACCGCCCCGGCGCCGGCGATCCATACCCACGGCGGCGTCCCGCCGTGCTTCTCGGCCGGCACCAGGCCGACGCTGACGCTGCTCAGCGCCTCGTCCCGAATCAGGATCCGGGCCTGGTAGGGCACCTTCCCCGGCGCCGTCACCCTCACCACGTGGCGGCCGCTCGGCACGATGCCCTCCCACTGCCCTTCGCCCAGGAACTCGCCGTCGAGCGCAAGGCGATCGCCCGGAGAGGCAAGGATGGAGAGCCTGCCGCCGTTCATCGGCCGCGCCAGCCGGACGTCGAGCGCCAGCTGGGCGCCAGGGGCCACGCTCTCCACGCGGAGATGCTCCTTGAACCCCGGCTTGAAGACACGGATTCGCCTCGTGCCGGCGTCGACGATCACCTTGCCCGGGAGCGGCGTCTTCCCGATCGGCTGGCCGTCGATCGTCACCTCCGCGTCCCGCTCGCTCACGGCGATGTCCAGGTGACCGACGAGGGCGCGAGCGTTCCGCTCGACCTCGGCGATCGTCGCCCAGTCCTCCGGGAGCAGGACGCCGCGGTCCTCCTGCTTCAACCTCTCCACCAGCGCGAGGAGCTGGCTGTACCGGTGCATCTTCGACGTGCAGGCGATCATGTTCCAGAGGAGGCGCGCGTCCTTCGAGCTCTCGTACGCGCTCTGGAACTCGAGGAAGGCGTTGGCGAAGTCGCCGTTGCGGAAGAGCGCCTTGCCGGACTCGTAATCGGCCCTGGCCTCACCGCTCAGCCGCTCGGCGACGGGGGCAGCAGGGGCCTCGCTCGGCGCGGGGGCGGTCGGCGCAGGAGCCTCCGCCGGCGCGGGTTGGGGTGGCAGCGCGGCCGCGCCGCCGGCCGTGGTCAACACCACGATGGCGACCGCTGGCGCGAGCCCCGTCGCCGGGCGGCGCGAACGCACCGGCGCCTCGCCTGCATCCGGCTGGAATGCGAGAGGCCGCCGGTCGAAGGCCGGAGATTCCTGTCTCATTGGATAGGTAGTTCCAAGGGATTCGTCCCTCCGGGCGCCGACGGCGCCTTCGGCGTTGCCGACGCGCTCGTCGCCGGGGGCGCGCGCCGGCCCTGAAGCGCCGACCCGGAGGGCGCCGCATCGGTGGCCGGCGCGACGACCGGGGAGACAGACGGCTGCTGCGGCGGCAAAGCATCACGGACCGCCGGCGGCTCCGGCGCGATCAGCGGGTCCGCGCCCCGCGCCCCGGTGTCCTGCCGCGCGCGCCCCGACACCGGTTCGTCCCGAGAGGCCGCCGCGGCCTGCAGCGCCGTCGCCTCCGGCGCTCTGCCGGGCAACACCACCGCGCCCCAGAGGGCGAGCGCGAGCACGGCGATCACGACCGCCCCGAGCGCCACCCCGAGGACCCTGCGCGACCCAGGCTGCGCGGGCGTTCGCGTGAGCCCGCGCGTCGTGGGCAGGAGGCTCGCCATCGTGCCGGACGGGGCGCTCGGAGGGCCGCTGGCCGGCACGGCCCGCGGCGCCGGCACGGAACCGGTCGTCGGCGGCAGCGATTGCGTCCCTGCCCCGAGGATCCGCGCGGCGCGCTCCGCGCGCTCGTGCCCGCCCGCCGGCGCGAAGGGGACCAGCGCGCGCGCCAGATCGGCCACGGTCTGCGGCCGCCGGGCCGGATCCTTCTGGAGGCAGTGGAGGATCGCAGCCTCGAGCGCCGGTGGGATGTCGCTCCTGAGCGCGGTGGGCGGGATGGGCTCGGCGCTCGCGACCTGCAGCACGAGCTCGGCGAGCGCCGGGGCATCGAACGGAGGCTGCCCTACCAGGAGGCGGTAGAGGAGCGCGCCGAGCGCCCACACGTCGGAGCGGGCGTCGACCGAGCGCGACGACCGCATCTGCTCCGGGGACATGTAGATGGGCGAGCCGAGCATCTCCCGCGTCTGCGTCAACGACCCGCCGACGCCCTCGGTGCTGCCCGGCACCTCCTTCGAGACCCCGAAGTCGAGGACCTTGATGAGCGTCGCCCCGCCGGGCGTCGTCGTGAGGAAGAGGTTCGCCGGCTTGAGATCGCGGTGCACGATGCCCGCGGCGTGCGCCTCGGCCATCGCCAGGCAGGCCTGGAGGACGTAGTCGGCCGCGTCCACGACGCTGAGCGTGCCGCGGGCGCGGAGCACATCGGAGAGATCTTCGCCCTCCAGATACTCCATCACGATGTACGGGATGCCCGAGCCGAGCTCGCCGACGTCGAACACCCGCACGACGTGCTCGCCCTTGAGGCGAACCACCGCGCGCGCCTCGCGGAGAAACCGCTGCACGAGCGCCGGGCTCTCCGTGCTGAGAAGAAGCTTGATCGCGACACGCTGCGGAAGGAACAGGTGGCTGGCGGCGACCACGATGCCCATGCCGCCTCGGCCCACGACGCGATCGACCCGGTACTTGCCGGCGATCACGTCTCCTTCGACGACAGGTGGCTTCATGAGAGCTCCGCGCTTCACGCCCGGCCACGGGGCGTGCTGCCATCCGAGCCTGCTGTGGTCGATGGTAGCACAGGTGCCCCCCGGCCGGTCCATCGACGGAGGCTTGCCCTCGTCTGCGATCGCCGGCCAGAGGGCGATACGATACGACGATGAAGCGCTCACCTCGATGCATCTCAGTGGCGGTAGGCTCGCTCGCGCTGCTCGTCCAAAGCGCGTGCGGCGGCGCGGTGGTCATGGACGGCGGAGGAGGCGGGGCTGGCGGCGCGGGCAGCACGAGCGGCCAGGGCAGCACCAGCGGCCAGGGCAGCCCGGACGACCCGGAGTCGACGACGAGCTCGGTCGCGCCGTCTCCGACGACCTCGGGCGGCGGCGGGGGCCGGGTGAGCGCGATCGTCTTCGGCGACTCGACCGTGACCCTCCGGATCGCCACCCTGGCCCTGTCCTGCAGCGATCCCGACGCGAACCCCTCGTACGAGCCCTGCGGCGACTGGTGGGACCTCGAGCTCCGCATGCCCGAGTCGATGCTCGCCGTGGGCGAGGTGGACACGGCGAGCGGAGATCTCTCGATCTTCGGGACGTCCTCTCGCGCGGACTGCAGCAGCACAGGGGCTGTCACCGGCGGCGGCAACGCGGGATTCGGCAGGCTCACCATCACGGCGATCGACCCGACCTCGGTCGCCTTCGAGCTCTCCGACGTGGGCACCTTTTTCGTCGACGCGGACCCGAACGGCCGCTACGTCGCGGCGCGGTGCGCCGCGCGGTAGCGCCGCGCCGACCGAAGAAGAATTTACGGCGATTGGACGGGCTGCTCGGGCTGCCGGTGCCCCTGGAGGGGCGTACGAGCAAGCTTGAGCGCTCCGTCTCGAAAGGTCGCCTCCGCGGCCCGCGCTCGTGAAACGTCAGAGCGGACGTCGGCGACAGAGGATTGGTGTAATTTTACAGTAGCGCCCAGATCCTGACCTGGACATCGCCTCCCGAACAGGATCCTGGAGAGATCGCCACCTGGGCGCTGGTCAAAAAACGACCCTTCCGCCAGATCACCACCTCCGCGCCGCCTCCAAAACGACCCTTCCGCCAGATCGCCACCTCCGCGCCGCCTCCAAAACGACCCTTCCGCCAGGTCGCCACCTCCGCGCCGCCTCCAAAACGACCTTTCCGCCAGGTCGCCACCTCGCGCCGCCTCCAAAACGACCCTTCCGCCAGGTCGCCACCTCCGCGCCGCCTCCAAAACGACCCTTCCGCCAGATCGCCACCTTCACGCCGCCTCCAAAACGACCCTTGGCAGGGTTCTTCACTCCAGCACGATGCTCACGCTCTTCGTGCCCTCGTATCCGTCGCCGCGCACCGTCACCGCGAGCTCCAGCTCCTGACCTTCGAGGGCCTCGCGGCCCCACGCGAAAGGGTGGTAGAGCGCGCCGTCCGAGACCAGGAAAGAGCCGGTCTTGATGAACTGGATGTTGAACTGCGCGGCGGCGATCCCCTCGGGATCGTCGGCGAGCGGGCCCTCGAACTCGTTCGCGAGGCGCACCACATGGCACGTCTCCTCCGCGTCGCCGGGCAGAGCCTCCACCCGGACCCAGGGCGTGATCATCATCGAGCCCTGATTGCCTAGGATCAGCTTCACGCTAAAGCCGTCGGCGTAGGGCACGAACGTCCCGGACGACGCGTCGCCGATGTCGACGGCGCGGGTCTCGGTGAAGTCCTCGCCGAACAGCGTGGGACAATCGCTGGCTTCCGCGGGGATCGACGGCTCGACGTCGACAGGGCCACACCCGGAGAGGGACGCGAGAAAAGAGAAGGCGGACGGTAACAGGCAGGATCGCATTGCGCGCGCAGAGCTCCGAAAAAGCCGGGACGAGCCGGGCAGGAGAGACGCCGGCTCGCAGAGGCGCGAGGGCGAAGGCGAGCTGTAGCACGCCGGGTCCGGAGCAACCTCGGCGAGCAAAGCGCGTCCGAGTGGCACGCGCGCTGCTATCGGCTCGCGGCGATGCTGAACTCATCACGGCGAAACGCCGGCGGCCGCGCGGATGCTCTGACGTCGGTGTCACGGTCGCGGCGATCTGTGTCGCCTCGATTCTCGCTCCTCCGCCACCCCCTCTTCCTTGGCGCCCTGGCGCTCCTCGTGGTCAACGACCACCTCCTGAAAGGCGCCGGGCTCTTGCCAGGCGCCCTCACTGGCAAGCTCAGCGACCTCGCCGGCCTCGTGGTCGCCCCCGTCCTCGCAGCGGCAATCGTGGACGCGCGCACGTCGCGCGGGCGAGCGCTGGCGTTCGCGGCGGTGGCCGCGCCGTTCGCGGCGATCAAGCTGTCGGCCGCAGCCGCGCAGCTCCTCGTGGGGCTCGTCGGCCTCGCGGGGATCAGGTGGCGTATCTGGCAAGATCCGACGGACCTGGCCGCGCTCGTGGTCCTCGTCCCGGCATGGCGCCTCTCGGCGCGCGCTGCTTCCAGCCCGGAGCGCTCCGCCCGGAGCGCCGAGGAAGGCTCGCGCGCAGCCTGGGTGCTCGAGCGCGCGATCCTGGGGGCGTCCGCCGTCGCCTGCGTCGCGACCGGCACCCCCGCACCCGAGGGCTATTCCACGGACGCGTATCTCATCAATGTCACGCCCGGGATCGTGGACGTTCGCGTGCGCTGGGTGGACGCGTCGCTCGATTGCTCCGCCGTCACCTCCGGCGATCCGACACGCATGTTCGGGCCGAGCGCGTTCAACCTCGGGATCACGTATCGGCTCGACCCGCAGGACACGCTCCCGCTCAACCGGGCCGTGGCCCACCTCGCCGCAGGCAACTTCGAGGAGACGGCGCCGGCATCGGAAGAGCCTTGCGAGGTGGTGCTGCTCGAGACGGATGGAATGCGGCCTGTGGTGGCATGGTGGTCCGACCTGCAAACCGTCACGGTTCCGCAGAACGTGAACGACAACAGCGATTTCTGGAAGGACACGGAGATGGTGGCGGGGCGCGTCGCGCTGAAGCCGGACGCGGTCGTAGCGCCCGGACAGGTGAAGACGGGCGCGCTGCAGACGAACGTCGCTCCCTCGGTGTGCGCTGGCGCGCCTCAATCGTCCTTCCAGTGGGCCGCCCCCTGGCCGAAGCCGGTGGTCGGCGAGATCGCGAACATCGATGCACTGTCGGACGGCTGCATCGAATTGGCCATGATCTATCCGAGGCTCGGCTCAGGCGGCGCAGGCGGCGTGGGCACCGGCATGGGTGCTGGCGGAGCCGGCGCCGGTGGCGCTGACGGCGCGGGTGCTGGCGGAGCGGGTGCCGGCGGCGCTGGCGGAGCGGGTGCCGGCGGAGCCGACGTCGGTGGCGCTGGCGGAGCGGGTGCCGGCGGCACCGGCGGCGAGGGTGGAATGGGGACCGGCGGTGAGGGCGGCGGCGAGCCGGACCCGAGCTTCACCCCTCGGACTTACTATCTATGCATTCCGATCGAAGACTTCCCGTTCTCGGCGGGCGAAGCGGTGCAATGGTCCGACGAGGGCGACCACCTCGAGGTCTCGGCCGTCGACTCGACGAAGCGGCTCGAGGTCTATCACAACGTCGTCGACCTCCAGATCGCAGGCCTCGCTGCCTCGATCGAGGCAACCGGGTGCGAGGGCGACCGGCTGGGCTGCGGCGCCTACGTCACCGACGCGGTGGTGGCCGTGCAGAGCGGCGGCGCGAAGACCCTGCTGGGCCCTGGAGATGCCCTCGAAGGGCCGGATTTCCGCGTGCGGGTGGGCCGCGCCGAGCGCGTGCTCGCCGGGCGTGACGCGTGCGACGCGGGCTACCAGACGCCCAACGCGTCCGCGGACCTGTTGATTGCTTACGAATGAGGAGGAGTCACATGGTGTCGAAGATGAAGCTGGTCTCACTCGGCCTCTGCGCCGCCGCCGTCGGTTGCGGCACCGACAGCAGCGACGGCGCGGGCAGCGAAGCCCCCACAGGCTCGGTCAACGTGGCCCAGGGCGGGGCGCAGGACATCTCCCAGTTCCGCGCCATCGTGAAGGCGGGGAAGGTGCCCACGCTCGACACGCTGGACCCGGTCGGGTTCTTCGCCGAGCACGCGATCGACCTGCCCGACGCCGACTGCGGCAAGGACGTCTGCGTTCACCCGTTCCTCGCGGTGGCGCCGCGCTTCAACGGGGGCAACTGGACGATGGCCTTCGTCGCGATGAACACCGCGGTCGACCCTTCGACGCTGGAGAGGCCGCCGGTTCACCTGGCGATCGCCGTCGAGAGCAGCAGCTTCGCCGGCATCGATGAGGACGCGCTCGACGCGGGGATGGGAGGGCTGCTCGCCAGCCTGCGTCCCGAGGACCGCGTCAGCGTCATCCGCTATGGCGAGAGGGTCGAGCGCCGCGCCTTCCTCGCAGCGCCGGGGTCGGCGGAGCTCACGAGCCTCATCGCCGACGAGCGCCTCGGCGATGGCGCCGGCGAGCTCGTCGGCCTGTACGAGGGGATCGCCGCCGCCGAGAACGCGTTCGAGGAGGGCGACGCGGCCGGCTTCGAGGGCGCGCACCGCGTGCTCCTGCTCACGAGCGGGCACGCGACGAGCGGTATCACGGACCCCGACCGCATCCTCGGTCTTGGTGAGGCGCTTGTGGAGAACGGCACGGCGTTCGGCGTGATCGGCGTGGGCGAGCGCTTCCTGGTGAGGATCCCGTCGGCGCTGGGCTCGATGGGCGCGGGCACGTACGCGTACGCGCTGACCGCGGGCGACCTCGGCGGTCTGCTCTCGGAGGAGGGGAAGACCACGCTCTTCCCGCTGGCGACGGCCTTCAGCCTGGAGGTGATCCCGTCCGCCGGCTACAAGGTGGGGCGCATCTACGGGACGAAGCGGGCGACCGCCAGCTCCGCGGGCGCGACCCTGGAGATGCCGGCGCTGTTCATCGGCCAGCGCGATGGCGCGACCGACGTGGGCGGCAGCCGTCGCGGCGGCGGTGGTGGTCTGTTCGTGGAGCTCCTCGCCGACGCCTCCCTCGCCGACGACATCGGGCCGGACAAGGCGGCCTTCCAGGTGACGGCAGGCTGGACGTCGGCGAAGGACGGAGCCGGGCAGGACGTCGACACCACGCTGCTCAACGCGCTGCCTCCCGGGCAGAACCCCGACTCGAGGTGGTGGAACATCTCCGACGGCGGCTCGGGCAAGCCGTACATGATGCTCAACATGTACCTGGCGCTGCGCGGCGCGCTCGACTTCTACCAGGCGGGCGACTGCCGGCGCTCGCTCGGGGTCATCGAGATGATGAAGGCGCCGATCGCGGCGTGGCTCGGGAAGTACCCGGACACGGACATCCAGGACGACAACAACCTGATGTTGACGTTGCGACAGAACATCGAGGATGCCTGTCGTGAATCGCAGTCGTCCACGGAGCCCACGCCGCCCCTCGACTTCGACGGCGGCTGCGGCTGGTTGTGACCGCTGCATTCGCCCTCTGAACGTCGCCCGGCGGCGGCGCAGGTCGGACAGACGGTCACGGAGCGCCGACGTGCATCACGGGTGCCCGATACCAGCGATCGCCCGGAGCGCCTGGACCGTGTTGTCGAGGTGCCCCCTGGCCTGGATGAGGTGGCTGATCGTCCTTCGGATCTCGCGCACTGCCGGGCGGAAGATATAGAGCCCCTCGAGGAAGAGGACCCCCAGGGTCACACACAGCAGGATCAGCTCGACGAGCCGGAGCCGCTCGATCCGCGCCGTCGCCTCCTGGGCATACTGAGAGACGACCCGGTCCATCCCGATCAGGAAGCCCGGCTCCGCCGCCAGGATCGCCGCGACGATCGGCTGGATGGCGGCCGCTTCGACCGGCTTTTCGCCGCCGGCGCCGACCGCGGCGAGGAGATCCTTCGCGTCCCGGAGCATGCTCTGGTGCAATGGCTCTATCGCCTGAAACATACGGGTCACCTCCGGCGTGTTCTTCCCCGGCAATCCCATCCCGGGGTCGCCGTGCTGGAGCGCGCGATGCGACCGCTCCCAGAGCGCCATCGCCTGCGCCAGCTCGTCGGCGCGGCCCTTGCGCTCGGCGGGGTCGGTCGTCACCTGGAACGTGAGCGCGGCCTTGCTGAGCCGCTGGCTGAGCATTCGCTGGCGTCCGGCCACGTTGACGATGTGCGCATCGCTCGTCTGCTGGTTCAACGCGTGCTGCACGAGGAGCTGCGCCACGACCGACAAGAGCGCCACGGCGCCGAGCGCGCTGACGTACAGGCGCGTCAACCGGCGGGTCGGTGCCAGGAGCTCGGAGGAAACCTGCGCCATTGTTCTCCCTCCATGGGCGAGGAGGGAGACATTAGCCGAGCGTCGGAACGAACATGTATCGCTCATGTTTCCGGAGATTGCTTTGCGCGCGCTGCTCCGCGCTCCGCCATTTCAGGCGGACGCATTCAAAAAAGCTGAGATCTCATGACCGCTCCATGGTAAGACTCGCACGAGAGCGCTCCTCGCGAGGCCCCTTTGCGCTGGCCTTACAGTGGCGTCCATGGAACCAGGAGAATGTCTCATGCAAGAGCGTACCGCGTCGGCCGCGGGCGGCGCGCCGCCGAGCACGGCCGGAAACGCACCTGAGCTCTTGCCGAAACAGTTCGGCAAATACACGCTCCTGTCGAAGCTCTCGTCAGGGGGCATGGCGGAGATCTTCCTCGCGCTGCATCGCTCGTCTTTCGGCTTCGAGAAGCTCGTCGTGATCAAGCGCATCCTGCCCTCGATGAACCAGGATCCGTCGTTGATCGACATGCTGCTCCACGAGGCGCGCGTCGCGGCGACGCTCTCGCATCCCAACGTCGTTCAGACGTTCGACGCCGGGCAGGTGGACAGGACGTATTTCATCGCGATGGAGCACATCCACGGCGAGGACGTCGGCTCGATCGTGCGCGAGGCGGCGGAGCGCGACCCGGGAGGGATCCCGCTCGAGCACGCGCTCAGCGTCATCCTCGGCGTCTGCGCGGGGCTCGCGTACATCCATGACAAACGCGGCCTCGACGGTACGCCGCTCGGCATCGTCCACAGGGACATCTCGCCGCGCAATGTGGTCGTGAGCTACACGGGCGACGTGAAGATCGTCGACTTCGGCATCGCGCGGAGCGGGCTCGGCGACGTCGAGGAGCAGAAAGAGAACGTGCTGATGGGCAAGTTCGCCTACATGGCCCCGGAGCACGTGGCGGGGGATCGCATCGACCATCGCGCGGACATCTTCGCCGCCGGCGTGGTCCTGTTCGAGATGACGACGGGCAAACGGCTGTTCAAGGGCGGTACCCAGATGCGGACGCTCCTCCAGATCCACGGGTCGGAGTATCCCCTCCCGAGCTCCATCAAGCCCGGCTACCCGAAGGGGCTGGAGAAGATCGTCCTGCGCGCGCTCGAGAAGCGGCGCGAGGATCGCTACCAGTCTGCCCGCGAGATGCACGCGGCGATCGAGGAGCTCATCCGCGACGAGCGCATCCCCGTCTCGCCGATGGGCCTCACGGCATGGATGGAGTCGCTCTTCCGGGACAAGCTCGCTCGCCACAAGGAGGCGCTCCTCGGCGTCAGGCAGCTCATCGACGTGATCGCGGCGCGCAGCAGCGCTGGTCGCTGGAGATGAGCGGCGGCGCGACCGTCTCGCAGAGCGGCGTCCCGACGAGCACGAGCCCGACGACCTTGAGCAGCCCGCCGCCGCTCGCGGGCAAGGGAGGTGTTGCGGCGCTCATCCCGGCCGCCAGCGCGCTCGCGCTCGTGCCTGGGTTCCTCTACATGCAGGGCCAGCTCTCGGAGCGGCACGCCGAGTTCATGACGATGGTCCACGACGCCCAGGCGAGCCGTCAGGAGCCGCCCGCGCCGGTCGAGGCGAAGGGCTCGCTGGAGATCACGAGCAAGCCCGAGGGCTGCGCCATCTGGGTGAACGGCGAGCGTCACCCCGTCGCCACGCCGGCCAAGCTCCGCGAGCTTCCGCTCGGGCGTGAGCTCCACATCAAGCTCACCAAAGACGGATACAAGCCGTACCGCACGGCCGTGAAGCTGAGCGATGAGGTGCGCTTCAAGGAGGTCGTGGCCGATCTCGACAGGCTCACGGCGACGGTGGTGCTCTGGGTCGATCCGCCGGCCAGCGTCTTCGTCGACGGGAAGCTCTGGAAGGGCAATCGCACGAGGATCGAGGGGCTCACGGTGGGTGAGGGACACCGATTCGTGCTGTCCGCCCCTGGGCATGCGCCCAAGACGCTGATGGTCAACGTGGAGCCGGGAGAGATGAAGACGCTGAGCGTCCGGCTGCCGAAGCTCGGCGCGCAGTCACCGGCGGAGGAGCGCGCCGAGGGCGCGCAGTGACGCCGCGCGCCGCGCGTCTCCCTCGTCAGGCCGGGGTCACGGCCTGCTCGCCCGGATCAGCGCGCAGGAACGCCAGCGCCGCGCGGGCGAACGGCTCCTTCCACTCCCCGAAGATGGGGCCGTGTCCGCCGTTCGGCAGGAGCCACAGGCAGGAGCGCGGGATGGCGCGGTACATCTCCAGGGCGATCTCGGCCGGGTAGAGGGGATCGCGGTCGCCGCTCACGATCATCGTGCGCGCCGTGATGGTCGACAGGTGGGGGGGCGTGAAGCTCATGTCGTCGTGGCTGGCCGCGAAGCGGCGCGGCTGATTCCACAGCGCTCGGATCTGCGCGTCGCCGAGCGCGTGGCGGCTCCTCATGTCCCGCCATTCCTCCTCCGAGCGGCCCTCGTCGGAGACGAGGCGCATGATCGCCCTGGCCTGCTCGGGGAAGTACGGTGTCGCGGACACGAGGACCATCGACTCCACGCGGTCCGGCTGCTGCGTGGCCAGGTGCAGGAGGCACTTGGCGCCGAAGCTGAGGCCGATGGCCCGGAACGCCTTCACCCCGAGGTGATCGAGGAGGGCGAAGACGTCGGAGGCGCACTGACGGATGGTCAGGGAGCCCGCCGGGTTGGTCGAGCGGCCGTGGCCGCGCAGATCGGGGGCGATGACCGTGTGTCCACTCCCGAGCTCCGCGAGGTCGAACACGTGAGCCCAGTCGCCGCTCGCCCCGGTGAAGCCGTGGAGCAGCACGAGCGGCGGCCCTTCGCCGCGAAGCTCGTAGTACATCTCGATGTCGTTGATGGGCGCGGTGCGCCCGGTGGCCGTCGCTGTCGCCATTCGCTCCTCCGATCGCTCGACCGCGGCCGATCCGCGGCCGATCACACGCGATCTGTAAGCGACGCTCTTCGCTCTTGATAGCTGTGCCCTTCTCGCATAGAATGCCAGTCGGTCGGTGAGGGGACGGTCCGACCGGCGTATCGGGCAGAGTGTACTGAACACACGCTCAGCGTTCGCGGTCCTGGTGAAACGCGTGTTCGTCAGCCGCCGACGAAATGGCGCAGGAACTCGTCCGCCTCGCGGAGGATGCGCGGGATCGAGGCGACGAGCTCGTGGCCGTCGTCCACCTCGATGAGCCGGACATGCCGCTTCCCCGCGGCGAACGTCCGCGAGAGCTCGATGTCCACCACGTCATCGCTCCGGCCGTGGACGATCAGCGTCGGTACGCGCACGTCCGGCCAGCCGCCCGAGCGGTCGTCGACCTCAGCCGCGTCGACGGCGAAGCCGAAGTCCACCCGGGCTCGCCGCTTCTCGGCGTAATCGTCGACCTCGAGCCACCCCCGCTCCTTCCACGCCTGAAAGCCCTCCTCGCCGAGCCGCTGCCGCCATCGCTCCATGATCCGGAACGCCGGCGCGAGCAGCACCAGCGCGCACACCCGCGCGTCCTCCTCGGCGACGCGGCACGCGGTGAGGCCACCGAGGCTCGATCCCATCACCACGGCCCGCTCGCGCTCTCCGCCGAGCGCTTGCTTCACGGCGTCGATCATCGCGCTGAGGCGCAGACGCTCGAGCGAGGGTATCCGCAGGTTGAGCCGCTCGACGGCGACCCCGCGCCGCCCGAAGTGCGCGGCGACCTGGACGCCCTTGGTCGAGCTCGGGCCCGAGGCGAAGCCGTGCAGGTAGAGCCAGCGCGGACCGGCGGCGGAGGGCGGCGTCTTCATGGTCATGCAGGCGGGGAGCCTACTCCCTCCACCGCTGCGCGACGATGCGGTATGACGCGCCGGAGAGACGCCATGATCCGCCCCGCCACCGCCGCCGACATTCCCACCATCGCCCGCCTCATCCGGATGCTCGCCGAGTACGAGCGGCTCGCGCACGAGGTCACCTTCGAGGAGAGAGAGCTCGAAGCGCACCTCTTCGGCCCGAGGCCGGCAGCCGAGGTCGTCCTTGCCGAAGCGGAGGGGACCCCGGTGGGATTCGCGCTCTTCTTCCAGAGCTTCTCCACCTTCCTCGGCAAGCCCGGGATCTACCTCGAGGACCTCTTCGTGCTCCCCGAGCACCGCGGGGCGGGCCACGGCAAGGCCTTGCTCGTGCACCTCGCGAAGCTCGCGGTGGAGCGCGGCTGCGGGCGCTTCGAGTGGTCCGTGCTCGACTGGAACGAGCCGGCGCTCGGCTTTTACCGGAAGCTCGGCGCCAAGCCCATGGACGAGTGGACCGTCCACCGCGTCACCGGCGAGGCGCTCGCCCGGCTCGCGCAGGGCTGACGCGCTCGCGGCCTGCGTTGCTCGTGGCGGCGCAGCGGAGCACCACCGGCTGCTGCTGGAGCAGCAGCGACCGCGATCCCTCCGCGCGCTTGCGGCCTGATCGCGCCTGGCACGCCCCGCTCCGGCGGCCGCCGCGCGCGCGGGGACCTTGGTACGGATGTTGCGGTTCATGGCGAATCGCCCGTCGCACACGCCGGGTGTGCTGGCAACGGCGGCGCGACTCCTGGACTCGGTCGCGACATGCCCTAGTGCTCATCGTACATGAGCGAGAGTCCACACCGCCCCTCCAGGGCCGCCGCAGGCGCCGAGATGTCTTCCAACAACCTCACCGGGCTCGGCGTGCTGCGCCACCGGAGCTTCGCGTTCTACCTCGCGGCGAGGCTGCTCTCCGCGGTCGCGGTGCAGATGCAGAGCGTCGCGATCGGCTGGCAGGTCTACGCGCTGACCGGCGATGTCTTCGATCTGGGCCTCATCGGCCTCGCCCAGTTCGCGCCCTTCTTCGCGCTGATCCTCTTCGCCGGCCAGGCGGCGGATCGGTTCGACCGGCGCCGCATCATCACGGTCGGCCTCGGCGTGGAGCTGGTCTGCTCCCTCCTGCTGCTCGCGTTCACGGTGTCTGGCCTGACCGTGGTGTGGCCCGTGTTCGCGGTGCTCGTGCTGTTCGGCAGCGCGCGCGCCTTCATGATGCCGGCGCAGCAGGCGATCCTGATGAACCTGGTGCCGCAGGAGAGCTTCAGCAAGGCGGTCGCGCTCAGCTCATCGAGCTTCCATGTCGCGGTCATCGTCGGGCCGACGCTCGGCGGGCTCCTCTACCTCGCCGGGTCGAAGGTCGTGTACTCGATTGTCGGGGCGCTGCTCCTCGTCTCTCTCGCGCTCATGAGCCTCGTGCGCGCGGCCCAGCAGGCGAGGCGCGCCGAGCCGACGTCGTGGAGCGCGGTGCTGGAGGGGCTGCGCTTCGTCTGGTCGAAGCCGGCGGTGCTCGGCGCGATCTCGCTCGACCTGTTCGCGGTGCTGTTCGGCGGCGCGGTCGCGCTCCTGCCCGCGTATGCGCGCGACGTGCTCCACGCCGGCCCGACCGGCCTCGGCCTGCTCCGCACGGCGCCGGCCGCGGGCGCCGCGATCACCGCCGGCGTCCTCGCCTTCCGGCCGATCACGCGCCAGGTGGGCCGCTGGATGTTCGGCGGCGTCGCCGTGTTCGGGCTCGCCACCATCGGCCTCGGGCAGACCCGGAGCTTCACCGTCGCGCTCATCGCCCTGTTCCTCGTCGGCGCAGGCGACATGGTGAGCGTCTATATCCGTCACATCCTCGTGCAGTTCGAGACGCCGGACTCCATCCGAGGGCGGGTGAGCGCCGTCAACGCGGTGTTCATCGGCGCCTCCAACGAGCTCGGCGAGTTCGAGTCCGGCCTCACCGCCAGCTGGCTCGGCCTGCTCCCCGCCATCCTCCTCGGCGGCAGCGCCACCGTCGTGGTCGCCGCGCTGTGGGCCCTCGTTCCCCGTGCTCAGCCGCATGGACCGCTTCCCGCACGCGAAGCGAGATCCCGAGGAGAGCGCGGACGGCGGCGGAACGGCCGAGGCCGCCGCGACGACGTGAGGAGCTGCCCGGCGCCTCGCCGCGCGACGCCGTCCTCGGGAGCCGCGCTGCTCGTCGTCGAGGGACGGCCTCAGGCCAACACGGCGAGCAGCTGCGCAATGAGGATCTTGCCGATCATCGCCAGCGGATACACAAGCGCGTACGCGACGTACGTCTCCTCGGAGCGCTGGGACAGCTCGAAGGCCGCCGCCAGCGTGGCCGGCTGGGTCTGCAGGCCGCTCGCGCCTCCGAGCGCCGCCACGACGCCCGCCCCGCCCCAGCGCCGCATCAGGACCAACGCCAGCGCGCCGGTCGTCACGGTGACGCAGGCGCCGATCGCGATGATGGCCAGGCCCTCCCGGTTCATCAACCCCGCGAGCTTGCCCCCCGCGTTCACGCCGACCCCCGCCAGGAACAGGAGCAGTCCTATCTCTCGCAAGCTCAGGTTCGCCTCGTAAGGCAGCAGCCACATCAGCTTGCCGGTCCGCCCCAGGCGACCGAAGATCAGCGCGGCCACGAGCGGCCCTCCGGCGGTCCCCAGCGTAACGGACGTCCCGAAGAGAGGGATGGGCACCCGCGCCAACAGCAGGCCGACGCAGAGGCCCACCGCCAACGCGACGTAATCGACATCGATCTCGCGCTCCGAGTCGCCGAGGAAACTGCTGAGCTCGCCCAGGCGCTCGACGGGCGCCACGACGCGAAGGCGGTCCCCCAGCTCCAGGCGGAGCTCGTCGGAGGGGATCAAGTCGAGGTCGGCCCGGCGCAGGCGCGTCACCTGGGCGTTGAAACGGCGCGCGAGGTCGAGCTCCCCCAGCGTGAGCCCGACGAGCTCGCGCTTCGAGACCAGGACCCGGCGCATGTCGACCCTGTCGCGGCGCAGCTCCAGACGCTCGCTCGAGACCCTCCCGAAGAACTCGATGGCGGATTGAATCGACGACAGGGTGCCGACCACCGTGATCACGTCACCCGCGTGAAGCACCGTATACTTGTTCGGGACCGAGTCGACCTCACCACGCCGAAGGCGGGAGACAACGACGCCGAACTCGTCGCGCACGCGCAGCTCCCCGATCGAATGTCCCAGCACGCGGGGGTTCGTGACCTCGACGCTCCTCGACTCGATCGCGACGCGCGACGCGGCTTGCCGCGCGACCTCGCCGGCGAGCTCGTCGCGGCGCCGCCTCGCGAAGCCACGTCCGAGCAGGAGCGCCCCCAGCACGCCCGCCGGGTAGGTCAGCGAATAGGCGAGCGCGGGGATCGCCTCGAGCGCGGTGCCGGAGAGCCGGCTGCTGACGGCGCCGAGCGCGGGTGTATTGGTCAGGGCCCCACAGAACAGGCCGGCGATCTGCGCGCGGTTCAACCCGAAGAGCCAGCCTGCGACACACGCGAGCAGCGCCCCCCAGGCGAGCGCCGCGGCGCACGCCAGGTTCATCCCCAAACCGCGGCTGCGCCACGCGGCGAAGAAGCCGGGGCCGCTGGTGAGGCCGACACAGTACACGAACAGCAGCAGGCCGAGCTCCTTGATCTGCGGCGCCAGCACCAGCTCTCCCAGAGGGTGCAGCCAGGCGCTGAGCCCCAAACCCGCGAACAGGACGCCGGCCGTCCCGAGCCGCAAGCCGCGATATTCCAGCCGCCCAAGCATCAGCCCGAGCAGGATGACGGCGAAGAGCAGGAGCAGCTCTTCTCTCGCAAGAAGCTCGTACAGGCCGGTCATGGTGTTCCTCTACATGTCGAACAGCTCGTCATGCAGGCGGACCTCCTCCGCCGCCGCGTCGCGCGAGATGCCCATCAGATCGGAGAACGCATCGATCGAACTCCCTCTGCGACCTAACTCGACACAGACCAGTACTCAAGAATTCAATGCCGCCAGGCTAGACATTCGAGACGTCACGCTCCAACCAGATGCATCACGCGTACCGGAGAGCCGATGCCCCGCGTCGCCTCCCCCGCGCTCGCGCGAGCGGTGCTTTTGCTGCGCTGAGCGCGCAGAATCCGCGCCGGTTCATTCGACCCACGCAGCGCGCGCGATCGCCCAGGAACGCCCACTCCACCGACGCCGCCGCGACCCCCTTGGTCCTACCGGCGCGAAGGACGGCGAGCCGAGGTCCACGCGGGCACGCCCGCGCCGCGCCGCGCGCGAGGCGAGATCGCGGCGAGCGCGCGGGCCGGGCCGCTCGACCCAGGGCGGCCCCCCCTCCCCTGCCCGACGCCACGATGAGGTCGCGCCGGATTGTCGCGCTCCGCGGCGTCCCCTACCCTGGCGAGCGTCTGTCGGGGGCAGCGCACGTCGGGAGGTTTTCGGATGGATTCGGAGGAGCAGTCCTCAGCCGGTGAGTTCGAGTTCGATATCGGGGTGTTCAACCTGGATGAACGCGGCCTGGACGCGCAGCCCTTCGGGATCATCCGGCTGGATCGCGAGGGCACGGTGCTCTCCTACAACCTCTACGAGGAACGTCAGGCGCGCCGGAATCGTCAGGACGTCATAGGAAAGAACTTCTTCACCGACATCGCCCCCTGCAGCCGGGTGAAGAAGTTCCACGGGCGCTTCCTGGACGGGGTCGAGCGGCGCGAGCTCAAAGCCACCTTCGGCTTCGTGTTCCACTTCCCTCACAAGACACGGCACGTCGACGTCTCGCTGTTCTACAGGGCGGCCCCGCGACAGCAGGACGATGCGGTCTGGGTGTTCATCCGCGGTTGACCGGCGTTGACCGGCGTGGACCGAGCCGGCGTCGCGCCGCCGGCTGGCGCTACTCCGAGCGGAGGGCCTCGATCGGGTCGAGCCGCGCGGCGCGCCAGGCAGGGTAGGAGCCGAAGACCACGCCGATCGTGACCGAGAGGCCGAGGCCGAGGAAGAGCGACCAGGGCTCGACCTGGAACGCCCAGAGGCCGACCACCTGCGCGAGCAGCGCGCTGGCGAGCCAGGAGGAGCCGAGGATCGGCCGGTCCTGGAGCACGCCGACGACCGTCCACACGTGCCCGTCGGCCGTCGAACGCCGAGCCCACGAGCAGACCGCGCCGCCTCAGCTCCTCACGCTGCGGTCCGTGACTTGTCACGGTGCAACCCGTGACTTGTCACGGTGCAACCCGTGACTTGTCACGGTGCAACCCGTGACAGGTAGCGGCGCATCGGTCCGCATTTCCAGCTCGGCCGTGCCTTTTCCGCACGGAGCGTGATGGCCGGACGACCCAGGCCATTGCTGAACCTGGCACGAGGCGTGCGAGAACCTCCGGGCAGCGGCCGAGGAGGACCGTCGTTCACGACGACCGCGAGGCATCGGGCATCGGGCCTCCGGACGACGAGCGCCCCTGCAGACCTGGCAGCCAGCGCGCAGGCGACACGGCTGCCACGAGCCCGAGCCGCGCCGATCGTTTGGCTCACGGGCATCGGCAACAGAACCCGTGTGTCGATCTGCGTGCCACGAGCACCGGAGCGGAGCCCAAACACATTGACCGAAGCGATATCACCAATGACGAATATCAGATGGCTTTTCCGACGAAGCGCTCGGGACTGACGCGCAAGAAATCCGCTTCGGAGCCGCAGAAGAGGCTTTCGCCATCGATTGGAAGCCGTGATGTGCCCGGCCGGAGTACTGTACGCGCCTCCGGAGGCGCCGTTCAGGTCGAGCTGCTTGATCAGGGTAAGAGACCAGGAAGAGTAAACGCCGTCCCGCGCACCGAGGCGTGAGCGGCCGCCGTTAACCGCGCCTCCGCACCATGCGAGGCTTCCGATCCCGCGGACGCCACGAACACCGCATTAACATAAGGGAAAATCTTCCAAGGAGTTATGATCATGCTGCATTCTATGACCTTAGCCGGGCGCCGCGGGATCCGCATCGCCCTTTCCGCCCTCTCCGGCTCGTTGCTGGCCGGCGGGCTGCTGACCGGATGCGCGGTCACCGAGGAAAACGGCTCCCCCGCCGGACCCGAGGACACCCTCGTCACCGCGGCCCCCATTACGAACACGGACTTCACCGACGGCAGCGGAAGAATCCGCATCCGGGTGAAGACCTGCGATCCCACCGCGGCTGCGACGACCAATTGCGCCTATTGCACCGCCGACGATGGCTGGGTCCGCATCGGGGGCGGCGCGCAGATCCTGGGGGAGAACAACCCCGGCGCCATGCTGCAGGCATCCTTTCCCAGCCCGAACTTCTTCACGGCAGCCAACGACTTCGGCTGCACGGGCCCGGCGGGCCATTCGCCCCCGCGCCTTGGGATCGATGACAAATCGACCTGGGTGGTGAGGGCCTCCGGCGCGACCCATCAATTGCAGGCCTATGTCATCCAAATGCAGCTCGTCGATGCCGCCGGTACCGCCTTCACGCCCGGCGTCACCCAAGGCTTGGACTACGTGACAAGCGCCGTCAATCCCCCGTCCAATTACACCGTCGAGACCCCGGAGTCCTGGTTTTCCGACGACGGTTACTTCCTGATCGGCGGAGGCGCGCACGTCCTCAGCACCAACCCGGCCGACAGCATCACCGCCGCCACCGATGCGTACCTGGTGGAATCGCGGCCGGTGGACGGCCCGAACGGAAGGGCCTGGCGCGCCAGCGCCCGGGCCCGAAGCTCTCCGGCCCATGACAATCCGCTCAAGTCGTACGCGATCGGGGTGAAAGCCTGCCCTCCCCAGTGGGACAGCTGCTTCACCTATCCCATGATCAAGGAAATCACCGCGGCGGCGACCTCCGGCTACGGCACCGCGACCTACACCATCAGCCCCTCCTGGGTGGGCTCGAGCGTGGGCGGCTATGCCCCCACCACGAGTTCGGGCGCGCGCTTCCTCGCCGATCTCATCCCCTTCGACGGAACCGCGAAAGGGTTCACCGTGCGCAGCAGGGATGACGGCACGGGGGGTTTGGGGCAAACCTTTGGCTCCACCTTGGTGTTCGGCCATATCCAAGGCCTGTATACATACAATGCGGTGTTCTTTTCGCGCGGCGGGAATCCCGCCATCCTGAGGCGCCCCGCCGGAACGGACCCCCAATTGCAAGCCGCCTATTCCACCGCCGATCAACCGGCGACCCGCTGGCACCTCGAAGCCTTCGGCACGGGCATGTTCCGGCTGCGGAACGGGAACCCCGATGGGGGCACGGAATGCGCCTACCGCGACGGCACGACTTCCAACGTGCGGGTCAAGGCCTGCGGGACCGGCAACGAATTCATGTGGACCCTCGTCGGCGCCGCCACCGGCTCGAGCACGTTCAAACTGCAGAACGCGACCAATGGCCAATGCCTCGACGTCAACGGGAGCGCTACCCCGACCAATGTGATCCTCAAGCCATGCGTCACCACGGGCGATCCCACCTACCAATTGTTGTACGTAGACGATTACAATTGGCCCAATTGATCCCCTTGGTGGCGCGCCGAGAGCGGTAGGAGAGCGCTACTCCGAGCGGAGGGCCTCGATCGGGTCGAGCCGCGAGGCGCGCCAGGCCGGGTAGAAGCCGAAGACCACGCCGATCGTGACCGAGAGGCCGAGGCCGAGGAAGAGCGACCAGGGCTCGACCTGGAACGCCCAGCGGCCGACCACCTGCGCGAGCAGCGCGCCGGCGAGCCAGGAGAGGGCCAGCCCCGAGAGCACGCCGAGCACGCCGCCGAGCAGCGAGACGGCCGCCGCCTCGCACAGGAACTGCAGCAGGATCGCGCGCGGCGAGGCCCCGACCGCGCGGCGGATGCCGATCTCCCGCGTCCGCTCGGTCACGGTCACCAGCATGATGTTCATGATGTTGATGCCCCCCACGATCAGCGCAACCACGCCGGTGCTGAGCAGCAGCATCTTGATGATGTCGATGACGAGCTGCTCCTGGCCGTGGCTGTCCTTGTCCTCGATCCTGAAGTTCTTGACCCCGTGGTGGCGGCGCTGGAGCGTCGCGTCGATGACGCCGCGGAGCGCGGCGAGCGGCGTCCGGACGGTGACGAGCGGATCCTGCCGGACGTACAGGCGGTCGGTCTTGTGCGACGGCGCGTAGAGCGCGTCGTAGGTGGTCTGCGGGACGAGGACCTTGCGGTTCCAGATGTTCGTGTCGTCCGTGGAGCCGAGGATCGGCCGGTCCTGGAGCACGCCGACGACCGTCCACACGTGGCCGTCGGCCGTCATGTGGAGGGGCTCGGCCTGCGCGGCCCGCGCCGGAGGGCCGCCGAAGAGCTCGGCCCAGACCTCGTGGCCGACGACGCACACGCGCCGCCGGGCCGTGAGATCCGCCTCGACGAGGAAGCGGCCCGCCGCGAGCTCCAGGTCGTAGAGGGCCGGTGCCGCCGGCACGGCGCTGACGAGGGAGATCCGCTTCTTCTTGCCGCCGGCGCGGGCCTCGGTCGGGCGCACCGACTCGCTCAGGGCGGAGGCGCCGCCGAGGGCGCGCGACGCGGCGAGCGCGCTGGCGTCGTCCCGCGAGAGATCGCGCCGGGTGCGGCGCCGGTCGCCGACGCTCACCTCCGCGGGGTGGACCTGGATGAGGTCGGCCTCCACGGCCTGCTGGCCTGCCCGGAGGAGCGCCTCCTCGCCGCCCGCGAGGAGCGAGGCGAGCAGCACGATCGAGCCGGTGCCGATGATGATGCCCAGCAGCGTGAGCGCGGCGCGGGTCCGGTCGGCGACCACGGCGCGCGTCGAGTGGAGGAGATCGTCGAGCCTCATCGCCGCATCGCCGCCACGGGGTCGAGCCGGCCCGCGCGCTGGGCCGGCAGCCACCCGAAGACAACGCCCACGCCGGAGGAGACGAGCAGCGCCGCGACGACGGCCGGCGTGGAGACCGCGCCGACCCAGCTCGGCGTGAAGCGGAGGATGATCGACGAGGCGAGCTCGGCCGCGGCGGCGCCGCCGACGACCCCGAGCAGGCCGCCGAAGCCCGAGAGCAGCGCCGCCTCGGCCAGGAACTGCGCGCTGATGTCGCGCGGCGACGCGCCGAGCGCCTTGCGGATGCCGATCTCGCGCACGCGCTCGGACACGCTCACGAGCATCATGTTCATCACGCCCACGCCGCCGATGAGCAGCGCGACGCCCGCGATGAGGCCGACGATCGCCTTCATCGTGGCGAACACGGCCTCGAATTTCTGCATGATGCTGCTGAAATCGAGGAGGGTGAAGTCGTCGACGCCGTGGTGGCGGTCGACGAGGAGCGCGTTGATGATGCGCTTCACCGGGTCGTTGTTGCGGACGTCGTCGGTCTTGATGACGAGCAGCGCCGAGGTGCCCACCGCCTTCTCGACGTCCGCCGCCGTGTCGAACGGAGCGACGAGCAGGTCGACCCAGCTGAAGCCGAAGTTCACGCCCATCCGATCGGCGTCGGCGAGCACGCCGATGACCCGGCAGCGCAGGGTCCCGACCGTCACCCACCGGCCGATCGGGTCGCCGCGCCAGAGCCGCGCCGCGAGCTTCGGGCCGGCGACGCAGACCCGGGCCCGGCGGCGATCCTCCTCGTCGGAGAACGTCCGGCCGCGCGCGACGTGCATCCGGAAGGCGTCGAGGAAGCCGCTGTCGGCCGCGACGAAGTCGGTGCGATCCTCCTTGCCCTCGTCGGAGGTGACGTCGCGCGAGCCGAGCATGGCGTACATGGTGTGCTCGGCGACGTGGGGGACGCCGCGCGCGAGCCGATCGCGATCCCGGCGGGTGAAGCCGGTGACGTACATGGTCTTCTTCCGCTCGGCGCGCTCCGGCGCCTTCGGGGCGACGAGGATGAGCCGCGCCCCGCCGAGCTGCTCGATGCCGCGACCCAGCGTGAGCAGGCCGCCCTCCGCGAGCGAGGTCATGAGCACGATGGCGAAGGCGCCCAGGGTGATGCTGAGCACGGTCAGGAGCGACCGCAGCTTGTGCGCCGAGAGGGCCTTCGCGGCGATCGCGAGGTAGGCGGACCACCTCACATCTTCGTCTCGTTCGCGGCCGCCGAGGGCGGGTTGATGAGCACGCGGGCCCCCTCCGGGACGCCGTTCACGATCTCGACGTCGCGATCGTTGCGCGCGCCGAGCGCGACCTCGACCTTCTCGGTCGTCTGCTTGCCGTCGGGGCCGTCGACCACGCGCGTGACGAGCTGCTTGCCCCCCTCGTCGGCGACGGCCTCGATGGGCAGCGAGACAACGCCCGGCCTGCTGTCGAGCCGGATGCGCACGTCAGCGGTCATGCCGGGCTTGATGAGGCCGTCGATCTGGGTGAGCTCGGCCTCGACCGGGAAGACGTCGACCTCGCGGCCCTCGAGCTTCACCGAGGCGGGCGCGATCTTGGTGACCCTGGCCGCGTACGTCTTGCCGGGGAGCGCGTCGAGCGTCAGCGTCGCCGTCTGGCCGAGCGCGACCTTGGCCACGTCGATCTGGTTGAGGTCGACCTTCACCACGAGCGTCGAGAGATCGGCCACGGTGAGCAACGCCTTTCCGTTGAAGGTCGACTGCACCCCCGGCGTGACGACCTCGCCGGGCTCGATGTTGCGCTGGATGACGGTGCCGTCGAGGGGCGAGGAGATCTTCGTGTACCGGAGCTGGTCCCTGGCGGCGCTGAGCGCGACCTCGGCGAGCCGGATGGCGACGGTCTTCTCGGTGAGGTCGTGCTTGGCCACGTCGAGCTCCTGCGCGGGGACGACGCTGGCCTCGACGCCGGCGGTCCGCTGCGCGACGACGCGCTTGGCGAAGCCCGCGGCGGCCCTGGCCCGGGCGAGCTCGGCCTCGGCGCGGGCGACCTCGCGCTCGTAGTCGGTCGGGTCGAGCACGAGCAGCAGCTGGTCCTTCTGGACCCGGGCGCCCTCGTCCGCGAGCACCTGGGCGACCTGGCCCGCGACCTTCGACTTGAGCTCGACCTGCTCGCGGGCCTCGATGCGCCCGGTCTCGAGGATCTCGACGGCGAGGTCGCCGCGCTTCGCGGTCACGACGAGCGCGGGGTCGATGGGCGCGGGGCCGGAGCCGGCCTTCGCGAGGACGACGGCCCCGCCCCCGGCGAGCGCCAGCGCCCCCACGAGCCACGGCCAGAGGCGCCGCCGACGCCGGGCGCTCACGAGAGGCCTCCGGGAGGCGACGATGCCGGTCCAGGAACCGATGATGTTGGTCCAGGAACCGACGACGTTGGTCCAGGAACAGGCGACGAGACGTCCACGCGACGGCCGCGAGGGCCGGTGTCCTCGACGATGGCGCCGTCCCTGAAGGTGACGACGCGGGTGGCGTAGTCGGCGATCGAGCGGTCGTGGGTGACGACGACGACCGTCATCCCCTGCGCGTGCAGCGCGCAGAAGAGCTCCATGACCTGCCGGGTGGTGGCGGAGTCGAGCGCGCCGGTCGGCTCGTCCGCAAGGAGGAGCGGCGGCTCGTTGACGATCGCGCGGGCGATCGCCACGCGCTGCTGCTGGCCGCCGGACAGCTGGTTCGGCAGGTGGTGCGCCCGGTCGTCGAGGCCGACGCGCGCGAGCGCCCGCGCGGCCCGCGCCCGCCGGTCGGTCGGTCGGACGCCGGCGTAGACCATGGGCAGCTCGACGTTCGCGAGGGCGGTGTCGCGCGGAAGGAGGTTGAACGACTGGAAGACGAACCCGATCTTGCGGTTGCGGAGCTGCGCCAGCTCGACCTCGTCGAGCTCCTCGACCGGCTCGTCGTCGAGGAGGTAACGGCCGCCGGTGGGGCGGTCGAGCGTGCCGATGACGTTCAGGGTCGTCGATTTGCCCGACCCCGAGGCGCCCATGATGGCGACCATCTCGCCCCGCGAGAGCTCCAGCGACACGCCGCGGAGCGCCTGCACCTCCACCTCGCCCATCCAGTAGACCTTGGTGATCGCGTCGAGCTTCACGAGTGCAGACATGAGGGTCCTCGGCGGTGGCCTGCGCGCCGTCCACGGGGACGGCCGCGGCGCGCGAGCCCGGTTCACCTGACCCACGCGTGACGCACCAGGGTGCGCCGCGCTCGTCGCTCCGGCCATCACGCTGCGAAGGCCGGCGAGCGCGCTGAGGCGTAGGCGAAGCGCAGCAACAAGGCAACCGCAGCGCAGGAGCGCGGCGGTCGCGCGCCGAGGCCACGACGAGCGCGGTGTTGGCTGCGCTACAGCCCGGACGTTTCGACGAGCGCCAGGATCACGGCCCCGACGCCGTACGAGAGGTCGTCGCGGAGCTCGACCGCCGCGTAATCCTCGAGCTTTCCCACCGTCGTGGGCCCCGAGGTTCCGGTCACGACCGGCCGCCCGGAGCCGTCCTCCTCGATGCGCGAGCGCACGCCCGCCATGGCGCGGTCGATGGCGGGGCGCACCGAGGCGTCGAGGAAGCCGTGGCGCAGCCCGCGCGCGAGCCCGACGGCGAAGAGGGCCGTCGCGCTCGTCTCCAGGTAGATCTCCCCCGGGCGGTTCATGACGGTCCACCACAGGCCGCTGTCCTGGTCCTGCGCGCCCAGGACCGCCGCGACCTGCCGCTCGAGCGCCCCGGCCACGGCGTCGTCGCGCTCCCCGCGCCCCGCGCGCACGCGGAGGTACTCGTAGCCGGCCGCCGTGACCCAGGCGTTGCCGCGCGCCCAGTACACGTCCGGATCCTGCGGCGCCGGCCAGTCGTACGCGTGCCGGAAGAGCCCGGGCTCGTCCTGGAGGAGCGACGCGAAGATCTGGAATTGATTCGAGAATTCGTCGAGCGGGCGCGCCTCGCCCGATCGCTCTCCGGCGCGGACGAGCACGTTGCCGAACATGAACAGCGAGTCGATCCAGAGGGTGGGCTCGAACAGCGGCGACACGCCGAGGTGGCTGATGCCGCCCTGCTCCGTCCGGCGGGCTTCCTCGTAGAGGTAGCGGAGCACGTCGTCGACCACCTTCGCATAGGGGGCCGCGCACGTTTCCTCGTGGAGCTCGAGCGCGGCGATCGCCGGCGGGCAGCGATCGCTCGTCGTGATCTCGTAGCCGTACTCGAGGTGGTGGTCGATGTAGCGCCGGTAGTAGTCCCGGTAGGGGGAGTGCTGCGTGACGCGGTACAGCTCGACCAGCGAGAGCATGACCGTGCCCTCGCCCCAGTCCCACGGGAGCGCCTCCGCCGGGTGCTCGGCGATCCATCGGTCGGCGATGGCGCGCGCCAGCGCGATGCTCTCGGAGTCGGGCGCGCGCTCGCGCGCGAACGCGTCGTCCGCCGACGGTGACGTCGGCGTGCACTCCGCGCCGGAGCTGGCCGGCTGCCCGGCGTCCGGCTCCCCCGTGCACCCTCCGACCGCGGCGGCGCTCGCCGCGACGGCGACGAGCACCGCGCGGAGGCGCGACGACCAGCGCGACATGGGAGTGCGCGCGCTCGGGGGCATCTGGTCGTGGCCGTGGTCGTGAACGTGGCCGTGGTCGTGAACGTGGTCGTGGTCGTGAACGTGGTCGTGAACGTGGTCGTGGTCGTGAACGTGGTCGTGGACGTGAACGTGGTCGTGGTCGTGGTCGTGGTCGTGGTCGTGGTCGTGGTCGTGGTCGTGGACGTGAACGCCAACGGATGTGTCGGCAGAACGGTCACGTCCACGATCTTGTCGTCGACGACCACGACCACGACCACGACCACGACCACGTTCACGTCCACGTTTAGGTCCACGTTCGCGACGGGGCATCTCACTCCTCCACGGCGAGGCCGCGCGCATCAGGCGAGGTGACCCGGGGTTTCCCATCGAGGACCACCCTCGTGCCCCGAGCCATCAGCGCGAACGGCCGCTCCCCCTCGATCCGCAGCACGACGAGCTCCGCGTCGGTCTCGAGGACCTGCCCCCCGGGCAGCTCCAGCGCCTCCGGGGCTCCCTTGCTCCGCAGCACCGCCACGTCGGTCCCGCCGTCGCTCTCGATCTGCCACGCGACGACGCCGGGCTCCGCCGCGATCGGCGCCGCCTGGAGCGGCGCGTCGGGGCCCGCGTCCACGCCGACCTTGTAGGGCAGGAGCACCGCCAGGAACCCCGGCGCCTCGGCCTCCACCGTCGCGTCGATGACGGCGTGGTCGGCGGCCTTGCGGTCCTCCTCGAACTCGTGGACGTGGGGCACCGTCAGCGGAGTGTACGGCGGCTCCACGACCGCGAGCCCCGGCGACGTCGACTGCACGCGCGCCTCGACGCCCGCCCGCGCCCGCTCCCATCGGCCGCCGTCGGGGAGCAGCTCGAAGGTGCCGCCGGACGTGAGCCCCGCGTACCCGTGCAGCCGCCACGCGTGCTTGCGGGCCGCCGGGTGCGACGTCGAGAGGCGGTCGCCGACCACGAAGTAGCGGCCGTCGATGAAGGCCACGGATCGCTCGACGTGCGTGTCCTGGTAGTCCTGGTGCGCCTCCGCATAATCGACGGCGTCGCCGTCGTGGGTGTTCCGGAGGAAGGCGTCCGCGTCGCCGAAGTCGTCGAAGAGCCCCTTGTCGGGCGCGGATCGGCCGTCGATGAGGATCACGTTGTGCGACGGCGACTGGCTGGTCTTGGCGTTGTCGAGCGAATCGGGCTTGTAGTAGCCCGCGTCGATCAACAGGTACTCTCCGTAGGCCGCGAGGGAGAACGACGTGCCGTCCACGTGGTCGTGGATCGCCTTGCGCGCCGAGCCGTGCTCCGCGAGGAGCAGGAGCCAGCGCGCTTCGTCGCCCCAGTCCGAGCGGAACACCGCGTTGCCGGCGTCGGGGAAGAAGCGCGTGAGGAAGCGCGGCGCCTCGGAGGCCACGGCGTCGTCGAGGTAGAGCAGATGATGGGCGATGAGGTCGCTGCCGAACTCCATGGCCTGGGGGTCGCCGCGGTTCTGCTCCCAGTCCCAGAGGTACTCCCCACCTCCGCCGAAGGAGGTGAGCAGCGGGCCCCCGTTGAACGGGGTGAAGACGCCGTCGTCGACCGGGGGCCGGGTGCCCCAGGGGAGGCGCAGCGAGAGCGACCAGTCGACGGCCTTCGTGAAGAGCCCGCCGCGCAGCGGGACCTCCAGCGCGCCCTGCTCGCCCTCGACGCAGTCATGTCCGGCCCACGGGTCCTGGTCGGAGCGGGTGCGGCAGTCGCGCGTGAAGGCGACTTCGCCCTCGAGCGCGTTGTCGAGGGCGATGAAGAACGCCGCCGTGGGCCCCCAGGCGAAGCCGGAGTAATACGGGCCTTCGGACGCCCCGCCGTCGGGCTGCACGTACTGGCCCTCCGGGCCCCAGAGGTAGTCGAGCTCCGAGATCGACCAGTTCCACCAGGTCGAGGCCGCCGGGTGCTCGGGGAACGCGAGCGCCACATAACCGATCGCGTCGGCGGTCCGGATCGGATGGTTGTTCTGCGCCGGGCGCAGCAGGAGATCTCGATAGAAATCCTGCTCCAGGTATTTGGCGAAAAACTGACCGGTGATGTCGGTGATCTTACTCTCGGCCTGGGCGGACTCCTCGGCGGGGAACCACGGCGTGGCGCTCAGGAGATCCCACGCGTTCGTGTACCCCATGAGGACCTTCGCCATCCGGATGTTCATGTCGAGGACCGTGTTCGTGTCCCAGTTGGTCTCCAGGCGGCGCAGGAACTCGCGCGCCTTGTCGGCCGCCGCCCGGTCCTCGAACGCCCAGGCGAGGAGGGCATTGGCCTGCGCCGTCGAGGCGTTGTTGCCGTTCGTCTTGTAGTCCCATGAAGCGGGGTCCGGCTCCTCCTCGTAGGGGCGGTCGGCGCGGCGCTTCAGGGTGGCGAGGATCGAGGCGTAGGGCTCGCGATCGACCCGCGAGCGCAGGAGATCGCGGTGCTCCGGGCGCGCGAGGAGCCGAGGATGGACGCCGGTGTCCCGCGGCTCGCTCGGCCCGGGGGTGTCCGTGCCGCACGCCGCGACGGCGAGCGCGACGCACGCGAGCGCCGGAGCGAGGGTGTGAAGAGAGAGAGGAAAGCCGCGAGAACGTGATTTCATGGAAGGATGGGGGCGAGGGCTCGGAGGGACGAGCTGGTGCTTGAGGCGCAGCGTATCAGCTCATCACGGCCTCGAGCCGCCCGAGTTCTTGCTGCCGTGGGGGCGATCACCACGTGCCCGCGATGGGCAGTCTCGGCAGCCGACGACACACCGGAGGATCCGACCACAGCGGAGAGAACAACCCTGGCGACAAGCGATCGCGACAACAATGCGGGAGAGGAGGAGCCTTCTGTGAGGCCGCCTGGTCAGCGCCGCAGGCGCCACAGGGAGCGTGTCCTGCGAGCTGAGCAGCGCCTGTTGCGGTGGCCTGGCGCGGGCTGCGTCGAGCGCGCCCGCGGCCATCTCCGCGTGAGGGGGTGCGCGCGCAGGGTGGTGCGATCCTGCGCGAACGTCTGGCTGCTGTCGCGGAACGCGACGGGCGGGGCGGAGCGACCGCGCCGCTCGCGCAGAGCCCTCGACACGAAGGCTTCCCGCTGCGCGGTCTCCCGCTTGCATTGCCCGGCCCCGGTGGGGGGAGTCGAGGAGGTTCGATATGGCGACCGAGCAGAAGCAGGGACCGGGCGCGCAGGGGCAGCAGGGCGCCGGCCTACAGGAGGGCCGCAGCGAGAGCAGCGTGGTCCCCGACAAGGACTACAACCTGGTCAGCGTGCTCTACCATGTGCTCAAGGGCGCGGAGACCCACTCACAGTACATCCAGGATGCGAAGAAGCAGGGTGATCAAGAGCTCGCCTCCTTCTTCAGCGAGGTCCGGCAGGAGGAGCTGCGGCTCGCGGAGCGCGCGAAGCAGCTCCTCGGACAGCGGCTGAGCGGCGGGCGCCAGGGCCAAGGAGGGGCCCGCGCGAGCGCGTAGTACCGACGCCGCCCCTTCGGCCTGCGCGGTTACTGGAGGGTCGGCGCGGTCCACTTCATCCACTTGGCCAGATCGGCCGTCGCCCCGTCGCCCTTGAGCAGGTTGGTGTCCGCGGTGCCGCCGCCGACGAGGAACTTCTTCACGTACGCCTCGAGGGCCGCCCTCTGCGAGGAGGGGAACGCGCAGTGGGAATGGCCGGTGGTCTGCCAGTAGCCCATCTTGTCCTGCACCCCGAGCCCCTTCCAGATCTGCTGGGCGATGGACCCCGCCGTGAAGGTGCTGTTGATGCCGAGCCAGTCGATCCTGTTGTCGATGACGAGCAGGGCGCGCGGCGCGACGAGCCCCATGACCATGTGATGATCGAACGGCAACGACGTCACCCGGTTGCCGAAGGTCGAGCCGAAGTTCGCGCGGAACCACGGCTGCTCGTTGGCCGCGTTGGACAGCGTCTGCACGTTCTCCCCGGCGCTCGCGCCCGCCTGCGAGACGCGCCAGCTCGCCGAGCCCCCGGCGCCCGACTCCTGGGGGATCGTCAGCACGATGCGCTCGTCGAACGCGCCCACCGTGAGGGCCCCCTTGCCGTTGCGCGAGCAACCCGTCACGGCGATGCGCTTCGGGTCGATGTTGGCGCCCGGGGTCTTCTCCAGAGCGTCGATGATCCGGCTCACGCCCCAGGCCCACGCGATCATCGAGCTGGCCGAGTGGTTGCTGCCGTAGAGGTTATAGAACGTACCCGTCCCGCGCGAGCCGGCGCCGCTCTGGGCGCCCATCGCGTTGTTGTCGAAGGTCGCCATCGCGACGCCGTTCTGGCTGAACACGGTGTTGTCCAGATTCGAACCGCCGATGCCGATGACGAGCGGGATCGCACCGGCAGGCGCCCCGGCAGGCCGGCTGATGTTGATGGAGAAGGAGGCGCTCTTCCCTGCGTCGTTGACGTTGACCGTCAGCTTGTTCGCCGAGAACTGCCCCGTGACATTGTCCTTGGACACCACGGGCTTCGATCCGGACTCATACGTCTCGACCTGCGACTTGATCTCCGCGCGCCGGCACGCCCACTCCGACTTCTTCGTGATGCGTGAGCCGCTCAAGCTCAGGAACGGATCGTGATGCGTGTCGAACACCGGGAGAGACGAGGCGGCAGGCAACGTCGGCTTGGGGCAGCTCGCGCCGCTGTCTTCGACCGCGCCGGTGCTCCCTCCGGCACCGCCTGAGCCGCCCGAGCCGCCGGAGCCGCCCGCACCGGAGCCGCCCGCACCGCCGGAGCCCCCTGCCCCGCCCGAGCCGCCTGCCCCCGAGCTGCTGCTCGACGACGAGCTGCTGCTCGACGACGAGCTGCTGCTCGACGACGAGCTGCTGCTCGACGACGAGCTCGCGCTGCTGCTCGACGACGAGCTACTGCTCGACGACGCGCTCGCGCTGCTGCTCGACGAGGAGGACGCGCCCGTACCGACGACCGTGCCTCCGCTGCCGGTGACCGACGCGACAGCGGGCCGCCCGCTGCCGTTTGCGCAGAACCCCCACGCCGTCGAGCCGTTCTGCGCGATCGCTCCGTTGTGGCTCACGTTCGTGGCGGTGAACTGCCCGCTCGACTGCGTGACGTTCACATTCCACGAATTGGCCAGGGTCGCGCCGTTGAGCCTGACGCCCACGTTCCAGCCGGTGGTGGCCGGGGAGCGGGACTTGTTCTTCACCGTCACGTTCGCGCAGTAGCCGCTCCCCCAGTCCGACTGAATCGCGATATCCGCCGACATCGAGCCGTCGGCGCTGTCCAGTGCGCCGTCCAGCGTGTCGAGCTCCTCTTCGTCGATGGGCTCGACGGCACACGCAAGCAGACCGAACGCGAACGCAGCCGAGATGTAGCCAAGCAAGTGAGTGGTACGCATAAGGTTCTCCGTGATCGAAAAAGCTGAGTCGCGGGCTTCTGCTCAAGGTGGATACATGCACCGGCGAGACGCCTGCGAACCCTCGTTCTATTGGTAGAGCTCAATATTCCCGGCCAGCGTGCGCCTGATCATGAACGCCTAGCGGACCTTGCCGATCCCATGCATGGCAACCACGGTGTTCGTCGGACAGCTACTCACATGCGGATACCCCGCGGTGGGGCGGGGCACCATGAGAAAGCAAGAGCGACTCGGAAACGCAGCTGCAAGGAGCGAGCGCTCCGGGCAGCGATCTCCCCCCGAGGCGGTCCTCCGGATCGTGCCGTCGTCGCTCAGGCTGCCTGGGCGCGCGCCATCGTCGAACTAGGCCGTTGCGAGGCCGGGCGTCACGCCGGCTTGCGCCCCGACACCAGATAGAACGTCACCCCGCGCGCCCCGTCGAGCGTGCGCGCGAGCGCGGCCTGCTTCCCCGCGCGCGCCTCCTGCATGGCGATCGCCCACAGCCGCTCGAACTGCGCCGGATCGCCGCCGCCGGCCAGATACCAGGCGTGGGTTTGATCGCGGGTGCCGCCCGTTCCGAGCCAGATGCCGCCGTCGATCCACGCCAGCACCTGGCGCAGCTCCTCGCGCTCCGCGGGCGTATCGTACGGCGGGATCAGCGCGGCGCACTTGTCCGACTGGCACACGTGGAGATCGCCGAGCCCTGCCTCGCGGAGCAGCCCTGGCAGCCGCTCGCCCACGGAGCTGTCCCCCTGTCCCAGCGCGCGCTTGCCGTCCTGGCAGATGGCCTCGAGCTCGAGCAGCGCGAGCCGGTCGGCGCGCGACAGGCCGGGCGCGGTGACCAGGGCGGTGGCCTTCTCGGCGAAGTTGTTCGGCTCGACCGCCAGCAGGAGGCCGCCGGGGCGCAGGACGCGGCGCATCTCGCGCAGCACCCGCAGCGGGTCGGCGACGTGCATCAGGACGGTCTGGCACGTGGCGAGGTCGACGCTCGCGTCGGGCAGCGGGAGGGCCTCGGCGAGGCCCTCCCGGTACGACGTGCGCGCCGCGACCCCGCACGCCTCGGCCTCGGCGGCGGCGCGCGCGACGAACGACGGTTCACGATCGACGCCCACCAGGGTGGCATCGCCGTGCAGCACGGGCAGGAGGGTTCGACCCCAGTGCCCGACGCCGCAGCCGACGTCGACCGCCGCGCGCACCTCGTCGAGCCGGAGCCGGCGGGCGATGAGCTCGACGAAATCGCGGTTCCACCAGGTGTCGCGCCAGTCGCCCTCGAAGCCGACGAGCCAGCTGTAGTCGCTGGCCTCGAAGGCCGGCGGCGGAGGAGCCGAGGGATCAGCGGCGCTGGACACCACCACGGCATAACACGGCCACCGCGCGGCCCCGGCGCCGATCCACGATGCGGCGCCACGCCGGCCCTCTGGAGGCGAGCCCGGCGCGTTTAGCGCCGGGCCTCTGGAGGCGAGCCCGGCGCGTTTAGCCCTTGACGGGCGTCGAGATTCACCCTCGAGATCGGTGAACCGGTTTGCTCACTCTATTTCCCAAGCCACCTTCCATGGAAAGGCTGATTCAGATGGCGCCTCCTTCGGAAAACAAGATGTCACGTTGCGCGGGTCGACCGCCCACCAGACGGCCGCATTCGATGAAGATGCTGAGGGTACCGCTCCTCGTCGTCGGGCTCTTGAGCGCGGCGCTCGCGGGCGCCTGCTCCTCGAGCGGCACCGATGAGCCGAACGAGGTGACCGGCAGCGGCGGCTCCAGCTCGTCGGGGAGCCCCAGCGGGGCCACCGGCACGGGCGGCGCAAGCAGCGGCGCGAACGGCAGCGCGAACAGCGGTACGGGCGGCGGCGCCTCGGTCGGCCAGGGTGGCGTGGACACGGGCGCATCGACCGGGAGCACGGGCGGAATGCCGGGCTCCGACGAGGAGTACCCCGTGCCGAACGCCCTTCCGGACGAGACGGGCGCAGACCTCTGGCTCAGGTACCCGAAGGTGCCGATTCCGGGGCGCCTCGCGGAGTATCAGGCGGCCTTCAAGCGCGTGGTCAAGTCGGGGACCGGCGCGAGCCTCGACGTCGCCCAGGCCGAGCTCGTCAAAGGGCTGAGCGGATTGACGGGCGGAGCCGTCGAGACCGGCGCGGCCGTCGAGGGACCGGGCGCCGTGGTGATCGGGACGGCCACCTCGGACGCCATCAAGGGCCTGCCGCTCGCATCGCGCCTCGGAGCCCTGGGCCCCGAGGGCTACCTCGTCGAGGCCGCCGACGTCGGGGGCCAGCCGGTGATCGCCGTGGCAGGCAACACCGAGGTGGGCGTGCTCTATGGCACCTTCGCGCTCCTCCGGCACGTCCAGAGCCACAGCTCCCTCGACAAGCTGTCGCTCACCGGCTCTCCGAAGATCGGCCACCGCATCCTGAACCACTGGGACAACCTTGATCGCAGCGTGGAGCGCGGCTACGCGGGCCGATCCATCTGGGACTGGAGCGCGCTGCCCGGCACGATCTCCCCCCGTTACAAGGACTACGCGAGGGCCAACGCCTCCATCGGCATCAACGGGACGGTGCTGACGAACGTGAACGCCAACGCGCAGGTCCTGACGCCCTCGTACCTCACGAAGGTCAAGGCGCTCGCCGACGTCTTCCGCCCTTATGGCATCAAGGTCTACCTCACGGCCCGCTTCAGCGCGCCGGTCGAGATCGGCAACCTGAGCACGGCCGATCCGACCAACTCCAGCGTCAAGCAATGGTGGACGAACAAGGTCAACGAGATCTACCAGCAGATCCCCGACTTCGGGGGTTTCCTTGTGAAGGCCAACTCCGAGGGGCAGCCGGGGCCGCAAGATTACGGTCGGACCCACGCCGACGGCGCCAACATGCTCGCCGACGCCCTCGCGCCGCATGACGGCATCGTGATATGGCGCGCCTTCGTCTACTCGGACACCAGCCCTCCGGACCGCATCAAGCAGGCCTACGAGGAGTTCAAGCCTCTGGACGGCAAATTCAAGAGCAACGTCCTCGTGCAGGCCAAGAACGGCCCGCTCGATTTCCAGCCCCGGGAGCCGTTCCATCCGCTGTTCGGGGCCATGCCGAAGACGCCCCTCGCCCTCGAGCTCCAGATCACGAAGGAGTACCTCGGCGAGGACACGCACCTCGCCTACCTCGGTCCGCTCTACGAGGAGGTCCTCAAGGCGGACACCTACGCGGCGGGCGAGGGCTCGACCGTGGCGCGGGTCATCGACGGCACCCTCCACAAGTATACGACCACCGCGATCTCGGGCGTCGCCAACGTGGGTGACGACGCGAACTGGACTGGATCGCAGATGAACCAGGCGAACTGGTACGTGTTCGGGCGCCTGGCGTGGAACCCGGACCTCTCCTCGGAGGCCATCGCAGAGGAGTGGGTCCGGCAGACCTTCTCGAACGACCCCGTCGTCGTCGAGCCGGTCGTTCAGATCATGATGGAGTCCCGCAAGGCGCTCGTCGACTACATGACGCCCCTCGGCCTCGTCCACATCATGGGCAACGACCATCACTACGGGCCGGGGCCGTGGCTGAACAGCCTGAGCCGCGCCGAGTGGAACCCGGTCTACTATCACAAGGCGGACGCGAACAGCATCGGCTTCAACCGCACCTCGTCGGGCAGCAACGCTGTCGCCCAGTACGCTGCGCAGGTAGGACAGAAGTTCGGGAGCCGGGACACGGTGCCGGACGATCTCCTGCTCTTCTTCCACCGCGTCGGCTGGCAAGACAAGGCGAAGTCGGGGAGGACGGTCTGGGAGGAGCTCGTCCATCGTTACAGCCAGGGCGTCGATGAGGTGGGGGTGATGCGAGAGACATGGAAGTCCGTCGAGGGCCGTATCGATGGCAAGCGCTTCGGTGACGTGAGCGACTTCCTCCAGATCCAGCACTACGAGGCGCGCTGGTGGCGCGACGCGTGCCTCGCCTACTTCGGCTCGGTGTCGAAGCTCCAGGTCCCGAGCGGCTACGCTCCCCTGGCGAACACGCTGAGCTTCTACCAGGGGCTCCGCTGCCCCTCCGACGTCAAGAAGCCCCGCTGCTCGCAGGTCTATACCGGGAATCCGTCCCCGGCCATTCTCCAGTGAGAGCGCAGTGAGCGCGGCGGGCCGGCTCGATCTGGCCCGCCGCCTGCCAGCGATCTTCACGCCCCTGCCCCTGTCGAGCGCACAGCATCCTCCGGATCTCGCTGGCTCCGCGATCGGAAGCGGGGTGCAGGTTCGTGTGATAAGGGCTCAGACGCCAGGCAGGCGAGTGAGGCGTACGACGGTACGCCGCAGCGAGCCGAACGACGCGGCTGAGCCCTTAGCGCACGAACCTGCACCCCGCTGTAGTCCGGTCGTAATATCGGAGTCATCGCATGACCTCGTCGTGGTCGGCGATCGACGTGAGCGCACGCGCGCTGTTACCGTCCCGCTGGCTCATCCATCAGAGAACGGCGCGATGCGCGTTGGCTGCCAAGGCTGTCAGGAGGTGCCTTATGACGCTGGCTTCGAGTCGAGCATTGTTGTTGTTGATGGCGGGGTGCGCCTCGGCCTGCAGCGCGCCTGGACCGCAGGCGGCGGGGAATGGTCGTGCCGAGCGGCCCGCGGCGCGCGCGCTCCGGCCGAGCGGCGCGGCGCCGGTCGAGCTGGAGCGGATCGTGAGCAGGGCGCGGGCGAGGTTTCGATCCACGCGACGAGGGCTCTCCGCCGAGGGCGCCGCCCATCGGATCGACGTCGAGGGCGGCGCGGCGCGGATCCGCGCGAAGCCCTCGGCGAGGGCGGCACGCAGGGGGCGAGCGAGGCAGCTCCAGGCGCTCGTCGAGGCGCGCTCCGCCGCCGAGCTTTCGGCGCGCCGCCGCGCGCTCCGCGGGCCTCCCCTCGAGGGCGCGCCCGGCGAGCTCCGGCCAGGAGGCGCGCTCACGCTGACGACGCGATCGATCGCCCGCGCCGGCTACGAGTGCGTGGACGGCGAGGGCCGCGCGCGCATCGCGGCGGACGGCGGCGCGGAGCGCGCGTTCGCGACCTGCAGCGAGCTATGGAAGAACCACGAGGCGAACGCCGAGCAGGCGTTCCGGTTCCCCGAGCGGCCCGGGGGGCGCGGCGATCTCGTCGTGCGCGTGAGCGCCCGGCTCGGCGCCGCGGACGCCGCGCCGTCGGTCGCGAGCGACGCCCGCGGCCTCGTCCTCGGCGACGCGCCGGGGCAGCGGTTCGTGTACGGCCACGGCGCGTGGATCGACGCGTCGGGCCGCCGCGCGCCGGTGCCCGCCCGCTGGGCGGACGGCCACATCGAGCTGCGCGTGCCCGCCTCGGTCGTCGAGGAGAGCGGCTATCCGGCGCTGCTCGATCCAGAGGTGGGCCCGGAGATCGGGACGGAGCCGCCCGTGTCCGTCCAGCAAGACGTCGGGGTCAATCCGGAGATCGCGACCGACGGGACGAGCTACGTCGTCGTCTTCGAGGATCTGTCGCGCATCCGCGCGGTCCGCGTCGGCGCGCACGGGGACGTGCTCGATCTCGACTGGCTGGATCTGGGCGAGGCGTCCGCCGGGCAGTACCTGCCCAGCGTGGCGTACGGAGGAGGCCGCTACCTCGTCACCTGGAGCCAGTACGGCGACGACGACCGGATCACCATCCGCGGCCGCGTGATGCGACCCGACGGCGCGCTCGAAGGGTCGGCGAGCTTCGCGATCTCGACGGCGGACGAGGGCGTGTATCCCTCGGTCGAATGGAACGGGGAGCGCTTCGTGGCCGCCTGGCTCAGCCTCGCCGACGATGGGGCCGACGACGTCCGCGCGACCCTGATCGACCCGAGCGGCAGCGCCGTTCCCGGCGCCGAGCGCGTCCTCTCCACGAGCGGCCGCGCATCGCGCCCGGCGGTCGGCGCCGGCGCGGACGTCTCCGTCGTGGCCTGGGACGAGGACGTCGCCGGCGGCGGCGCGCGCGCCATCCGCGCGGCGCGGGTGGCCAGCGACGGGACGGCGCTCGACGCCGGCGGCGTTCCGATCTCGGAGGGCCCGAACAACGCGCGGCTGGTCGCGCTCGCGTCCGGCGGGACGAGCTTCCTGGCCACGTGGGTCCGGGACGATCCCACGAGCACGATCCGGGGCGCGGTGCTGCGCGCAGACGGCACGATCACGGCAAGGGACTTCCCGGTCTCGCGGCCGAGCCCGGGCACCGGGGCCCCCGCCGCGGCGTTCGACGGCAGCAGCTATCTCGTGGCGTGGGCCGACGAGCGGGACGGTCGCGCGATGTACGGGGCCCGCGTCTCGGCCGACGGCGTCGTGCAGGGGACCGACGACGTGAGGCTCGCGGACGGGTCGCCTGGCTCCGTCTGGGATTCCGACCGGAGCTCGCTCGCGTGGAACGGCTCGCGCTTCCTGCTCGCGTTCCACGGCCAGGGCATCGAGGGCAGCCTGATCGGCCCGGATCTCGCGCTGGCCGCGGGCCGGCTCGGGCTCAGCCCCCTACCGAGCAGGCAAGGCACCCCGCGCGTGGTCTGGACCGGCGAGAGCTACCTCGTCGCCTGGACCGACGAGCCGGACCTGGACGGGGAGCGGACGACCGCGCGCGCGGTGCGCGTGAGCGCGGCGGGCGAGGTTGTCACCCCGATCGGGATCGAGCTCGCGAGCAGCGCCTTCGCGATCGACCTGGCCTCGAACGGCGAGGGCGCGTCGGAGCTCACCTGGAGCGCGATCGGCGCCGGCGGGGATCACCTGCGGCGGGTGTCGGGCGACGGCGCGCTCGGGGAGAGCATCGATATCTCGTCGCTCCACCTGTCGGCGACACCGTCGGTCGCCGGCAACGGCGACGGTTATCTGGTGACCTTCGTGGAGAGGACCGCGGAGGAGCCCTTCGTGTACACCGCGTCGGGCCGTCTGCTCGACGCTTCGGGGAGCGCTGGCCCGGTGTTCCCCATCGTGCCCTCGGTCGGGGCGGAGTCACGCGCGATGCCGCTCCACGCCGGGCAGGACTACCTGGTGGCCTGCTGGAATGCGGGCCTGCGCCTCGTCCCCGTGAGCCGCAAGGGAGACGTCGGGGAGAGCTTCCTGCTGTCGAGCGCATCGGCCGCCATCGCCGGGGCGACGGACGGCACGGACACGCTCGTTGTCTGGACGGAGTCCGCCGATGGCTGGCCGGAGGGCGGTGACGGGCCGGTGCACGGTCGAATCTACGGCACGGGCGGCTGGCGGGGCGAAGCGTTCCTGATCTCGCCGACCAGCGCTGGTGACGCGGCGGCCGTGGCCTGGGACGGCGCGAGCTACGAGGTGGTGTGGGAAGAGGCGGAGACGCACCGGCTCCGGATCCGCGCCGTGGCCCCCGATGGGACGCTCGGCGTGGAGGCGCTGCTCGTCGATGACGATTGCAATGCGCCGATGCTGGCCCGCGGCGAGGATGGCCGGTTCCTCCTGAGCTATTACAAGCTCGGCCCTGCTGCGCGCACGCGGCGCGTCGTCTCGCGGCTGCTCAGCTGGGAGCCCTCGCCCGGACCCGGCGCAGGCGGCGGCGGCGCGGGTGGAAGCGGCGGCGCCGGGCTCGGTACGGGCGGAGGCGGCAGTGTGGAGCCGGGCGCGGGCGGAAATGGCGGTATGGATCCGGGGGTGGACGCAAACGGCGGCCCGGAGCCGGGCGCGGGCGGAAACGGCGGCGCAGAGCCGGGCGCGGGTGGCCGAGCAGCGAACGGCGGGGGCGGCGGCACCTCCAGCGTTGCCGCCGACAGCAGCAGAAATGACGGGACCGACGACACAAGCAGCGACGCACAATGCAGCTTTCACCGCGCTGGCGGCAGGTCCGCGTACCTCGAGCTCATCGTCGCCCTGCTCGGCCTCGCCCTCATCACGCGACGCCGCGGCGCCAGGTGGTCCTCCCCCGCCTGCGCGGCCGCGCGCAGCTGCTCGTCGGGCATCGTGCCCCAGAACAGGTACGAGAGCCGCATTGCCATCCCGTCGCCCTTTACCGGGCGAGCGCGATGGCGAACGGCGCGAGCCCTCGCCTTCGCAGCACGGAGGGGACGAGCAAGGCGACCGCCTCGGGGCCGCGAGCGGTCTCGATGTCTCCGAGATCTTCGATCCAGTCGGACGGCCAGCCCAGATCGCCGAGCAACCGTCCGACGACCGCCTTCGCGCCCTCGTCGTTGCCGGAGAGGAACGCGGTCGGGGCGGCGCGCAGGCTCGTGGGATCCGCCATGACGGTGAACAGCATGGTGTTCAGCGTCTTGACCACGGCCGTCTCGGGCAGCGCAGCCTGCAGGCGCTCGGCGACGCTGCCGTTCGGGTAAAGCAGGCTGCCCGGAAGGCCGTCTCGGCCGCGCAGCGTCGCGTTGGAGACGTCGACGAGGATCTTTCCCTTCAGCGCGTCACGGAGGGCGCCGAGCCGCTCCACGCTCGTGTCCCCCGGGGTGGCGTTGATGACGATCGAGGCCAGGCGCGCGGTCTCCGCGTGATCCCTGAGCTCGACGCGCGCCCCCGACCATTTCACAGCGGCTTGCGCCGGGTCTCTGGCGCCGATCGTGACGGCGTGCCCGGCGCCAGCGAGCTTGTTCGCGAGGACGGTGGCGACGCGGCCCGAGCCGAGGATTCCAATGTTTCCCATGACGTGATCCATGTTCAGCCCCCTCCCCTCATCGGATGGTCGACAGGACGAAGGCCGCGCCGGCGTGGAGCCCGGGCGCCGCGGCCAGGAAGTCCTCGCTGGCCAGGCTCCAGCGCTCCCCGCGTGTGTCCGTGACCACGCCCCCGGCCTCCTCGACGAGCAGCGCCCCCGCGAGGAGCCCGGAGCGGATCTGGCTGTACTGCCAGAAGACGTCCATCCGGCCGGCCGCGACCTGAATGAGCTGGAGGGTGGCCGGGACCGAGACGCGCAGGACGAGCGCGCTCCGGAGCATCGCGGTGACGGACATGCCCATCCGCCGGTACGTCTCCTCGTCCTCGCCCGGCCTCGCCTGGCCGGTCCCGACGAAGGCAGCGCCGAGCTCCGTCTTCGCCGACGCTCGAATTCTCCTGGTCCCCAGGGTCGCGCCGGCGCCCTTCCGGGCGGTGTACGTGTCGCCGGTCAAGGGCAGGTGCACCGCTGTCAGGACCGGCTCGTTGTCGCGGACGAGGGTCGCCGTGACACACCAGTCCGCCATCCCGTGAACGTGGTTGATGTTCCCCTCGACGGTGTCGGTGACCCACCACTCCCCTGGCGGGAGGGGCCCGCACTCGAGCTCGTCCTCGACCCACCGGGCCTCCGGGCGAGCGCGCGACAACGGCTCGCGAAGCGCATCGAGGGAGACCGCATCGTTGGCGCCGAGCGCGGCGAAGATGTCCTCTCGGCTCCTCGGGCGCGGCTCTGTCGAGAAGCGACCGACGAGCCGCTCGCCTGCCGCGGAGAGCGCCGCGACGACCGCGGGCAGCAGGGACTCGTCCTCCGCGCGGCCCGCGCCTCGGCCTCGCGACATCGCATCGTTGTTCCTCTGCTCGGAATGATCCGAATGAATCGACATGAATCCTCCTCGGGCGAGCGGCTCGCGCGTGCTCGTGAGCCGCTGAACCGCTGAACCACCGCGCGGAGGAATAAACCCTGGACGACTCATGCCGTCCAATGCATAGTTGATATGAGGAAGAATTACCTCCATGCATATCGACCTGAACCTGTTGCCGGCGCTGGACGCGTTGCTCGAGGAGAGGAGCGTCAGCGCCGCGGCGGCCCGCTTGCATCTGTCCCAGCCCGCGATGAGCCGGACGCTGGGGCGCATCCGGGACGCCACGGGGGACCCGATCCTGGTGCGCGCCGGCCGGACGATGGCGCTCACGCCCCGCGCGCTGGCCCTGCGACAGGAGGTCCAGGCCATCGTCCAGCGAGCGCACGCGGTGTTCGCGCCCGAGCGGGAGCTCGACCTGGCGAGGCTCGAGCGGACCTTCACCGTCCGCTGCCACGACGCCCTCACGACGGCGCTCGGCGCGCGGCTCTTGCGAGCGGCGCAGGAGCAGGCCCCTCTCGTGAAGGTCCGGCTCCTGGCCGAGCCCGCGGGAGATACGGACGACCTGCGCCAAGGGCGCGTGGATCTCGAGATCGGCTCGACGGAGCCCGCGCTCCCCGAGATCCGCGGGGAGCTCGTCGGCGAAGATCGCGTCGTCGTCGCCCTCCGCCGGGCTCACCCGCTCGCGCGCGGCCGGCTCACCGCCAGGCGCTACGCCGAGGCGCTCCACGTCACCGTCTCGCGCCGTGGCCGCCTGCGCGATCCGATCGACGACGCGCTCGAGGCCCTGGGGCTGCGGCGGCGCGTCGTCGCGGCGGCTCCCACGTGCGCGGCGGCCATCCATTTCGCCCACGAGAGCGATCTCGTCGTCGCGCTGCCGGCGCGCGTCTGCGGTCCCATCGTGCGAGCGCTGGGCCTCGGCACCCGTCCGCTGCCGCTCGACGCGCCGGAGCTCAGGATCGTTCAGCTGTGGCACCAGCGCTGCGAGGGCGACAAGGCGCATGCATGGCTGCGCGGACACACGCGCGAGATCCTCCGAGCGATCTGTCGTGGAGAGGCGTGATCGAGGAGAAGCGTGCCAGTCGGCCGGCGCTCACGGGCATGGCGCCGACCAGCCTGGCGAGCGCGCTCCGCCGCCGCAGCTCCGGCCGGCGCGGCCCTCAACCCCTCCTCCGGCGGCGCGGGGCCTTCCCGGCCGCCGCCGGCGCCCCGGCGCCGTGGCCGCAGCGCCCGAGCTCCTCCCAGAGCGCCTACGCGACGACGCCGTGCGGCCGATCACGGCGGCGGATCACGAAGAGCTCCATGGTGTCGGCCACGAACTCGGGGACCTGCAGCGCCACGAGCTCACCCGCCGCCAGCGCGCCGGCGGCCACGTGCTCGGGCAGCCCGCCCCAGCCCATGCCCGCGAGGATGACCTCCTTCTTCGCCCCGACGTCGGTGACCGTCCAGCGCAGGCCGCCCTCCAGCACGTTCAGGGACGGCGAGGCGCTCCCCCGCGCGCTGTCGCGCAGGATGATCTGCGCGTGCGCCCGCAGCAGCGCGGGCGGGATCGGCGCGCCGCAGGTGGCCAACGGGTGATCGAAGCGCGCCACAGGGATCACCCGCACATCGCAGAAGCGCGCCGTCTCCACCGCTGAGCCGTCGATCCCGAGCTTCGTGGCGACCGCGAGATCGGCGCGGTCCTCGCGCAGCGCGTCGGCGGTGCCCGCCAGCCGCTCGGTGCCGAGCTCGATGCGCACCAGGGGATAACGCGCTTGCAGCCCCCGGAAGATGTCCATGATGGGGCCGAGCGGCGTCACCGCTTCGACGGCGAGCCGCACGATCGGCTCCGCCTTGCCCGAGAGGCGCATGCCGAAGCTGCGCAGCGCCTCGGTGCCCTCGATGACGGCCGCGGCGCGCTCATGGAACAGGCGGCCGGCGTCGGTGAGCGTGGCGCGGTACTCCCGGCGATCGAACAGCTCGACCCCCAGCTCGCGCTCGAGGTTGCGCACCAGCTTGCTCACGGCCGGCTGAGACTTGTGCAGCCGCGCGGACGCGGCGCTGAACGTGCCCTCGCCCGCGACGGCGAGGAAGGCGACGAGCTGATCGTAGGTCATGGCGGTGCCCCGCAGGATCAGAACCTGGAGTTATGGAGTTGATAGAAACATACCACTTTCTCGGTTCGAGGGGTGGTCCTAGGTTGTCGGTGCGAAAGGAGCGACACTCCATGTCCACCAGAATCGATCGCGTCATCATCACGGGCGCCAGCAGCGGTATCGGTCTCGACCTCGCAAGGCGCTTCCTGGCCGAGGGATCGAGCGTCGTCATGAACGGCCGCGACCCGGAGAAGCTCGAGCAGGCGCGGCGGAGCCTCGACGGCGGCGCGCGCGTCGTCGCCGTGCCGGGCCACGTCGGTGACCGCGCCACGGCGCGGGCCGTCGCCGCGGCCGCGCTCGAGCGGTTCGGCGGCGTCGACGTGCTGATCAACAACGCCGGGATCTTCGGCGTGAAGCCGTTCCTCGAGAGCACGGAGGAGGACCTGGAGCGGTTCTTCACCACCAACGTGAAAGGGACGTTCCTGATGACGCAGGCGGCGGTGCCGCTGATGATCGAGGGCGGCGGGGGCTCGATCATCAATGTCGGCACGGTGCTGGTGCAGCAGGCCATGGCGCGGATGCCGGCCGCGGCCGCCATGGCCAGCAAGGGCGGCGTCCACGCGCTCACCGTCTCGCTGGCCGCCGAGCTCGCCGCCCACAACATCCGCGTGAACACGCTGGCGCCCGGCGTCATCCGCACGCCGCTCATCGGCGAAGGCGCGGACTCGCTGGCCTCGATCCACCCGCTGCAGCGCGTCGGCGAGGTGCGGGATACGACGGAAGCGGCGCTGTTCCTGGCCAGGGCCGGCTTCGTGACAGGCACGACGCTCGACGTCGATGGAGGCTATTCCCATGGGCGCTGACGGCCGGCAGCACGTGCTCCTGATGGGGCTCCAGCTGGCGGACGAGACGTCCTACGCCCGCTACCGCGCCGGCATGATGCCGATCCTGCTGTCCCACGGCGGCGCGTTCGGCCACGATTTCGTCGTGGCGCGCGTGCTGAAGGGGGATGAGCGGATCAACCGCGTCTTCACCCTCCTGTTCCCCGACCGCGCGGCGCAGGAGCGGTTCTTCGCCGACCCGCACTACCGCGCCGTGCGCGCCGAGCTCTTCGAGCCGGCGGTCGCGGCGGTCTTCGTCCTCGGCGAGCTCGAAGCGACGGCGGGGTGATCGCTCGATCGCGGCTGGTCTCAAGGCGTGTAGACGATGTCGCCGTCGTTGAAGAAGCCGCCCGGGATCGAGACGCCGACCGCGCCGTAGTAGTTCACGTCGACGTAGTCGAGGCCCGCGCCTGGGCTGCCGTAGTCGACGAGCACGAAGCGGTTCGCCGCGGCGAACGTGCCGCCCGAGCTCCAGCACGTGCCATAACCGTCGAAGCTCCAGCTCGCGCCGCTCACGACGTTGGGGCGGAAGCGCAGGTAGCGACAGGTGACGGCGGCTTCACCGGGCTTGTGGATGACGATCGTGAAATGCCCCCTGAGCGAACCGTCGGCCTGCTGGCTGATCGAGCCCATGAAGCTGCCGTAATCGCGCACGCCCCAGCCGGAGAGCGTCGGCAGCGGACCGGCGGCCGCAGGGGACGTGAACGCGGTGACGGCCAGGCCGGCGGCCATCGTGATCGACATGACGAGGGAGCGGGTCGTGTTCGTGGGCAGCATCGTATCTCCTTGGACGTTGTGGGGAGCCTCGCGCGGCTTCCTTCGTGCCGAGACCAGGCGGACACTCGCATGAGCCGTACCAGCGCCGACGAGGCGGGTGGATCGAGCGGGAGAGGCTGCTTCAGCCGAGATCCTGGCGGCGGCGCGGAGCGAGGGGCGTGGGCTGGAGGGGCGCGCCTCCACGGCCGGCGGTGACTCGCGGCACCACCGGCGGCGCGCGAGCCGCGGTGCCTTGGTAAGAGGGCGTCACGAGCAGGCTTCGCTCTGACAAGCAGGCTTCATCATGTCCTCGCTGCACGACACGGCGGTGCGCCTCGCGGAGTGGAGAGCATCCGTGATATGCGGGTTCACCACGCCCCTCCCCGAGCACGCCCGCGTCGTCAACACCGGCGCGGCCTCGGGCCTCGGACGAGCGCTCGCTCTCGAGCTCGCGAGTCGTCGCGCGAAGCTGCTCCTCGCCGACCTCGACGACGGAGGATCCCAGGAGACTGCGCGCCCCGCCGCGCGTCGATTTCCTGAGCCGGGGGAGGCGTTCGGGTAGCATCGCGGCCGTGCCCCTGCTGCGTCCGCTCGCCCCGCCGTACGATCCGCTCGACTGGGCGAAGCGGCCGTTCCCCGAGCGCGCACGCATGGTCTGCGAGGCGTGGGCGCTGCAGGGCTCCGGCGCGCCGCTCGCCGTCTACGTGCTCCACGCGGTCAAGCTCGCCCTCTATGCCGGCGCCTGGGTCCTGTTCTGCAGCACCTCGCCGAGCCTCGGCGGCCTCTCGACGATCGGCGACTGGTGGTTGCGCCCGCTCGCGTTCCAGAAGGCGATCCTGTGGAGCATGCTGTTCGAGGGCCTGGGCCTCGGCTGCGGGTTCGGTCCGCTCAGCGGACGCTACGCCCCGCCCGTCGGCGGCGCCCTCTACTTCCTCCGCCCCGGCACCACGAAGCTCGCGCTGTTCGCGCGCGCGCCGCTCCTCGGCGGCACGCGGCGCACCCCGCTCGACGTCGCGCTCTACCTCGCGCTGCTCGCCCTGCTCGTGCGCGCGCTGCTCGCCCCCGCGCTCGGCGCCTCGCACCTCGTGCCGATCGCCGCGCTCGTGCCGGTCCTCGCCGTCGCCGATCGCACCATCTTCCTCGCGCTGCGCGCCGAACACTACTGGACCACCGTCGTCGTGTTCGCGGCCACCGCCGACTGGATCGGCGGCGCAAAGGCGGTCCAGCTCGCGCTCTGGCTCTGGGCCGGCGTCTCGAAGCTCAACCACCACTTCCCGACCGTCGTGTGCGTGATGACGAGCAATAGCCCGTTAGCCCGCTTCGCGTGGCTGCGGCGGCGCATGTACGTCCGCTATCCGGACGACCTGCGCCCGTCGCGGCTCGCGATCGCGATGAGCCACGCCGGCACCGCGCTCGAGCTCGGCGTGCCCATCGTGCTCGCGCGCTCGACCGGCCAGACGACGATCGCCGTCGGCATCGCGATGGCGCTCGCGCTCCACGCCTTCATTACGAGCAATGTGCCGATGGGCGCGCCGATCGAGTGGAACCTGATGGTGGTCTACGGCGTGTTCGCGCTGTTCTGGGCCCACCCCGGCGCGTACCCGTTCGACGTCGGCCCGCCGCTGCTCGGCGCGCTCCTCGCGATCATGCTCGTCGCTGTTCCGCTCCTCGGCAACATCGCGCCAGGGCGGATCTCGTTCCTGCTCGCGATGCGGTACTACGCCGGAAACTGGCCCTATAGCGTGTGGCTGTTCCGCGGCGACAGCTATCGCAAGCTCGACCGGCTCGTGAAGGCCGCGCCGTGGATCTACGACCAGCTCGGCCGGTTCTACGACCGCGCCACGTCGGTCGGCCTCGTCGGCAAGGTGCTCGCGTTCCGCCTCATGCACCTCCAGGGCCGCGCGCTGCCGGTCCTGCTGCCGAAGGCGATCGAGGGCCCGCTCCACGAGTACGAGTACCTCGACGGCGAGCTCGTCGGCGGCCTCGCGCTCGGCTGGAACTTCGGCGACGGCCACCTGCACCGCGATGGCTTGCTGCGCGCGATCCAGGACCAGTGCGGCTTCGCCCCAGGCGAGCTGCGCTGCATATTCGTCGAAAGCCAGCCGCTCGGCGGCGCGAAGATGGCGTATCAGATCCACGACGCTGCCTCCGGCCTGCTCGACGCCGGCGAGCTCGACGCGCGCGAGCTGCGTGGGCGCCAGCCGTGGGCGGGCCCGTGACCGACGTGGACGCCGTCGTCGTCGGTCCGCGCAGCTGATTGCGATCCTACGGGCTCGACTAGCTTTCACCCCTATCTGGCCAAGAGGCTGCGACTGATCACTGGAGGCCGCAGTCCATCCATGAGGAGGTCCAACAGGCGACTGGCAAGAGCTCCTCGCTGGGGCTTGGGGGCCACCGTGAAGATGCCGATGAGACTCGCGGCGATGTCTTCGGCGGTGACGTCTCGGCGGAGGTCACCCACCGCGCGGCCGGCGTCGAGCATTGTGGTGATGGCCGCGAGCAGCTCGATTCGGGTCTGGTCGTGGGCGATCTCGCCTGTCTCGATCATCGCCAGCAGCGTGTCGAGCATGCCGTTCTTGGTCGCGATCCAGTCGCCGAACAGGTCCATCCAGCGCCGCATCGCCGCGGCCGGCGGCAGTCGGTCGAGCAGCTCGCGGGCGCCGGTCGTCAGCCGCACGACCTGGCTCCGGTAGACCGCATCGACCAGCGACTCTCTGGTGGGGAAGTGCCGGTAGAGCGTGGCGATGCCGACCCCGGCCTCGCGGGCGATCGCACGCATCGACGGCTCGGTGTCAGCCGACGCGAACACGCGGGTCGCCACCGCGAGCAACTGATCGCGGTTACGGGTTGCGTCCGCCCGTGGTGCGCGGCTCTCCGCCTCAGTCAAAACGGAGCGCGCTCCGTTTTTTGTGTTGCGGTCATCCATGGAAACGGAGCATAGTCCGTTTCAGTGCGTTCCGTCGTTCCAAGGGGACAGGGGACAGGAGAGCATGCAGAAACTGAGCGATCAGCTGTCGACGAGCGGGAGCCGGGCGGTCCGGCTCGATTCCTTCGGCGGCCCCGAAGTCCTGGAGATCTGTGAGGTTCCAGCTCCGCAGGCCGGACCGGGACAGGTCCGTGTTCGGGTCACCGCGGCCGGGCTGAACCCGATGGACTGGTTCATGACCGCTGATGCGGACACCGCCGTCCGGTTCGGCTTGAGCCTGCCGGCCGGGTTCGGGACCGACTACGCGGGAGTCGTCGACCAGGTCGGTGACGGGGTGACCGGCTTCGCACCTGGCGACCGGGTGTTCGGCGGCGCCCTGTCCCGCGCGGTCGCCGACTTCGTGGTGGTCGACCCGACCGGGGGCATCGCGGCGAACGAGGCCCATCACACCCCCGACGGCGTCGACGACCGCACCGCCGCCACCCTCACGATCGCCGGACGCACGGCGTCCGCCGCCCTGGCCGTTGTCGAGCTTGGGCCGGACGACACCGTGTTGATCGGCGGCGCGGCGGGCGGAGTCGGGGTATTCGTCGTCCAGATGGCCCGGATCGCAGGGGCGCGCGTGATCGGGACGGGATCGGCGACATCGGCCGATTTCCTGCGCGCTCTCGGAGCCGAGCCGGTCGCCTACGGCGACGGCCTGGCGGACCGGGTCCGTGCCCTCGCTCCCCGCGGTATCACCGCTGCGATCGACCTTCATGGAATGGAGACGGCGCACGCCGCAAGGGCACTCGGCGTCCCTGACACGCGCATCACGACCATCGCCGCCCAGGTCGACGGGATCACACCAACCAACGGCGCCAACGCCGCCCCCGGCGCCCTGGAAAAGCTCGCTCGCCTGATTGCGACCGGCCGACTCCGGGTACCCATCGCCGCAAGCTTCCCGGTCGAGCAAATCCGCGCCGCGGTCGAGCTCCAGGCCGGCCGGCACGTGAAGGGCAAGGTCGTCATCGACCTCTAGGAAAACGGCCTGCTCCTCTCACCCGTCGCCTCAGCCGCGCTGCGTCGCCATTGCGCGCTCGCAGCGGCCCCAGGCGCTCGCCGCGGCCCCAGGCGCTCGCAGCGGCCCCAGGCGCGCTCGCAGCGGCCCCAGGCGGCACCGGGGCTGCGCAGAAGCGGATCGTCTTGGCGAAATCATCGCCGGGCCCGATCGCTCTGTTCCAGCATTCGTGGAGCGGCGGGGCGGCGATGCCCCGCTGGCCCTCGACGCGCCCGGTCCCCGCGCAATCATCGAAGCCGAGGAACTTGATGCGGGAACTCTCGGTCTCGTCCGCGTTCGCGGTTCTGGGGTACCCGGCCATGTTCGATCGCCCGAGGAGGAAGACGTGAAACACGGGCTCGGCCGGGCCTCCGCCGCTGCTCCTGCCTCAGCATGACGACCTGGTCCTGGACAGCGCCGAAGCAGCGCCTCGGAGACAAATGTGAACGTTCACAAATCGACCGTCAATTCGAAACGACCGCCCTCGCGCTCCGAGGGCTACAGGTCTCCTCCCGGAGCGCCGCGTCGAGAAGGACGGGCATCGGGCCGCGGTCACGCAGGCGCCGCAGCGCCGCAACACCGGCGCGCGGCGGCGCGACCTCGAGCTGGCGATGCGGTCGCCACGCGCCGCGCCGCGCGCCAGCCGCCGATGCGCCGATCGGCTTCGAGCTCGTCGATGGGGCCGGCGATGATCTCGGTAAGGCGCCCGCCCCTCTAGCCGCAATACCGGTCAGTCAAGGCGGCCGCTGGCGGCCGGCGCCCGCGCAAGTGCGCGAAATTACTCGGCGCCACCGGTCCGCGAAGCGCTCAACTGACCGGCATTGCCTCTAGCCGCGGCGCTCCGGAGGAGCCCGCCAGCCTCCTGATCCCTCGGGATCGAGGCACTTACAGACCCGTCGTTTGGCATTGACGGTAGCCATGTGATCGTTCACATTCCCGCCGAAGGGTATCCCTGTTGCTGCGACTTGCTCGGGTCGCCATGCGTACCGAGGCATTCGTCGTCTGAACGATTTTTTGCACCAGCTCTGTTCGCTCGGTCGTCGCGGAAGCGATCGCTGAACGATGGGGATTGGCATCGGGCCGAGGGGGCTCCACCAGAGAACACGGCATACCGCGCTTGTTCGGCGGCTGTCGTGACATCTCGAGTGCTGTTCACCGGAGATGATTCTTCAAAGATCCGGCTGTGCTGGCGACGTGGCCGGATCACGACGCCTCGCGGTGTCTGTCTCGTTCTGCGCGATGACGGGGCACCTGATCCATCGGTTTCCTTTGCCCCCGTTCCTGGTGACGCTCGCGGGCACGTTCTTCGCCCGCGGCGCGGCGTTCCTCGTCAGCACGCAGCCCATCGGCATCGATCACATGGTTGATTCACCAACTCCGAAGAGCGGTCTGAGCAGCGCTTGATCGCGATGGTGCGACGGCTGCTGAGTGGACAAAGAGGAGACCTCGTCGCTGTGTGGCGCGGCGCGGTCTCGTTTTGAGCTTCCTGGATACAACGCATCCGAGATCTGAAAGGATCTATCATGAGCAAGAGAATCCTGCAGTACCGGCGCTCGCTCTCGGGCGTCACCGCGTTGACTGTTTCGCTCCTGTTTGGAGCCCTCGCTCCAGGGGTGGCGTCCGCCGCGGACCCCGTCGAGAAGCTGCAGGAGTTCGAGCTGGACGAGGTGAGCGTGACCGACGCGTACTACCAGAACATCTCTTCGAAAGAGATCGCGTACATCATGAGCCTCGACCCCAACCGACTTCTGGCGGGCTTCAAGGCGGTGTCGCAAGGAAAGGACCCTGGGAATTCGCCCGGCCTCACTCTCTACGGCGGGTGGGAGGGTGGCTGGAGCCTTCTGCGCGGGCACACGATAGGCCACTACATGTCCGCCATGGCGCAAGCGTACAAACAGCTGAACGGCTCCGACGCGGAGCGAAGCGCCGCCATCGCGCAGAAGATCGACTACACGATCAGCCAGTTGAAATCATTTCAAGACGCGAGTCCCAAAGGATACCTGTTCGCGTCGCCGGAGACGCACTTCGACGTCGTCGAGGGGAAGGCCAGCGGCTCCAGCTGGGCGCCATGGTACACGATGCACAAGATCATCGCGGGCCTCATCGACGTCTACAAGTTCGAAGGAAATGCGACAGCCCTCGAAATCGCGAGCAAGCTGGGGGACTGGACGTACAATCGCAGCTCAACCTGGAACGCGGACCTTCGAAGGAAGGTCCTGGGCGTCGAGTACGGCGGCATGAACGACTGCCTGTACGATCTGTACAGGCTGACGAACAAAGCCAATCACCTGGCGGCAGCCCACATCTTCGACGAGGACTCGCTCTTCACTCCGATTTCTCAAGGCAACAACATCCTGCCAGGCAAGCACGCCAATACGCAGATCCCCAAGTTCATCGGCGCCCTGAACCGCTATCGGACGCTGGGCGAAGCGGAGAACTTCTACTACTCCGCGGCAGAAAAGTTCTGGACCATCGTGCTGAGGGATCACACCTATGTCACCGGTGGGAATAGCCAGCTCGAGCACTTTCACGAGCCCGGGAAGCTGGACGCGCAACGGGACAATGTCAACAACGAGACGTGCAACGCGTACAACATGCTGAAGCTCTCGAGAGGGCTCTTCAAAGCCACGGGGGACGTCAAGTACGCCGACTACTACGAGCAGACCCATCTCAACGAAATCATGTCTGCCGTCAATCCGACGAACGGAATGACGACCTACTTCAAGCCGATGGGAACAGGGTACTTCAAGGTGTTCGGCAAACCGGAGGACACTTTCTGGTGCTGCAACGGAACCGGCATGGAGAACTACACCAAGCTCAATGACAGCTTGTACTTCCATGACGACACGGATCTGTACGTCAACATGTTCCTCAGCTCGACGTTGTCCTGGTCCGCGCGGGGTCTGTCGTTGAAACAGACCTCGAATTTCCCGCTCTCCGACAAGGCGGTTTTCGAGATTACCGCTGCCCCGGCCGATGCGGTCACGATCAACTTCAGAAAGCCCTCCTGGGTTGCTCGGTGCCAGCCCGTGACGATCACGGTCAACGGTCAGGCATGCGACGCGACGGAGGCGAACGGCTACCTCACGGTAGGTCGCACCTGGAAGCCCGGAGACAAGGTGGAGCTCACGCTGCCAATGGAGGTGAAGGTGTCGAGGCTCCCCGACAACCCCAACGCGGTGGCGTTCGTCTACGGACCGGTCGTCTTGAGCGCCGGCCTCGGGACGGAGAGGATGCTGTCGGAGCCCCAGTGGGCATCCGAGAAGGCTACCATTCCGGCTGGTGTCGTCATCAAAGACACCATCGGCATCAACAACGGCATCACGATCAACGAGTGGATCGCCGACATCGAGAACAACTTGGTTCAAACCCCGGGCAAGGCGGAATTCACGCTGCGGAACACAGATTCCAATAGCACGTTGACGTTCACTCCGCACTATCAGCGGTACGCAGACAGGTACGGCATCTACTTCCGTCTCACGGGGACGGCGGGCCAAAACATCCCGGACACCGGCGAATGCTCGCCCCCTCCTGGAGCTGGCACGCTGTGCGATAGCGTCTCGTCTTCGGATAGCGTCGGATCGGCTGGCAGCGGTTCGACCGCCAGCAGCTCGACCGCCAGCAGCTCGACCGGCAGCAGCTCGACCGGCAGCGGCTCGACCGGCAGCGGCTCGACCGGCAGCGGTGCGACTGGCGGCCCGTCCGAGGGCAGCTCCGGTGGATCGGGGGGCGCGGATGGTGGCACCACGGACCAGGGCAGTTCGGGTTGTTCCTGCAGTGTCGGTCGTGATTCGTCGGAACGCTGGGACTTCGCCGCGCTGCTCGGCCTTGGCCTGGTCGCGTGGCGCCGGGGGAGACGTCGTGAGGCGCCGCAGGGGTCGCGGAGCTCTGGTGCGCGATAAGCCTCCACATCTGGCCGCGCCGCGGCGAGAGCCGCATGTGGGGCCTGGGGCGCCTGAGGGGCAGTCCCGTCGTCCGTGTCCCTCGTGGGCGCCTAGGTAAAAGAAGCCGGAGCGCAGCGCGAAGAAGTGTCGCGCAGCAAACCGAACGGGTGGGACCGCGAGCGTCGTGATGGCTCGGTCCTGGGTCGAAAGAGCGTGGTCCGGGCGGCGCCGAGCGCGCTACGGGGCGCATCGGCGTGCCGTGCGCACACGTGTCCGTCCGGGCGTTGGTCTGGCCCGGGAGGCGGTGAGGGCGCGTTTTCGCCGCGAATTTCGACAACCCGCCGGGCTATCGCCCATGGCGGAGCGGCGGGCCGGGGGGCGGCGGGCCGCGGCGCTCGCTGCCGCGGCGGCGGAGGCGCTCGCCGAGCACCCGGCTCGCGCTCGATATGTCGGCGCGCGAGAACGCAGAGCCGCGCAGCGTTGCAGGAGGAGATCATCCGGGTGGAGCAGACGGCTAGCGGAGCTGTCCACACCGATGATCCCGATCACCGAGCAGGTGATGGTCAAGCCTCTCATCGGGACCATGGATGAGCTCGGCACGCGACCGCAGCGCGCGGGCGATCCCAGGAGAGCCTGCGGGCACTGGCGAGCGGCAAGGCTCCGGCAGCGAGTCGACGCGAGCGGCGGGCTCGACGTTCGGCCCAAGCTTGCTCACCCCTCCGGCGCCACCGGCAGCCCGAGCAGCCGGCCGATCGCTTCGTGAACGATCCGGGCAGCCACCTCATCCCCGAGGGCGACGGCGTGGCTCAGGGTGCTGGCGAGCGAGGCGATCACGGCCGCCCGAAGCGACGGCTCGGTCACGGCGAGCTCCCCAAGCCCAGAGCTTGCGCAGGCCCGCGTGCCCGGCCCGCTGGACGAGCTTTGGAGGCGCCGACGCGGCGCCTGCGCGCTCTCGTCCGTGTGGCCGCGGATCGAGCCGGTGATCATCGCCGGGTAGCGGTCGAGGTCGCCACGCGCCGAGGCGGGAGCCATGAACGCGGCGGGCAGAGGATTTCAGATCTGCCGCACCTGGCGCCGCGCCCAACGGGGTGGGCTTCTGGTAGCCTCCGCCGCGCCGCCGACCGACCGGCGGAAACGAACGGAGAAAGAGACACCACCATGGCCATCGTTCTTTACCACCACCCGTTTTCGCGCGCCGCCAACACTGTGTGGATGCTCGAGGAAGTCGGCGTCGAGTACGAGCTCAAGTTCGTCGACATCATGGCCGGCGACCAGAAGAAGGAGGACGTCACGAAGCTCAATCCGATGGGCAAGCTGCCCTTGCTCGTCGACGGCGGCACCGTCGTCACCGAATCCGCGGCGATCGGCCTCTATCTCGCGGATCGCTATGCCCCGGGCCGCCTCGCGCCGAAGCTCGACGACGCGGCGCGCGGCGCTTATTTTCGCTGGTCGCTCTTCGCCCCCTCGGTCATCGAGCCCGGCTCGATGGCCAAGGCCGGCAACTGGGAGTTCCGCGCCGGCTCCGCCGGTTGGGGCAACTACGACGACATGCTCGCGACGATGGAATCGGCCATCGCTGGCCGTGACTTCGTCCTCGGCAAGGAGTTCTCGATGGCCGACGTCATCTTCGGCGGCACCATCGCGTACATGCTCGACTTCAAGATGCTCGAGCCGCGCCCGAGCTTCACCGGATACGCCGAGCGGGTCAAAGCCCGCCCGGCGTACGCGAAGAGCGAGGCGCGCAACAAAGCCGTGATGGACGAGCGCGGCCTCAAGATGCCTGGGGCTTAGAGCGCCCTGAAGGATTGAAGCGGAGCGCCTCGGCGAGCGCCGTAGGAGCGCCGCGTCCTCTTCCTGCGCTGTGCGCTACGGCGACGTGGCAAGAGAGCCTATCCGCTGCGGCATTACCCACTTCGTCATCGATCGCGGTATAGGCATCGTAGAGCTGGCGCGCGCCCTGGAGGCGCGCGGCTTCGACTCGCTCTACCTCCCCGAGCACGCCCACATCCCGGTGAGCCGACGCACGCCTCACCGCCGGTGGCGAGCTCCCCGACGACTACAGGCGCACGCTCGATCCCTTCGTCGCGCTCTCGGCGGCGGCCGCCGTGACCTCGCGCATCCGCCTCGGCACCGGCATCTGCCTCGTCGCCCGGCGCGACCCGATCGTCACGGCGAAGGAGGTCGCCACGCTCGATCTCGTCTCGGGCGGTCGCTTCGGCTTCGGCATCGGCGTCGGCTGGAACGAGGACGAGGCGATTAACCACGGCGTCGACTTCCGCCGCCGCCGGGCGCTGTGGAGCGACGAGTTCGCCTCCTTCGAGGGCGAGCTCGTCCACCTCCCGACGCGGCGCTCGAGCTTCCCCCCTTCGTCGCGAAGGGGGAGAGGGAACCGGCGCTGCGCCGACGATCACGCTGGCGTTGATCGGGCGCTTGCGCTACGGACGGTCATGTTTCCGGCGAGCCCCTGGCCTTGCACAGGTCTGGAGAGTGATGCAGACGCAAAGCGTCGATTTGAGCCTTGCGCTATATGAAGGTGATATATGCGTTTTCGGCGACATGGAACAGATGTTACGGCTGTGACGATTCACATATCGAGCACCGAAGGGAACTCTTCGGCCAGCCTCGGGATCGCCGATGTTCCACGCCCGGATGGTGTTCCCAGAATAACGAGCAGTGATCCTGATGTAATTAGCGTCGACGGCACACCTCGCATACGCGCCGTTGGCAATTTTTCGTTTTACCTCAAAGCCCTTGCTACAACATCAGGTAGCGGCCCTGTAACGGTGACTGCGGAGACACGGTCCGGAATCCAGGCGACACTAAGGGTTGTGGTCGACGTTGCGATAGAATTGCCGGATCCTGCCACTGAAGCTGGAGCTGTCGCCAGACTGTTGATGTCGGAGGCCCGCGGTCCTTCCCACGCAGACTACCTGGCAGCAGACACATTGGACAGTATGGGGTGGATGCAACGGGTTCTGGAGAATCGATTGGCGAGCGATCCTTCTCAGTTCGGGGCGCCCGGGGCGAGAAATTTGATCGACATCATTCGCGCCGCCAATCAGTTTGATGGGTTCTCCGATTATCCGAACCACGATCAGGGGGTTCGTCGTCGGCTGCAGCAGATGGTCAATATCGCGAACAACGACAACGATCGAATGCAGTCGGATTTTCGAAATTTTATACAGAATGCAATTGATGTGGCTCGGTTGCGGGTCGCCATCCGGGACCCAAGTTCAACAGGCTTGTTCGGGTGGAGAGCCGCAGGGACTGGAAGTCCAGGGCCCAGATTCGCGAGATTTCGCACGTTGGCTGGGAACACGTTCTTTACGTTGCGGCCATGATTGAAGCCTTATGAACTGAGATTCTTGCCTGCATGCATGGGCGCACTCCGGCGGTGGCCAGTAGCGAGCCGCGCCAGGAAGCAGGGGCATGGTGCAGTTGCATGTAGCGCTGTCGAGGCATCGATGTGCCGTCTCGCATCGGATGGTGGGGCAACGGCGGCGCCGGCAACCGTGGCAGCGGCGGCGGCAACGACGTCGGCGGCCCGCGCGCGCCCCCGCGAGCGTGTACGTGGCGCCCGACGACCACGGCGACGCGTGCTCGTGCTCCGCGAGCGGTCGGCGTCGACGTGGTCGGCCGCGAGACCGCTGAGCACCACCACCCGATCGTGCGCCTCGTCGTAGGCCCCGCCCTGCATGAACAGGCAGCTGTTGGCGTCGGCCACGTGGCTCCAATCGCGGCGGGTCGAGGGCCAAGGTGAGCGAAGCGACGTCGTCTCGTAGGGTTTGCGGCCGCGTGGAGCAGCCGATGACCGCGAGGACGGCGAACGCAGCAGAAGCACGCAGTCACGCAGGAAATATTCAGTACCGATGCAACCCTGAGCGGAACCGATACCGGGAGATTCGAGCGTCTCTCACCCTGTAAGACTGGAGCTTTCCTGCAAGGTCGCCGCACCATCGGGCGCCTCGGAGCGCAAGGGCGGGCTGATCCGTGGTAGGGCGAGCCCCGGGAGGCGCGTCGCGAGACGCTATACGGCGTCACCGAGCGCCTTGCGGCGCACAACGGTGCTTTTCCAGTACGGTGGTCGCCGCGTGGACGCTGGGGGAGCGTGCTGGAACATCGGTCGGCTCGCCGAGCGCGCAGAGGAAGCGGACGATGTTCCGGGGCTCAGTGACCATGGCGGCACGGTTTCCGCATCGGCCGCGGCAACATGACACGCTGGCAGTACGATTGTGGTCGGGCAGTCCGGCGCCCACCCCTCTTAACGCGGCGCTCCGAAGGAGCCCTGCCAGCCATGTCCTGCCACGGGCCCGAAGATCCCCGAGGGCCGGTCGATTGGAATTGACACCGGCAATGTGAGCGTTCACATTCCAGTCGAGGGTCATCCTTTTGTTTCGGTCTGCTCGGGTCCTCCTGAGTACCGAGCTCTTCGTCAATCTGATCCATTTGATCGATTTTTACACCGATCCTGTTCGCTGGGTCGTCGCGGAAGCGATTGCTGATCGATGGTGATCGACGTTTTGCCAAGAGCGATCCAATCCAGGGAGGCGGATCCCGTAAGGAACGCTCTGTCACCTGAGGTGAGTGTGGCGAGTCGCCCTTGGTACGCTCGAAACGTTTTGTTTCCCTTTCACCTGATTCCGGCACGTAGGAGACCTGTGATGCAAGTTCAAACGTTCAGCCGACTCGCCTTTTGTGTCACCCTTGCGAGTTGGGTCGCGATTTCGTGCGCCCCCGCCGAGTCCGACTCGAACAACGACGGAGGGGGCGGAGCGACGGCGACCGGTTCCGTCAGTAGCACGAGCGGCAGCGGCGTTGCGACCTCTAGCGGCAGCACGAGCAGCAGCACGAGCGGCAGCGGCGTTGCGACCTCCAGCGGCACCACCGCGGCCGGGACTGGCGGTGACAACAGCGGCGGGAGTGGCGGGGCTGAGCCGACCGGCAGCGGCGGTACCGGCACGGGCGGCTGGCCCGAAGGAGCCATTCCCCTGGGGAACGCGCCTGTGCGGAGCGCGGGGTGCGGCAAGGCAACCACGCTGACGAGCAAGGAGTATACGATCTCGAGTTCGGGCCAAAATCGCGTGTACTACGTCGATATGCCCCGCAACTACGACATGAACAAGCCCTACCGGCTGTTCTACACCTCGCATTGGATCGGCAGCCGCTACCAAGACGTCAAGGGGCAAGACTTCTACTTTCTCAAACCGCAGCTGGAGGCCGACGGCGAGCAAGCCATCTTCGTGGCCCCCTCCTCGGACGGTGCAACGTGGCAAGAGAAGGACCACGCGCTGTTCGACGACATCATGGCGCTCATGAATGAAAGTGTCTGCTACGACACGACGCGCGTGTTCGCGACCGGCTTCAGCTTCGGAGGGATGATCACCTATTCGCTGTCGACGAACCATCAAGCGGAGATCCGTGCGGCCGTGGGCATCGCCCCGGCCAACTACAACATCTGGTTGCCTGAAAAGACACATAAGCCCATTGCTTGGATGCACACGACGGGCATGAGCGACGGGACTTGCCCCTGGGTGAACAACGAAGGTCAAAAGAAAGGGTCCAAGTTCATCGCCCTCGAAAAAGCCGAAGACAACGGCTGCACGATCCCGAACAACATCCCGACTTCAAACGGCGCGTACAGCTGCTTCGATTTCCAGGATTGCGATCCGGAACATCCGACGCGGGTGTGCACCTTCGGCGGCGGGCACACGAACATCGACGGCAATCCCAACTGGATTCCCATCGAGTCGTGGAAGTTCTTCAAGCAGTTCTGACCGACGTCCTCGGCGCGGACGGGACCCTCGCCCGCGCGTAGCGCCGCGCTCGCGGCGCCGACATGGCGCCCTTCCCCCTTGGGTTTCAGGGATTGAACGTCGCGACGAAGATGTCGGAGCCGCCGGCGTGGTGGATGGGGCCGGTCCCGAAGTCGACCGCCGCGCTCGCAGCCCCTGTGAGGGCGATCACGCCGCTCGGCGAGATCGTGATGCCATGTGCGCTGGCGCCGAAGCCGAGGGTCCAGAGCTCGGCGCCGCTCGGGTCGAGCTTGGCGAGCCCGTCTCCGGCGACGACGATGTTACCAGCGGAGTCGAGCGCGAGCGCGTCGCCGAAGGGGATCGAGTCGCTGAACACGTGGGCACCCGCGGCGTCCAGCTTGAGGAGCACGGGGCCGGCGGGCAGCACGCCGCCGCCGAGATCGACGGTCCCGTCCGTGGTGCCGGCCACGAAGACCTCGTCAGCCGCATTGACGGCCACCGACCAGTCCGCCTTCCACGCGCCGCCAGGGGGGATCGACGGATCCGGCGCGAACGGGCGGCTCCAGAGCACGGCGCCGGTCGGGTCGAACTTGCTGACCGTGAGATACCCTGCGTCGGCCTGCGGTGCGGTCACGGTCAGCGCGTTGCCCGCGCTGTCGATCGCGAGATCGGCGTGGTATTCCAGGGTAGTGAAATAGTGCTCCTCGTCGGGAGGGGGCGTGATCCTGTGTTTCCAGAGGACATCGCCGCCAGGGCTCAGCTTTAACAGATAGGCACCGTTCGCCCAAAGGTCGGCGTAGACCAGGTAGGTGTTGCCGAGCGCATCGACGGCGATACGCTCGGGAACGCTGTAGCTGTCGAGCGCGTCCGACGTGTAGATGGGCGCTTGACTCCAGATGGCCTTGCCATCGCGGTCGAGCTTGGCCACGAAGCCTACGGTATTGTAGTCCGGCTCGAAGGGGGGGAGGCACTGGTTCAACACCCTAGCGACGCCACCCGAGTATGTGCCGGCGAGCAGGAGGTCGCCGTCGCCATCGACGGCCATGACGAGCGGGTGGCCGCTGGGCAGGCGTTCACTCCAGAGCGGCGCGCCCGATGGATCGAGCTTGAGCAGGAAGTGGCTTCCGGGCGGGGAGGTCAGAGGGCCCGCGCCGAAGTCGACGGTTCCTGTGAAGGTGCCGGCGACATAGTAGTTGCCTGCGGCATCGCTCGCGATGTTCAGGCCCTGGTCGGCGCCGGTGCTGCCGAACCCGCGCGCCCACGACAGCATGGGACAATGGGGGTCGCCGTCGCAGTTCTCGTCCTCCGGCGTGGAGCAGAGCTCCTCGGCGGGCGTCACCTCGCCCACGCAGGCGCCGAAGCCAAGGCCGTTGGGCCGGCAGGTCTGCGTCCCCGCAGCGCAGGGTCCGACGCCCCTGGTCCCGGCAGGGCCGGAGTAGCACGCGATGACCGAGCCCGGCGCGCACGTCTCGGACGGGTCTCCGCCGCCGCCGTCGCTGCCTCCTCCCTCGCCGCTGTCGCCGCTCGCCGGCGGATTGAATGTGGCAACATAGATATCCCAGCCTTCTGTATACTCGATCGGGCCGGTCCCGAAGTCCACAGGGCCACTCACAACGCCGGTGACGGCGACCGCGCCGTTCGGGGAGATGGCTATGTTCGCTACAGAGGCCGCGAAATCGCGCGTCCAGAGCTCGGTGCCGCTCGGGTCGAGCATCGTGAGCCCACCCCCGCCGAGGAAGATGTTGTCCGCGGGGTCGATCGCGATGTTGCCGGTGTGGCGGACGGGCTGGGTGAACACCTCCTCGCCGTCCTGATCCAGCTTGATGAGAACCCCCTCGGCCAACACGAGGATCTCGCCCGCCGAGTTGACCGCCACCTTGCCACGGAAGTCGTAGTCGTCCAATCTCCGGGACCAGAGCAAATCTCCGTCCGGAGAGAGCTTTGAGACGTACGTGTAAAGGACAAGGTAGTTGCCATCGATACCTGCGTCATTCACTGTCACCACGTTGCCGGCGCTGTCGAGCGCGAGGTTCATGTGGAAGCTCGGGCTGCCCGGAGTGCTACGCCTCCAGAGGACATTGCCCATCGCGTCCAGCTTCACCACCGCTGTCGCGTCCTCCAACCCGATGGCGAGGTACGCGTCGCCGAGAGCATCGATGGCCACCTTCGTCGCCCAGGTAGGATGCGAAGGCCAGAAGCTGAATCCATCGCTCCAGATGTGATTGCCGTCGGGGTCGAGCTTGGCCACGAATTGCGCGGAACGATCGGGCGGAGCCGGCAGGGCGCACCCGCCGAAGCCGAGGTCCATGCCAATGCCAGAGAAGTCGTCCTCGTAGTTGCCGGCGAGCAGGACGTTGCCGTTTCCGTCGATGGCCAGGGCATCTCCTGTCTCGCGCAAGGGGGTGCCGAAGCGCTTGCTCCAGAGCGGCGCGCCCGAGGGGTCGAGCTTGAGGAGGAAGATGTCGCTGCCACCGGCGCTGGTCAGAGGGCCGGCGCCGAAGTCGACCGTTCCTTCGAAGGCGCCGAGGATGTAGTAATTCCCCATGGCGTCGACGGCGATTGTCGATGTGGGATCGGTGGGCTCGATGCCGAACCCGCGCGCCCAGGCGGCCGGTTGCGGGCAATGGGCGTCGCCGTCGCAGCTCTCGTCCTGGGGCGTGGCGCAGACCTCCGCAGCAGGGGTGATCTCACCCGTGCAGGGCCCGTAGCCGAAGCCGTCAGGACGACAGGTCTGCGTCCCGGCCGTACAGCGTCCGACGCCGTTGGTCCCCTCGGGGCCGGAGTAGCACGCGACGATGGATCCCGGCACGCATGTTGCCGGCGAGCCGCCGCTCCCGGTCGAGGTGCTCTCGTCGCCGCCGCCGTGGCCTGCGGAGCCGCCGCTGCCCGTGGCAGCGGAGCCGCCGCCGCCGTGGCCTGCGGAGCCGCCGCTGCCCGTGGCAGCGGAGCCGCCGTGGCCTGCGGAGCCGCCGCTGCCCGTGGCAGCGGAGCCGCCGCCGCCGTGGCTTGCGGAGCCGCCGCCGCCTCCTGTGCTTGCGGAGCTGTACCCGCCGGCGCCCGCGGCGCCGCCGCTGCTGCTGCTGCTGCCGGGCGCGCTCGGACCGCATTCATTCGTGGGGCCGAAGGCGGCGAGGAGCAGGGCGGCGGAGGCACGCCGGTGAAGCCCGGAAGTCGAACCGATGGACTCGAACGGTCTTGCCATGCCGCCTCTGATGCTCGAGGCAGACGCCGCATTCATGCCGCGAGCGAGCGACGACGCGCGTCCGGGGGGCCGAGGGATAAGGAGACGCAGCCACAGCGCCGTCTCCCGCGCGTGATTCGTGGCCACGCCACGCCTCGAACGACGCGATCATTGTTCTAGAAATGGTCGAGGACCCGATCACAAAGCAACCCCAAGTTGCTCTTTGTCCGCGCCCCGCGCCCGACCGAGCCGGCTCGTCCGGCGGACACCGATTCGGTCAATCGAAGTTCACGATGTAGTTCTCCCAGTTCTCACCGACCGAGAACAACTTGAAGGTCACCTGCCGTCTCGGGGGCTCTTTGCATTCCGGCCACCTTTCGTAATCGACGATCACGAACCGGCCTGCCTGCACGCACAGGCCGCGCATGTTGACCTGGAAGTCCCCGCCGGTGGCAGGCCAGTGCTTCGTCCCATCCGCGCGCTCGGCGAAGTAACCGTAGTCCGTGGAAGCGTAGAGCTGTTCGCTGGATACGACCTTGCACTGCCCGGGCGCGATGGACCACCACCCGCGCGTCACCCACGGATTGGGGGCGGAGCTCAGGTTGATCCGCATGGCGAACGCCGCATTGACGGGCCGGTCGGAGCGGTTGCAGAACTTGATGTTGGCGAACGCCGGCGACGCGTACGCCGTCGAGAGGCCGATGAGCGCCGCAGTGATGAAGAGCCTTTTCATGATCATCGAGTCCTTCCTCGTGGGTCGATGTCCCGAATGGGCACGAAGCCGCCCCGTTCAGGGGTGGAAGGCCACGGCGCAGAGCTCGGCGACCACACGGCATTCCGCGGCGTGCCCCGCGGCGTAGCGGCGGCACTGCTCCCGCGCGCGGCTTCGACCAACCCCGAGCGCCGCGGAGACACCGGCGCCGCCGGGCTCGCTCTGGCTCTTCCACCAGGCGCCCCAGGTGCCATGGTCGTCGATGGCCAGCGCGCCGCAGGCGTTCTGAAAGGCCGCTGCGATGAAGCAGTCCTTCGCGGGCGACCCGCGGTTGCAATCGGCGAGGGCCAGCCGGCCGGCCTCATCGCTCGACCTCCAGGACTGGGCGGTGGCGGCGCGGTTGCTGGTCGTGGAGTAGGCGATGGCGCCGAAGGAGTCGTTTGCCGCGGCCGCGGGCCAGACAGCGAGGATCACCGCGGTGGTGCAGAGAAAGTGAACACTGGGTTGAATGACGCGCACGATGGATCGGTCTCAGGCACCGTACATGCCAGCGTGGCGCAGACAATACTACACAGCCCGGTGAACTCGTTGGATCTGCTGGTCTTTGTAGGCGGATCGGTGGATCCGTACTTTTGTGGTTTGTGTCGATTGCTGGTCGTTGGCGGGGAACTCTTGACAGAAGCTCCGGTCGATGACGAGCGACGACCAGGAAAAGTAGCGATTTCGAGCGGGCGGCGGCGCCGCCGAGCGGGACACGCGCTCCGCCTGAAGGTGCTTGATTCGACTCCGAGGGCGAACCTCTCGACCCGCGATCTTCAACCGCCTGGACCTCGAGCGCGGGGAGCCCCGGCTCGAGATGCTCGGGCAACGGGCGTCGACCCCTCGCCGGTCTTGCGGGGCCGCGCATGTGCGCGGATGCGCGACCACCGCGGCGCCTGGAATGCCCGCCTCCCAGGCGGTGATCCCGGCATGATGAGGCAGTCGCCGCCTTCCCGGGCGGTCGGGGGCGCCCAAAGGGGCGCGGCGGACGCACAGCCGGAGGTGTCGCGCCGCGTCTTGCCTGGGTGACACGGCGCGGCTGCCTCATGGGGACACCGCCGGACATCCCCGGATCAAGCCGCACCCCTTCGGACCAGCGCCCGCAGGCGCGGCGAGAGGGCGCGGCCCGAGAAGAAGAGGTCGCGGAACCAGCGCTGCGCCGGGTCGTCGTCGTGGCGCTGCGACCACACGGCGACGACCTGGGCGGCGGGCAGCTCGAAGGGGGGCGCGAACACCCGAAGCCCGAAGAGCTCGCGGGCGCGCTGGGCGACGCTGCTCGCGATCGTGCAGAGGAGGTCGGAGCTGCGCACGGCGAGGGGCGCGGACATGAAGTGAGGCAGGCGCAGGGCCACCCGCCTGGTCTTGCCGAGGCGGGCCAGGGCGCGGTCGACGGCGCCGTCGCGGTGGCCCTCGACGCTGACGAGGACGTGGCCGAGGGCGACATAGGTGTCGAGATCGAGGCGGCGCTTGATCGCCGGGTGGCCTTTGCGGGCCATGACGGCGAAGGGTTCCTGGTAGAGCGGGGCGCGGCGGAGGCCGGCGGCCGGCACCGGCTGCGAGGCGCCGAACAGGGCCAGATCGATGTCGCCGCGGACCAGCGCGGGGGTGACGTCAGGGGAGAAGCGCTCGATCTCCAGGCGGACGAAGGGGGCGTGTTCGCCCAGGTGGTCGAGCACGTCGGGCAGCGTCGTGAGCTCGAAGTAGTCGACGGTGGCGACGCGGAAGGTGCGCGCCGAGGTGCGCGGATCGAAGGGCTCGGGGGAAGCGAGGGCGCGGCGGAGGTGCTCGAAGGCGGCGGGCAGGGCCGCGCGGAGCTGGAGCGCGCGCGGCGTGGGGGTGAGACCGCGGCCGAGGGGGACGAGGAGGGGATCGCCGAAGAGCTCGCGCAGGCGCGCGAGGGAATGGCTCATCGCCGACTGGCTGACGTGGGCGCGGCGCGCCGCGGCGCTGACGCTGCCCTCGACGAGCAGCGCATCGAGGGCGGGGAGGAGGTTCAGGTTGATGCTCCGTATATCGATCTCGCTCATGCCTGGCATGAGATACATCCCATTTTCCTCATGGGTCCAGCGACGCATGCTGGGCGGCCTATGAGAGCATGCGACGCCGAGGTCATGGTGACGGGGGGTACGGGATTCATCGGGCGCTGGCTGCTGGCCGAGCTGACCCGGACGAAGGCCGTGGCAGCGCCGGTGCGCCGGGCGCGGCAGCGGGCCGCCGAGCTTTCCGCGTTCGTCGACGCGCACGGCGGCGATTCGCGGCGGCTCCTGGTGGTCGAGGGCGACGTCGAGGCGGCGTCGCTCGGTCTGTCGGAGCGCTTCGAGCAGGTGCGCGACGTCTATCACCTGGCGGCGCGCTTCGCCTTCGGGCTCGGCGTGCAGGAGGCGCGACGCTGCAATGTCGAGGGCTCGCTGCGCGCGGCCGAGTGGGCGCTCGGGCGGCCCCACCTGCGGCGCTTCGTCTACCTCGGCGGCTACCGCATGATGCACGCGAGCGCCCGGCCTGGCGCGGAGAGCGTGCTGACGCAGCGAGCGTGGGACCGGCTCTACCGCCAGCACGGCGCGTACGAGGGGTCGAAGCACGAGTCGTTCCTCGCCGTGCGCCGCTTCGCGGCCGAGCGCGGGCTGCGCTGGACGGCCGTGCATCCGAGCAGCGTCATCGGCGACTCGCGCACCGGCGAGACCACGCAGCTCACGGGCGTCGGCGAGATGGTCGAGCAGCTCTGGCGGGGCCGCCTGCCGGCCCTGGTCGGCAGCGAGCGCACCTTCCTGCCGCTGGTGACGGTCGACTACCTGGCGCGCTTCCTGGCGAGCGTGCCCGAGCGCCCGGAGACCGCGGAACAGGACCTCTGCGTCCTCGACCAGGCGACTCCGCGGCTGCCCGCGCTGGTCCGCGGCATCGCCGCCCACATGAGGCGCAGCCCCCCGGCGTGGGTGCTGCCCCTCGGCCTGGTGCGCCTGTTGCCGGAGGCGCTCACCGGGGTGACGCGAGAGAGCCTGTCGTTCCTCGCCGAAGATGCGTATGACACGAGCGCGGCCGACGCCCACGCCCGCGCGGTCGGTCTGGTGATGCCGCCGATCCACACCAGCGTGGAGCGCTGGTGCGACTACCTGGTGGCGACGCGCTTCGGCGCCACACCCGGGAATGCGCCCGGCCGCCGGCCGGCGTCCTCCGTCGCCTGATCCGCGATCGGGGCCGCCCCATGGCCAGCGACGACTCAGGGCATCGGGTACACGAGCGAGAGCCCGGCGACGCACATCTCGTCGAACGTACTCCCCTCGCCGTAGGCCACGTCGATCGTCGAGATCATATTCGCCTCCTTGAGCGCCTTGACCACGTACGGGTTCTCCGTCGAGTTATTGTACGTGCACCGGATCTGGAGCACATCGCCCGGCTCGAGCGTCGGGAGCATCTCGATGGGCGCGTCGTAGGAATACGAGCGCTGCCAGGAGAACTCCCACTTCGGCGCGTGCGCCAGGCACTCCTCCTTGGGTTGATCGGGTGAGCCGTTCGCCCGCGTGACCGTCACCTTCTCGTCGAAGCCCAGGTAGTGCATGTGCAGAAAGTCGCCATAGATGCGCGTGCCCGGCGGGAACGGCATCTCTTGCGCTGCGGGCGAGTCCGGGGCCGGGATCGTGAGCTGCTCCGTCTCGACGTGGCTCTTGCTGTCCGCGGGGATCAGGAACTCGACGCCGTTCTTGTCGCCCGGACCCGGCAGCAGCCCGAAGCCAAGCTGGCCGACCGGATCATCGAAGTTGCCGATCAGGTGGTACAGGAAGCCGTACTTCGGCTTCTCCTTGGTGAGCCTGAGCTGGATGCGCGTCAGGTCCGGGTCGGCCGTCGTGCCGGCGGGGTGGTAGTGGATCTGCATCATGAGGAGCGACCCCTTCGGGATCAGCTGACCCACCCCCTCGGGCAGATCGACCGGGTCGGCGCCGGGAGCCCAGGCTGTGAGCATCTGGAGCGATCCAATCTCCACGCCATTCGGGACCTCGCCGGCGCCACACGGAAAGCTTCCGTCGGGGCCCGCCAGGCTCGCAGACTTCCCCTCCGGATCGATGGAGATTATCCCATGGTGAACGACCTTGTGGTTGCCGGGCACCATTTGTAAACCATTGAGGTACTGGTCCTCGGTGAGCCCGGGATCGATCATGAAGCAGCGGAACTCGTCCTGCTCACCGGAGGTGACGTAGGGCTCGTTCGGATGAACCTCGAGGGTCATGCCCGGCAGGCCGGGGCTCTTCGGCGCGAACGCGGCGGGCGCGTCCTTCGGATCACCCTTGGGGGTGCCGGCCTTGCTCCAGGCCTCCAGCGTGCTGATCTCCTCGTCGGAGAGGCGGATGTCGCCCTTCCACGCGTGACGGGTCGAGCACTCGTCCGTGTCACGCACGGCGAAGGGCGGCATCGTGCCCGCCTTGGTCGTCTGGACCATGAGCGCCGCGACAGCCCTGGCGTCGTCGTACGCGGTAAGGCTGAAGGGCGCGATATTGCCCGCGGAGTGGCAGCCCATGCAGCTCCTCTGCAGGATGGGCTCGACGTCTTTGTGGAAGGTGGGGCTGCTCCCGGTAACCTGGGGCTCCGTGGGCTCGTCGCCCCCGGAGCAGCCGGTGAACGAGGCGACGCCTGGCAGGGTGAGGGCGAGGGCGCACAGCGAGGCTCGGGCGACGGAGCGCGAACGTATTGAAGCAGGCATGAGACCTCCGGGCAGCCGGATCCTTCACGAGCGGAGGGTCCGGGCGCTTGGCAAGGAGTCACGTTTTGTTCGACGGCGTTTCAGATATGTGTAACATGCATATAATCGCCTTCTCCGAAGCGTCAAGGAAATTTGTGCAAAATACACGGATCACAAAAGAGAAGCTCCGCGTGCTCCACGGAGCCGCGGGCGACCTGATCGCGCTCGTGAATCAGCCGCAGCGCGATCAGGCGCTGCTCGCGGAGGCGGGCATCTCCCTGGATCGAGCCCTCTTTCCGCTGCTGGTGGGGATCGAGCGCTTCGGGCCGGCTGGCCTCCTCGGCGACCCGGGGGACCAAGGTAAGATTCAGACAGCTCGGCGCGGGGGCGGTCCGGCGCGGGCCGCGGTGGCGTCTGCGTGTCATGCTGGCCCAGACACGGCGCCAAGGCACGCTCCCTCTTGCCGGTCGTGCCCTGGCCCATGCTGCCGCGAAAGGAGCTACGAACCCTACCTCGCTTGACGACGTGCTGTTCCGGCCACCGCGTCGCGCGACGACACCGCCGGGGTGGCTCGCTTCCATCCTATCAAGGAGCGTTCATGCGACTGTCATTCTCTTCGGCACACTGCGTCCTCGCCTTGGTCACCGGGCTCACGGGCATGCTCGGGTGCTCGGACGACCCTGGTCCCGGCAGCAGCGCGCCCGACACGGGCGCGCCCAGCGAGCCCGACGCGGGCGCGCCCGACGGCAGCCCGCCCCCCTCCGCGACGTTCGGTCCACTCGGCGATCGGCCGGATCTGCCCGTCGACGGGCGGCTCACCATCGACGGCCTGCTCTCTGCGGTCGATGTCGTCCAGGACAGGGACGGTAGGCCCCATATCTATGCCGAAAACCTCGTGGACGCGATGCGCGTCGAAGGGTATCTGACGGCGCGCGACCGCGCGCTTCAGCTCGAGATCTTGCGGCGCACCGCCGAGGGGAGGCTCGCAGAGCTCTTCGGCGACCTCGATCCAACCACCATCGATCAGGACATCGCTCTCCGCCATGTCGGGCTCGGTCGGATCGCCAGGGCCCAGTACGACGCGCTCCCCGAGGGGGAGCTCCGCCAGATGCTCGACGCGTACGCGGACGGGGTGACCCAGGTGTTCAGGAAGATCCGCTCCGGGGACATCCGCCTCCCCGAAGGCGCGACGGGGATACCCGCCAAGGCGTTCACCGACTGGAGCGGCGTCGACTCGCTCGTGATCAGCCGCTTCCAGAGCTACCTCCTGTCGTTCGACGCCGAGCTGGACATCACCATGCAACAGCTCTTCGACGCCGCCCGGACGACGTTCGCGTCGAGCAGCGCCGATCCGCTCGCGCAGAAGCGCGCCGGCTTCGAGCGGGACTTTTTGAGGTTCGCCCCCTCCGAGCCCGCGGTGACCAGCAGCGGCTACCCCGCCTCCCCGGCGCGGGAGAAGGCGCAGAAGGCGGAGGACAAGGCGGCGAAGAGAGCGCCTCGCGCGCGACGACCGGGCCGCGCCGCGCCGGGCCGCGCGAAGCTCATTTCGTCGCTGACCGGCTACCTGAGCGCGGTCCAGCGCGCCAGGAGCAAGGTCGCCCCGGAGGGCTTCGGCTCGAACAACTGGGCCATCCACGCGAGCCGGAGCGCGACGGGGCACGCGCTCGTGGCCAGCGATCCCCACCTGTCGCTGAGCGCGCCGGCCGTCTGGTATGCCGTCTCGATCCATGTCACCGCGCCCGAGGGCAAGGACGCGAGCCGCGATGTTCACGTCGGGGGCGTCACCTTCCCCGGGATTCCGGGGATCATCCTGGGCCACAACGAGCACGTCGGGTGGGGAGCGACGGTCGCGATGTACGATGTCACCGATGTCTATGCCGAGAAGCTCACGCCCGACGGCAAGGCCGTGCTCTTCAAGGGCAATCCAGTGCCCCTCCAGACGGTCGAGGAGGTCATCGCGATCGCTGGCAGGGAGCCCTATACCTACCGTGTCCCGATCGTGCCCCATCACGGCCCGCTCCTGCCGACCATCGTCGACCACGCGGTGGTGGATCCGGACCCGGCCGTGGGGGCGCTCAGCGTCCGCTGGACGGGGCTCGGGCCGACGAAGGAGCTGGAGGCCATCTTCGGCCTGCTGCGCGCTCGCTCGGTCGATGACGCGCAGGAGTCGCTCTCGAAATTCAGCGTCGGCGCGCAGAACTGGGTGATGGGCGACACAGCGGGCGACATCCTCTGGACGACGCACGCGGCGATCCCGACGCGGTCTCCTGAGGCGTTCGCCTGGGACGCGGCCACCTATACGGGCGTCCTCCCCTGCATGGTGCTCCCCGGCGACGGGACCGCGGAGTGGACCGGGACGCTCCCCGAGCACCTCATCCCCCGGGCAAAGAACCCGCCGGCGGGATACATCGCCACGGCGAACAACGACCCCATCGGGGACTCCCTGGACAACGATCCATCGAACGGCGCGCTCCCCGACGGTACCCCCATGTACCTGGGTTGCAGCTTCGACATCGGGTTTCGCGAGGGCCGCATCCAGGAGCGGATCGACGCCCACGAGGGACCTCTGTCGCCGGAGGATTGCGCGGCGATCCAGGGCGACATCAAGTCGGCGCTCGGCGCGAGGCTCGTGCCTCACCTGCTCCGCGCCATGGACCGCGCCGAGGAGGAGCGCGCGACGCCCGGTACTCACCCCGATCTGAGCGCGATCGTCGCGGACGCCGCATACGGCCCGCAGCGCCTCGCCGCCCTGCGGGCGCTCCTCGACGGCTGGGGCAAGGAGGCGGACTACAAGGCGGCCGCCGGCATCGATCTCGACACCGCCATGCCGCTCGTGGACGAGGGCGATGGCCCCGGCGCGCTCGACGCCCGCGCCTCGGAGGCGACCTTGGTCTTCAACCTCTGGCTCGTCCGGGTGGTGCGCCGGGTGCTGGGCGACGAGCTCGGCCAGATGGGCTTCTCGTCGTTCTCCCGGGAGCTCTCGGCGAAGGCGCTCCTCCACCTGTTCTCCGCCGATCGGGAGCAGCTCGCCACCTTCGATCCGGCCGTGCAGGACAGCGCGCTGTGGGACGACATGGGCACGCCAGCGGTCGAGTCCAGGGATGAGCGCGTGCTGCGCGCCCTGCTCGACGCCCTCGCCTGGCTCGATCGACAGGGCGGCTCCGGGGCTGCGGCGCCCCGCTGGGGCGCCTTTCACACGGTCACCCTCGACGCGCTCGTGCCCTTCTTCAGCAGCCTCAGCATCCCTCCGCCGAGCGATCCCCTCTGGAGCGGCGGCTTTCCGCGCGGCGGCGACGAGTTCGCGGTGGACTCCTCGGATTACCGCCTCTCGTGGGCGCTCGACGAGTCACCGGATTTCCGGTACGTCCACGGCCCGTCGCAACGGCTCGTCGTGGAGCTCGACCCGGCGGGGCCGAAGGCGTGGAACGCCATTCCCGGAGGCAATGTATGGGACGCCGAGAGCCCACATTTCCGCGATCAGGCGGAGCTCTGGCGAAAGAACCAGACGCACCTGGTGCCGTTCCTGCTCCCCGACGTGATCCAGGCGAAGGAGTCGCGCACGGTGGTCGAGGCGCCGTAGCGGGTGCGTCCTCCGGGGCCCACCCCGGAAGTCCGGGCTGCTCTCAGGGCAGCGCTTCGAGGCGAGGGGCACGAAGTCCATGCAGCTGGTCAAGACGCCCGCCGGCTGGAAGATCAGCGCGGTTGCCTGGGACGACGAGCGGGAAGGGCTGAGCGTCCCTCCGGCGCAGGACGTCACACGACGCAGCCTGTAGCCGATAGGCGCTCGCTCCTCGGAAGGCTGTCGCGAGGTCAGGAGCGCGTCGCTGGAATGCCGAAGCCATGCCCTTGCGCCAGCAGAGACCGCCCGGCGGAGACCGGCGCCGTTGGGCATCGGTGCGCTTCATGGAGTGAACGCCGGCCGCGACCTCTCTCTCCCCTCCGGTGCTGGCGCCAGACCGAGCAGCCCACCGACGAAGGTCACGGCGAGCGGCGCTCCAGCGGCCCTGGCCAGCCGCGACCCGGGTAGCTACCCCTCGGCGCAGCGCTCGATCAGGACTGCGAGCGGCTCCTTGCTTGCGGCGTAGCGGTGCCGCCAACGTAGCGCGCGACTTCCATCGCGTCGCGGGAGCCGCCGCCCAGCCAGCCAATGCGGGGTCAGGCCAATAAAGATCGTTCGCTGGCATGGATAACCAAGTCACGCTGGGTGCTCACCAACATTTCTGCGGATTTCGTCTACATCCATACATCCAAGCGAGCGAACGACCGCTTCTCTACACCTTACTTCACATCGGCGGGCGAGCTGATCACGTCAGCTCTGCATCGAAATTTGCAACCTTGATGTGAAGAACGACCGAAGTATGCGACCTAATTGGGCGGTCGTTTGATCTTCGAAAGTGTTTCGTCTTGACCGGACGTATCGATCCGAGAATAAGTCGTTGTACGAGAGCGCCGGTATCCGCACCCTCTGGTGCTGGATGGTCTGCACCGATGGTTCGCGGCGCGAAGGCATGCAGCGGGAGGCTCCTCTTCTGCCCCCTGGTGCCTTCGCCCGTCACGGTCCTGTCCACCACAGCGGTTCGACGACGCCGGGGGAGAAAAAGCCATGCATTCGATTTCTCGAGGCTTCGGGTCGCGGTCGTTTGCCGCCGGGAAGCTCATCGCCGCGCTCGTGGCGATGTCGATCGTCGAGCGCCGCTCGATAAGGACGTGACTGCGGAGGGGCCGCCCAGGCCCCGATTCGAAGTCAGTCGCTGAACGGGTAACCCCACAGACGAAGCAAGTCTGCGACGGGGCACGTGTGTGCCTTCAGTCAAAGGAGACTCAATGCGTAAAATCAGCCGCTTCCTTGCCTTGACCTTCTTGGCCGGAATCTCCGGCGTGCTCGGCTGCCTGGGCGGCCCCGATTCGGACGAACCGGCTGAACTGGCCGAAGAAGACGTGGGCGCGAGCGAGGAAATGCTGGTAGCGCGCCCCGCCGCGCGGCTCATCTTGACCGACCCCGTCATCGCGCGCCTGAAGGCGCGCGCCGCGGCTGGCGACGCCGCTTGGACGGCGTTGAAGAAGCGCTGCGACGATTACACGACCGGCACGATGCACCCGCCGAGCGGCAGTACCTACCCGGGCTACCCGAACGTCGGGCAAGGCTATCAAGGTGACGAGTATCCGCCGGTCGTGCGCGCGCTGGGCATCTGCTATCGCGTGACGACCGACACGGCCGCGCAGGCTCGCTACGGCGAGGCCGGCGTTCGCCTGCTGGAGGCCATGAGCACCCCGGTCGCGTCCGGGGGGCAGAAGCCGTCGACGGACCAGGGTTACGGCATCCGAAACTACGTGGTCGGTATGGCGTTCGGCTACGACTGGCTCTACCCGGCGCTGCCGGCCGCGACCAAGACGCGCCTGGTCGCTTCGATGAACGCGTGGATCGATTGGTACGACGAGAGCGGGTTGATCAAGAACGACCCGATCGGCAACTACTTCGCCGGCTACTACCTGGCCAAGACCGCGGCGGCGCTGGCGACCGAGGGCGAGAACGCCAAGGCCAGCGTGTACTGGAGCGACGTCGCAACGCGCATGTGGGGACAGCTCGTGAAGCCGAAGTTCACGAGCATGATGGGCGGCGGAGGCTGGCCGGAGGGCTGGGGCTACGGCAGCAGGGCCGTCTTGTACATGGTCGAGGCGCTGTGGGCGACCAAGACGGCGACCGGCCTCGACTGGTGGAAGGAGCTGCCGCTGGCCCGCGAGGAGGCGACCTATGCCCGGTACTTCACGTGGCCCTCGCTCAAGCACATGGACGACCAGGGCACGATTCGCGCGGGCATCGACATGCGTCCTTCTGCGGCGCTGTTCCTCGGTCTGGCGACCATGCTCGAGCAGCAGGGTGACACCTCGGCGGCCGTCGCGCGCGGCTTCGCCGCCGACGTGATCGCGGCGGCAGGCGACGACTCGGCGCCGTGGTCCAAGTTCTTGTATGGCGATACGGGCGCCGCCAGGAGCGGGTACCAGTCGAGCGCCTTGTCGCACTTCGCGGCCGGCCCTGGCCACGTCGGCATGCGCTCGTCCTGGGACAAGACGGCCGTGTGGGGGGCGCTGTCCGGCGGCGCGTACATCAACGCCGCCTACTCCGGTGAGCAGATGTTCAACGCCGGCGGTCTGAGCGTGGTGGTCGGCGATCAGCCGGTACTGATGAACGCGACCGGCTGGTTGCCCCAAAACTGCGGCAACGCCTGCGAGAACCTGGTGAACGACGACAGCTACGGCACGAGCCAGCGCCGGCTGCACAACACCTTCTTCGTCGACGACGCCACGAACCGGTACAACCCCGGACAAAATTCGCTCTCACCGGTCGATTCGAACGCCCATGTAGAGCGGTACGAGGACCGCGGCGCGTTCGTGCGCGCGCGCGCCACGGGCCTCGGAGACCAGTATGGCAGCGCCACGGTCAAGCCGGTCTCGCAGTTCACGCGCGACGTGGTGTTCTTCCGTCCAGGCAGCTTCGTGCTGTTCGACCGCACGACGGTGGCGAAGGCCAGCGCCGACCAGTGGATGAGCTTTCACACGCCCGTAGCGCCGCGTCAGGTGACCACCGCCGATGCGACACAGAAGCGCTTCGACGTCGTGGTGGGTGCGACGCTGGTCGGAAGCGTGCGCACGCTGCTGCCGAGGAGCGCGAGCACGACGACGACGACTCTGCCGGCTTCGACGGCGCGGCTCGAGGTGCACGCTCCGGTGCGCGCGGCGGCGCAGCAGTGGCTGACCGTCGTCTCGGCGGGCGCGGCGCTCGGCGAGCAAACGCGGCTGTCGTCCGCGGACGGCAACGTCATCGCCGGCAACGTGGTGGGCGTCGAGCTCTCGGCGCCGCAGAATCAGGTCGTGCTGTTCTCGGCCGATCAGGCCGCGACCGGCGCCGTGTCGAGCGCGGAGTACCTGGTCTCGCAAACGGCAGCCGAGCACGTGCTGGTCGACGTTGCGCCCTCCAGCTCCGGATATGCGGTCACGGCCGTCGCCTCCGGCGGAAAATGGCGCATCCGCGTGAGCGCGGGCGGCGCGCTGCAGGTGTCGGGCGCCAGCAAGACCTTGAGCTTCAAGGTCAGCGCCACCGGCGCTGTCACGGCGGGCTCCTCGACGCCTCCGACGTCGACGCCGACCACACCGCCGCCGCCCACCGAGCCGACGCCGCCGACGCCGTCGACGCCGACCGAGCCGACGCAGCCGACGACGCCCAGCGGTACAGCGCAGACGTTGACCTTCACGCAGGGCGTCAATGGCTACACCGGCGTGCAAGATCTGAGCATCTCCAGTTTGAATTACTCGTCCAGCAACCCTGTCGGCACGCTCTACAAGACCAACGACGTGCTCCTCGCCGACACGCGCAGCTACACCACCAAGGCGCTCATTCGCTTCGACGTCTCGCAGATCCCCACAACCGCCACGGTGACGGCCGCCACGCTCGACGTGACCTTCGAGAGCTGGGTCGGGCCGCAAGCCCTGAACGGCAACTTCATGAAGACGCCGTGGAGCTACAGCTCCGCGACGCTCGGCTTCACCAGCGGGGGCGCGGGCAGCAACTGGACCGCGCCGGGCATCGGCTCGGGAGACGTGCAGGGGCCGACCTTTCAGTTCCTGAACATCGACGCCAGCGGCTATCAGCGCAAATCGATCGCGCTCGACCCCGGCAGCGTGCAGAGGTGGGTCCGGAGCAGCGCCGCCAATCAAGGCCTCGTGCTCGCCAACGCCGCGACCGGCAAGGATCTGCGCATCTGCTCGAGCGAGGTGGCCAATGCCGCGAGGCGTCCGACGCTCTCGGTGACCTTCCAGTAGCACCGCGCAGCCGAGCGCAGGGGTGAGTCGTGCGAGGATCGCATTTCGGCTCCCCCGCCCTGCGCCGGACTCCCGCGCGTCATCAATTATCCATACATCGACGATGAGGCAGCCCTGAGGTCAAGGCTGGGGGACGACCTCGTTGGTGGGGTTGCCGTCGATGTCACCGACCACGTTGTTGGACCAATCAGCGTACGTACACGTCGCGCACGACGTCGTGTAGCCCCAGTGGCTCGGGCCGAAGACGTTGTTGCGCAGGATCATGTCCTTGCCGTTCTCGGGGTAGAAGTCGTAGGCGCCGAGCGAGACGAAGTTGTCGTGGACCTCGTAGTTCTGCAGCGTCGAGCCATCGACGCCCTGGGTGAAGAGCACGGCCGTGATGGCTTGCCAATAGTTCGGCACTTCGTTGCCAGTGGCGGCGTCGACGCCGGGCTCGAGTCGGTTGTGGCTGATCTCGAGCGGCCCGCTGCCCCCGTACGGGAAGATACCGCCCGTATGCGCGAGAGAGGGATCCGCCAGGTGCGCGATGTAGTTGTCGTGCAACCAGCTCTGCTCGACGATCGTGTTCTGGCTGCAAAGGCACATGCCGCCGGTATTGGCCACGTCCACCCGGGTCAAGCGGATGGTGCACGTCGCGCAGGCGTTCACGGCATGCTCGGTGAGGGCGGCGTTCGTACCTCCGAGGCCGACCGGCTCGGGGCGAATGGTCGTATCGCTGATGTTCAAGGTGAGCGGCGCGGACTCGTCGGCGTTGACCAGGATGCTGCGGTTCGTGGAGCCGGGCGGCGGCGCGATGATCGAGTTGGTGATGTTGACCGTGCCGTGGCAGCCGGTGCCGATGTAAATGAACGCGTGGAAATACATGTGGTCCAGATTGACAGTGCCGTCGCAATCGTACAGATCCCACTCTTTGCTCTGGTCGTCGCTGGGCCACACTTCCGTGTACCCGGGCGGCACCGGGAGCTGGGGATCGGATTGGGCGTAGGTGCCCACGCCGGGCGCGCCGACGGTGAAGCGATCGGGGTAGCCCTTGGCGCTTGGCGCGTCGCCGCCTCCTGCTCCGCCACCGCTTCCGCCGCTCGTGCCTCCGCCGCCGCTGCCTCCGGTGCCTGAAGACATGGATGAGGAGCTCGACTTCATCTCGTCGTCACCGCACCCTGCGAGGAGGGCGCACAGCAAGACCACCCCCGGCAAGCTCGGTCCGAGGCCCGCTGCAGGACGATTGGTCGCTCTCTTCATGAGATCTCCTTCGCTTTCGGGGACGTCGCGTCGCTCGTGATCGGAGTTGCAGCCGAGCAGTCTACGGCCTGCTGCACGCCGGTCCTCAGCCTCATAAGCCACTCGTTTTCGGGGTCATGGGATCCGGAGGACGGGCCGAAACGACGGTCGGTGAACGTGCCGCGTATCGAGGGCGGCGTCGATCGAATTCATCAACGCCCGGCGCCTTGAGGCGACGTGAAAGGGGATCCCCATCGGCCGTGGACGGCGCTGACCGAGTCGGCGCGCCCAGCATAAAAATGCAATTCGGCGCGAACAGCGGGATGCCGCCTCGTTCCACGCCTCGAACGCGGCTGTTCCAGATCGTCGCCTGGCGCCGCTCGGAGTAGCGCAGCATACTCTGGACGTGATTTTTGAGCCGTCGCGGGCGGATTTCGTACGCCCGCCTTCGGGCCTGCCGCTCCGGCCGTCCCTTCACCGGTTTCAGCCAGGTGCCCCATGGGTCTGCTCGGAGACGCCGTCGCCGAGCCTGGCGCGCCGCAATCACAGGCCCCGTCACGTTGATTGCTGACGAACGCTGGCTCCTGGCGGAGGCGGACTCCGTCGGCGCGAACGATCGTCTGAACAGAATCATGATGTGGAGGCAGAATGAAGAAGAGAGAACTTGGTCATAAGCTTGGTCTCGCGGTGTGCGCGGGCGCCGCGCTCGGCCTCTCCACGGGCTGCTCGATTGAAGGCGCGTCAGACGAGCCGCTCGAGGCGTTCGAGTCGCATTCGTCCGCGATCATCGGCGGCCAGGTCGCCGAGGCGAGCCCCTGGGCCGTCCAGGTCTTCGACGTGCGCGGGAGCACCGGCGACTTCTACCAGTGCACCGGCACCCTCGTCGCGGCGCGCTGGGTGCTCACCGCGCAGCACTGCATCGCGGACGAGGGCGAGACGTCGGCGGTGCGCGTCGGCAGCAACACGTACCGCGAGGGCCGGCGCATCGCTGTCGACGCCGTCGAGGTGCACTCGGCCGACGCCGACATCGCGCTGCTCCACCTGACCGAGAACGCCGATGGACCGTTCGTCCAGCTGGCCCAGGCGACGTCGGTCGCGACCGGCAGGGACGCCACGGCCTACGGCTGGGGGAGCGAGGGCACGCCGCTGGTGATGGCGCCGTCGCTCAAGAAGGCGACCATCCACATCGACGGCTGGTACTCCGCCGAGGAGCTCATTGCGACGGGCGTGACGGGCGCGGGCTGGAGCGGCGACTCCGGTGGCCCATGGTTCGTCGACGGACGTCAGGTCGCCGTGTTCACGGCCTCGAACGGGCAGGACGGCACGAACCTGCACGCGAGGCAGCTCGGCGTCGACGTCGCGCGCCACCGCGCTTGGATCGACGCCACGATCGCCGGCGGCCCCACCGTCCACCCCAGCGGCCAGGTGGTGCTCCACGATCTCTCGAACTTCTCCGGCGTCTCGCAGGGCTTCGGGATCGGTCGCTACGACCTGCCGAACATGACGATCATCGGAGACAACCGCGTGAGCGCCATCAGGGTCCCCGCCGGGCTCCGGGTCACGGCCTTCATGCACGGCGACTTCGGGGGCGAGGCGCGCGTCTTCACCTCGGACACAAATCTCGTGGCCGCGGGCTTCGACAACACCATCTCGAGCATCGTCGTCGCGCACGCCTCGGACCCGCAGCCGGACGTGGTCACCTTCTACGAGAACGCCAATTTCTCGGGCGCCTCGGTCGTGTACGGCGTCGGCTCCTCCCTCTTTTACAGCACCCCATGGGACCAGAGGGCCAGCTCCGTCCGCGTCCCCTCGGGCTTCAGGCTGACGCTCTACAACGGGCTCTGGCGCTACTCGGCCGAGTGGCGCGTCCTCACGGCAGACGCGAACCTCGCCCCCCAGAACTTCGACAACCAGACCCGGAGCTTCCTCATCGAGCGCTTGTAGGAGCGAGCGCGCGGCGCGGCCAGCGCTCCTCGCGCCGCGAGCCGAGCGCCGAATCGTCCCCGCGCCGGCCGCGCGAGGCATGAATACGCCACCATCGCCGTAGCGATCCCGAGACTACCTGTCCATGGTCAATTCGACAGCTGTCCGCCTGGGTTGCGCGCGTTTGCCGAAACGCCCTAACAGGACGGGGATGCCTTGCGGCTGGATCCCGTCCTTCGAGGCTCGAGCTCAAGATGATTCTCGCCGGCGTTGCGCCGATGCCAGCGCTCGATCACGCTGACGAGGGCCGCGTGGATCCGGCCCAGCGCTGCCCCGAGTCCGGGTGAAGGCTCGTCGCACAGCGTCGGCGCGGCCGAGAGTCCCAGCCGATCCTGGATGATCTCCTGAGCGCGGCGAATGGATCGTGGATCCCGGCGGTCGAACCAGATGGCTTCGCCAAGCGACTCGCTGGCCTCGGGGCCTTCGTCCTCCGCGGGCCCGAGGTACAGGGTCACGGTGTGTCGTCCCACTGTGGCTGGTGGATCGATCAGCATGTTCCTGCAGCGTGCCCCGCGCTCGTGACAGAACGGTGGCGCAGGCGAAGACTCTCCGTTGCAGCGCGGCGCTCGCCCCGCAGGCCGTGGAGTGAACGTTGCCCCCGATGCACGGATAAGTTGCGGATACAGCGTCACTTTTCCGGGAGGGATGCAGATCGCGCAGGGTTCTCCGGCTCAACCAGCGCGTCCAGCATGGCTGTACGGTGGACGGCAACGACGAGGAGATTGACGTTCGGAGCCGCGCGCGGCGTCGTTCCACGCGCAGCGGGAGCCGTCGGGCATCGCGCGTCCAGGGCGGCGATCCGCCTGCGCACTGTTGGCTGTAGAGGGGGTTGACCACGGAACGGCCAGAACGGCCCTGGGGATCGAGGCGAGCCTGGAGAGGGGGGAGGGGCCAGCGCAGGTCGCGCTTGAGGCGGTTCGCTCTGGGCGGGCGCTGGCCTCGGGGAGCTCTCGTCTCGCTGGCCGATTACCGGTTATCGGCCGATCATCGGTCAGTCACGGTGCGGCGCGCAGAGGAGGCCGTTGTTGTAGTCGTCGAGCTTCGTGGCGAGCGGCTCGCCGACCGACCAGGGCGAGTTCTTGCCTCCCTCCTTCACGTTGCTGCCGAGCGGGTTCTTCTTGAGCCAGGCGTCGGCCGCGGCGATGGTGTCCTCGATGCAGCTCGACTGGTTGCCGATACCGACGTTGAGCTTGGCGACGATGAGGTGCTTCGCGATGATGTAGGTGACGTCGCCCTTCGTCGGACGGCTGATGATGTCGAGGAGCTGGGCCTTCGTGTACGTCTTGCCGCCGATGGTCAGCTGCGAGACCTTCCACGCGCTCTCGTGGTTCTTCCAGTAACCGGGGGTGCCCGTGCCGGGAGAGGCGCTCTGGCAGACGCCGCAGTCGGCCGCGCAGCTCGAGCAGTCCTCGGAGCCGGCCTTGCAGACGCCATCGCCGCAGACCGGCGGGCACTCGCCGCAGTCGGCCGCGCAGCTCGAGCAGGTCTCACCCACCGCGCAGACCTTATCGCCGCAGACCGGCGGGCAGATGCCGCAGTCGCTCGGGACCTCGAAGCAGTTCTCGCCAGCCTCGCAGACGCCGTTGCCGGGGACCGCGGGGCAAGCGCCGCAGTCGCCGGTGCAGGTCGCGCAGTCCTCGCCGTTCTCGCAGACGTTGTTGCCGCAGACCGCGGGGCAGGCGCCGCAGTCGTCCGAGCAGCTGCCGCAGTCCTCGCCGGCCTCGCAGGTGCCGTTGCCGCAGACCGGCGGGCAGGTGCCGCAGTCGGCCGCGCAGGTGCTGCAGCTCTCGCTGCCGTTGCAGGTGCCGTCGCCGCAGGCGGGCGGGCACACGTCGCAGTCGGCGCTGCAGCTGCCGCAGTCCTCGCCGGCTTCGCAGGTGCCGTTGCCGCACTGGGGCGGGCAGACGCCGCAGTCGACGGCACAGGTGGAACAGCTCTCGTCGCCGCCGCAGACGCCGTTGCCGCAGGAGAGCTGGTAGCCGAAGTCCGCGTCGAGGAGGTCTTGTGCCCAGCCGAGCGAGACGACACCCACGTTGTCGAGCCCGCCGTCGGGGTCGGCCGTCGGCTCCTGTCCGGCGAGCGGGCCGCTCGCCATGAAGTTGTCGGGCGTGATGACCACCGAGTAGGTGCCCGCCGGGAGCGTGTCGAAGAGGTAGAAGCCGGGCTGGCCGGTGTAGGGGCTGGTGCCGGTGATGGTGAAGTCGATCAGCTGGGTCCCCTGGAACAGCTCGACACGGACGCCGTTGACGCCGAGCTCGCCGGTCTCCGGCTCGTAGAGCCCGTCGGCGTCGCTGTCGAGCCAGACCGTGTCGCCGATCGACGAGTAGGTCACGTAGCCGAAGTCGGCGTCGGCGACGTTCTCACCCACGCCGAGGGACACGCCGATCGGCTCGTCGTCGCTCGTCAGGAGGTGGCCGAGCGGGAGCGTCGTGTCGTCGACGTCGACGACGTAACAGCCCGCGTTGAGCTCGGAGAACCGGTAGATGCCGTTTGCGCCGGTCACGGTCGTCTGGAGCGCGGCGCCCTCGGCGACACCGTCGCAGTTCGTGTCGCCGAAGAGGTCGACGACGACGCCGGAGATGCCGAGCTCGGAGGCGTCCTCGATGCCGTCCGCGTTCGCGTCGAACCACACCTTGTCGCCGATCGAGCCCTTCGGCACCGTGTAACAGACCTCGAGGAGAGGCCGGTAACTCAGGTCGGTGTGGGCGCTGCCCTTGTACGACGTCTTCCCGCTGGCGCCCTCCTCGAGGAGGATCCCGTAGCTCGGCGCCGTCCCGCTCACCCAGCTCTGCACCATCCCGGTGAGGTCGACGGTGGTCCACCCCGTGACGTTGGGCACGAACGAGGTGAACGCGGCGGGATCCATGCCGCCGAAGTTGTTCCACGTGACGAGCGCCTCGCTCCAGGGGGCGAGCACCTGGTGGACGTACACGGTCTTCGCGGTGCTCGTGTACGACAGGGCGTAAAATTTGGCCGACGTGACGAGAGAGCCGGCGGGGATGGGGCTCAGATCGAAGCGGAACAGGGCGCGCTTCTCTCCGACCGAGCTGGAGTACCCGGTGTTGACCTCGAAGGGGGACGGGACGTGGTAGCTCGGGGCGAGGCTCCAGATCTCCGCGTTGTAGATGTCACCCAGGACACCCCGCTTGATCACGGTGCACGTGGGAGACGGAGCGGTGGTGTTGGCGAGGCTGGTGGCGGTGATGAACAGCGTGGCGAGCGCGGCAGAAGATGCGATTACGATCTGCTTCATTGGTAGCTCCTTGAGGTCCTCACGGGTGAACCATTGCTGGAGCGTCATCCGAATAGCAGGCACCATGACACACGGGTCAGGCGAGGTCGGTTTCGCGGGCTCCGGTCGGAATGAGCCCCCGCAGGCTGATCAGGATCGGATCAAGTACGCGGGTGCTTTTGCTTCGATCGGAGAGCGGATGCGCAAGGTGACAGTGTTTAAGTTAGCAACTCAGAGATGAAGATGTCCAGATCTTTTTGAAGGCGGACGAGAAAAATGCATCGAGTTGCGAAGTGACAATTTTGGGTCGTGCGGTGACGTTTTTCGGCGTCTCACGTCGTCGCGCGTCGTCTCGCGTCTTCTCGCGCCCCGTGGGGAGGAACGCAGAGAAGAGCGCGGTCTGCCGCGTCGATGTCGCGTCGAGTTCGATGGCCAGTGCGCGGCGCGCGGTCCGCGGATTCTCGCGTGCCTCGCGCCGCGCGTTCGGCGGTGGCGCGCCACGACGCCCAGCGGCCCCAGCGGCCCTCTCCGACCCTTCGCAGGGGCCGAGGGATGAACAGGATCGGATCAGGTACGCGGGAGTGCCTGACGAGATTTGATGCAGAATGCGCACGGGACCATTTTTCAAGATAACGAGTCTTCGCGTCGCCTGTCTAGATCCTTTTTTTGCGGCGTGAGCTTTTTGTGCGGCTCTTGATCTCACATCTCGCGTGCGGCTGGGTGTTGGGTGCCGGGCGCAGCTCATCGCACATCGTTCGTCTCGCACGTCTCCCACGTCTCGCACGTCTCCCACGCTCATCGGCCACCGCGGCCGGGGACGGGCGCCTCGGGCCGTCCGCCGGCGCCCGGGCTTTGCTGAGATCGCCTGCACGCTGCGGAGCTGTGAGGTGGCCTACCGGATGAAGTACCCGACGGAGTCGCGGTCCGGGCATCACGTCCACGGGCACGTGGGGCAGGATGGTACTGGACCGCCGAAGGGCGTTTTGACGCGCTACCCTCCTACCCTCTACCCTCTTTCCCCGACAGCGTTCGGCGCGCGCTCGAGGGTCGACCGGCGCTAAGGTCGCGCTCATGACGTCCACCGTGACCCGCAACACCGGCTCCACCGTCAAGTACGCCGTCATCACGGCGGTGCTCGCCGGCCTCTCGTTCCTCTGTTTCAACGCGATGATCGGCCGCTCCGGTCCGCTGTGGCTGCTCTGTCTCGTCGGCGGCCTCGGGCTCGCGGTGTTCGCGCTCGGGTCGCTCCTGGCCGCCAAGGACCTGGCCGGCACGGCGACGTGCCCGCGCTGCCAGGCGACGCTCACGGAGATCGAGCTCAACCATACCGACGACCCGGCGTTCTGCGACAAGTGCCAGGCCGCGTACCTCGTCGACAAGCGCGTCCTCACCGTGCTCGCCGACGACTACGTCCATCCGGAGCCGGGCTTTCCAGTGCCGGTGACGAGCGAGACGATCCGCTGGCCGGAAGGCTGCTGCGTGTGCGCGAAGCCGGCGACCCGCGGCATCGAGGCGAAGGCGCATGACGGTGAGACAGGGACCAACGCGGCCGTCGCCGCGGCCGGGCTCGCGCTCGGGAGCATCGCTGTGCGCACCGGCGGCGGCACGACCTACACGCTGCGCATCCCGCACTGCGCCGAGCACGACGATGGCGCGAAGGTCGAGATCGAGAGCAACAACAAGCCGCCGCTGAAGATTCGCTTTCGCTCGTACGCCTACCAGCGCCGCTTCCTCGAGCTGAACCCGAAGCCGGCGAAAGCCGCGTAGAACCGCTTCAGCGCTTCACGCGACTCCGTCGTTTGGATCGAGCGCGCCGACCTCCTCGAGGCCTTCGACCGCGCCCGCTTCGTCGTGGAGCAACTCACGCATGTGCATCGGGATAGGCGCTCACCCCGCGGGCCCCGCCGCCGGGATGGGCGCGCGGCCGATCGCGTAAGGCAGGATTCGTGCGATGTTGCGGGCGTCGTCGATCCCGCGGTGGTGTGTCCCGTGGAGCGGGAGTCCGAGCCGCTCGAGCGCGCTCGCCATGCCGTAGCGCTGGGTCACCCCGAGCGCCGCGGAGAAGCGCTTCTTGATGTTCATGTGCCCCTGCAGCGGCAGGGGCACGCCCCAGCGGGCCGCGTCGATCTCGAACTGCTTGCGGTCGTAATCGCCCCACGAGCAGAAGAGCGCCTCTCGCTGGCCGACGAAGCGCCCGAGCGCCGCGATGGCTTCGGGGAACGTGGGCGCGGAATCGACGTCTGCTTGCGTGATCGTGGTGAGCTTCGTGCAGAACTCGGTGAGCTTCGGCCGGATGACCGGGCGCACGAAGGTGGCGAGCTCGCTCACGGGCTCGAGCGTCGCGCCGTCCACGAGGACCGCGCCGATCTCGATGATCTCCATGATGCGCTCGGGGATGCGGCCCTCCTCGTCACATGTCGCCTCCAGATCGATCACCAGGAAAAATGCAGGATCCTTTCCCATGTCCGTCCTCCTTTCTGCTGAACCTTGATACGATCCGCCCTCAGAAAATGCCCGGACACGAAACCGGACAGGCCGCTCCCGCAGGCTTTTCCTGGGAGGATTACGTCGCCTGGCTCGTCGCGCAGCACGGCTCGTTGACCGCGGTCGCCGAGCGGCTCTCCTCCCTGCGTGGCTACGAGGACGACGTCACCTCGATCGAGCGCGCCCTGCGCCGGCTGCGGACGCGTGGCCAGCGGGACGGCGGGACGTGGGGGGCGCGCGCGCTCGCGGCCTTCGGCTTGCCGGACGCGCTCACCGAGCGCGCCCGCTGGATGGGCGCCTATCACTCGCGGTTCACCGACCTGCCCCTGCCCCTCGCCCAGGACCTCTTGCGCCTCTGGGATCGACCGCCGGTGAGCGAGGATCCGACCTCCCACGTCTTCCTCGCCCTCACCCACGCCACCTGCGCGCTGCGCGGCGACGACCGCGAGGCCGGAAAGGCGCACCTCGCCCGCATCCGGCCGCTGCTCGGAAAGGCCCCGCCCGAGGCGCGGGTGGAGGCTCTGCTCACGGAGGCCTTCCTGGCGAGCCGTGATGACGTCGCGCGCGTGGCCGGCCTGCTCGACGAGATCGAGCCGCTCTTCGAGCTGCCGATGCCCGCCCACGACCGAGCCTGCCTGTTCGCCCGGTGGATCGATCAACGCGCCTTCGAGCGGAACCGCTCCTGGGGCGGCAAGCAGCCGGATCCGGCGGCTGCCGAGGCGCTTTACCGGCGCATCCCGGAGGACGGTCCGGCCTTCGCGCGGGCGCGGCGGGCGAACGGGCTGGCGTATGCGCGGTGGAAGCAGGGTTTCCCCGAGGAAGGCGCGGAGCTCGCGCGCGAGGCGTGCCGGCACGCGGGGGACGGCGGGCTCATGCGGATGCGCGCGATGGCGCTGAACATGCTGGCGCGAATCGTGGCCGGCGAGGAGGGCGCGGAGGCGAGGCGGCGGGCGATGGCGATCGCGAACGAGCTCGAGGACGAGGTGCTCAGGCTGCGGTTCGAGCGGCGAGCGGGAAACAAGGGGTGAGACGGATCATGACGCCTGCTCGACCTTCTGCATATTCTTATTCCTTCTCGGCACCGGCGGCCCCCGGGGAGAAGCTTCTGGTCGTCGCGCAGCTTCCCCTCGATCCCCTGGAGCGCGCAGGAAAAAGAAGCCGGATCGCTGCGCGAGAAAGTGTGACGCGGCGAACCGAAGCGGCGGGATCGCGAGCGTCGGAGTAGCGGCATGGGCTTGACGACCATCCCCCCGGCGGAAGGACAATCCTCCACGATGATAACGGCCCGTCCTCCTCCGATGACGGCCGAGCTGCCTCCGATGACGGCCGAGCTGCTCGAACGCACGGACGGGTACGTGGTGGCGGTGTGGCGGCGGCTCATGCTGCTGGTCTGGCGGGGCAATGCCAGCGCGGCCGGGATCGATCGCTCGCGGGAGCTCTTCGCTCGCTGGTCGGCGAGCCAGCCGGGCGGCGCGGTCTTCGTCGTCGTCCTCCCCCTTCAGCACACCCTACCGCCGGACGAGGCGAGCCGGGCCGCGATGCGGCGGGCGGCGAGCTCCCCTTCCCGGAACCTCAGGGGCACGGCCACGCTCGTCGAGTCGGAGGGGTTCATCGCCTCCTCGGTCCGCTCCATCATGATGGCGCTGACCACGGGGCGGGCGCCGAACGTCTTCCGGACGACCGGCGAGCTCGCGACCTGGGCGGCGACGCTCCTGAAGGACCCCGAGCTCACCGCCGCCGGCCTCGCGGAGGCGATCCGCGCGGCGCGCGAGGGTTGAGTCAGCCCGCGCGGCTATGCAGCGTCCCGAGCGCCTTGCGGCGCAGGACCGGTGCTCTTCCAGCGCGGCGGCCCTCGGGTGGGTGAGCACGCTGGAACATCGGTGGGCGCGCCGGCTCAGTCCTCGTCGACGGCCTGACGCCCCTTGGGAAAGACAGGCCATCGTCAACGGGACCGTCGCCGGCGCGCGCGTGAAGGGGTGATGAGGGAAGACGGCGCGCGAAGGAGCTCGACGAAGCGCGCGAGCGGAAAGCGCGCAGCCGCGTCGCGCCTGTAGACGGCCGCCCACTGCTCCGGGAGGCCCTCGCGGGTGAGGCGGCGCGCAGCGACCTCGCCGCGCGCGATGTCCGGCGCGACGGCCCACCGGGAGACGAGCCCGACGCCGAGGCCGGCCTTGACCAGATCCACGAGCGCGTCGGTGAGCGGGATGCGCGCGGCGAGCGGCATCGGCGCGCGCTCGCTGGCGATGAGCTCGCGAAGTCGCTCGACGTCGCTCCGCGGGGCGTCGTGGGTGAGGAGCTTCTCCTGACCGAGCTCGATCGCGGTGACGTACGGACGCGCGGCGAGCGGGTGCGACGGTGAGACGATGACCGTCCACTCGTCCTCGAAGAGCGGCTCGACGACGAGCGCGCGATCACGCACCGGCGAGCTCACGACGGCGAGCTCGATCTCGCCGCGGAGGAGCGCGGCGACGGGCTCGCGCCGCGCCTCGAGCACGATGCGCACGTCGACGTGCGGATGGTCCTTCGCGAGCGCCGAGAGGACCGGCGGGAGCCAGTAGTACGTGGTGAAGCACTCGACGGCGATGCGGAATACCTCGTGCCTGCGCGATCCGGCGTACTGCAGGTCCCGCTCGATACGCGCCAGATCGACGAGCATCGTGCGCGCGGCGTCGAGCAGCCGCGCGCCGGCCGGGGTGAGCTTGAGCTGGCGCCGGACGCGCGTGAACAGGACGACCCCGAGGCGGCCTTCGAGCTCGGCGAGCTGATGGCTCACGGCGGACTGCGTCAGGTGAAGGCGCGCCGCGGCGCGCGTGGGCCCGCCCTCTTCGGCGATGGCGCGGACGAGGCGGAGGTGGCGGATCTCGAGCATCTGGGACATGAGCTGCCCTCATGAAGCCATGCGAAACATGAGTTTCTCACATGCCGAGACGACGATCATAGTGGATTCATGAACACGACGACCTTCCGCCCTCAGCAAGATCAGTCCTTCGAGACCGTCGCGCCCGGCATCCAGTTCAGCTTCCTGCGCCGCCACGACGGCGGCAACGGGCTCACGGTGCTCGTTCGCATGGAGAAGGGGGCGCACGCGCGGCGCCACGACCACCCCGGCGGCGAAGAGACGTACCTCGTCTCGGGGAGGCTTCGGATCGGCGAGCGGGTGCTCTCGCCAGGCGACTACCTATGGACCGCGCCGGGCGAGCGCCACGACGGATACGCCGAGGAGGAGAGCGTCTTTTTCGTCGTCCTCCCAGGCGGCCTCGACGTCATCGACGCGCGCTGAGCGGCGGCCCTCGGGGGAAGTGCTGCGGTGAGCGCGTCCACGCCGAGGTGTCTCACGCGCGCGTCAGCACCTCGAGGAGGTCACGCCGGGTACGCGGGGAGCACGAGGTCGCTGGCGGCGCTCGTGACCATCTTCTCGAACCAGCGGGAGAGCGGGCGCGAGGTGAGCGCCCGGTACATCGTGTTGCGCAGCGCGAGCTGCACGCGGGTCGGCGGTGCGTAGAACGAGCCGACGTGCTTCGCCCCCTGCTGGCAGCGCCGGGCATACCGACGGATCCGCGCCTCGTAGCGCTGGAACGCGGCGCGATGATCTCCCTTCGCGACGGCGAGCTCACCCGCGAGCACGTACGCGCAGACCACGGCGAGGCCGGTCCCCTGTCCGCCGAGGGTGCCGCCGTAGCCGGCGTCGCCCAGGAGCACGACGCGACCGCGGGAATAGCTATCCATGTCGATCCGCCCCACGGCGTCGAAATACAGACTCGGACTCTGCCTCATCGCCTCGAGCAGACGCGGCACCTCCCACCCCATCCCCGCAAACCGCTCGGCCAGGATCGCCTTGTGCTGCGCGACCTCGCGCGGATCGTGGTCGAGCGGCCTGGAGGCGAACATCAGGAGCGCCGTTGCCTCGTCGGGGCGGCGGGCGCTCGTGATGCTGGCGGCCCGCCCCGGCTCGCTGAAGATGAGGCCCTGGTGATCGAGGCCGAGGTGGTTCGGCGCGGCGAACGTCGCCACGTAATGGCCGTGGAAGCGCAGGAACCTCGACTCGTCGCCGAACGCGAGCGCGCGCACGCGGGAGTGCAGCCCGTCGGCGCCCACGACCAGGTCGAAGCGCCGCGGCCGGCCGCGCTCGAACGTGACGTCGACGCCGCCGGGCGTCTCGGTGAGCGAGGCGATGCTGTCGTCGAACACGAACTCGGCCGCGTCCTTCGCGGCGTCGTGGAGGATGCGGCTGAGATCGCCGCGCTCGATCTCGACGTCGCCGCTCGCGAACGCCGCGGGGAGCGTGACGATTCGCCGGCCGGCCTCGTCCACCATGGCGAGATCCCGCATGTGGGTCTGATGCTGTCGAATCGCGTCGAGCACCCCCATCTCGCCGAGGACGCGCAGGTGCGTCGGCCCGCGGAAGTCCACGGCGTTGCCTCCTGCCCGCAGGGCGGGGGCGCGCTCCACCACGGTGGGGGTGAACCCGCGACGCGAGAGCCAGTAGGCGAGCGCGGGGCCTGCGATGCCTGCGCCGGAGACGAGGACGGTGCCGTTCGACATGGGGACCTCGGGGGGAAGGTTGCGTACGACGTACGCAACCTGTCGCGTACGACGTACGCACGAGCATGGCGACGACGGCGGCGCCCGGCACCCCCCCTAGGGCGCCATGGCCGAAGATTCTAGGCTAGAACAGCTGCGGCTGCGCGCTCTATCCCGGCGCCATCGCGCGCTCTTTCAACGGAACATCTGTGCTAGTACAGTCACCATGCCTCCGGTGAAGCGCGGTGCGTCGACGAACCGTCGCAAGTCGGGCGACGGACCGCCCTACGTGCAGATCGTGAACGAATTGCGCGCGCGCATCGCGTCCGGGCGCCTCCGTGCGGGCGATCGCATCCCATCGACGCGCCAGATCGTCCGCTCCTTCGGCGTCGCGCACGCCACCGCCACCAAGGCGCTGTCGACCCTGCGCCACGAGGGGCTCATCCGATCGATCCCGCGCTCGGGCCACGTGGTGGCCGAGGGCGATCGCGCGGCACGCGAGCCGTCCGAACGAGGCGGCGCCCTGACGCGCGAGCGGATCGTGCAGATCGCCATCCTGCTCGCCGACGACGAGGGGCTCGACGCCCTCTCCATGCGCGGTGTCGCCGCGAAGCTCGGCGTGCCGACGATGTCGCTCTACCGGTATGTGGAGGGGAAAGACGCGCTCGTGCTCCTCATGATCGATGAGGTGTTCGGCGAACACCCGCTGCCGAGATCGCCTCCTCGCGATCTGCGCGAGGCCCTGATCCGCGCGGCCCGCGCGCAGTGGGCGCTGTACCGGCGGCACGGGTGGCTCGCGCACGTGATGCCGCTCGCGCGGCCGGTCGCGCTGCGCAACGTGATCGCGCACGCCGAGTGGATCCTGCGAGCCATGGAAGCCCCCGGGCTCGACGCGGTGACCCGGATCGAGGCGCACATGACGCTCTACAGCTACGTTCGCGGCGTCGCCGTGAACCTAGAGTCGGAGCGCGAGGCCGAGGCGACCACGGGGATGACCGAAGCGCAGTGGAACGAATCGCAGGGGGCCGCGTTCCTGGCGATCGCGACGTCGGGGCCGTATCCGAGCTTCGCAAGGCTGCTGAACGAGCTCTCGGGCGGGTACGATTTCAACCTCGATCGCGTGTTCGAGTTCGGCCTCCAGCCGATGATCGACGGCCTCATGAAGACGCTGCGGCCGCGCGAATGAGCGGGCCCGCGACGCGAAGCCGAGCTCACGCGCGCGTCAGCACCTCGAGGATGTGCCCGTCGAGATCGCGGAAGTAGAAGCCGCGGCCGCCCTTCCGGTGGTTGATCCGGCCCATCTCCTTCGCGTGCGGATCGGCGCTGAAGGGGATGCCGGCGCGCTGGACGCGCTCGAAGATCCGGTCGAACTCCGCGTCGTCCACGAAGAACGCGTAGTGGTGCGGCTCGAACGTCTCCCGGTCGGCGAAGTCGAGCGTGAGCCCGCCGTTGATGCGCACGGGGGAGAACGGCCCGAACGGGGTGTCCACCGCGAGTCCGAACATGCGCGCGAAGAACTGCGCGGCAGCCTCCTTGTCGTGCGCGGGGACGATGGTGTGGTTGAGCTCGATCGACATCGGTGATCCCCTCCCCTCTTGCCATTCGATCCGGAGCGTGGATCGTCAAGCGGCGCGCGCGTCCTCTTCCATGCTTGACTCCCCCTGCGCGCTCCAGCCGGACAAGGCCGGGGGCGATGGGCGGCGCCCGGCCATCTCGCCGGCTCAGACCTGCGCGAGCAGCAGAGCGCCGCGCTCACGCCCGATACCGAGGGCCAGCGGAGCTCCGGCGAGACGTCCCGCGGCCCTCGGCCGCGGCGGGTGATCCATGGTTGCGATGGCAGCCCGCACGAGGCACCCTGTTTCGAGCTTGCCGCTGTGCTGATGAGGCGGCGGGGTATGGGCTGGAGGTGCACCTCATGCTGCTCGACCGATCCTTTCGACGAACGCTCCTTGCCGGTCTCCTGCTGAGCGCCGGTCCGTCAACCGCAGCCGCGCCCCTCATCGCGGCGCCGGGCTGCGCCGGGAACGACATCCGCTGCTTCGAGTGGCCCGAGGAGCTCGGGGCGTGCCTGGACCGCGACCAGGCGCGGGAGGAGCTCAACCTGATCAAGGAACGTTGCTCTGACTTGATCCTGTCGGTAGAGAGCGACGCGAAGCAGCGAGATGGCGCGTGCTGCTATGAGGTGATCTCCACGAAAGTGCCCGCTCGCTGCCACATCGCGGGCGGTGGTGGCGGCCGTGGTGGCCCGTCGGAAGGCACTGGTGGTCGGTTGGAGGGCGGTGGTGGCCAGTCGGAGGGTGGCGGCGGCCAGTCGGAGGGTGGCGGCGGCCAGTCGGAGGGTGGCGGCGGCCAGTCGGAGGGTGGCGGCGGCCAGTCGGAGGGTGGCGGCGGCCAGTCGGCGGGTGGCGGCGGCCAGTCGGCGGGTGGCGGTGGCCGGTTTTGACTGAAACTGGCTGGATCCGGCCAGTCTGACGATCCGCTCGCGTCGGCTCGCTCTTACAGCCGCTTCAGAAAGGCCACCAGGTCGCTCTTCTGATCGGCGGTCATGGCCTCGGGAGGGCCGATATCACCATCATCGTCCGGCTCCTTCTCCCCAGGTAGCGTGAGAGATGGGAATCTGGAGAGCAGGTGGTCGCTGTAGACGTCAACAACCCTTTCCAGGGTGTCCGCGGCATTGCTGTGGAAGTAGGGGGCCGTTCTCCCTATTCCACGCAGTGTCGGTACGTCGAACGCCTCAAAGTCGTTGGGGCTTCCGGTGATCATGGATCGACCCGGATCGGCAGAAAAGAGTTGTAGCCCGAAGTTCGGCCCCGCGACGGGGTTGCCGTCGCTGTCCAGATCGTCATTGAAGCCCGCGGGGCCGCCATCGCCGTCCAGGTCGTCATCGAAGCCCGGCGGGGGAGCCGGAGGCAGGTCCGCGGCGATCTCTCTTCGAGAATCGTCCGTGTAGAAGCGATACCGGTAACGTGGAAAGCTCACATCCCTTGTAAAGACATGCGAATCAGGGTCCAGCTGACCCATGAATGTTTCGTATGCTGACCCAATGTTCAGAAATTCGTTCCTGGGTTGAGCGACGAGCACCGGGGTCGGAGGATCTGTAGCTGGCACTTCATAAAGCACGGTTCCGTCGGGCTTGATGGCCGGGAAGGCCAGATCGTGAATCTCTCGATCCACGATGGTCGCCCGGTTGCCGCCCCCATGGCATGCCGCGCATATGGCATTGTAAACCTCTCGTCCCCGCTCCTCCGTCGGAGTGAGCTCGAGCCCGTCCTCCACGTCGGGCGCGCTCTCCGGGTCGCCGCCGCCGGCGAGATACTCCGCGACGCTGCGCGCCCGGTCCGAGGAGAAGACATCGCGCTCGAACGCGGCGATGCGCTCGAGCCCGCCCCGGGGAGCTTTACCGCTCTCGCTGTGCCCGGTGATGGCTCCCTGGGCTTGATCTTCGAGCGTCTCCACGCGTCCATCCAGTTGGAAAGGCGCAGTCAACGCGGAGTCAGCGATGGAGGGCACCCCCCGCCACACGAAGAGCTTGCGATCGCTGGGGGTGATCACGTCGCCATCATCGTCTATCAGGTCCACGTTGTCGGGCAACGTGAGCCACACGCGCACGAGTCCCTTTTTCAGGTGTTCGAACGTGAGCTCTTCGGCCGTGGGGTCGTCGGCGTCGATCGCGCTGAACAGCGGGTCGTCCGGGTTCGTCTCCAGCAGCCGCGCCACGTGGGCGGGTGTGAGCGTGAAGTTGTCCTCCGGTACGTGGCATGTGGCGCACGAGCGGCCGTTGGATCGCGGGAAGGGCGTGCTGAAGAGCTGCTCTCCCGTGAGGTCCTCTCTGCTCGTGCTGCTCGTGCCACAGGCGCTCGTCGCCATCAGCACGACTGCGGCCCAGCACCAAGGGCGGGTCACGAGCCGGCCTGGACGCGAGCCGCCGGACGGCTCGCGCTCTCTGCGGAATGTGTGTTGGGTCATGGTTCGTCCGTCTGAGCGAGTGGGATTGATGAGCTGGCTAGGTTTCTCAGCTCTCCCATCTGGCGCGCGGCTCTGCCGTACACTTCCGACGAGCCGGGTGTTGGTTCCGACGAGCCGTCGCTCCGCGCGCACGAGCCGGTGAGCGCTCGATTGCGGTTCTTCTTCCCGTCGTCGCGCGAGCGGCGAACGTTGTAGACCATGTCCCCGAATGGTAGCTTTCCTTCATGGAAGGCTCTGCTTCGGGTGCGCCGCTGACGCTCCACACCCGACGACGCTGGCTCCTCGGCATGGCCTCGGCCATCGGCGTCGGGGTGCTCCAGACCGCCCCTGATCTCGGCGGCGGAGAGGACCTCGTGAGCATCGTCATCAGCTTCTCGCTCTGGCTGGTCGCGGCGCCGGTGGTGCTGCTCGCCCTCGCCGTCGCCTTCGAGCGCGGCGTCGAGCGCGGTTTGAGCCCGACGAGGTTGCTCGTCGTGAGCCTCCTCGGGGCGGTCGTCGTCGGGGCCCTGTTCGCGCTCGCGTTCGTGCTCGTCTTCGAGGGGCTCCTCGGCTTCGAGCTCGACGAGAAGGGGCCGCTCTCCCCGCCGCTCGTCGCGGGCTTCGGCGCCATGATGGGCCTCGTGCTCGCCGGCGTCTGGGGGCTCGTCTTCGTGTCCCCGCACGTGACCGAACGAGCCCAGCGCCGCGCGCTCGAGACGGAGAAGCTCCGCCTCGAGGCGGAGCAACTCCGGGTCTCGGCGGAGCTCGCGCGCTTGCGCTCACAGCTCGAGCCGCACTTCCTCCTCAACACGCTCAACACCATCGCGGGGCTCGTGGTGCAGGATCCGCGCGAGGCGCGGCGCTTGATCGGGTCACTCGGAGACCTGCTCCGGGGCTCGCTGCAAGGGGAGGACGAGATGCAGCCGCTCGACCAGGAGATCACGTGGCTCAGGCGCTATGCGGAGCTCCTCGAGTCACGCCACCGTGACGCCCTGCGCTTCGACTGGGACATTCCGGCCGACGTCGGCGGCGTGCTGCTGCCGCGGCTCTTGCTGCAACCCCTGGTGGAGAACGCGGTCCAGCACGGCGCGCTGTGTCGCGCGGGCGGCGGACGGGTGACCGTGCGGGCGGCGCTCCATGAGGCTGGCGCTTCATCGAAGCTCGTATGCACCGTGACGGACAACGGGCCCGGTCTCCCGGCGAACGAGCCGCGCTCTGGCGCGCTCGGCCTCCACACCGTGCGTCGACGACTCGAGCTGAGGTGCCCTGGATCAGCGCTGCGCCTCTCGTCGTCCAGCGAAGGAACCGCTGCAGTCGTCGAGGTGCTGATGACTCGAGGAGCAACGGCGTGAGCACGGAGAGCGACGCGAAGCTGCGCACGCTCGTCGTCGAGGACGAGTGGGCAGCGCGCGACTACCTCGTCGAGCTCCTCGATGGCTCGAACCTCGCGCAGGTCGCCGGCGCCGTATCGTCCGCGGGAGAAGCACGGGAGATCCTCCTCGGAGAGGGGCGCCGCGCGTTCGATGTGGTGTTCCTCGACGTGCGCCTCTCCGGCGGTCGCAACGAGGGGCTCGACATCGCGCGCGAGCTCGCGGCGCTGCAGGGCGCTCCGCTGCTCGTGCTCGCGACCGCGTTCCACACGCATGCGCTCGAAGCCTACGATCTCGGCGTCTCCGACTACCTCCTGAAGCCCTTCACCGAGCAGCGTGTCGAGCAGTGTCTGAAGAGGCTGCGGGCGCGTGACCCGCGGCCGGAGCGCGCGGGTCCGCTGCGGATCGCCGCGCGGCGAAACAAGGGTCTCGTGCTGTTCGACCGAGACGAGGTCTGGGCGTTCGAGGCCGCGGAGCGCTTGACGCAGGTGCACACCTCCCACGGCGTCTTCGACATCGACCTCTCGCTGGCGGCGATCGAGTCGTCCTTCGGGCGGTCCTTCGTGCGTGTGCATCGCAACTGGCTGATCAACGTGGCGCACGTCAAAGAGCTCACGCGAGAGGGCGAGACCCGCGTCTGGGTGGGCGACGGTCTCGCGGCGCACGGTCGCGGTGTCCACGTGCCGGTCGCGCGTGAGCGCGCGCAACAGGTGCTCGACTCGCTGCTCGCAAACACCGCTGGATTGCGCCGAGGAAACGAGCCCACGCGATCGAGGCGGCGCGGAGATGCGTGAGCACCGCGGCCTGCCAGGGTACGACCCGGTGCCGACCGCCCTCGAACGCCGGGGCCTTTCTGCCTGGGACGCCGGAGCCACCCCGGATCGCCCGGCGTGTGGCGGCGCCCGCTGAGCCGTTGTAAACGCGGGGCGTGACCCAGGTGCGCTCGATCTTCGCCCCAGGACTCTTCGGACACCAGGTAGCGATCGTCACCGGCGGGGGCAGCGGCATCGGCCTCGCGTGCGCGCGTGAGCTCGCTTACCTCGGCGCGAAGGTCGCCCTCTGCGGCCGCCGGGCCGACAAGCTCGAGGCCGCGGCGAAGACGCTCGCGGGCGACGGCGTCTCCGGCGACGACGTGCTCGCCGCGCCGTGCGATATCCGCGAGCCGGAGCAGATCGCCGCCTTCGTGGGCCAGGTCCTCGGGAAATTCGGCCGCGTCGACGTCCTCGTGAACAATGCCGGCGGCCAGTTCCCGAGTCCGGCCATGGACATGACGCCGAAGGGCTGGGAGGCGGTCGTGCGCAACAACCTGAACGGCACCTTCTACATGACGCGCGAGGTCGCGAGGCGCGCGATGCTCCCGGCGCGCCGCGGCCGGATCGTGAACGTCACCGCGTCGGTGAGCCGCGGCTTCCCGGGCATGGCGCACACGGGCGCCGCGCGCGCCGGCGTGGAGAACCTGACCCGCTCGCTCGCCGTCGAGTGGGCGGCGCTCGGGATCCGCGTCAACGCAGTCGCGCCCGGCAGCAACATCCGGTCGAGCGGCACGTCGCAGTACGGCGACGAGCTGCTCGAGCTCGCGCGGCGCGCCACCCCGCTCAAGCGCCTCGCCGCCCCCGAGGAGGTCTCGCGGCTCATCGTCTTCCTCGCCAGCGACCAGAACGACTTCATCACGGGCGCGGTCTACGGCATCGACGGCGGGCAGCCGCTCTGGGGCGACATCTGGTCCGTCCCCGAGCCGGACGGCGCGCCGAGCGCTCCACCGGACGCGAAGGGCTGAGAGGGCGCGGCGTGACCTATCCGCCCCCGTCCCCTTCCGCCGAGCACGACGTGCCGGAGCTCATGCCCGACGCGCTCGACGACGACACGACGACGCCTTACGGGCCGCCGTCCTCCGGGATGCCGCCGTCGGCAGGGCCGCCGCCCTCCTCCGGGATGCCGCCGTCCGCAGGGCCGCCCGCCGAGCCGTCCTTCCTCGGGGACGCCGCGCGGCGCGTGCGCGACTACTTCCTCGCGCTCGACCCGACCTTCCTGTCCGCGATCGCGCCGCTCGCGCTGATCGCCGTCATCCTCTTCACGCGCGCCCCGTCGACGAACTACATCTTCGACGAGCAGGAGGCGCTCCTCGCCAACCCGTACGTGAACGCGAAGGGCGGGATCGGCTTCCTCGACGCGATCCACCGCGATTTCTGGGGGCTGCCGCCCGACCGGAGCGTCGGCTCCTACCGCCCGCTGCCGAACTTCCTCTGGCGCACGATCTGGGCTGTCACGAAGCAGCCGTTCTTCCACCACTTCTACAACGTCCTCTTCCACGCCGTGAACGGCGCGCTGCTCACGTGCGTCACGTTCTGGCTGACGCGGCGGCGCGGGCTCGCCTACCTCACCGGGCTCCTCTTCGTCGGCTGCGCGGTGCTCACCGAGGCGGTGAGCGGCATCGTGGGCATCGCCGACGTGCTCGGGGGCATGGGGGCGATCGCCGCCCTCGCCGCCCTCGCGCTGCCCGCGTGGGCGATGCCGTTCGGCGTGTTCGCGGCCGTGCTCTTCGGCCTCTTCTCCAAGGAGAGCGCGCTCGTCTGCGTGCCGCTCGTCCCGTTCGCCGCGCTGATCGCCGCGCCGCTCACCCACCCCACGCGGCCGGCGCGGTTCGTCCGGGCGCTGCTCGCGCTGCTCGCCGCGGGCGCGGCGTTCGTGCTCTACGTCGAGCTCCGGCGGCGCTGGTTCCCCGCGCCCATGCCGGCCGAGCTCGCCGCGCCGCTCCCCGAGGGCGCGCCGCTCGTGAAGCGCGCGCTCCACGAGGCGCTCGTCTGGTTCCACCAGGCGCCCCTGCCGCGCGATCCGCTCAACAACCCGCTCGGCGCCGCGGACATGCCGCACAGGATCGCCGGCGCGCTGCGCGTCTACTGGCGGGGCCTCACCCAGATCGTGTTCCCGTGGACGCTGAGCGGCGACTACTCGTACCCGCAGGAGCCGGTGCCGGACAGGCTCGTCTTCTTCGGCAGCGTCGCCGGCGCAGCGATGATGGTGCTGCCCCCGCTCGGCTCGCTCGCGCTCTGGATCGCGGCCCTCCGCCGCGAGCACCTGGAGCGGCGCGAGCGGCGCTCGGTGCGCGCCGCCTTCCTCGTCGACGGCGGCCAGGCGACGTCGCGGAGGTGGCCGCTGCTCCTCGCGGGGGCGCTCCTCGCGATCGCGGCGGCGGCGCTCGCCGCGTACGACTGGCACGTGCTCCGCCCGGCGGGGCGCGTGCCGCTGCTCCGGGCGCTGCCGCTCGTGCTCTGGCCGCTGCCGTTCCTGCCCGCGTTCCTCCTCGGGCTCGGGCTGCTTGTCGAGGGCGCGCGCCCCCTGCCCTGCCCTGCGACGGCGGACCGGAGCGCCTGGGTGCCGCTGCGCCGCGGCTACGCGGGGCTGTGCATCGCGGCGATCGGGCTGACCTGGGTCGTGGTCAGCTACTTCCCCCACTCGAACATCCCGGTCGTCCTGCCGACGGTGCGCGCCGAGCGCTTCTGGTACTTCCCGGCCATCGGCTCGTCGCTCGTCCTCGCCGTCGCCTTCTCGTGGCTCCACGAGGCGCTCGCGGGCTCGACCCTCACGCCGCGCGCGCGCTGGTCGTGGAGGGCGTGGGTGACGCCGGCGCTGTTCGTGCTCTTCTTCGGCTTCCAGTGCGCGCAGGCCTACCGGCACGCGATGGACTACCGCAACGACCTCGATTTCTGGGCGGCGACGAAGGAGGCGGTCCCGAACAGCGCCAAGGCGCACCTCAACTACTCGGTGATGAAGGGCGCCCGCGGCGACCTGGAGACCCGCCTCTCCGAGAGCAAGATCGCGATGGATCTCGCCCCGACGTGGCCGATGGCGCACGTGTACACGGGCGACACGCTCTGCCGGATGCACCGCCCCGACGAGGCCTTCCCGCATTACCAGCGCGGCATGGAGCTCGGCCCGAACGAGCTGAGCCTGATCGCGCTCGCGCTGCAGTGCCTGCACGACGAGCAGCGGCTCACGGCGCACGACGCGGAGCTCCGGCGGCTCGCGGAGGAGCACCCCGGGACGTGGCTCGCGTACCTCGCGATCGACACGCTCGACAACGGCGCGACGCACGGCGGAGTGGACCCGAAGTACCGGCCGCGCGGCTACAACGAGGGGCCGAAGGAGTGACCGCGGCCTGGCACGTCTACATCCTGCGCTGCGGCGACGGGTCGTTCTACACGGGGATCGCCCGCGACGTGGAGGCGCGCGTGGCGCAGCACGCGGCGGGGCGCGGGGCGCGGTACACTCGCGGCCGGGGGCCGCTCGCGGTGGTCCACGTCGAGGCGGCGGCCGACAGGGGCGAGGCGCAGCGGCGGGAGGCCGCGATCCGGAGGCTGGGGCGCGCGGGCAAGGCGGCTCTCGCCGCCGGGGGCCGGGAGGCAACGTGAACGTTTACGTGGTCGTCAACGGTAGCCCGTGAACGTGGTCGTGGTCGTGGTCGTCAACGGTAGGCCGTGAACGTGGTCGTGGTCGTGGTCGTGGTCGTGGTCGTCAACGGTAGGCCGTGAACGTGGTCGTGGTCGTGGTCGTGGTCGTCAACGGTAGGCCGTGAACGACCACGACCACGACCACGACCACGACCACGACCACGACCACGTAAATGTTCGGATGTAGGAGAACGCGGCGCGAGGCTTGATGGTTGCCGTGGATCTCACGCCCGGGATGTAGACTACAATCGTCGGGGTGAAGCCCTGCCCCTTCTGCGCGGAGCAGATCCAGGACGCCGCGATCAAGTGCCGATTCTGCGGCAGCATGCTCGACGAGCGAGCGCCCGTGGCTGCGGCCCCCACCGCGCCGCTCGCCCACGCTGGCAGCGCGCCCGCCCACGCCGGCGGCGCGCTCGCCCCCGCGCCAGGCGCGGCGCGCGTCCTCTTCGAGGGGACTCCGAGCTGGAAGGCGTGGTTCTGGTCCTACCTGGCGGCGGGCGTGCTCTCGCTCGTGCTGGTGGGCCTCATCTGGCTCGGCATCCTGCACTGGAAGCGCAAGAGCCTCCGCTACAAGATCACCGATCGCACGATCGACTACGAGGCCGGCCTGCTCACGCGCCGGATCGAGACCCTGCAGCTCTGGCGGGTCCTCGACATCGACCTCCGGCAGACGTTCATGCAGCGGCTGCTCGACGTCGCAGAGATCCGCGTGTTCACGAAGGACGCGAGCGACCCGGAGCTCGTCATCCGGGGGCTGCCGGCGTCGCGCGAGCTGTTCGAGGCGCTCAAGAACGCGGCGGAGCTCGCGCGCCAGCAGCGCGTGCTCGGCGTCGTGCAGTGAGCCCGCCCCACGAAGCCTAGATCGGAGCCCGACCATGCCCCCGAGGCGATCCCCTCTCGACGAGCTCCCGGACGTGCGCGACGGCCTGACCCGCGCCGAGCGCATCATCCTCTGGAAGCTCTCCGAGCTCGAGAAGGAGTTCAACGGCCGCAACGTGCCCACGGCCACGCTCTACGGCCGCGTCGTCGAGCACATCGACCTCTCGGTCCCCGAGTTCCAGCGGCTCATGCAGCGCCTCGTCGGCGTGCGCTGAGGGCGCCACGGCGCGTCGCGCCCCTCGGCGAGCTCGCAGCGCGCCCCCCGTCCTGTGACGGACGACCGCGGAGAACTCGCCGGGCGCTGCCGCCGGGCGACCCCGAGCGCCGCGCGGCGGACCTGGCGGTCGCCCACGCCGGGACGCCGGCCGTGAGCCGGCTGGACGTGCGGTGGCGCGCGCTCCTCGATCCCGGCGCAGCGCGACGGCGCGGCGGAGCAAGCTGCGCGAGGCCGCGGTGGAGCGCGACGCGCGCGGGCGCCGGGTCATCGGAGGCTGCATGGCCACGCAACCTCCGAACGCGCGGCGAGAATCCCCGATCGGCCTCTATCGCCGCCCCTCGCCGCTGCACCTCGCAGCCCCGCTCCTCTTCCGGTTCCGGGCCGGGCGAGCTGCAGCCCCGCAGGCTGACGGCGGCATGGAGGCGGGCCTCTTCGATGCGTGGATAAACGATAGAGGACGTCGGCCGTGAATGGCTCCTCGTTCCGAGGACCATCGAAGATGGTCGTGACCGACGCCTGACCCGTGGAGATTCTCCTTCTTCGTCGTCGATCTCCCACGTCGGCGGCCGGTGGACGGCAAGAGCGCGAGCGCGGAGGCCGCGCGGATCAGCGCTACGCCTTTGACGCCGGCGCCTGTGACGATGAAGACAAGATTGATGAAGCCGCGCTCAGAGCTTGCCCGTCCCGGGCTGCCACGCAGGCTCATGGGAAGACGAGCACCCCTCCGCACGCCGGAGGCTGGAGAGCGGAACAATGGCGGATCCCAAGGAAAGCGACGCGAACGAGCCTCCGAGCGGCCGAAACGTGCGGCCGATCAGCCCTTCCTTCTATGGCAACTACGCGGAGAAGTGGGCCGTGATCGTGGGGATATCCAGGTACAAAGATGCGGGCCTCAACTTGAGATACGCGGCTCGCGACGCGGAGGACCTGGACAAGCTCCTCAGGACGAGCTGCGGCTTCAAGAGCGCCAATGTCCAGCTCCTGCTCGATGAGCAGGCGACGACAGGCAGGATCACCTGGGCGCTCCGGAGCTTCCTCAAGAAAACTGCCAGGGACGATATCATCGTTCTCTACTTCGCGTGCCACGGCCAGCCGGACGTAGGGGCCCGAGGCAACATCTTCTATCTGATCACATGGGACACCGACCCCAGAGACGTCGGGTCCACGGCCCTGCCGATGCGGGAGGTGCAGAACGCCCTGAACGACTACGTGCTGGCCGAGCGAGGGCTCATCCTGGTCGATACCTGCCACGGCTCGCCGATCGGCGGCTCGACGCGGGCGCGGAGCGTCAACGCGGGCGACGTGATGAACCAGCAGGCGGAGGCGCTCAGCAAGGCACAGGCGGGGATCGCGACGATCTCGTCCACGCGAGCGAACGAGACGGCGCAAGAAGGCGCGCAGTGGGACGGCGGCCACGGCGTCTTCACGTACTTTCTCCTCAAAGGGCTGCGCGGCGAGGCCGCCGAGGACGACACCGGCAAGGTGACCGTGAGCAGCCTCTACGATTACGTGAGCAAGAACGTGACGGAGGCCACGGAGCCCGCGCCTCAACACCCCTGGATCAGCGGAAACGGCTTCGACAACAGCCTGCCGCTCGCCTGGAGGTCGACGCTCGACATCGAGGAGCGGCTGGTGCTCGGCCGCCATCTCGCCGACATCGCGCGGCTCCTGGCCGATCGGGTCAGTATGGACCTGGCCAGCGCGCTCTTCGTCGAAAACACGGTGGATCTCGGCCTCGCGCGCCTCGATGCCGGGGACGTCGACCGCGCCATCCCGATCTTCCAGGCCGTGGTGAGCCAGGGCGGAGAGGGCGCCGTCGAGTCGGCGTACTACCTGGGCCTCGCGCTCGCGAAGGCGCACGGCGAGGGCGCGGGCGCGGCAAGGCAAGCTCTCGAGCTCTTCCTCGCGAAGGCCCCCGACGACCCGCGAGCGACCTTTGCGCGCGATCTCTTGACGAATCCGGAGCGCCGCGCGAGCGCGGGCACCCGGCGCGCGCTGCTGATCGGCGTCAACTACGATGCTCGGGGAACGAGCGAGGACGTGGCGGAGGAGAAAGACGCGCGCTCGCTTCGCGAGGTCTTGATCGACCGGTGGGGCTTCGCCGCCGGCGACGCGACCTTGCTCTGCGGGCCCCAGGCGACGCGAGACGGCATCCTGAGCGCGCTGGAGAAGCTCGTCGAGTCAGCGTCCGAGGATGACGCGGTGGTCGTCTTCTACAGCGGCATGAGCGGCCCCTCGCCCGCCGGAGCCTCCATGCTCCTTCCCTACCGCGTCAGCAGCGGCGGCGCAGCAGCGGACGCCGGGCCCCCCGACGCGTCGATCGCGCAGGACGACGTTCATAGGAGCCTCCAGCGCATCCGCTCACGGCGCAAGACGCTCATCATGGACACGAACATATCGCCGAAGCTGATCGAGCTCGCCCGCGGTGCATCCTACGCCGCCCTGTTCGGCGCCGGCGCCGGACAGCATGCCATCACCGTGCCCATCGATGAGCGCTACGGCCGCCGCGGGCTCTTTTCATGGGCACTGGTCGAGCAGCTCAAGACGGCGCTACCTGGCACCACGCTGGAAGAGCTCAGGGACAGGATCGCGGCGACGATTCACGCCCGTCGGAGCAAGCGTCAGCAAGATCCGCACCTGAGCGGGACAGGACCTCTGTCCCACCGCCTCGATCCGGTGAGCATGGACCATCTCACCCTCTTCGAGCTGAGCCGGCGCCGACGCTTCGACGGGTTCGCGCGCCACGAGCTCGAGGCGCGCTCCGCTGCGGTCCTCCGCACGTTCCCCGCGCCGCCGCCCGAGCTGCACTACGCCGCCGGTCGCGGCTTCCTCGAGCAAGGAGCGTACGTTCGGGCAGCGGAGGCGCTGGCCGCGTCGGCGAGCGCGCGCGCGCCCACCGAGCCGGAGGCGCTCATGGCGGTCGGCGTCGCCCAGATCGGCGCTGGACAGCGGGAGGCCGCGGCCGGCTCGCTCCATGGATACCTCGGCGCCTTCACCCCGACGGAGCAGGCGCCGCTGGTAAAGGACGTGACCACGCTCATCGCGCGGCTCGAGCAAGGCAACCGCTTCGCTGTCATCGTCGGAATCGACGCGTATGGCCATCCGGGCGTGCCCCGCCCGCGGGGCGCGGTCAACGACGCGCACGCGCTGGTTCAGGTGCTCATCGATCGGTACGGGTTCCTGTCGGAGAACGTGCGCTTGCTCCTCGACGGCGCCGCGAGCCGCGCCGCGATCGTCGCGGCGTTCAAGGACCTCGCCGCGAGGCCGGAGGACTCTGCCGCGCTCTTCTATTTTGCCGGCAACGGCTCCTTCAACGCGAAAGGTGATCCGACGATCGTGAGCGCGGACGGGCGAAGCGAAGGCGTGCTCGACATCGCGCTGCGCGAGCTCGACGAGCTCGCCGGTCGGGGCTCGGCGCGGCTCGTCACCATCATGGACGCCGGCTGGACGAGCAGGACAATCGCTGAAGGGGCGAGGTACGTCGAGGCGGATCCGCGGCCGGTCCCGCTTCGGCGCGTCCTGATCGGGCCCCGGAGCTTCGAGGTTCCCCCCCGCGTCGGCAGGCTGACCGCGCTCAATGGATCCATCAACATGGCAAGCACGAGCGACGACTGGCCGATGGTCGAGAAGCGCATGCCCCTGTCGCCGCCCGGCTCCGGCGACGCGGTTCACGGTCTCTTGACCTACGAGATGGTCAAGGTGCTGAGAGCAGCCCAGCCGACCGCGCTGACGTGGCGAGAGCTGTTCGGGATGATCCCGGCGACCCTTAACGTGGACATCACCGGAGAGGGAATGGAGGAGATCGCGTTCGACGACAGGCTCCTGGACAGCGCCCGCGCGTGCCTCACGAACCTCGATCGCGAGCCGGCCCGCCGTGCGCTCGCCGTGCTCGAGCGCGCTGACATACCCAACCGACTCCTGTGGCGTGGGATCGCCTACTCCGTGCTTGAGAACCACAAGGACAGCATCGAGGCGCTCGAAGCGTTCATCCAGGAAAAGGAGGGGAAGCTATCGACCGCGGCGCACTATCACCTTGGCCGCGTGCTCTTCAGGAGCGGGCGTGACCTGGACCGCGCCGTGAGCGAGCTGCGCTGGGTGACGCAGCAGGATCCCAGGAACCCCGCCGCGTTTCTTTATCTGGGCAGGGCGCTCCGTGCCCGCGCCAAGAGCGACATCCGAGGGGAGGCGGCGATGGCCTACATCAAATACCTCGAGTCCGGCGCGCCTCCCGGCTACGAGGACGAGGCATGGAGTTTCCTGACAGCGAGAGGAGAGTAGCGCGCCTAGATCTAAATGGTCGAAGCGCGATCATCTCGCCAAGCTCGACGGCGATAACGAGATTGGCGACGAGCCTCCCTTGACCCGTGCCGTACGCGGTCCGAAATGATGGTCCGAAGGGTGTCGCGCTGTGCGACCGCCACGCGCCCGCCCTCCAAGAAGGGTAGACGAACGCCCATGGAAACGAGAGAAGAACCGATCCACATCTGCCACGATCGAATACTGCCGCTCGCGCTGGAGGAGACCGCGAGGCGGATCGCCGTGCAGGAGAATCCGGCGAACGACGTCGACCTGAACATCGACGTGAACGATCCGAACCTCCCGCCGGCGGAGCGCATCGCGCTCATCGCGCAAAAGCGGTGGCGCCCCGGCAAGCGCCTGAGGATCCGCTTCCTCGACGGTACGCCCACGATGCAGGCAAAGCTCGCTCAATACGCGATGGAGTGGACGCAGCACGCGAACATCCAATTCGACTTCGGCGAGTCGGAGTTCGCGGAGGTCCGGATCTCCTTTTATGCCGACTCGGGCTCATGGTCGGCGATCGGGACGGACGCGCTGGTGCAGGAGTATTTTCCGCTCCACCAGCCGACGATGAACTTCGGGTGGCTGCGCGACGACACCGACGACGAGGAGTACTCGCGCGTCACGCTCCACGAGTTCGGCCACGCGCTCGGCGCCATCCACGAGCACCAGAACCCGCAGGGCGGCATCCAGTGGAACGAGGAGGCCGTCTACAGGTACTTCTCCGGCCCGCCGAACTATTGGCCCCGGGCAACGACCTACCGCAACGTCATCGCCAAATACTCGGCAAACCAGCTGATCGGGACGCGGTTCGATCCGGACTCGATCATGCTCTACGCCTTCCCCGCGACCCTCACTCGCAACGGCGTGGGAACCAGGTCGAACACCGGGCTGTCGCAGCAGGACATCGACTTCATCAAGATCGCCTATCCCAGGTGATCTGCGCCGAAGCCCGACATCGATAACCCACACGTTCGAGAAACCTCATGAACGACCAACGCAGCTCCGGCCCCCACGACGCGAGGATGAGCGAACCGCGGACGTCGAGCCCGACGTTCCGGGCGTTGCTCATCGGCATCGACTTCTATTTTCGGAACTCTCTCCCGAACGGCGCGACGTACTTGTCGCTGCGCGGCTGCGTGAGCGACGTCGACCGCGTCGAGAAGGCGCTGCGCGCGCGGGTGACCATGCCGCACGACATCAGGACGCTCCTTTCGCCGAACGTCGGGGACGAGGTGCCCGGTGGGCCGGAGAGCGCTTGGCCTACCTACAAGAACATGAAGGCGGCGCTGGATGGGCTGCTCGCCCGTACGCAGCCGGGCGACCACGTGTACATTCACTACTCCGGCCACGGCGGCCGCGTGCTCACGAAGTTCACCGACCTGAAGCCCGGCGGGTTTGACGAGACGCTCGTGCCGACGGACATCGGCGACGGCTCGCGCTACCTGCGCGACCTCGACCTCGCGTATTACCTCGACCAGCTCACGAGGAACAACCAGGCGACCGTGACCATCGTGCTCGACAGCTGCCACTCCGGCGGCGCGACGCGTGGAGTCAGCATCGCGACGCGCTGCGCGACGGGCGCCCGCGAGGGCACGGATCCCACGCTCGACACCGCGGAGCGCCCGACGGACGGCGTGGCCCCCGACGACGAGCTGTTCGCCGCGTGGACGCGGCTCGCAGCGACGGGCAGCGGGCGGCGCGCGGCGATCGCCACGACCTGGCTCCCCGAGGCCAGGGACTACGTGCTCCTCGCGGCGTGCCGCGACGTGGAGACCGCGCTCGAGGTGCGCTCGGAAGGTGGCCAGTCGACGGGCGTGCTGACCGCGGCGTTCCTCGAGGCGCTCGAGGGGCTCGGCAAGGACCAGACCTGGAAGACGCTCTACGAGGGCGTGCTCGCGAGCGTGCACAGCAAGTATCCGTCGCAGACTCCCCAGCTCCTGGGTCAGGAGGAGCGGCAGGTCCTCGGGGCCGAGCTGCGGCCGGTCGTGCACACGGCGAGGGTCGACGAGATCGACGCTCCGAACCGGAACCTGAAGCTGAGCGCCGGTCTCGTGACGGGCACCCCCGTGGGCGCGAAATTCGGGATCTACCCCCCGGGGACCACGGACTTCACGCAGGTCAACCTGCGCGCGGGAGTCGCCACCGTCTTCAAGGTGATGGCCGTGGAGAGCTGGGCGTCGCTGGAGGAGGGCGCCGCGATCGATGCTGTAGCGCTTGGCGCGCCCGCGCTCCTCGAGGACCTGGGATCCATCGAGCTGCGGCGGGCGGTCAACCTCTTTCACCGGAACGACCTGCCGCCGGAGATCGATCAGGATCAGGCGCTCGACGCCGTGGGCGCGGAGATCAAGACGAGAGGGCGAGGGTTCCTCGAGCTCGTCTCCGGCGGGACACCGCACTACCAGGTCGCTCTCGACAAGGATCGTCGCTACGAGATCTGGGACCCGTCGGGCGAGCCCATCCGGAATGTGGGGACGGTGGCGATCGGCGCACAGGATGCCGCCAAGGTCGTCGTCGATCGGCTGATCCATCTCCTCCGGTATCAGGCCATCCTGAAGGTCGCCGATCCGACCTCGGGGCTCAAGGACCGTATCCGCATCGAGCTCCTCGCCCCGCCGCAGGGGTGGTCGGAGAGCAGGCCGCCCGAGGGCGGGACCGTGATCGAGCCGGACGGCGACGCGTGCGTCATCGAGCCTGACAACTGGCTGTTCGTCCACGTCGTGAACGAGAGCGACAGCCCTGTCAACGTCGCCGTCGTCGATCTCGGCGATGACTGGGGGATCCGTGCCCTCGAACCTCCGCCGCCTGAGGGGCACATCCTCCCCACGCGGCGATATTCCACCGTGGACGCCAGGAGCGAGGCCCGTTTTGCGTTGCAGTTCTTCCTTTCCCAGGGGCGCGCCTCGTCGCTCGACGTCATCAAGATCTTCGCGACCCTCGACGATGCGGATTTCTGGTGGCTCCTGCACACGTCGATCGACAGCCCCGTGACCCGGTCGCTGACCACGAGGGACACGGCCGCATTCGACGCGCTGTTCCGGCTACGCGAGGCGCTCGACGCGGAGGAGAACGCGCTGCGCAGCGTGCGCCCCAGGTCCGCGCCGGGTGAGGCGTGGACCGCGAGACAGCTCCGCGTCGACACGCGGCGGAAGTGAGCCTCGATGGAGCGGGTGCGTGACACGGAGTGCCTGCTCGTCCCGGCGCGCGACGCCCCTCGTCAGGCGGCCCGCTGCTCGAGCGCGGCCCGCAGCGCCGAGACGGAGGCGCTGCGCAGGTACACGACGGGAGCCCCGTCCGCCGCGAGGGTCTGCATCTGATCGCGCAGCGCGTGCGAGACCATCGTCACCATGATCACGATGAGCGCGATCCTCCCCACGCCGTGGCGCGAGCCCGGCGGCACGCGGTTCTCGTAATGGCGCAGCGACCAGCCGTGCTTCTCGACCACATCGCGGTAGCGGCTCGACATGCCGCCGCTGCCCCCGATGACGAGCACCGTCTGATCCTCGCGCTTCCTGTCGACCGCCTGGGAACGCCGCTCCGCCTTCATGCCGTGTCTCAGAGCAAGGCGTAAGCCACGCTTCTCGAGCGATCATCTCGGCGCAAAACTCGTCGTTCTGGTCTATTCCCGGGGATTTCCGGGCAAATTGTCGGTGAGGCGCCGGGACCTTTGTCATCGTGACAGGGCGACCGCGCGGGCTCCGCGGCGCTGGCCACGAGGGCGCGCGGGCGCGCCGGCGCTGTGGTACGAGAGCGGCCCGCCCTCTCCTGCCGCCATGCCGTCTCCCCCCGCACCGCCCAGCGACGCGCCCCCGCCCGGCACCGTCGAGCGCTGGGCCTGGGATTACGTCCTCTCGACGGACCTCGAGCACAAGCTCGCTCCGCCGCCCGTGCCCTCCCTCTGGGAGTCGGATGCCAAGCTGTCGGCGCCTGGCGCCGCGCCGGCCCCGCCGCGGCGCCTCGAGCGACCTGGACGGCCCGCCGCGCTGCGCATCTCGGAGCGCGCGCAGAAGAGCCCGGGGCCCGAGGCGCTGCGCAACCCGGCGCGCCGCGCGCAGCTCTTCCATGCGTTCCTGCACCACGAGCTCCAGGCGGCGGAGCTCATGGCCTGGGCGCTGCTCGCCTTCCCCGAGACGCCGCGCGCCTTCCGCGGCGGCCTCGTCCGGATCGCCCTCGACGAGGTGCGCCACATGCGGCTCTACGCCGCGTACCTCGCCGCGATCGGCCACCGCTTCGGCGACTTCCCTGTGCGCGACTGGTTCTGGACGCGGGTGCCCGCCGCCGCGTCGCCCGCGCAGTTCGTGGCCGTGATGGGCATGGGCCTCGAGGGGGGCAACCTCGACCACACGGCGCGCTTCGCCGAGCGCTTCCGCGCCATCGGCGACCTCGAGGGCGCCGCGCTCACGGAGCAGGTCGGCGCGGAGGAGATCCCGCACGTGCGCTTCGGGGTCCGCTGGTTCCGCCGCTTCACGCAGGCGAGCGGGACCGCTGGCCAGGCGGCGCCTTCCACGTCTGCCGCAGGCCATCCGGCCGCCGCGGGTGAAGCCGCGCCGCGCGGGCCGGATGATGCCGCGCCGCCGCCTGGTGCGAGCGATTTCGAGGCCTGGGTCCGCCACATCCCGCCGCCCCTCTCGCCGCTGCTGATGCGGGGCGAGCCGATGAACCGCCGCGACCGCAGCCGCTCCGGCCTCTCCGAGCCGTTCCTCGACGCGCTGGCCTCATGGACCGAGCGAGCGCCTGGGTCCTGAACTTCGACGCCGACGAGGAGCTGGCGCGCCCCGCGGGGTACACCCCTCGCGCCGCGGTCGCCGGCCGGGCGCCCGAGCTCGCCGTCCGGGTCTCGGCCCTGCTGCGCCCCGGCGACGTCGTGCTGAGCCCCGAGCTCCCCTCGCCCCTCGTGCCGCCGGCGCCTCCTGGAACGCCGCTCGTCGGCCGCGCGTGGTGCCCAACGCCCCGCGCCCTTCGCCTCCTCGGCCGCGCCGGCGTCGCCCTCGCGGAGGCGCCGCCGCTCGACGTGCTCCGGCGCGTCAACCACCGGAGGTTCTGCGCGGACCTCGGCCAGACGCTGCCCGGCGCGCGCTACGTCGCCTCGCTGGCCGAGCTCGAGGCCGCGATCGCGGAGCCCACGCCGACGGGCCACTGGCTGCTCAAGCGGCCGTTCGGGTTCGCCGGGCGCGGCCGGCGCCGGGTCGCCCGCGGCGCCCTGCTGCCCGACGCGCGGCCCTGGGCCGTCGCGTCGCTCGACCCTGCGTCGCCGGACAGCGGCCTGCAGGTCGAGCCCTGGGTCGAGCGCCGCGGCGACTTCTCGCTGCACGGGCACGTCGCCCGCGGCGGCGCGGTGCGCCTCGGAGACCCGTGCATCCAGCGCTGCGACGCGAACGGGGCGTACCTCGGGGCCGCCCTGGCCGACGAGGGCGACCTCGGCGACGGCGAGCGCCGGGGGCTCGTCGAGGCCGCGCTCGAGGCGGGGCAAGCGCTCGCCGGCGCGGGCTATTTCGGGCCGTTCGGGATCGACGCCTTCCGCTGGGAGGACGAGCGCGGCGCGCTGCGCTGGAACCCGCGGTGCGAGATCAACGCGCGTTACACGATGGCGTGGGCCATCGGCATGGGCAGCGCGCGGCCTGATCTGGAGTGACCGAGGCCGTCCCCCAGGGCAGCGAGCACGAATTCTGGCAGCGGCGCCCTGCGGTCGAGCGCAGCGTCCTCCGGAGCTGCTCTCTTCCGCGCGCCAGACGCTCCTGGATCGTGCTGGGGTCCTGACCGAGCTCGGCCGTTATCTCCTCCACCGTATGTCCCAGAGCGGCGTCCACCAAGACGTCGCGCAGCGCAGGATCGATCCGGTCCAGGTGGCGGAGGCTGAGCCGCGCCTCCACCTGCCCGAACGGCGACGGCATAGGGTCATCGATCGCCGCATGCGCATACGAATCGCGGCCTTTCTCCCACCGACGCTGGAACTCCCTGTAATGCGTCGTATGGTGCCACACGACCACATCCAGCCAGCGCCTCGTGGCCTGCTTCATCGACAGGTGCTCGCGCGCAGGGACCGCTCCTGCCTCGACTGTCCTCCATACGGAGAGCAGGATATCCTGCATCACGTCGTCTCGGTCGCACTCTGGAACCTGGAGGCGGCGCAGCCTGTCCCTGATCATGGGCCTTTGCTGCACGATGGCATCGAATGCAACGCGTGCCTCGGGGCGCATGCCCAGGTCCACCGCATCCGAGGCACGGTGGCGCTCACCCATGGCTCCCTACTCCCGGAAGTGTCGTTTTTAGCGGCGAGCGCTCTGCATCCTCCCAATCGGACGCGTCAGCGGAGCTCGCCCCCGCTTCGTCACGCTGTAGCGGGACGCTCGTCAACGTCGCAGCTCGCCCGGCGAGCTCCGCCCCTGCGGCGGCGCGGACAGGGAGCGGCGATCGAAGCCGCGGCACCGGTGGCGGAGGGAGCTTCGCCCGCGGGCTCCTGGCAACGAGCTCGGGAGACGGCACCACGGGCGGAGGAACGTCGAGCGCGCGAGGAGGCATCGTGGGCGGAGGCGGCGGCGCCGAGCTCGGCGCCGGGGACGATGCCGACGCGGGACGCGCCGAGCTCTCGCGCCTGGTGACGGGCTCGCCCACCTGGATCACCGGGGTCTGCTCTGCGTCGGTCCGGTAGTCGTCGTGCAGCCGCCACAGGCGCTCCCAGTACCGAGCAGGCGTGCCGGTGAACGCCTCCAGCTGCCGGGCAAGGCCGGGCGTCATGGGAAGGTCGCTCCTGAGCAACTGCTCCACCTCCCTCGGCGATAACCCCGTACTCTCGGCCAGCTTTCTCCTCCACGAAGGGTTCGTCGCGCAGAGCGACTCGAGGACCCTGCCTGGCCTGGGGACGGGGCGCGCGCGGACGTCTGTCAGCTCTGCGAGCGCCGCATCGATGTGACAGTCCAGCAGGCGCCGGTATCGGTCCCGCTCCGCCGCTGCCTGCTCCTTCGCCTCGGTGAGGGCTGCCGCCTCGTCATCCTGCGCATGCTCGCGCGCCTCGCGAAGCCCGCGCTCGCGTCCCAGCGCTTCGCGCGCGGTGACGGCGAAGCCGATCGCGACGCAGGCTATCATCGCGAGCCCGAGCGGCGAAATGAGCCACATCGCACCGAGCAGATCCTCCATCGTCGTCATCGCGTTTCGTTTCCTGGACGTGACCGTTCTTGTCGGGAACAAGGCGGATCGAAGCCTTGTGCTGTCCGAAGACATCACGAGCGTCCCCGCCTGCTTGCCGTCAGAGCACTGCCGGTGGCTCAGCGCAGCTGTCGGAGCATTGCCTCGCGCTCGGCGGCGAGCAGCCCATCGGGGAACTCCCGCGCGTGGGCGTGCAGCAGCTGGAGCGCCTCGACGTCGGCCATGGCATTGCCAGCCTCGATAGCCCTCCGGGCCTGGTCGATCAGGCTCCTCTCGTGCTCGCTGATGACGGTCGGTCGAATGGCCCTCGCTGGAGATGCGGGCCGCCCGTTGGTCCTGGTCGAGGGAGCGGGCGTGCTGCTCGCCGCCGCCTGCGCACGCGCGCTTCCTTGATCGCTGACCGACGATATCTCACGCGCGATCGGCGCGGCGGGCGCCGCGGCGCCGTGCGCGCCGTCTCGCGCAGGGGACGCCACAGCATCCTGCGCTGCAGGCGGGGTGACGGGGACGCGGACCGCCGCCGCCCCGAGCCACGATTCCAGGTCGGCCAAGGGCGGCACAGCGGAGACGATCGCGCCGGTCACCAGGACGAGCGCCGACTGAACGAGGATCCTCACCCCCAGATGGCGCAGCGAGGCCACCCACGACGCGCGACGGCGGAAACCCAGCGCGAGCGACAGGAAGGCGCTGTCGTCCCTTCCCTGCGAGCGCTCCTGCGCCTGCCACCGCTCCCGCTGCACCCGGAGCTCCTTGTGCGCCCGCCAGTGTCGCGTCTTCACCGTGGCCAGCGGGAGTCCCTGCTCGGCGGCGATCTCGGCGAGCGGGACGTCCTGGAGATCGTGCTTGATCACGAGATCCCTGTACTTGGGATCGAGCTGGTCTATCAGCTCCCGCGTGAACTCTTCCTGCTGCCGTCTCCGGAGCAGCTCTTCCGGGGTGGGGCACTCGTCTCGGATCTCGCACTCATCGAACGACGTCAGCACCTCGCCGCGGCAGCGGGCGTCACGGACGTGGTTGCGCGCCTGGTTGACGGCGATCGTGACGCGGTACGGGGCTGGGTCTCCCCCCGGGTCGAGCCGCTTGTCGGCCTCCAGCCCCCGCAGCAGCGCTTCCTGGGCGACATCCTCGGCGTTTCGCTCCGGCACGCCGTGGCGCCGCGCGAGGCGCCGGAAGAGCTCGAAGCCGGGGGAGACGGGTGCTGGCTTGTCCACGGTAGGCAGCACACTTGAGCCGGTCGAAAGGCTTCAAAGAAATGAGACGGTGACCAATTTTGGTCAGATAATGTAGTGCAATGTAGAATAATTACCCACATTCAGTCGACCCTTGCGAACGGCTGAGCGCATTCAACTGATCGGCCGAAAATTCTCACAAAAACGGATCCAATCTGGCGATTTCTGTCGATTGACGCCAAGAGGACGGCATCACTAGCGTGACTGGATGCGTTGCATCGCGCATTCTCTCTCGATCTTTCTTGCGCTCGGGGTCGCGACAGGACTCACGCGCTCGGCCAGCGCGGACGACATTCAAGCGAAGGCGAAACCGAGCGGCAGTTCCTCGGTGAAGGACCATGTTCGCCGTGGTCAGAGGGCGCGCAATGCCGGGCAGTGGGTCGAGGCGCACGCTGCCTACAAGGCTGCTTTCGACGCCGCAGACCCGACGACCAGCACCGAGCGAGAGCGCGCGGAGCTCGCCGGTGAGCTCGGCCTTTGCGAGGTCGCGCTGCACAGGTACCGCGACGCGGCCGAGCACCTCTCCAGGAGCCTGGAACAGCGCGAAGCGCTTCCGGACGCGCTCCGGCGGCGGTTCGAGGCAGGACAGCGCGAGGCAGCGAAGCACATCGCGACGCTCGTGCTCGGGGTCGATCCGCCCGACGCCGAGGTGTTCATCGACGGCGAGCGCATCGACCAGGTTGCACGGACGTACACGCGCTTCTTCGAGCCAGGCAAACACATGGTGCGGGCCCGCGCACCGGGCCGTGAGGAGGCGCTCCATTCGTTCCTCGCCGTGGCAGGCGCGGAGCACGAGATCACGATGCAGCTGCCCCGTGCGGCGGCGAGCAGCGCCAAGGAGGCGAGCAGCGCCAAGGAGACCGCGACAGCGGCGCCGGCCTCAGCGCGCAGGTTGCCCGCCGCGCGCGCGCAGGCTCCCAGCCCGTGGGCCTCCTGGCCGGGGACGCTGCGCATCACGGGGATCGCCGTCTCGACGGCGGGCGTGGCGGTGGGCACCATCCTCATCGTTCGGGCGGGCAAGCTCGATGACGACCTGAGCGCCCGGCGTGACCTGCTCCAGGCCGAGCCGTCATCGAGCGCGTCGATGTGCTGGCACGCGCCTCGAAACTCGCCGTGTGGCGAGCTGGCGCGCCTTCAGGACGCGCGCAACACGTACGGCCGCGCCGGGCTGGCCGCGGTGATCACCGGCGGTGTCCTCGGGGCCATGACCGCCGCGTCATTCTTCACGGACTTCTCCTTCCTGGGAGTCAAACCGGCTGGGGATCGAGTCAATGTCTCGCCCGTGGCGAATGGGAGCGAGATCGGCGCGCGAATCGAGGGCGAATGGTGAGCACGAAGGGGGCCGAGAGAATGGCGGCGATGACGGGCCGAGGCGCCGTGAGGCCGGTCATCGCCCTCACAGTCTGCTTGTGGGGAGCCGGTACGCTGACGGCTTGCGCTAGCTATTCCGATGATTGCTCGGAAAAGCTCGCGTGTGCTCCCGAGCCGGAGCCTCCGCTCGACCCGTGCGCGGGAGAGCCCAGCACAGCGCCAGCGCTCGACAAATGCGGCGTGTTCGTCAGCGAGAACGGTGACGACAAGCACCCCGGCACGAAGGATGCGCCCGTGAAGACCTTGCAACACGCGGTCGGGCTCGCCGCGCACGGGCGACGCCACGGCGAGGCAGCGACCCGGCGCGTGTACGCTTGCGGCGGGAGGTTCGAGGAGGCGCTCGTGTTGCCCTCGGGCGTCGATTTCTGGGGCGGGCGGCGCTGCGAGGACGGCGAGTGGTCGTATGAGGGGTCCTTCGGCGGGCCGGATCACCCGACGATCATCGCTCCGGCGGAGGGGATCCCGCTGCGGGTCCTCGGGGGGAACGACGCGGTCATCGTAGGGGACGACGCGACCTCCGTGATCTTCGGCGTGCACGCCGTGGCGGCCGACGCCTCCGCGAGCGATGGAAAGTCGTCGATCGCGATGATCTTGAGTCCGGGTGCCAAGGCCAGGGTGGCGTCGAGCGATGTCATCGCGGGCAACGGCAAGGACGGGGAGGCGGGCAAGGACGCGCTCAGCGTCCGCGCGAAGGACGGCGAGCAGGGGAACCACGGCGCGGACGCATGTACCGCGGACGCCGCCGTGGGCGCCCTGCCCGTCGTGACCATGTGCGACGATGGGAGCGAGTCGACGGGCGGATACGGCGGCGACGGCGGACTCGACGTCGGCCGCGATGGCATGCCAGGAAAGCCGGAGCCTGCGGAAAATCCGCAAGGCTACGGGATTGCGGGGCTCGGCGCGGGCAGCGATCCGTGCACGAAGGGGGGAGACGGTGCGCCCGGTGCCAGCGGTGGCCGCGCTGACAGCGCGGCAGGTGAAGGCTACCTCAACATCCACGGATGGGTGGGTGTCCGGGGTGAGGATGGAAAGAAGGGCGGCGCCGGCCAAGGGGGGGGCGGCGGCGGCGGCAGCAAATCGCGTGGGCCCATGGTTGCGTGTCCTGGAGACCGCCCTCAAAGCGGTGCGGCCGGCGGCTCGGGGGGGAGCGGAGGTTGCGGCGGCCAGGGAGGCCGGGGCGGCGGCTATGGCGGAGCGAGCATCGCCATCGTTGCACTGGAGGACTCGGAGCTAGAACTCGACGCCACGAAGGTTGTCGCAGGCAACGGCGGCAATGGCGGGGTCGGCGGAACTGGTCAACCAGGCGGCGTTGGGCGGTTCGGCGGCCACGGGGGGAAGGGCTTCACTAACACGAACATGTGGGAGGCATGTGCTGGTGGCCTCGGCGGCAACGGCGGCCGCGGAGGTGATGCGGGCGGCGGGCTCGGCGGCGCTGCCGTCGGCATCGCGTACGTGGTCCCCCATCTGACCATCCTGCCCGGCACGACCTTCGAGGTTGGGGGAGCTGGAGAAGGCGGCCCCGCAGGCAACGCCGATGTCAATGAGGAGGTGGGCAGCGGCGCGCGCGGCCCACGAGGTCAACTCTATCGTTTCGGTGCGGCAAACGAGCCGCCCCGTTGAGTCGCTCACCGCGGCGCCGCCGTCGAGGAATACCGATGATGTCAAAAGACACGATGGTCTTGCCCCTTGCCCTCTCTCTCGCCACGGTTGGCTGCGAGAGCGCGCCAGGCCCCATCGGCGCCGATGATCCGCCGTGTGCGCTCACATCGTCGTGCCAGGACGAAGCACCGCCGGAAGCCCTCTGCCTCGAGCACCTTGCGGCCGATCGGTTCGACGACGGCTGCGGCATATTCGTCAACACTTTTTTCTTTGGCGGCGATGACGCGAATCCAGGCACCAAGGCCAGGCCGGTTGGCTCTCTCCGGCGCGCGATTGCCCTGGCGCGCATCGGTCGAGGAAGGGTGTTCGTGTGCAGCGACGTCTTTGAAGAGTCCGTCATCCTACCCTCTGGCGTGGACCTCTACGGAGGCCTTCATTGCCAGACATTCGAACGCTTCAAAGAGAGTGTCACGACCGGCATCACCATCCGGGAGCGCCCATCTCCCATTGTTCTGACGGTCGAGCCGGCAGGCGCCGGCGACACCGGGGCGGCCGATGGCGTCTCGACGATCGACCACGTCGACATCTCCGGCGGAACCCATATCGGGATGCTCGTTCGTTCGGGCTCCGTGGTCGAGTTCACCCGGGGCGCGATCCACGGATCCTACGGAGTTGGTGGCGGCCATGGCGAGAGGTGGCCCGGGTTGAATCAAGCCCCTGACGGGCGGCACGGAATCTACGGGGGGGATGCGTGCTCGGCAGCCACCGTCGCCGGCGGACCCGCGGTGGTGAACCCGTGCGAGGACGGGCTCCCGAGCGTCGGCGGCAAGGGCGGCGACGGGCGCGCCGACGGCGCTGGAGATGGAGAGGCCGGCGAGCCCGTACCCGCGCCGAACCCCGGCCACGAGGGGCAAGGAGGACTCGGCAACCGCGAAGACGGTGGTTGCGCCAGCGGCTTCTCCGGGAAAAGCGGCACGTGGGGCGCGGCCGGCGCAGCTGGCAAGGGCATCGGGCGGCTCACGGAGACCGGATGGGAGGGCGACAAGGCAGCCGAGGGGGGCCGCGGCATGCCGGGCCAGGGCGGTGGCGGGGGAGGCGGGCGTCGCGGCGGGCTCGCTGTGTGCGACGTGGCCTCCAAGGGGGGCGCAGCGGGCGGTTCGGGCGGCGCGGGGGGCTGCGGAGGTCGAGGCGGCCAACCGGGCGGGAACGGCCGTCCAAGCATCGCCATCGCCGTGCTTCACGCCAAGCTGACCGTGCGCGACAGCCTGCTCACGACGGACAACGCCGGGGGAGGTGGTGACGGCGGGCCGCCCGAGCGAGGCGGCGACGGCGGTCGAGGTGCACCGGGCGGGGCCGTGGGGGACGGCACCTGGTCGTGTGGCGGCGGCGAGGGCGGCCGAGGAGGCGACGGCGGCTACGGCGGCCCTGGACGCGGCGGCGACTCGATCGGCATCGCCTACCTCGACGAGGACCAGCTCACGCTGGAGGGCGTCAGGTACGAACTGGGACCGCCGGGTAAGGGCGGCGTGAGCTGGGATTGGTCTGGCGAAGAGTTCGCGGGGGAGGACGGCATCAAGGTCGAGACGCTTCGGTTCAGCGAATAGCCCCGGTCATCGGTCAAGGGTTCAACGAGAGAGCCTTGGTTTCATATGCCACCGAGCATGATGACGATATCGCTGGCCACGGCCTTTGTCCAAGGCACATTACCCCCAATTCAAACAGGCCCTCTCGCTCACCCTGCACCAGCGAATGGCGGACGCTGGGAGGCACGTCCACAGCAACCAGCCGCGGCAGATCGCTCGTAAGTCTTCGCCCTGACCTGACGATCGCTTGACCTGCTGCACCTTCGACGTCACCGTCCGCAATTTTCAAACACAAAATGAAATGTTGTCGACTAGGTAGCCGTTCTCGTGGTGGAGCGCCCATACGCTCTCGATCTCGATGTGGTCGGCGACGTCGCCATCCTATTTGAACAGCAGCTTGACGCGTCCCATGGATGCATCACCGGTCCGACTTGCGTGGCCGTGCGCGTCGTGGTCGTGAGCCACGACGAACGGCGCCGGGTAAGTGACCGTCTCGACGAGGCCGAGATCGTCATCGGGCTCACGGATGTGATGTGTGTGGCCGCGTTCACGTGCTTCTTGACGAAGGCCGGCGGGAGCGTGGTACGCGCAATCTCGGGCGGAACCGCGACGCGGGCAGCCGCAGTGCGAACTCAGACGCGAGGAAGCGCACCTCGGCGTAGAGCAGGCCAAGGGGCGCGTTGCGCAGCATCGGACCGACGACCTGGACATGGTCGGTTTCCGCGCGACGAGCCGATTCATTCGCGCAATTTACCCACCGGCACGTGCTGGGGATCGATGAACGCGTCATGTCGCGCGTAATGAAGAACCGCTACGAGCCGCTCTTCAGCCGACGTATCGCGCCGAAGCTGGGCCTCGAGCCCGACGATGGCGTCCCTGACTTGCTCAAAACTCAGGATGTACTCGAGGTCTTCGACCCTCCGAGGACGATGCCGATCGAACGGAAGAATGACGACGGGTGTGTTCAAGGTGACACTCGTTCCAGATGGAACATATAGGTCGTCATCGGGCTCGTACTTTTCCCACTCCTGAAGAACTTCTTTTAGTAGAGGTGTCCCCATTCACTCATCCCTCCCTGTCCGTTTGGGTGAAGTAGATTTTGCCAGGACGAGCCCGACGCGTGTTGCTCGATTGGAACCAGCTGAAGCACACCAGGTCTACCGGGAACGTGATGCCATGTCCACCCCGTGGGTGATCTTCCAAGAACGCGACCTGTTGGACTCAGGACCGTGCTCTCGAACTGTTGCCCTAGGGTTTGACGAAGCATTTGCGCGAGCTGTGGATCTGCCATCGCTTGAAGCAAGTTTTCATTCGCTGCGGCGAAGTGCGCAGGGTATCTGCCGACCCCGGCCTTCGGGATGGTGGTCTCGAACACCACCGAGTACGCTCTCGGTGTTGCCGTCGCGGCTCCCGCCGCTGCCGCCTCCTCCGCCGCCCCCAGCCCCCTTCCCATCCCGAAGACGGTGGCCGCGGCGATGACCATCGCCTTGGTCCCCGCCGCGCCCGCTGTCCGATAGTCATCCCGATCGATGGCAAGGGCCGTGTCCGCCGCGCCGCGGCCGATGTGGTAGAGCGGGTTGACGGCGTTGAGCGCGCCGACGGGGCCGGCTTCGTCGTAGCCGTGCCACATCGCGCTAGCGAACTCGTAGCCGCTGTACATCCCAAGCGTCAGCGCATTCAGCACGAGCATCCGCGCGATCCCTGCTCCGAGGTCGCGCGTCCCCTCCGCGGCGCCCAGCAAGGTCTGGCCGACGACGGTGCCTGGGCCGCCGACGCCCGAATGCTCCGGCGAGACGGTCACCGGCTGCGGCACATACCCAGATGAACTTCCGGTCGTGCCCACGTCGATAGGCGCCGTCGTGGCGCCGACCTCCACGGCCTCGCGCGGCCCTTCTTCAGGCTGGTTTGCTTTCGGCCGCGAGTAGAAGAGCTCTACGGCGTATTGTTCCGGGTGCACCACCGAGGAGACCGGCAGGATCGGCGCCTCCACCGGCTCTTCCTGGAACCCGCTCGGATCCACGTGATTGAGCGGGCTGTTGCGCACGTAGCTGTACGGATTCCAGCTCTGCCCGAAGGACGGAATCGAAATGATCGGGTCCGTCGTCAAGAACCGCCCGATCCTGGGATCGTAGATCCTGCCCTTCATGTTCACGAGCCCGAGGTCGTCGTCGCTCTCGTGTCCGGTGAACCCCTGCGTCGTCTCGCTCGGGAACGACGCGGGCGGGCGCTCCCCCCACACCGGGTTCCTGCGCTGCCCGAACGGGTCGTAGCTCCGCCGCTCGATCAAGCCGCCGTCCTCGTCGGTGAGCGCATCGATCGAGCCGAGGTGATCGACATGCACGTAGCGCGTGCCGTCGTCCGAGCCTCCCCGGGTCACGATCGCCACCACGCGCTCCGGCGAGTGGACGTGGAACCGATGCTCCACGGCGCCTGACGCCGCATCGGTGACCCGCTCGTACAGATCGCCGAAGTAGAGCGTCTCCTTTTCCGGGGTGATCTTGCGGATCCGCTGCTGGTCGCCGTCGTAGCCGAACGTGATGGTGCTCGCACCCTGCGTGATGCGCTCCGGCAGGTCGAACGCCCTATAGCGCACCGTCGTGCCGCCAGGCCGCGCCGTCTGATTGCCGACAGCGTCATGCGCGTAGCTGTCCGTACCCGCGCCGGTGATCGCATGCGGGTGCAGCGGGTCGTCATACGAGAGGTCACCGACGTCGGACTTGAAGCTGAGATTGCCGTTCGGGTGGTAGCCGTAGCGCAGGGCGCAGGGCGCCGACGCGCTCTCGAGATCGCTGAAGTACGCGCACGTCAGCCGATGGAGCGAATCGTACCGGAAACGCTCCGTCGTGTTCTCGGGCTGGAGCGCGTCGGTGCGGCGCGTGAGATTCAGGAGATCGTCGAACCCGTAGTCCAGGTCCTGCACCTCACCAGCGCGGCTCTGCGTCGCCATGTGCCTCAGGCGCTGCTTGTCCGCGAAGTAGCTCCGCTCCGTGACAGCGCCGTTGCCGAACACCTCCTCCCGGAAGCGCCCCGCATCGTCCACGTCCGTCAAGCGCCAGTAGGCGAGGTTCGTTCCGCTGTCGCGCACGGCGAGCACATGACCGTGCGCGTCGCGATCGTGGGCCACGACGAACGGCGCCGCGCCGGCCGGCGCCGGGTACGTGACCGTCTGGACGCGGCCGAGCTCGTCGTAGCCCAGCCTGGCCTCCAGGGGAGAGCGCTCGCCGTCGAGGCGGAGCGCGATCGTGTCGAGCTGCCCGCGACCGGTGTACCCGTACGCCTTCTCTCCATCCGGGCTCGCGAGCGTGTGCAGCTTGCCGACGCCATGCGCCGCGGTGTCCCAGGTCCACGTGGTCGTCAGGCTCTCCGCGCCGTCCTGGTCCACGCGTGAGCGGGGTCGACCGAGCGCGTCGTACGTCCACGTGACCTTTCGCTCGAGCGCATCGGTCGACGAAATCAGCTCGCCGAAGCCGTCATGGATCGAGACCGTCGTGCCCCGATCGGGATCGTCGAGCTGACGGACGCGGCCGAATGCGTCGAGCGTCGTGCGCGTCAGCGCCTCGCCCGGATCGGTGACCGTGTGCAGCAGTCCGAAGGGGCCGTACGCGTAACGGGTGATCCCGTCGGCCGCGTCGGTGACGGTCTTGATGCGCCCCAGCGGATCCTGCTCGGTCACGGTCACGTGGTCGAGCGGGTCGGTGACGCGCACGCGAAGGCCATCGTACTCCGTCGTCGTGACAGCATTCCACGGCGTCGTATGGCGCACCTCGCGGCCCACGGCATCGTACTCGTAGCGATCGTACAGGATCGCGCTCTCGGGCGTGTCCTCCCTGACCGGCACGGAGCGCCGCGCGATGTTCTCGCCCAGCGCGTCGTACCCGATCTCCTGCATGATGCGCTTCGCACCGCCCGAGCCCTCCGACGGTTCCGGTTCGGGCCCGTATCCCAGCCACCGGATCGGGCGGCCGAAGCTGTCGAACTCCACCGTATCGTCGGCACCGCCGGTCGTGATCCTCTGCTGCCTCACCCGCCACGCATCCTGCGCCGGGCCACCGTCCTCGGTGCGGGAGAGCGTGACCGTCGTCGTCGTGCCGTCCGGACGCGTCTCGATGCCGAGTCGCCCGAATCCGTCGTGTGCCCACGTCGTCACGAGCTGATTCGGATCAACCTGCTTGAGGAGCACGCCTAGCGCGTCGTCGAAGTCTACGAGCGTGGCATGCCCGGCCGCGTTCACGTACTTCTCGGGGAACATGCCCTCCTCGTCGAAGTCCGTGCTGGATGTGCGCTTGTGCCCGAAGGCGTCCTCCGCCGTGACGCTGGTGATGTTCCCGAAGTCGTCGCGCGCGTAGGTAAGCTTCAGCTTCGTGTCCGGCAGACCGTCGTCGCTCTCGGTGGACTCGGTCTCGACCTCGCCGTAGATCGTTGTCGTTCGCGTGAGGGTCCTGCACTGCGACATCCCCGCCGCCGCGCTGCACTCCTTCTGCGTCTCGAGCTGGCCGAGGACCCAGCGCTCCGTGTCGTTCTTGAACGACCGCGTGACCTTGAGCGTCAGGTCGACGCCCTCCGTCGAGACCTCCTCGGCGCGCACGTTGCCGAACGTGTCGAAGTCCGTCACCTTCGATGCCGAGTCGCGCAGCAGCGTCGCGCCGTCGCCGCCGCGCCCGATCTCCCGCACGTACGCCTCGACAGAGGGCACCGCGCCGCCCGGGGGCGGATAGACCCCTTGCGCTCGCCTCACCCGGCGATCGGTGGGCAGCGTGAAGTACGTGGCGCCGTCGTTGGTCGGCACGAGCGTCCGCGTCACGTCGCTGAACGAGAGCTCGATCTGCTCCGGTCTGGGCTGGCTTGCGAGCCCCGGAGCGCCGTGCCACGTCCGCTGGACGCTCCCCGCGAAGGGAAAGACCTGGAGCCCGTCGTCGAAGGTGACGTGGTCGTAGACGTCAATCGTCACGGCACCCGTGTCCAGGTCGGTGACGATCCGCTCGCCGAACCCGAGAAATCCGCGGCCCAGCCGGTGGTAGCGTCCGTCGCGGTAACCGACCTCAAAGCGCCTTGCTCGATCCGCGCCGTTGTTGAGCGCGTACGCGCTGACCACCCGGCGAGGGCCCACGACGCAGCGCCGCGGATAGCCGCAGTCGTCCGCCGCGCCGGAACGCGCGACGTAGAGCGCGCTCCTCCGGTTCGGATCCTCCTCTGCGCCTCCGCTCGTGACCGGCGCATCGGTCAGGTGGCCGTACGAGATGCTCACGTTGGGCACGAAGCCCGGCTCGGTCGGCTCGTGCGCGTTCATCCCGTCAGAGACCGCGACCAGGAGATCCTGGTCGGCCGAGAGGTTCTGGAAGACGTTGAACACACCGCCGAGCGGCAGGATAACGTCCTGGGCCCCGTCCCCATTGAGATCGCCGGTGCGCGGCCCGTGCGGATCGGCGAGCGTGATCGCATCACCGAGCTTGGCCTCGAAAGGAACCCCTGCGTCGACGAGCTTGAACGGCGGCCCCTCCAGGTCGCCCGTCGCTTGCAGGACGGCCCAGGAGGGGAGGACATTGGAGCCACTCAGCAGCATGCCTGGTGGGACGGGCATGAGGAGATCCTGCCGTCCATCGCCGTTGAAGTCGAGCGGCACCGCCAGGCGGAAAAGCGCGTCCTGGTCCTGGACCCCCAGCAGATCCCCGAAGCTGAACGCGTCGACGGTCCGGAACGGCGATATCACGAACGTCGACCCCGTGTTGAGGTAGGTGTAGAGCTGGCCGCTAAAGCCGGATTCGACGGCATCGGGCAGGCCGTCGCCGTTGACGTCGAGAAAGACGACGCGGCCCTCGCGCGGCACGACAGGGAGCTTGGTGTCGATGACCCCCCAGCGTCCCTCGCCCCGGCGCATGATCGCCTCGTAGCTATCTTTGATGAGGGCCGTCCCGTCGTCAAACAACCTCACGGAGGGCACGATGAGATCGATCTTGCTGTCGGCGTCGATGTCGAGCGTGTGGAGCTCCATTGCGCAGGGATAGCCGGTGAGCAGCTCGATCGACTCGCCCGTGGGGTCGAATCCCGCGGGCGTCGTGCCGCGCGCGGGCCTCCAGAGGTGGACGGTCCACACCGCGGAGAGCGGGTCCGGCACCAGCTCCTCGGCGTGGTCCTGACACTGGATCAGATCCGGCACCGAGTCGCCGTCGAGATCGGCGAGGTGCACCGAGGCGCCGGCGCGTCTCAGGCTCGGCGGCGCAGGCGTGACCCCGAGCGGGAACGGCCGGCGGATGCCCGTGTCATGGAGCGCGAAGGTCCGGTTTGGCTGGGACAGGAGCACGTGCCATGTGGTCTTGGTGTCGAAGACGTCGTGGAGAAATACGTCCATCTGCCCATCGTCGTTGTAATCGAGCACCGTCCCGAGCTCGGGCTGAAGAAGGGCCGGGTCGGACGGTCCATCCGGATCGGCGACGAACAGCCAATCCTCGAGGAAGGCGAGCTCCGGCGCCGCGAGAAAGGACGGCGAGGCGCGGGGCCCGAGGTTGCGCGCCACCCCCCACGCGGTGATCGGATGCGACGGCGTGCTGGGCCCCGCGACGATGTCCGGAATCACGAGATCGTCGAGGCCGTCGGCGTCGATGTCGAACACCATCGGGCTGGCCTTCTCGGAGACCGGCTTGTCGATGTCCGTCGTGAGCCGCTCGAATCCGGGCTTTCCGCGGCTGTACTGTAACCGTGTCGGAGGCTTGCAGACCCCGTCGCTCGCGCACTCCTCGACCTGGGTCAGGAGCGTCCGGCTCGTCGTCGGGCTCAGCTCGTAGCGGAAACCGTAGCTCCGGACCAGCGCGTCGCCCGGACCGAGCATCTGGATCTCCTCCAGGCGGAGCGAGCGCTGGAGCGCCACGCCGCCCGAGTAGCCCGTGCGAACCGCGGCGGCATCCTTGGTCCCATAGACGAAGCGCACCGCCCGGGAAGGCTCGAGCGACGGCGTGCCCTCGAAGCTCGTGTAGCGGATCTCGTCCACCGCATATTCGGCCGCATGGCCGTCCTCGGCCTCTGCGAGGCAATATGCGTACGTCATGGCGTTTCCGCGGCCGTCGCGGGCCTCGTTCGCCAGCCACGCGCGCGGGACGCCGCCACGCGCGAGCGGCTTGCTGCCCTCGGTGCGCCCGTACTCGACCATGCGGCCGGTGGGCAGATAGGCCTCGAAGAAGAGCGCCTCGGCGGGCGCGCCGCGTTCCGGAGGGTAGTGACCGACCACCTTCACGAAGGTATCCGGGAACGTGCGGTACTCGATGGTTCCCGGCCCCTCTCCCACGGGGACGAGGCGCTGGCCGTCGAGGCAGAGCGCGTCGTCGCCGCCGTAGCGCACGCCGCGGATCTCCCCGTCTTGCGCGAGGCTCTTCGGACATGGTGTGATCGCGGACAGCCCGGTGAGGGAGAAACCGTTGCCGAGCACGCCGTCGCCGCCGTCGCTGCGGTAGACGATCTGGAGCCCAGGACCCATGCCCGCACGCGAGGGCGGGGTGGCCAGGTCCATGGCGTACACGGACTCGCCGGTGCTCGTGATGGAAAACGTCCCCGGGATGGTGCCGGCGGCGACGGTCTCTACCTCTGGCGCGGGGCGGGACGTGGCAGGGCTGTGCGCGCGCTGTGTCCGGCAGGCGACGAGGCCAGGCGGATCCGGAGGCGGCTCACCGAAGACGCACTGGCACCCGCCCGACCCGAGCACGCAAGCGAGAAACATCCAGAGCGGGACCAACGCCCGGAGCGACCAACGCGGAAATGGCGACATCGCAGCCTCCCCGGCGAACAGCAGTGCCACGGCGCTGCATCGCGCGTCAAGCGCTGCGCTCCTGCTGAACCGCACCATCCATGCCGGGGTCGAGGCATTCGTGAATGCCTCTGCCGCTGTCCGACGTGCACGCGGCGGACGCCACAGCTTCGCTCATCGAGGCGCGATTGGCCGTTTATGATAAAGTCACGGCGAGGAGAGGGCCATCCGAGCGTGAACGCGCTCATGGCGGCGTGCACACTGCCTCGCGATCACAACCGCGGTTCCCGGCTGAGCCTCGGATAACCCCAGCTTGAGTGGATTGAGCCGGTACAAAAGGTCAGCACCCGCGACGGCGTGCTCGGGACGCTCGCGGACGGCCCGAGCTCAGCGACGACTCGATCGGCGTTGCCTACCTCGACGAGGACCAGCTCACGCTGGAGGGGGGTTACCTACGATGTGGAACCGCCGGGCATCGGACGCTGGAGTCTCTGACACGGGGAGCGCTCGGCGCGCCAGCGCCGGCGCGACCCGTGTTAGGATCTCATCATGGCCGAGCTCATGCCGACGCCGGACGCCGCGCCTTCGCATCGCCTCGGAGCGCGTCCGGCGCTCGGGGCACGCGCCCAGGAGCTCTTCGAGGAGCTCTGCCCCTACCGCGGCGACGGGCTGCGCAACCACTGTCTTCGCGTATTCCACTTCACGACGCTGCTCCTCGAGCGCCGCCGCCAGAAGGCCGATCCCGACCTGCTCTACGCGCTGGCGATGATTCATGATCTCGGGCTGCTGTGCCCGGGCGAGCAGGGCGGAGACTACATGCAGCGCAGCCGCTCGCTGTTCCACCGCGCCTTCGCCGCGAAGTCGTTCGAGCTCTCCCCGTACGACCTGCGCGTGGCCGACGAGTGCCTCCTCTACAACCATCGCCTCCGCCCGACGCCGGCGTTGTGCCCTGAATCGACGGCGTTCCGGCAGTCGGTGTGGATGGACCACTCCCTCGGTGTGCGCCGCTACGACCTCGACGCCGCGTCGGTGCGCGACGGCTTCACGCGTCATCCGCGGGGCGACTTCAACGCGGTCCTCCTCGACTTCGCCCGGCGCGTCCTCACGCGCGAGCCCTGGACCCTCGTCGACGGCATCTTCATGTGAGGGATGGACGGCATGTCGACCCTGCGTGGCGCCATGTTCCGGGACCCCGCCGACGCGCGGCGGCTCGCCGTCGTCGCGGTAGCCGAGGTGACCCTTCTGGGGATCGTCGTGTGGAGCGGAGTCGGCGCGCTCGCCGGAGGGCTCCTCTGGGCGGCTGGGCTCGCGGGCTGGACCTTGATTGAGTACCTGCTCCACCGCTTCCTCTTCCACCTGCCGGCGAAGCACCCGCTCGCCTTCCTCGGCGCCCGTATCCACCTCGCGCACCACGAAACCCCTCACCGAACGCCCATCGTCAAACCACCCGTTGCCACGCTCGGGGCCTTCTCCGCCGGCTTCTGCGCGACCGCGGCGGCCGCGGGGGTCTCTCGCGCCGCGCCGCTCTGGGCCGGGCTCGTCGCCGGCTATTTTCTCTATGAGCTCTCCCACCTCGCGGCGCACCTGCTCGGCGAGGCGGAACACCCTCTTCCAGCGCAACGCCGCCACCACCTCCGGCACCACGCCGCGCCGCGCGCGCGCTTCGGGGTGAGCTCCGCGCTCTGGGACCGGGCGTTCGACACCGGGCGCGAGGCAGGCCGGTGAGCGCGGCTGGCCACGACGGCTCCCCCGACCCTGCCCCGCTCGACGACGCGGGCCGGGCCGAGCTGCGGCGGCGCCGGGTGATGTCGATGCCGCGGTGGTACTCTCCCTGGCTCCACCTCGCGAGCACGGTCGGCCTCGGCTGTGGGCTCGCGGCGCTCTCGCTCACGCGGTTGCGAAGCCTGCAGGCCTGCGAGCTCGCCGCGATCCCGCTTTTCTTCGTCTTCTGCAACGCCGTCGAGTGGCGGGCGCATCGGGGTCTGCTCCACCGGAGGCGGCGCTTCCTCGAGGCTTTCTACGACCGGCACACGCCGGTGCACCACCGCGTGTTCGTCGAGAGCGACATGGCCATCCGCACACCGCGCGAGCTCGGCTTCGTTTTGATCCCTTCCTACGGCATCGCGGGAGTCTTCGCGCTGACGCTCCCGCTCGCCCTCGCGCTCGGCGCGGCCGGTCAAAGCAACCTCGCTTCGCTCTTCGTGGCGACGTGCATGGGGTACATGGTGCTGTACGAGTGTCTCCATCTCTCGTACCACCTCCCGCCGGACAGCAGGATAGGCCGCAGCCGCCTCGTGGCGCGGCTCCGGCGTCACCACAGCGCGCACCACCGGCCGTCGTTGATGCGGCAGTGGAACTTCAACGTCACCTTCCCGCTCTGGGACCTGGTTCGCGGGACGTACCACCGCGGCGGCGGCGCCGCGGACGCGGCGACCCGGGATGGGCGCTCCAGATCTGCGCTCGAGCGCTAGGAACGGTGATGTCCAGAAGACACGCAGGTCGGCACGAAGGGCAACGAGGTCGGCTGGAGCGCGCACCAGGAGTGAATGAACGCCGGCGCGATCGTCTCGACCGGCCAGAGCCACGCGATTGTGATCGCTCACATTTTTTCTGATGTCAGCGATGATCCGTCGGTCCACGGCCAAGCTCGACGTCGGATGGCTGGCAAGTCTCCTCCGGAGCGGCGCGTCAAGAGGGCGGGCGCAGGGCCACGGTATTGTTCGATGTGGATTCCAATTTCGGGATCGAGGCTCGCCTCGCGCCGGTTCATTTGAGTTGACATGGTCAATGTGAACGTTCACAATTTCGTTTCAGGGTGTCGTTCCGCTTTGTCCCGGGTAGCCGTCGTGCGCACCGGACTCTTGATCCTTTGTATCGGGATCGATCTCTGCGCCGACTCCAACCGGGTGTCGTGAATGCAAGCCATGGCGAGATCGTGGGGGCTCACCCGCGCTGGGCTTGCTCAGGTGGAGCCGATCCAGGTGAGACAATCCTGGCGGAGGGAACAGCATGGCGATAGATAGGACGAGATCGTGGTTCGGATTGACGATGACGGCGTGCCTCGCCGGCGCATGCGGCGGCGCGCAGACCGTCGACACGCCCCCTGCGGCGGCGCCGCCCGCGCCGGCGGCGGCCCCCGCGCCGGACGCCTCTCCGGCGGCCCCGGCCGCCAAGCCCGAGCCACCTGGTGGTGAAACCATGAACGCAAAGCCCGCTTCCGTCTCCAAGGCGCCCTTCGGCAACGCCGATGGCAAAGAGGTCATCCTCTACACGCTCACGAACGCGAACGGCCTGGTCGCGAAGGTGATGACCTACGGCGCGACGGTGACCGAGCTCCACGTCCCCGACAAGACAGGGAAGATGGGCGACATCGTCCTCGGCCACGACAACCTCGACGGGTACCTGAAGAGCAGCCCGTACTTCGGGGCGACGGTCGGCCGCGTGGCCAACCGCATCAAGAACGCGCAGTTCCAGCTCGATGGCAAGACCTACAAGCTCTCCGCGAACAACGGCGCCCACACGCTGCACGGCGGCAAGAAAGGCTGGGACAAGGTCGTCTGGGACGCGGAAGCGACCGAGACGCCGGATGGCCCGTCCATCAAGCTCACGTACGTATCGAAGGACGGGGAAGAAGGCTACCCCGGCACGGTCAACGCGACCACGACCTACACGCTCACCAACAAAAACGAGCTCAGGGTCGAGATGTCGGCCACGACCGACAAGACCACGATCGTCAACATGGCCCACCACAGCTACTTCAACCTGGGAGGGCACGGCTCGGGCTCCGTCGCCGACCAGGAGCTGACGCTGCACGCCGACAGCTACACCCCGCCGGACGCCACCGGCGTCCCCTCGGGCCAGATCAAGCCGGTGAAGGGGACGCCGCTCGATTTCACCGCCGCCAAGCCGCTCGGCAGGGACCTGGAAGCCATGGGCGGCAAGCCGGTCGGATACGACCACAACATGGTCGTCAGCGGCGACCCGCACACGCTCCGCGAGGCGGCTCGGGTCAAGGATCCGAAGACCGGTCGGGTGCTGACGATCGAGGCCGATCAGCCGGGGATCCAGTTCTATACCGGCAACTACCTCGACGGGTCGATCAAGGGCAAGGGCGGCGCGGTCTACAACCAGTACAGCGGCCTGTGCCTCGAGCCGCAGAGGTTCCCGAACTCGATCAACGTCCCGGCCTGGAAGAACGAGGTCATCCTCAAGCCCGGCCAGCGCTACGCGCAGACGGCCGTCTTCCGGTTCACCACCGAGTAGCTCGTCGACGGTCACCCGCGCGGCCTCGCGGCGCCTGCGCGCTCACACGAACGTCACGATCGGCTTCACGTCCGCCGACCGGCGCGCGAGCGCCCCGGCCCGACGTCGGTGCCGCACACGCCGATGGCGTGCAACGCAATCCAATCCCAGGAGGATCCATGACCCGCTCGATCCCATGCAGTATCTCGCTCCTTGTCGCGCTTTCAATCGCTGCTTGCGGGTCCGACAAAGACGCCGCCGACGGCTCGGGCGGCAGCGGAGGAAACGGAAGCAGCAGCAGCAGTTCTTCGAGCAGCAGCAGCAGCAGCAGTTCTTCGAGCAGCAGCAGCAGCTCTTCGAGCAGCAGCGGCAGCACCTCGGGCGCGGGCGGCACAGACGACCCGAACCCGAGCGGCGGGGGAGGACAGGGCGGGACGGTCGATCCGGTCGGCACCGAAGGCGACGGCGATTTCGAGATCGGGCCCAACTACCAGGACGCCCCGGAGATCAAGAGGATCGACGGCGTTCCCCAGGGGCGGACGTTCGCGTTTTCCCTGTCGTCCCGGGAGAGCGAGATCTTCACCGGCCACGATTCGACGTTGAACGACAACGCCAAGGGGGATTTCAACCGCCGCGTGGAGGTCGCGATCCCCGCGACGTACGTCGACGGCGCGGAGGCGCCGTTCATGGTCGTCCAGGACGCGCGCGACAGGAACGAGATCATCAACACGATCAACAACTTCGTCGCGGACCCGAACAACCGTTTCCCGAGCGTCATCGCCATCTTCGCCGCGAGCGGAGGGGGCGACTCGTACGGCAGCGAGCGGGGGCTCGAATACGATACCATGTCGGACGCCTATCAGAGGTTCGTCGATACGGAGCTCCTCGAGGCGGTCAAAAACGACCGAGCCGTCCACGCCGCGTACCCCAACCTGAAGTTCACGACCAACCCGGACGGCCGCGCCACGTACGGATGCAGCTCGGGCGGGGCGGCGGCGCTCACCATGGGCTGGTTCGGCCACGACACCTACCGCAAGATCGTCACCTACTCCGGCACGTTCGTCGACCAGCAGAACCCCATCGCGCCCACCGAGGCCGAGTATCCCGACGGCGCCTGGGAGTACACGGAGGGGCTCATCCGGGAGAGCCCGCCCAAGCCGTTGCGCGTCTTCCTGCAGGTCGGCGAGAACGACCTCGGCAGCACTAGGGATGAAGCCAGCCACCACAACTGGCTGATGGCGAACCAGCGCGTGGCGGCGGTCCTCAAGGAGAAGGGATATCATTACCGCTTCGTCTACGCGAAGGGCGCCAGCCACTGCGACGGGAGGGTGATCAAGCAGACGCTCCCCGACACGCTGCGCTGGATGTGGCGGGGCTATCCGGTCGATTGACGGTACGGACCTGGGCCTGGGTAACGGTTCAGGCCGGCAGCCTCGGCTACCTTGAACAACGATCACGTTGTTCAAGCGAGGAATGAACCGTCAAGGCGCCATGAGACGCCAAGATGCCATGAAATAAAACCAATATATTGGCGTCTTTTGGCGTCTTGGCGGCTCGAATTCTGCGCATTTCGGGCAGTTTCAACCCGTTTGTCGCTCTAGGGAGTGTCCTTGCGCGGCGGAATGACGTCGAAGCGCCGGGTCCCCGGCTTCCCCAGGAGGACCTGATCAGCGAAGTCGAAGATGGCGTTCCAGTCCTCCTCGGTGGCGCCGTGCCCGCCGGGCCGGAAGTTCAACCCCACATGCTCGGGGACGCCGAGGAAGTCGTACGCCGGTCGAGCGCCGAGGTACGACTGCACTGCCGCGTAGGCCCTTCCGTACTGATCTTTGAGCGAGTTGCACAGGATGAAGAGCCGCGGCGCGGTGAGGGCCGGCAACCAGTGTTGGTCCGAGGGAAGGCGCTCCGTCCGGTTCCTGAACTCCGGAAGCAGCGGCCCGAACCAATAGGTGTTCTGATCGACGATCTCGGTGATGCCCTGCCCGAGCCCGCCGCCCATCTCGGCGCCCGAGAACCGAAAGGCCATGCCCCCCGCCACCGGGGCGGTGAGCGCGATGCGCTCGTCGAAGGCGCCCGCGAGCAGGACCGCCTGGCCCGTACGCGTAGTCCTCCAGGATCTGCATCATCTCCTTGCGGCGGGCCCGCCACTGCTCCGCCGTGCTGACCTTGGTCCCGTCGGCCATGGTGAGCGGATCGGGCATCTCGGGGACGACAGGGAGCTCGTCGACCGGGATCGGGGGGGAGTCGTCGACCGAGGAGCTCCCGCCGCTCGGGTAGGGATCGCTCGGGGCGCCCAGCCAGCAGCACCGCTCGCTCGGGACAGCGCAGCTGCCCTCCACCTCGAGAGCGCCCAGGGCAGGACAGTCGTCGTGGCAGGTGAAGGCGCACGGCACGCTGGCCGAGCCGCCGCCGCCGCTGCCACCTTCACCTGCCGACGTCGTGCCCCCGCTCGAACTCGAAGGCGAGCTCTCCCCCACCCCGCCGCCTCCAGCTCCACCGGGGAGGGGCGGCGCCTCGCTATCTGCCGCGGGGCCTCGCTCGCTGCAGCCCATGAGCGTCCCGCACAACGCGCCGATGAACAGGCTCGTAAAGCGGGTGCTCCGACGCTCGATCATGGAGGTCGCTCCAGGGGAAAATCAGGGCATCGGGATGACGAAGGTGGTGATGGAAAAGGCAGGGACCATGACCACCAGGCGATAGTCTTCGATCGCCATGTCGGGGAGCCGATCGAGGTCCTCCGTGCGCGAGGTGCGGTGCACTTCCGCGGCGGGACCGACCGCGGGGAGCCGGGTGAGATCGAGCGTGTAGCCGTGGCTCGCGTCGCGATCCCCGTTGCGGACCACGAGCGAGAGAGAGCTCCCGTCGGCGCTGACCGCGGCCACCATGTCCTCGCTATCGACGTCGACGAAGCGCGCGCCGGGCCGGATGTAACGGCTGAAGCCGGCATGCATGTAAAAGCGCTTGAGGGGCGCGTAGGACTGCTCGCTGTCGTTCAGCGTGAAGCTCGCCCAGCTGCGCGACGGATCACCCGACTGCCAGTCCACCCAGGCCTCCGGCTCCAGCTCGCGCAGATCCTTGATGATGCGCTCCGCCATGAACAGCGCCGCGTCCGTGTCGTCGCTGATGCTCTGCCCGAGCGGTCCCGACTCCGATTGCCACAGCCGCTTGCCGAGCCTCGTCGCGAGCTGCCGGAGCTGGCCGCGCTGGCTGCCGGCGTACGAGTGGACGTTGAGCTGCTGGAACGCCGCGTTCGTCTCCGCGCCGAAGGCGCCGATGTTCCGGACGGCGTCATCCATGCTGTTCTCGTCCGACGCGCTGACCACCGTCTCGCCGAGGCCCTTGCTGGTCAGCTGCCTGGCCACCTCCTGGATGATCTTCTCCTGACTCGCCCGGTCGAAGTGGCAGCCCTCCTGGGAGCCGTTCGATTTCCACCAGTCGGCGAAGGGCTCGTTCAGCGGCTCCAGCGTGCGAAAGGTGATCCCGAACTCGTCCCTGTAGTGACGGACGACCTCCGTGAGGTAGTGGGCGAAGTCGTCGTAATGGTCCGCTTTGAGGTTGTCTTTGCCGTTGCTGCTGCCCGAGGCGCAACCGCTGTTCGTCATCCAGTAAGGGGGAGAGTTGGAGAACGCCTCGAAGATCAGATCCGCTCCGCGCTCCGCGATGCGCAGGAGGACGGCGCGCTGCCTGGCGTCGTTCGACCACGTGAAGGTCCCGTCGGCGCTCTGGAACCCCGGCATCTCGCGATGCTCCTTCATGTGCTCGTGGGACGGGTTCTCCCCGCCGCCGATGTTGTAGCGGAACACGTTATAACCGAGCCCATTCACCGGATCGACGACCGCTTCGACCACGGCGTTGCGCTTGGCTTCCTGCCATCCGCCCACGTGATCGGCCCACCAGCACAGGCTCGTGCCCCAGCCCTCGAAGGATTGGTGCGCCACGCTCGTGTCGACCGTGACGAGCTCCGTGCCCGGAGCGGCGGTCACCGTGGGGCGTGGCTCGCCCGGCGCGCCCCCGCTCCCGCCCGACGAGCCGCCGCTGGTCGAAGCCGCGCTCACCGCCCCTGCCCCGCCGGAGCCAGCCAGCGCGCTGCTGCTCGAACCCGCCTCTCCTCCCGCTCCGGTCGAGGGCGTGCCGCCGCTTCCACCGTGCGACCCGGCCTCGTCCGAGGGAGCTGCCGAGTCACGACCGCAGCCCGATACGAGGACAAGGGCGATCGCGAGGATGGACGAGGTTCTCGACGTCCTGGTCATCATGGGCTGTCCCCGAGCTCCGGCGCCTCCCGGTCGCTCTATGGTGAGAGGTCTCAACAGCTCTCTCAGGTGGTCGATGACCTGTCCGGCCGGACAAGGCGACGAACAGGCAGCGTCTTCCCGAGAACGGCGACATGAGAGCATGACGGCGCGGAGCGTGGAAGATGGGACCCGAGCCGACCCCATCTTCCCGCCTTCATGTAGTTCTCTTGCGCTGTTTCACGCGGCCCGGCGCGTCAAGGGATCCAGCGCGTCAAGGATCCAGGGTGACGGGGGAAGCGCTTGCCTCGGCGGCTGTTCGCAAGCCCACCGTACCGGGGGCGCTTGTGCGACCTCGTCCGCGGCTCGGCCGGGTCGAGCCTGAGGGCGGGCCTTGGACCAACGGCTGGAATGACTCTACAGGCCGTTGTCGCCACCGAGCCCTGGTGCTAGCCATGATCACGAGATCGGCTGCGGGGAATTGAATCACTTCGCCAAGGAGGAGCCGTGAGTTTAACTTTGTTAAAACATTTTACTATCATCGTGGGTTTGGTTGCCGTGGGCTGCGCGGGGCCGGACGACGACTCCTCTGCAGAGACCGGAGCGGGTGGCAGCTCGTCTGGGACGGGCGGCGTGACCGCGGGCAGCACCGGCACCACCGGCACCACCGGCACCACCGCCACCACCGGCAGCACGGGGGGCCCGGGCGGGTCGACGACGAGTGGGACCACGGGCAGCACCACCACGAGCAGCTCCACCACGAGCAGCTCCACCACGAGCGGGACCGGGGGCTCGGACGGGGTCGGGGGCTCTGGCAGCACGACGACGAGCAGCTCCACCACGAGCAGCTCCACCACAAGCAGCTCCACCACGAGTAGCTCCACCACGAGCAGCTCCACCGCGAGCACCACAGCCTCGACCGGAACCGGCAGCACGCCTGTGGCGTGCACGGAAGGCGACGCGAAGATCTGCGACAACAAAACCGGCCAGCACTGCGGGTACACCTACGAGTACTGGAAGGACAACGGAAGCGGATGCCTGGTCAACACGAATGAGGGCTTCAGCGTAGACTGGAGCAACATCAACAACCTGTTGGGTCGTAAAGGCATCAGGCCCGGAACCAAGGACCTGGTCGTCACCTACGATGCCGACTACCAGCCGAACGGGAATTCCTACCTGACTATCTATGGGTGGACGAAAAACCCGCTCGTCGAGTATTACATCGTCGACAGCTGGGGCAACTGGCGTCCGCCGGGCGGAGAAGGAAAGATGGGCACCGTCAACAGCGACGGAGGCACCTATGACATCTATCGGACCCAGCGTGTCAACCAGCCTTCCATCGAAGGCAACAAGACGTTCTATCAGTTCTGGAGCGTTCGCACGCAGAAACGCACGAGCGGAACCATCACCGTCGCCAACCACTTCGACGCATGGCAGAAGGCGGGGATGAGCATGGGGAGCTTGTACGAGGTCTCGATGACCGTGGAAGGATATCAAAGCAGCGGGAAGGCCAACGTGAAGTTCTCGATGGAATGAGCGCTGGGCCTTGAGCATCGTCGTTCCGGCCAACCGCGAGACAACATAGGCGTTCACGGGCTGAGGGGGCTCCGGCTCATCGGAGCCCAGGACGAGTGAACGGCGCTTTCCCGGAACCTCGGTTGGCAGGGCGCGGTGTCAGGCGGCTCGCGGCGGGCGGCGGCGCGATCGGTGGAACGGGCGAACGGGCGGCACGTGCACGAACGTTCGCCCGACCGGAGCGAAAGTCCGGATTTCTGGCGGGCGGAACCCGTGCGGCGCTCGAAGGTGGACCGCCCGTCGGGTACGCTGCGGCCCGGACATGAAACAGCACGCGCCGCGCTCCCCTGACGCCCCGGCCCCCGGGGCCGACGCGAACGCGCCATCGCTGCCGTCGCCGCCTTCCAGCGCCACCACGCGGGTCCACAAGACGCGCGTCCCCGAGGCGTTCGGGGAGGCGCCCACGATCATGTACATGCCGGGCGACGAGCCCGATCGCGGGCCAGAACCTGCCCCGCCCGCCGCAGCCAAGCAGGCCCGGCCCACCGCGGCCGGCGGCGCCGCTGCGCCCGGAGACCGCGACCGAGGCGCTATCGACGAGGTCACCTTGCGCATGCCCTCCAGGGCCGGCGCCCAGGCCGGCGACGAGGCCACCCTGCGCATGCCCTCCAGGGCCGGCGCCCAGGCCGGCGACGAGGCCACCCTGCGCATGCCGCCCAGGGCCAGCACCCCGGGCGGGGAGCACGACGACCGCACGCTCAAGATGCCCGAGCGGCCAGCGCGCGGCACGGCGGCGGACGAGGACAACGCGCCGACCGTCAAGGCAGAGCCCAAGGCGTCCTACGTCGACCTGAACGCCGAGGACGAGGACAAGCCCGGGGACCTCAGGTCGTCCGCCCGCGCCTTCCTCAAGCGCCATCACAAGAAGCTCTGGTGGCTGCACACCGCGTATGCGCTCAGCCTCGGCGCCTTCGTGGTGACCTTCGCGCAGAAGGGGTTCCAGCACGCCCGCTTCCTCGCGGTCACGGTCAGCGTCGCCTGGCTGCTCGTGCTCCTCTTCTTCCGGCTCTTCGGCACCGGCGCCCGCCAGGACTTCGCGACGGCGTGGCGCGGCGCCCGGCTGCGCTTCCTCGTGATGACCTATGTCCTGAAGAACCTCTATCAGGGCATGCTCTTCTTCCTCCTCCCGTTCTACTGGAAGAGCGCCAGCCTGGACGCGCCGAACCGGTGGTTCGTCCTCCTCCTCGCCGCCTGCGCGGTGCTCTCGACGCTCGATCTCGTCTTCGACCGCGTGCTCATGCGCTGGAAGACCCTCGCCTCGGTGTTCTACGGGGTGACGCTGTTCGCGTGCCTGAATCTCGTCATCCCCGCGCTCCTCCCCGACACCCGCACGCTGTACACGCTGCTCTCCGCCGCCCTCGTGTCCGTGCTCGGCTTCTGCACGCTGCACCTGCCGTTCGGGGCGCTCTGGAGCCGGATGGGCGTCGTGTTCCTCGTCGTCGCGATGGCCGCCGGGGTCGGGCTCGCCTACGGGACGCGCGAGCTCATCCCCCCCGTCCCGATGCACCTGTCCTCCGCGGCCGTGGGCCCCTCGGTGCTCCAGGATGGGCGGCTCGCCATGTCCGTGAAGTCGCTTCATTTTTCCGTGATCCGCGAGCTCCGCGCGGTGACCGACGTGGTGGTGCCGGGCGGCGACGGCGATCGCCTCCTCCACGTCTGGCGGCGCGAGGGGCGCGAGGTCCTCCGCGCGCCGGAGGAGACGCTGCGCGTGCCCGGCCCGGAGGGCGCGGTGCGGCTGAAATCGCAGCTCGTGGGCGGGAGCCTGCCGCGCCGCCTGGCAGGACACTGGACGGTGGATGTCGAGACCGAGGACGGCCAGCTCGTCGGCCGCACCGCGTTCGAGGTGACGGAATGAGCTGGCCGCTCCGGGGTGAAGGTGGCGCGAGCGCCGCAGAGCGGGCGCGCTGGGTCGACGCCGGCAACATCGCGAACGGGTTCCTCGTGTTCGGCAACGTCGTCACGGGCTTCATCGCGATCGGCAACGTCGCGCGCGGCTTCATCGCGATCGGCAACGTCGCCGTCGGCGTCGTCGCGATCGGCAATGTCGCCTTCGGCGTCGTCGGCGGCTTCGGCGCCACGATCGCCGTGGGCGCGTTCGCCGGCGCGGGCGTGATCGCCCTGCCGGTGCTCGACGGGATGGCGGGCGTGGCCAGCCTGCTCGATCTGAATCCGTTCCTGTCGGCGCTCCCGATCGCCCTCTGGCTCTTCGCCGCGCGCGTCTTCCCGGGGCAGCGCGCGCCCCGGCTGGGGCCGGATCCCGAGCTCGCGCCGCTCTCGTCGGTGCTGGGCGGCGAGCGCTCCGAGGGCTGGGTCCGCGGGCGGGTCGAGCGCGCGGGGGACGGCGCGCTCCGCCTCACGCAGCGCGGCCGGTCCGTCGAGCTGCCCGCGACCCCGGAGGCGCTGCGCGCGGGCGCGGCGCTGCTCCCCGAGGGGCGCGGCGCGCGGCTCTTCGCCCTCGTGCGGGCGGAGGAGCACGTCCGCGGCGGCGAGGGTGGCTACCGCGCGGCGCAGGAGCGCGAGCGGGTCCTCACCGTCGCCGATCTGCTGGCGCCGCCGGCGTGGGTGCCGCCGTGGATCAACGGCGCCGAGGTGCAGTGGTGGCTCGCGCGCGCGTGGAACGTCGGGGCGGTCGTGGCGCTCGTCCTGAGGGCGGCGCAGCTCATCGCGGGCGCGATGGGATGAGCGCCCGCGACTCCCCTACTCCGTCCCTCCGTTGCTCCGCTCCTCCGCCGCCTTCCGCTCGCTCTCGGGCACCATGGCGGCGTCGCCTCCCTCGATCTCCGGAGGCAGCGGCAGCCGGACGCGGAACGTCGTGCCCTGGCCAGGCTCGCTGTCGACCAGGATCTCCCCGCCGTGCGCCCACACGATCAACCTGCAGACGTAGAGCCCGACGCCGAGCCCGCTGTGCGCCTCCGGTGTCCACCGGAACGGCTCGAAGAGCCTGTCCCGCTGCTCCGGCGTGATGCCGATGCCGCGATCGTGCACGGAGATCACCGCGAAGCCCCCCTGCCGGACGACCGACAGCGTGATCGGCTGTCCAGCGCCGTGCCGCGACGCGTTCGACAGCAGGTTCGTGATGACCTGCTCGATGCGCGCATCGTCCCAGTAGCCAAACACGGATCGGTCGAGCTGGAGCTCCAGGGAACACCCGTCGGCCTCGATCTGCTCTGCCACCTGCCGGGCGGTCCTGCGCGCGATCTCGTTGAGCTCCGTCCTCTGCAGGTTCAGCGCCGGCGGGCCGGTCGCGAAGCTCGCGACGACGAACATGTTGTTGATGACCTGCGTGATCCGGGCAAGCTCTCGCGACGACACCTTCAAGAAGCGGCTGATGTCCTTCGAGCCCAGCGTCACCATGAGGGGCTGCGATCGCGATCGCAGCATGTGCTCGTACAGGAGCCGCAGGCTCGTCAACGGCGTGCGCAGCTCGTGCGAGGCGAACCGCAGGAACTCCTCTCGGACGCGGATGGCCTCTTTCAGGTCCGTCTCGGCGCACTCCAGGCGACGGACACGATCCTCGAGCTCCGCGCGCAGCGCCTGCTCGCGCCGCACGCCGGTGGCCAGGTCCTTGGCGCGCCGCTGCAGCAGGATCGTCAGGACGAGCGTGGCGAACACCATCACGCCCCAGGCGGTGAGGACCACACGGCGCGTCACGACATACACGCCATAAGCGCTGGATTTGTCGATCTCGGTCGCCAGGCCCAGGTCGAGCTCGTGATCCCACAGCCACGAGCCGACGACCTCGACGCCGCGGTAATCGCGGTATCCCTCGACGTCGACCCCGGCGATCCCCGCGACGGCGCTCGTCGCCATGCGCGTGAGCGGCTGCTCCATGCGAGGCAAGGGGCGCGCGGAGCCGTCCGGCACCTCGCCCCCGGGATCGCGTATCTCCACGTTGAGGCTCGTGCGCTCGCCGGCCGCGAGGAGGCCCATGTCGCGGAGGTTCTGGGCGAACCTGAGCTCCGTGACGACACGGCCGTGCCTGTCGAACGCGTAGGTCTCCCCTGCCGCGCCGACCTGTCCGCGATGGGCGATCTGCGTCAGCTCCTTCCCTGGATCGATGCGGAAGGCGAGCGCCGCGATGATCTCCCCTTCCCCGGCGATGGAGCGCACCGGCGCCGCGATGACGAGGACGGGGGTGACCCTTCCGATGACCGTAGACCGCATGGCGAAGGGAGTACCCATGACCGTCGAGCCGCGCAGGGCCGCGGCGATGGTGTCCGGATCGTGGGCGCTCAGCGTCTTGGTGGCGAGGAGCTCATCGCGATCCGAGGCGATGTGGGTGCCATCCAGCGCGATGACGTCGAAGCCGAGGAACTGCTCCCGCTCGACGACGTTCTCCAGCTCCAGCCGCAGCTCCTGGAGGTACGGGCTATCGCGGAGCGGGCCATCGCTGCGGCGCAGCTCGACCTGGGCGGCGATCGCGCGCCGTACCCTCGGCTCGTTCGCCCAGAACCCCGCGGCGCCCTTCGCCTGCCGCGCCCACGTCAGGAGCCCTTCGCGGGTCGTCGAGAGCACCGCCTGCAGCGTCGCCGCGATGTTCCTGCGATGGACGTCCTGGATCTCGTGGAGGCTCAGGAGCAAGACGACGCCGATCGGCAGCAGCGCCGCCAGGGGCATCCAGTCGAGCCATTCCTTGCTTCGCCGTTCGTTTCCCATGCATGACGCAGGCGAGACGCAGGGAACGGCTCCTCACAAACCACGCCACACACCACGTGTGAGCGCGCTTCACGCTCGCCCGCTCGGCCCGGGCCCGCCTCGATCCCCCGGCGCCGAGGCGCGCCGGCGCATCGTGTCGATCCATCAATGCGCAGGCGGGCCCGAGGGCGCGGGGCTCCCCTCCACCATCGAAGGGCTCCCGCTGTACACCACCGCGTCGAGCAGCCGCTCCTCCCGCACCATCGCGAGCGCCGGCGCGTCCCGGCGCACCGAGATGCTGCCGCCGGGATCCGCGAACCCGCACGCCTCCGCCCCCCGCTGCGAGCCGATCTCCCAGAGCGCCTCGGCCGGCGTCGCCCCGCCTTCGCCCCGCAGCGTCACACGCCGGCCCGTCCGCAGCCGCTCGCCCAGCTCGACGCCGCGCATGTCCTCGAATGGATCGGTGATCACGTGGCTGTCGATCCCGACGCACAGCCGGGCGCCCGCCGCGCGCAGCGCGCCGACGTCGGGCAATCCGTCGCCGAGGTCGCGCTCGGTCGTCGGGCACAGGCACGCGAACGCCCGCGCCGCGCCGAGCAGCGCCGGCTCGTGCGGCGCGAGGTGCGTCGCGTGCACCGCAACGAAGCGCTCGCCGAGGACCCCGCGCTCGGCGAGGAGCTCCACCGGCCGCCGGCCCGTCTCGGCGAGGCACGCCTCGATCTCGGCCGGCTGCTCGGCCACGTGCATGTGCACCATGAGCCCGCGCTCCGCGGCGTAGCGCGCGATCTCGCCGAGCCACGCCGGGGGCACGGCGCGCACGCTGTGGGGCGCCACGCCGACGCGCACGTCCTCGCGGCCCGCGTAGCGCGCCCGGAGCGCCTCGACGTCCGCGAGCGCCGCATCGAGCGAGGCGTCCGAGAAGCGCCGCTGCGCCCCCTCGGGCGCCCTGCCCGCGCCCGCGCGCGCGTAAACGACCCGGAGGAGCGCGATCCGGAGGCCCTCCTCGCGCGCGGCCTCGATCACCGCGTCCGCGAGGACCGTGCGATCCGCGTAGGGCGCGCCGCCCGGCTGGTGGTGCACGTAATGAAACTCGCCCACCGTGCGCACGCCCGCGGCGCGGAGCTCGCGATAGGCCACCTTCGAGATCGCATGAATGGACTCCGGCGTGAGCGACTCGGCGAGCGCGTACATGGCGCTCCGCCACGACCAGAAGTCGTCCGCCCCCGACGGCCCCGGCCGCTGCGCCTCACCGCGCATCCCGCGCTGGAAAGCGTGGGAGTGGGCGCTCGCGAGCGCCGGCAGCTCGATGGCTCGCTCGGTCAGCCTCATGCCGCACGTCGCTCCCGTCGGTCCCGTCCATTCCGTCTATCACGCCGGGATGGCCGGGGAAAGGCGCGGTCGGCAGCGCGGCTGGCGCTTTGCCGCGAGCCAGCGCGGCGTTCGGTGCCGGAGCGGGGAGCAGGCGGCCCGAGGCGGGCCGCGTCCGCCTCCGATCACCCGTCGTTCGGCGTCGTGAAGAGCTGGAAGCAGCCAACGCCGAGCTTGCCACAAGCCCCGTCGAGCAGCGTGTCGCCCCTGTCGGTTTGCTCGTAGAAAGCCATGGTGAGCGCGCTGCACGCGGGGAGCACACCGCGCGTGTACGCTCGCATCTCGGCGGCGCAGGCGTCGATCTCCGCGATGGTGGCCGTGCACTGCCTCGGCTGGCCGCAGGGCTCTGCTTCGACCTCCACGAGGGCCTGCTCTATCAGCTGCTCTGCCTGGCTCGGGTCGGCCATGCACCCCTCGACCAGCTCGGAGCACTTCGCCTGCAGCTCGGCGTCGTTGGTCCCGGGGTCGTCCCCGTACGCCGCGCCGAGCACGCCCTGCATGAGGCACACGTACTCGACGGTCACCTCCTCGGCGCTGCAGCGGCGATACCCCTTGCACGCCTGATCGACCTCCGCTGGCGAGAGCTCGCTGACGAGCGCCGACGTGTCGAGTCCGGAGCAGGACGCAGCCCCGGAGCCCCCGCCCTCCGTCGAACCCGTCGAGCCCGTCGAGCCGCTCGGCGTCGCCCCGTCGTCGTCTCCCCCGCAGCCCAGCCCCGAGAGGCCGCAAGCCACGCACGCGCCCACCATCCCAGCCCAGAACGTCGTTCGCATTCCTCTGCACTCCCGATGAAAGGTCAAGAATCGAGCCCTGCCGCGGCAGAACCACGTTTCCTTACGCCGAGCGGCTTCGATTCCTCCCTGACGAGGCCGTCACGATGCTGCTCGCCGCGCCGCCGCAACCCCAGAACGTGGTCGTTTACGTGGTCGTGGTCGTGGTCGTGGTCGTGGTCGTGGTCGTGGTCGTCAACGATAGGCCGTGAACGACCACGACCACGACCACGTAAACGACCACGACCACGTAAACGACCACGACCACGTAAACGACCACGACCACGATCCGGCCCCGGTCGTCCGGCTCTTCCCCGGGCCTTCGTGGCCCGAGCGCGCTTCACCGCTTCGGCTCGACCTCGAGCTCGGGCAAGCCCGCGAGCTTCACCTCGACATCCGCGGCGGGCGGCGCCTCACGCGCCTCCTCGCGGCGGGGCGCCATGACCATCAGGGCGCGCGGGAGGCACTCCACCACGAGCGGAGTCGTCCCGGACTCCTCGCCGTCGATGAGCACGTTCTGGGGCGGCTCGGTGGTGATGCTGACCCGCCGGGCGGCGAGGAAACCGACGTTGTCGCGCTCGGCCGGCTCGCCGTCGATCGCGGTCCTCAGGAGGTGCAGCCCGGTCGCGACCGCCTCGACCAGCGTCGTGGCCGACACGATGGTGAGGTCGAGCCGCCCGTCGTCGGGGGACAGGACGGGCGGCCCCTGCGCCAGCACGGTGCGCGGAGGCGCCATGTTCGCGACGGTCACCGCGACCGCACGGCAGTGGATCCGCTGGTCCTCCGTCTCGATCTCGACCGCGAACGGCTCGAGGCTCATCAGCTTCTTGAGCCCGGTGCGGATGTACGCGAGCACACCCCAGCGCTGCTTCTCGTCCTGCGGGGTCTCGCCGACCGTGTCGGCGTGCAGCCCGACCGCCGAGAGCAGGATCATGGTCTTCCCATTGGCGCGGGCGGCGTCGATGCGCGTCGGCTCGCCGTGGACGAGCACCTCGATCGCGCCCTCCAGGTCGTCGGGGATCCCCAGGGAGTGCGCGATCGAGTTCGCTGTTCCGAGCGGCAGGATGCCCAGGCACGCATCGGTCCCGAGGAGCGCGGACGCCACGCTGGAGATCGTCCCGTCGCCGCCCGCCGCGATCACCAGGGAAGCGCCTTCGCGGCGCGCTGCATCGGCGCAGGCGGCGGCAGAGCGATCCGCGCTCGTCTCGTAGACGCTCAGCGTGAGCTCGCGCTGGAGCCGGGCAGGCAGCGACTCGACCACATCACCCGCATGGCCCGCAGCAGGGTTGACGATCAGCGCCGCTCTCCGCTCGGTCATGGCGGCATCGTAGAACGCCGAACCGGTTGAAACCCCAAGAAAAATCGGCAGGGTGGCCGCGAGCAGCGCCAGCGCGAGCGGCCGCGCCGCGGCCGTACGGCTGTGCCTGCGTGCGCCACGCGCGCGACAGCGACGCCCCGCCGCGCAGCCCCGAGGCGCCGCTCATCGCACGGTGGCACGGCAGTTGTACCGCGATGTTGTTCATGAGACTTCAGCGAATCGGTCGACCGGCTTGTCTTGCGCTCGCGCTCCTCGGCGCGGGGACGCTCGCCGCCTGCGGAGAGGACTCGTCAGAGGCGACGGGTGGCAGCGGCGCCACGAGCAGCGGGGGCGCCACCGGCGGCGAAGGAGGCGCGGGCGGCGACGGCGGGGGGAATGGCGGGAGCGCCGGAGGCGGCGCTTCATGGCCCGTCGACACCTACCCGATCGACATCACTCCATCGGAGGACTGGAAGAACCAGATCACCTTCCCCTTCGAGCCCTTCGTCGCCTGGCCCGCGACCTTCGAGACGCCGGGCTGGGTGAAGTTCACCGTGCTGATGCACGATCCCACCAAGGTCTATTACCAGGACAGCAACAAGTTCCCGTTCCACGGCGAGTTCGCCACGACGCGGCTCGACCCGTTCTTCGACATGTCGCAGTCCGAGTTCGACCAGGTCTCGCTGCACGAGGAGGGGCAGAAGGCCATCCTCGGCGCCGTGCTCTTCCCGCCGACCCCGGAGAGCGTGCCGGAGTACGGCATCCAGCTGGTCCGCCAGGACGCCTACGATCCCGAGGTGGCGCGCGTCGTCCTGGAGCTCGTGAAGGACAGCGTCATCGCGCCCCAGGGGGCGAAGCCCTTCTATTTCCCGACGTACGAGCAATCGGCGTCGGCCGCGGAGAACAGCGCGTTCTTCGAGGCGAGCGGGTTCCCGGTGAGCTCGGTCGAGCGGTGGCTGGACGGCGACGCGTGTTATGCGACGGGCTGGGCCGTGGGCCGGCTCCGCTATGTCCCGCCGGACGCGATCGACGCCGCCTATGCGAGCGGCGAGCTCCGGGCCGAGGACATCCTGCTCACCGACTCCATCCCTGCGGAGGTGCCTTATGTGGCGGGCATCGTCTCGCTGTCGCCCGCGACGCCGAACGCGCACACCGCCCTCCTCGCGACCTCGTTCGGCATCCCGTTCGTCTACCTCGGCGATCCGGCCGCCGCGGAGGCGGCGAAGGCGCTCGACGGCGAGGAGGTCGCGCTGCGGGCCTCGCTGCAGTACGGGTCCATCTGCCGCGCCGCGCTCTTCGAGGCCGGAGGGATCGCGCCGGCGGACAGGGAGCAGCTCCTCGCGCTGAAGCGGCCCGGCAAGCTCGAGATCCAGCCCAAGGAGCCCCTCGGCGCCTACGCTGGGTCCACCGAGGATCTCGGCCCCGCGGAGTTCGTCCATTTCGGGGGCAAGGCCGCGAACTATGGCCTGCTGCGGGACGCCATCCCGGAGAGCTCCGATGTCGCGGTCGCGCTGTCGTTCGATCTCTGGGACGATTTCCTCGATCAGGTCATGCCCGGCGGCCGCACGCTGCGCGCCGAGATCGCGGAGCGCCTCGCAGGCCACAGCTACCCGCCCGACATGCCGGCGCTCAAGGCCGATCTCGCGGCCATCCGCGCGCGGATCACCGGGGAGACCGCCTTCTCGGCGGGGCAGCGGCAGGCGATCGAGGCGGCGCTCGAGGGCTTCACGCCCACGAAGAAGATCCGGTTCCGGAGCTCGACCAACGTGGAGGACAGCGCCGTCTTCACGGGCGCGGGCCTCTACGACAGCTACAGCGGCTGCCTGGCCGACGATCGGGACGCGGACCAGGAGGGGCCGAGCCTGTGCGACCCCGGCGAGGCCGGCGAGCGCGGCGTGTTCCGCGCGATCCGCAAGGTGTACGCGAGCTTCTACAACGACAACGCCTTCCTCGCCCGGCTCCTCCATGGCGTGGACGAGGCGGAGGTCGGCATGGGCGTCCTCGTCCATCACTCCTATCCTGACGAGGACGAGATGGCGAACGGCGTCGCGACGCTCACGCGGCGCGAGCTGGTCAATGATCAGATCCAGATCGTGACGCAGCTCGGGGCGACGTCCGTCACCAACCCGGAAGGCGGAGCGCAGCCGGAGGTCGTGACCGCGAGCCTCTTCGACGATGCGACGTCCGTTTACCTCCTGTCCGGCTCGACGCTCGTCCCGCTCGGCGGCCACGTGATGCGATGGGAGGACGATTACCAGGCGCTCGCCGCCCTGCTCGGCCGCGTCGAGGCGCGGTTCAGCGAGCTGAACCCCGGCAGGAAGTCGCTCCTGCTCGATTACGAGTTCAAGAAGATGAAGCCTGGGAACCTCGTCGTGAAGCAGGTGCGCGAGGTCGCGCTCCCGGACACGACGCCGAGCCTCACGCCGTTCCTGCTCGACGAGCCCCGGGAGGTCTGCACCTTCCAGGGCGAGTTCGGCGACGTGTTCGCGAACCACCGGCTCAAGGTGCGCGCGAGGCTCTCGGCGAAGAGCGGGTTCCTCACGCCGGCGGCGCTCGCCGGCACGCTCTTCGAGGACGCGCGGCTCGACTACCTCTCCGGTGGATCGGTGGCGACGCTCTCGGGGAGCCCCGCTGCGTGGCCGGCCGCGTCCCACGCGTACGATAGCGAGACGACCACGGACTCCTTCGTGGACGGCGCCGGGGCCTCGGAGATCACCTATTCGCTCGCCGCCTCCCCGGTGCCCGAGCTCCTGCCGCCGTCGCTGGGCCCGCTGGTCGCGCTGCGCGACGTCGGGATGATGCTGAGCGCCGCCTACGCCACGCCCGTGCCGGCGCTCGACTGGGACGGCACGCCGCTCGACGTGTCCTCGGAGGTGGTACAGCTCGACGCCTGCCCCGCGGACGGCCCCGCGATGGCGGGCGCGCTGCTCCAGGAGCGCTCGCTCTCATGGACGTCCGGCGTCGCGGTGGAGACCTTGTTCTACTGGCCGCCGGGCCCCACGGGCCCCACGGCGGGGTACACGGCGCCGCTCCACAAGTGGGTGGGGACGCGCATCGAGGGGCTGACGAGCGCTCCGATCGTGCTCAAGGGCTACCACGCGCAGACGTACCACCCGCAGCACCACAACTTCTCGGAAGATTTCATCTTCGAGCCCCGCCTCGAGCCCGGCCTGGATCCCGCGATCCTCGCCGAGCTGGAGCAGAAGGGCATCCGGCTGATCTACGTCCGGACGTCGGACGGCGGCGGGGAGAGCGCGAAGCTGTGGACCCTCGATCCAGCGGGCGTGTTCCACCAGGTCGACTGATCGGCGCCCGGGCGGCCTGCGGAGCCCGGTGAGCCCCGCCGCCGCCTGAGGCTCCGCCGGGCGCGTCACTCGTCCTCGAAGCGCACAACCGGGCTCGGCTGCCGCTCCAGGCGACCGCGCGGCGTGGACCGGGGCCGGCGCGCGCGCGGAGTTGACGCGCGGAGGCCGCGGGTGGACCAGCGGCGCCTGCTGTTCCTGCTGACGAGGAGAAGATCATGAGCCTTTACGACAGCTCGTTCCCCCAGATGACTCGCATGCTCGGCCAGGTGCTGGTCTGGCTCGACAAGGCGGAGGCCTACGCACAGCAGAAGAAGTTCGATCCGGAGGTGCTCCTCGCCGCGCGCCTCGCGCCCGATCAGTGGCCCTTCAGGCGTCAGATCCAGACCCTCATCGCCTGGCCCGTGAGGCTGGGCGCGCTCCTCACCGGCGCGGAGCCGCCGCAGTTCGAGACGCGCGACGAGACGATCGCCGAGCTGCGCGCGCGCATCGGCAAGACGATCGAGCAGGTGAAGGCGCTGAGGCCGGAGCAGCTGAAGGGCGCGGAGGACCGCACGCTTCCGCTCTTCTTCCTGCCGGGCAAGGGCATGAAGGCCCCGGACTTCGTGTTCCAGTTCGCGCTCCCCAACTTCTACTTCCACGCCACCACCGCGTACTCGATCCTGCGGCACAACGGGCTCGACGTCGGCAAGTCCGACTTCATCGGGTCGCTCGACCTCCGCGACCTGTGACCGAGGCGGCCTCCGCCTCCCCGCCGGCCTGCGACCCCGACCCCTCCCCGCCGGCGGTGGACGTCGGCCCCGCGCGGCGCCCGCTCAGCGCACGCTCTCCCTCGGCTCCTGCTCGGCGAGCGCCGCGAGCGTCTCCTGCGCGACCCGCGCCGACGACGCAGGGTTCTGCCCGGTGACGAGCCGGCCATCCCGGACGGCGAACGGCTTCCACACCGGCCCTCGCTCGTAGCGCGCGCCCAGGGAGCGCAGCCGCGATTCGAGGGCGAACGGGACGACGGCCGCGAGGCCCACGGCCTGCTCCTCCTCGTCCGAGAAGGCGCTCACGCGACGCCCCTTCACGAGCGGCTCGCCGCTCGCGAGCCGGACGTTCACGAGCGCGCCGGGGCCGTGGCACACGGCGGCGACCACCTTGCCCTGATCGAACGCGCGGCCGAGCAGCCTCGCCGTGGCGGCGTCCTCGGCGAGATCCCACATCACGCCGTGGCCACCGACGACGAAGTACGCGTCGTGGTCACCGGCGATCCCGTCGATGCGGAGCGTCGACGAGAGCTTCGCCTTCGCCCGCTCGTCCTCGAGGAACGCGCGCACGGCGTCGGACGGATCCTCGGCGCTCTTCGGGTCGGCCGGCGGCTTACCCCCCTGAGGCGAAGCGATGTCGACGTCCGCCCCGGCCTCGACGAACGCGCGGTACGGCGCGGCGAGCTCCTCGAGCCAGAACCCGGTCGGTTGCCCGGTGTCGCCGAGGCGTGCGTGGCTGGTGACGATCAAGAGAACCCTCGCGTTCATGGCGTCTCGCTCCTCTGGGCGCCTCTGCGCCCGTTGCGGTCGCGCCCCTCGCGCCCGAGGCGCTCGGGCCCGCGGTGACGGGATGAACCTAGGCCTTCGAGTCGATGCAAACCAGCGAGATGATCTCACGCTATAGATGAGCCATGCTCATCAATTACGAGCTGCTCCGCACCCTGCTCGAGGCCGGCGTCGCGCCCACGTTCGCCGAGGCGGCCAGGCGCCGCCGCGTCACGCCGTCGGCCGTGAGCCACCAGATCAAGGCGCTGGAGGCGCAGCTCGGCGTCCCGCTGTTCGAGCGGGTCGGGCGCAACGCGCGGCTCCTGCCGGCGGGCGAGGGCCTGGTCGGCGCGCTGCGCGAGGCGTTCGCGCGCATCGACGACGCGCTCGCCGCGGCGTCGGACGACCACCGCGAGGTCCGCGGGGCCGTGCGCATCGGCGGACCGGGCCCGTTCTCCCGCATGTGGCTGCGGCCCCGGCTCGCTCGGCTCCTCCGCGAGCACCCCGAGCTCGTCATCGACGTGCGCTTCGACGTGCCCTCGGTGCTCACGCGGCGCCTGCTCGCGGGGGACGACGATCTGAGCCTGCTCGTGAGCGCCGAGGACACCCCGGGGCTCGAGGCGCGGCCCGTCTACGTCGAGGAGTTCTCGGCGGTCGCGTCGCCTGCACTCCTCGGAGCGCGCGGCCGCCCGGAGACGGCGCGGGAGCTCGGGGAGCACAGGTTCGTGGTCTTCGACGCGGATCTCGCGATGCACGCCGCGTGGTGGCGGGCCTCGTTCGGCAAGAAGGCCCCGCTGCCGCCGAAGATCGCCTGCCGCATCACGAGCCTCGACGAGATGCTGGCGCTCGCGATCGCGGGCGTCGGGATCGCGGTCCTGCCGAACTACTTCATCGCCGAGGCGGTCGCGGCGAAGCAGGTCGTCGTGGTGGGGCCGCGGCCGGGCAAGGGGCGCCGGGGCGCCCGGAACACGATCCACCTGGCCTGGCGCAAGGGCGCGGCGCAGAGCGCGCGCTTCCGGGCCGTGCAGGCGGCGCTGCTGGAGGAGGGCTGAGCGCCGAGGCCGAGCGCGGGCTCACCGACCCGTACCGCGGGGCGTGCTGGGCCTGGAACGTCCGCCGCCTGTCCAGAGTCCGCACGCTTCACCGGGCGCGGGCGCACCGTCGAGCGATTCAGCCAAACGACGGGCAGCGCGGCGGCTACACTCCACGCCGAGAGCCCATGCTGACCTCGATCACACTCGAGAACTTCAAGAGCTTCCGGAAGGCGGCGATCCCGCTGGGCCCCTTCACCCTGCTCGTCGGGACGAACGCCTCCGGCAAGAGCAACCTCCGCGACGCGTTCCGCTTTCTCCATGGCGTCGGCCGCGGCTATTCGCTGGCGGAGATCTTGGGAGAGAAGTACGGCGAGGGCGGCGAGCTTCAGTGGAAAGGGCTCCGAGGCGGTACAAAGGAGGTCGTCTTCGGAGGAGGAGCGGAGTTCTCGATCGGAGCAGAGCTCAACGAAATCGAGAACCAATACCACATAAAGTATCGAATCTCCGTCGCGACCGGGCTCTCGAACGCTGCTCCCAGGGTCATACGCGAGGCCCTCTACGGGAGCACAGACATGGACTTCGACTCGCACCCCGCTGAAAACGCGCCTACGCAGAGAGACAACGACCGCTTGCTCGTGCGCCTCGCGCGAGGTGGTGAGGAATCCACCTTGTCAAACTCGCCTGCGATAAGCTCGCCTGCGATCGCGCAGGTCAGGGATCCCCGTTACGTCCGGAGACAAGCAAAGCGGACGCTGCACACGCTGCGCTCGATGCGCTTTTTGGATCTCTCACCGGACGCTGCGCGGCTCCCCTCGTTGCCAGGCCGACAGGTGCTCGGGGATCGCGGCGAAAACCTCTCGTCCGTGCTGCAAGCGATCTCCCAGGATCCGAAGCGAAGAGACACTCTCCTCGAGTGGATCCGCGCCCTCACGCCGCTCGACGTGATGGATCTCGAATTTCCCCAGGATTTCGCCGGACGCGTCCTCGTGCACCTCGTGGAGCAGGGCGGGCGCAGGATCTCGGCCTACAGCGCCTCGGACGGCACGCTGCGCTTCCTCGCGATCCTCGCCGCGCTGCTCGACACCGACTCCGCTCACTTCTATTTCTTCGAGGAGATCGAGAACGGCATCCACCCGACACGCCTTCACCTCCTCGTGCAGCTCATCGAGCAGCAGTGTCGCACCAGAGATGTCCAGGTGATCGCGACGACCCATTCGCCCCAGCTCCTCGGCTTCCTCAGTCCGGAGTCCAGGGAGAGCGCCCTCCTTATTTACCGGCTCCGCGGCGCCGACGAGTCCAGCGTGCGCAAGGTGGTCGACCTCCCCGACCTGAACCGGGTCCTCGAGACGCAGGACCTCGCTCGCCTCCACGCTTCCGGCTGGCTCGAGGACATGGTCGAGCTCATGGCTGACGACGCAGGCGAGGCCGCCCAGTGAGCTATCGCGTGCTCGTCATCCCCGAGGACTTTCGCAAAGATCAATACGTCCTCGAGCCCATCGTCACAAAGATGTTCGATGCGATCGGCCGTAAAGCCAAGGTGCTCGTCTGCCGCGATCCGCTCCTCGGCGGCGTGGACCAGGCGCTTCGGTGGGAGCGCCTCCGGGAGATACTCCTGCGCTACCAGGCCATGATCGAGTGCTTCCTGCTCATCGTCGATCGCGACGGCAAGGCGGGGCGGCGCGAGGCCCTCGATAGACTGGAGTCGCTGGCCAGCACCGCTCTTCCCCCGGGAAAACGCTTTCTGGCCGAGAACGCCTGGCAAGAGGTTGAAGTGTGGCTCCTCGCCGGGCACGATCTGCCCTCCGAGTGGGCGTGGAAGGAAGTACGGGCCCACGAAAACCCGAAGGAGCAATACTATCAACCCCTCGCCGAGAAGCGCGGTGTCCTCCAGGAGCCGGCAGAGGGGCGCGGGCTGCTGACCCGCGAAGCGGCCTCGCGGTACAGCCGCATTCGCTCCCTGTGCCCGGAGGTCGCGGACCTCGAGCGACGCCTCGGCGCGTAGCGCCCCCGCGCCCCGTACAGGCTCACCCGCCCCAGTCGACCTTCGGCCTCCCCGGCGGCGTGACGTTCGGCATCTCGTGGAAGAGCCCCCGCGCGAGATCGGGCAGCGGCGCGCACGCCTGCTCGCCCAGGTTGGTGAGCTCCAGCGGGTCGTCGAGCACATTGAAGCAGTGGTACTCGCCGTCCCACTCGCGCGCCTCGATCTTCATCGGCCCCTGCATCATCCCCCAGTTGCGGAACGCGCAGCCCCACACCCACGTGCAGTTCGTGAGCGGCATCGGCGCGACCGTGCGCTCCGGCCGCGTCAACGGATGCCCGATCATCCGCCGGCGGAACGGATCGAGGCCCGGCTCGTCCCAGAGGCCCATCAGATCGAGGAACGTCGGCGCCAGGTCGAGGTGCCACACGAACGTGTCCTTCGCGCCCTCGATGCTCGCCCGCTCCTCCGGCGCGAGCGTCCCCTCCGGCGCGTCGACCCACGTCGGGACGAGGATCTCCTCGTCCCAGAGCGAGCTCGTGTGGCCGAGCTGCCAGTGCTCCCGGAACGACTCGCCATGATCCGACGTGTAGACGATGACCGTGCGCTCGCCGCTCGGCGCCCCGCGGATGTGCTCGATGAGCCGGCCGACCGCCATGTCCGACAGGTAAACGACGTTCTTGTAGTAGTTCTTGAAGTGCTCGTTCTTCTCGGGCGCCTTGGTCAGCTCGCTTGGTTGAAACGGTGAATGGAGCGGATCGCTCACGTACGGGAAATGGACGTTCGAGTAATGGACGACCGCGAAGAACGGCTCGACGAGCTCGTCCCACTCCTCGATCACCCGATCCGTGAGCTGCCGATCATAGGCGCCGTAATCGAGGTCGGCGCCCGGATCGAGCTGGGTCGCGACCGCCCTGTGCGAGACCGGGATATCCTGCACATAGAGCCGAGCGTTCCCGAACATGAGGTTCTGGCTCGTCCAGTACGCGGTGTCCCACCCGGCCGCATGGGCGTAATCCCAGAGCAGGGGGGCAGAGCCAAGCACAGCGAGGCTCTCCGTCGGAGGGACGCCGGACCAGATGTTCGAGATGGAGATGGCCGTCGTCGAGTCGTGAGCGCGCATCTGCAGGAGCGGCATGCGGCGGGGCGCGGCGGCGTTGGAGAACGGCGTCGCCTTGTCGCAGGCCGGGTCGTACGCGACGCACGTCACGTCCGCCCGCTGGCTCTCCTGCAGGATGAGCACCACGTTCCGCGGCCGCGCAGGCCGCGCCGAGAGCCGCGGCACGCGCTCCGGGTGGCGGCGCTGCACCCGCAGATCCGGCGAGTCGTTCGTGATGCCGAGGTGCTCCTTCACCAGGGCGGTGATGCCGTGGAAGTAGATCATGTCGGCCGACGACGACTGGATCACCCGGTAGCTCACCGGGATCATCGCCACGCCGGCCAGCGCGAGCGGCACGACCGCGGCGGCGAGGCGCCGCCGGAGCCGCCGGGGGCGCACGAGCCGGCGGGAGAGCCGGAGCGCCCCAAGAGCGAACCCGAGCGCGACGGCGAAGTGGGCGATCACGCTCGGGTGCCCGAGCGGGAGCGTGCCCACGATCGACCAGGGGATCGACTGGGAGTGGATCTGGGAGTCGATCGAACAGTAGATGTTGTAGAGGGCGTGGAAGCCCCCCTGGACGCCGCACGCGAGCGTGAAGAGCGCGACGAACAGCGCGCCCACGGCGCCGCGCGCCGCGCCGCGGCGGCCCGAGGCGACGTAGAGCAAGAGGCCCCAGAACCCCAGCGACGCCGCCACGGTCGCGGCGTACCCCGCGGCGTGCGGCCGATCGAACGTGGTCATGTGGCGGGCCCGGCGCAGCACGTCGAGGACGAGGAGCCAGAGCGCCGGCGAGGCCAGGAGAGCAACGCTGATCAGCCGGCCGCGGCGGAGCGCGGCCTTCCGCGCGGCGCGCGGGCGGGCGCGGGCGGCGCGAGCGTCGGCGCGCGCGGGGCGATCGTCCGCGTGCGCGGGCAGGCTGATGGCGGGGGACGCGGGCGGCTCGGCGAGCGCGCCGCCCTCTCGGTCGATGTCCTGGGTCATCCGGATCAGTCGTGGCGAGGCACCGCCGCGAGGTCGCGGAGGTGGGCGGGGACGTCGACGCTGCCGGCGGGGCCGCCGTAGAGGGCGTCCGCGAGCCGGGGCAGGTCGCCGCAGGCGGCCGGCCCGAGGTCGCGCTGCTCGCGGGGGTCGGCGAGCACGTCGTAGCAGTGCCAGGCAGTGTCCCAGGCGCGGGATTCGAGCTTCATGTTGCCGCGCATCATCCCCCAGTTCTTGAACGCGCAGCCCCAGATCCCTGTGCAGTTCGTGAGCGCCAGCGCCGCCGGCCCCGGCGACGGCCGGAGCAGGCTGTGCCCGACCATCGCCGCCCGGTACTCCGCGAGCGCCGGCTCCTCCCAGAGGCCCATCAGGTCGAGCACGGTCGGCGTGACATCGGTGTGGAAGACGGGCTCGTCCCGGGCCGCGCGCAGCGCGCCCTCCTCCGCGGCCGTCAGGGTGCCCGGCGGCGCGTCGACCCATCCGGGCACCCGGATCTCCTCGTCGAGGATCGAGCCCGTGTGGCCGAGCTGGCCGTGCTCCCGGAACGCCTCGCCGTGGTCCGACGTGAAGACGATGACCGTGCGCTCGCCGACCGGAGAGCTGCGGACGAAGCGGATGAGCTCCGCGATGGCCGCGTCCTGACGGTGGACCGCGTTCCTGTAGAAGTTGCGGTACGCCTCGTTGTCGTCCGGCGCCTTGCTCTCGAGGGCGGGCTGGAACGGCGCGTCCTCCGGGTCGACGAGGTAGGGGACGTGGGTGTTCCCGAAGTGAGCGACCGCGAGGAACGGCTCGCGCAGCGAGAGCACCTCGGACTGGACGTGCGCCGACAGCAGCCGGTCGTCGGCCCCGAGATCGATGTCGGCGAGCGGATCGAGCTCGGTCGCGCCGCACTGGTGCGAGACCGGCAGGTCCTGCACGTAGAGGCGCGAGTTGGCGAACATCATGTGGTGGCTCGTCCAGTAGGCGCTGTCGAAGCCGGCGGCGTGCGCGTAGTCGAAGACGAGCGGCGCCGTGTGGAGCGCCTCGCGGGTCGCTGTCGGCTGGAGGCCGGACCAGAGCACCGCGAGCCCGATCGCCGTCGTCGAGGCGTTCGAGCGCATCTGCGTGAGCGGGAGCCGATCGGGGACCGCCGCGTCGATGCGCGGCGTGCCGGGGCACGCGACGGGCGCCTCACCGGCAACGACGCCGACGCCGACGGGCACGCGCGCGGAGCACGTCGCGTCGGCGCGCACGCTCTCGGTCAGGATGAAGAGGACGTTGCGCCGCGGGCCCGGCCGCGGGGTGACCGGCGGCAGCGAGGGCGGCGTGCGGAGCCCGGGGCGCACCTGCGCGGTGGTCTGGACGCCGGCGAGCTCCTTGAGCAGGCCGCCGATCGCGTGGAAGTAGATGACGTCGGGCGTGGAGGCCTGCACCGTGCGGTAGGAGCACGGCAGGACGAACGCGGCCACCACGACCGCGGGCGCGGCGAGGCGGGCGGCGCGGGCCCACGCCGTGCGGCCGGGCCGCACGATCCGCCGGCCCAGCCACACGAGCCCGATCGCGAGCAGGAGCGGCGGGAGGACCGAGCGGAGGAAGTTCTCGCCGTCGGCCCGGAGCTGGCCGAAGAGGCTGGCCGAGAGCGAGGTCCCGAAGAGCGTCGCGTCGAGGTTGAGGTACGTCGCGTACTGGCGGTGGAAGTAGAGCTGGCCGCCGAGCGACAGCGTCGCGAGCGCCACGAAGAGCAGCGCCGCGAGCCACCGCGACGCGCCCCGCCGCGACGAGGCCGCGAAGAGCAGGAGCCCCCAGAGCGCGGCGCTCTCGACCATCGCGCCGACGTAGCTCGCGATGTGCTTCCCGCCCAGATCGAGCAGGCGATCGCCGCGGATGTGGACGTCCGCCACCACGATGAGGAGCAGCGGGAGCGCGAGGAACAGGCGGCCGTAGCGGCGGCGGACGCGGGCGACGGCGCGCAGCCGCGCGCGCGCCGCGGCGCGATCTGCGCCCAGATCGCGGGCGAGGCCGCGAGACGAGCGGCTTGCGGCGTCGGCCTCGACCGACGGGGGATCGTTGAGCGCCTTGGAGCGGAGCACGGAGGCGCGCGAGTTTACCGGGGACGTGGCGTACCGGGAACGTTTCTGAGTCGGCTCGGTGGCATCGGGGTGACGGCGCCGGCCGGGATTGCCCGCCCGGGGGACGAGAAAACCCTTCGACCGCCGCGCGAGGCGTGCCATGGAGGCGTTCGCATGGCGGAGCAGCTCTTCCTGAACGGGATCCGCGGCGCGCAGCAGGCCCCCGGGGCCGCGGCGCCGCCGGCCGAACCCGCGTCGACCGAGGCCGCCGCGCAGCCCGAGCCGCGGCCGTCGCCGGGCGCGCCGGCGCCCGAGCCGCCGCTCGAGGCGGCGGCCAGGCTCAGCGCCGAGCTGGAGGCCGCGCTCGTGCGCGAGCTCATGGCGGCGTACCAGAGCCTGAACTACACGCATTTCCGGCGAAAGCTGCGGTCTGCGTCCATCGAGCTGTCCGACGCCGCGAGCCGGCTCGGGCGATGGGTCTCGGAGGCGCGCGCGATCGAGATCTCGCGGCCGCTCGTCCTGACGCAGCCGTGGGGCGTCGTGATCGAGGTGCTGAAGCACGAGATGGCGCACCAGTACGTGCACGAGGTGCTGGGCGTCAGGGACGAGGCGGCGCACGGGCCGGCGTTCCGCGAGGTGTGCACGCGCCTCGGCATCGACGGGACGGCGGCCGGGATGCCAGCCGCGGGGCGCTCGCCGGCGGATCCGGCCGCGCGCGGCGACGGGGACGCGTCGGAGGCGAGCGTGGACGCCCGGATCCTCGATCGCATCGCGCGGCTGCTCGCGCTCGCCGACAGCCCGAACGCGAACGAGGCGCAGGCGGCGATGAGCGCCGCGCAGCGGCTGATGCTGAAGTACAACCTCGACGTCGCGAAGGCGCGCGCCGCGCGGCAGTACGGCTTCCGCCACCTCGGCGCGCCGAGCGGGCGCGTGGGCGAGACCGAGCGGATCGTCGGCGGCATCCTCGGGAAGCACTTCTTCGTCGAGGCGATCTGGGTGCCTGTCTACGTGCCTCTCGAGGGCAAGCGGGGCAGCGTCCTCGAGATCTGCGGGACGCCGGCGAACCTGGAGATGGCGGCCTACGTGCACGCGTTCCTGCACCACACGGCCGAGCAGCTGTGGCGCGAGCACAAGCGGACCCACGGGGTGAAGGGCAACAAGGACCGGCGGACCTACCAGGCCGGGGTGATGCTCGGGTTCCTGGAGAAGCTGAACACGGAGCGGAAGGTTTCCGTGGAGCAGGGGCTCGTCTGGGTGAGGGACGCCGATCTGGACGGCTACTATCGGACGCGCCACCCGCACGTGCAGCACCTGCGCCACGCGGGCAACCAGCGGACGGCGGCGCACGCGCACGGGCGCGAGGCGGGGCGAAAGATCGTCCTTCACCGCCCGATGCAGGGGGCGACGGGCAACCGGGGCATGCTGCTGCCGCCCGGCAAGAAGGGCTGAGCTCGCGACGCCGGATCCGGGCCGCGCGACTCGGACGGACGACGGGGACGAAGAGGACGACGAGAACGACGGGAGACGCCGCAGCGCCGGCGTCTCGGCGGCGGCGCGCGCCCGACGCGCTCGTTGACGGAGAAGGAGCGGTTCCGGCACGATGGCACGGCGCGCGGGCCAACCTGGGAGAAGAACGAGATGCCGCTCCTGTTCACCATTGAAGAGCGCTTCGATGCCTCGCCCGAGGACGTCTTCCGGCTCGCGACCGACATCGATTCGTTCGGCGACTGGATGCCCAATTTCGTGCGTGCAGAGAAGCTCACGGGCGCCGTCATCGGCAAGGGCGCGATGTGGCGTGAGACCCGCAAGATGTTCGGCAAGGAATCGACCGAGCTGTTCGAGGTGACGGCGGCGGAGCCTGGCAAGCGTCTGGACCTCTTCGTCGACGGGCAGAAGGGCACCACAGGGCGGGGGGCCTACCGCTTCCGGTATGTCTTCGAGCCTGAGGGCGCCGGCACGCTGCTCAAGATGGAGGGCGAGATCGCCGGGATGGGCTGGTTCATGGAGACGGTGGGGCGGCTGTTCATCGGCAGCTTCAAGAAGGCGGTGCACGGGGATCTCAAGGCGATGAAGACGCACCTGGAGCGACGGCGGGCGAGCTAGCGCTGCGCCGACTGGCCCCTGGAGAGGGCGCTGGCCCCGGCCGCCCGGCCCCCGGAGAGGGTGTCCGTGGGGCGGCGCGGGGGCCCCACCGAACTCGCCCGATCGACGTTCTCTCTCCGGCGCGCTACGCACGCCGGAGAGAGAACGTCGATCGGGCTCAGACAGCGGTCCGTCCCCCACGCCGCCCCACGGACCCCCTCTCCGGGGGCCTCTTCGGTGTTCATCAAGCTCGTTCGGTCGCGCTCAGAGCACCAAGCGCGATCCCCCAGCGCTCACCAACGTAATCGTGAACGTGGTCAGTTTATCATCCCTCGACACGAGCCGAGGGGACATATCCCTCGACACGAGCCTAGACGACATTCGCTGATGCAGCGAGGGCGATCCTGCGCGGCTCCGGCGCGCTTCCCGCGTTGCGCTGGGGCGGACGGCGTAACAGCATCCCGGAATGGAGATGCGAGGGCGGAAGGACGCGGCGAGGTCGAAGTCTTCTCTTATGCTCGATCGGCTGCCGTCCATCCTGCTGCCGCTGTTTGCGGCGTTCTTCGTGGCTATCGCGAGCTTCGTGATCTCCGCTGGCTACGCAGAGCACCGGGCCACCGAGATCGACGAGGCGGCCATGAGCTTGGCGGAGAACGCCACGCCGAGCATCATGGCCCTGGCGGCCGCGCGCGCCGAGCTGAGGCATACCCAGGCGCTCCTGAGCGACCTTGTCAACGACGCCGCGCTGGGCCGCCCGCGCGACCGCCGCGAGCTCGACGAGGCGCGCGACAATCTATCCCGGAGCATCGACGTTTACCTCGGCATGCCCGTCTATCCGGGCGAGCTCAAGCAATGGCAGACCGTCGCGCAGGCGCTCGGCAAGCTCGATCTGGACACCGATCGGGCCCTCTCGCTGGTGGCGAACGGCCGTCCGGACGAGGCCAACAAGCTCGTGGACGGCGCGCTGCGGGCGGACTTCAATTCGACGAGCGAGGCTGTGATGGACAGCATCGAGCTCAACGCGCGGCAGGCACGTCATCTGGCGATCGAGATAGCAGCCAACCGTGTCCGCTCTCGTCGGATCGCGCTCGTGCTCAACACGGTGAGCGTGACGTTCGCGGTGCTGGCCTGCGCGGCGGCCGCCGTGCAGATCCGGCGCCATGTGAGGCTGCTCTGGCAGCAGGGCGTGCTCCTGGAGCGTCGAGCGGATGAGCTCGAGCAGTTCGCCGGCCGGGTCGCGCACGACGTGCTGAGCCCCCTCGGCGCGGTCGCGCTCGCGCTCGATCTCGCCCTGCGGCGGTACGGTGAGGGAGAACCGGCGCGCAAGGCGCTCGAACGGGGCCGGCAGGCCATCATGCGAGTCAAGCGCATGACCGACGGACTCCTGGAGTTCGCTCGCGCGGGCGCGAGGCCGGAGCCAGGCGCGCGCGCCGAGGTGCGCCCCGTCGTCGACGATCTCATGGCCGAGCTCGTCCCTGCCGCGGCAGAGCTCGGCGCGGAGCTCTGCGTCGAGCCCTTCGCTCCGTGCGCGGTGGCCGCGAGCCCCGGCGTGCTGACCAGCATCCTCGCCAACCTGATCCGCAACGCGCTCAAGTACCTCGGCGACGCGGCGGTCTGTCGCGTCGTGATCCGGGTGCTCGACGAGAGAGATGCTGTGCGGATCGAGGTGGAGGACACCGGGCCCGGCATCGCGCCGGCCCTCGAGCAGATGGTGTTCGAGCCCCATGTCCGAGCGCAAGGCGCTCGAGTGCCGGGGCTCGGCCTGGGACTCGCCACCGTCAAACGCTTGACAGAGGCGCACGGCGGCCGCGTGGGGCTCCGCACGGTCGTGGGCAAAGGGAGCCTCTTTTGGTTCGAGCTGCCCAGAGCGAGCGCCGCGTCAGCGCGCGCGTTCGAGATCGGCTCGAGCACCAGCCCGTGACCTCCGGGATACTGCGCCCGGTCGCTCTGCGAGCGACGCGAGGACGCCGCTCGCGAAAGAGCGGCGCATCGGCGAGCGGGAGACCCACAGGCCGTGGAGCGAAGGCTGCCTCATCGTCGATGCATGGATCCCCATGGCGCCTCGAACTTGTACAAGGTTGCCCCCTCGGGCGACCCGCGGCGCCTCGAACTTGTACAAGGTTGCCCCCCTCGGACGACCCTGGTTTCTTTCCGTTCACACCGATCCGTCTTTGTTGACCCGGTGCGCGGCCCCAGGCACCATCGGCGCGCAGCGCCCGGCCGGCCTGCATGGCTGGAGGCTCGACTCCGGCTCGCTCCCCTTCCCCTAACAAGCTGTTGAGGTGCTTTGATGCCCGTTCGTACGATGCTTTTGCTCTGCTTCGCGCCCTTCGTCATTGGCGCTCTCCAAGGTTGCGGCGGTGATGACGGCGGGGGCGACACCTCCGGGGGATCGCCGCTCGGTGAATGTCCGCCGGACTCGGCCGCGCAGGCGGATACGGGCTACCAGGCGCTCCAGACCCAGTGCGCGCCCTGTCATTTGTCGAGCTCGGAGGGCGCGTCGCGCATCGGCGCTCCGGAAGACGTCAACGTCGACGACGCCGCCAGCGTCAGGGCCGAGGCGGCGGAGATCCTCGCGGAGATCCGGATCGGCGGGGCGAATGGCGGGGACGGGATGCCCATCGGCTCGAAGCTCTCCGACGACACGATCGAGGCCATCCGGGTCTACCTCGCCTGCGACGCGGCCCAGTAACGCCGCGCCCGCCACGCCCACTTTTCTCACGTCCGAACGCCGGCGCGCCAGCTCACGAGAGGGCGCTCCGGCGGCTCCCCGGCGCGCCGCTCGCCTCGATACGCTGTGCGACCGCGCGATCCGGAGTATGGTGCAGGCATGTTCAGGCTGGATGCCCGCTCCGGGGCCGCCGCGCTCGTGCTGGCCACCACGCTCGCGCTGACCGCCTCGCTCGGCGCCTCGTGCGCCGGCGCGCCCGCCGCGCAGCGCGGGGCGACGGCCTGCCCGCCGCTCTGCCCGCAGCCGGCGGCCTCGCCGAGCGCAGCGCCGCCGGGGCCCGTCGTCCCGGGCACGCCGGGCGAGGCGCCGGCGTTCGACCCCGAGCGCCTCACCCTCGTGCTCGATGACCCGCGGCTCGCGCAGGTGCAGAAGCTCGTCGAGCAGGAGGCGTACGCAGGCGCGGCCGCGGCGATGGCCCAGGCGCTCTCGGCGCCCCTGTCGCCCGCGGACGCGGCGGCGTTCCGCTACCAGCTCGGGCGGCTGCGCGCCCTCGCGGGCGATCCCCTGGGCGCCGCGAAGGAGTACGACGCCGCCGCGGCGGCGGGCGGGCCGCTCGCGGATCACGCGAGGTTCGCGGCGGCCGATCTCCTGGCCAGGGCGGGGCAGCCTGACGCGGCGCTCGAGCGCGCGCGCGCCGTCGCGTCGGACGTCGCGATCGCCGACGAGCTCGATCGGGTCGTCGCCGGCGCGCTCGCCGACAAGGGCGACATCGAGGGCGCGGCCGCGCGCTGGCGCGCGTACCTCTCCCGCAGCTTGCCGGCGTCGACGTGGGTGCCCGAGGCGCTCCGCTTCGCGCGCGCGCTGCTCCGCCACCCGAGCGAAGAGCACGCCGAGGAGGCGGTCCGCGTCGCCCGGCGCGTCATCGACGAGGCGCCGGGCGGCGCCGGCGCCGGGGAGGCGAAGGAGATCCAGGACCAGGCCCTGTCGACGCTGCCGTTCGCGCAGCGCAAGCCGTTCCTCGATCTGGGCCCCGCCGATCTGCTCGCCCGCGCGCGCGCCTTGCTCGCCTCGCGCCAGGACAAGGAAGCGCTCGCCGTCACCGACGCGCTGATCGCCCTCCCCGAGGCGCAGGCGCCCTCGGCCTTCGCCTGCGACGCGTTCGCCGCGCGCGGCGAGGCGCTCGGGCGCCTCCGGCGGCGGGCCGAGGCCGCCGACCTCTTCGGCACGGCGATCGAGCGCTGCGGGCCGGCTGCGCCCGCCGCTGCAGGTGCGAGCGCGCCCACCGCCGCAGGCGTGACGCCCGCCGCCGCAGGCGTGACGCCCGCCCCCGCGAGCGGACCGCCCGCCCCGCGGCGGCCCGAGACCCTCTACAACGCCGGGCGCGCGTCGCTCCGCGTCGATCGGCACGCCGAGGCGGCCGCGCGCTTCGCGCTGCTCGAGAAGGAATACCCGGATCACCGGCTCGCCGACGACGCGCGCTACCTCGGCGCGCGCGCGCTGCTCGGGCTCGGGGACCAGGCGCAGTTCGTGCAGCTGCTCACCGCCATGCCCGACGACTACCCGTCGGGCGACATGGTCGCCGACGGCCTGTTCGAGCTCGCGCTCTTCGAGATGGAGCGCGGCGACTGGGCGGGCGCGGTCAGGCCGCTCGAGCGCGCGCTCGAGCGGTTCCCGCACGAGCGCGCGTACCACGCCGCCGGCAGGCTCCCCTATTACCTCGGGCGCGCCCACATCGAGACGGGCTCGCCCGACAAGGGGAAGGCGCTGCTCGAGCAGGTGATCCGCGACTACCCGCTCTCTTTCTACATGGCGCTCTCCCACGCGCGGCTCGCCGACGTGGACCCGGCCGCCGCCCAGCGCGCCCTGTCCGCGGCCCTGGAGCGCGACGCGAGCGCGCCGTACACCGAGCTCAGGAGCCCGCTCTTCGCGCAGCCCGCCTTCACGCGCGCGGTCGAGCTCGCGCGCCAGGGGGAAGCGAGGCTCGCGCGGCGCGAGCTCGACCTGCTCGGCGTCGGGGGCAAGACGGCGCCGCGCGAGGTGATGTGGGCCTCGGCGTTCCTGCTGGCGCGCGCGGGCGCGCTGCCGCAGTCGTACAGCATCCTGCGCACCGCCATGGCGGCGCCGACGGCCGTCGAGCTCGCGGGCGAGTGGGTCGATCACTACCCGGTCGGGCGCTGGCGCGGCGCGTGGGAGCTCGCCTTTCCGCGCCCCTTCGTGGACGTCGTCACCGCGGAGACCAAGCGGAGCGGGATCCCAGAGGCCCTCGCCTACGCGATCATGCGCGAGGAGTCGGCCTTCGACCCGAGGGTGGCCTCGCCGGCTCAAGCGTTCGGGCTGATGCAGCTCATCGTGCCGACCGCGAAGCGGGTGGCCAAGCCGCTCGGGCTGCCGTGGAGCGCCGACGCGCTGAAGCGCCCCGAGGTCAACATCGCGCTCGGCTGCCGTTACCTCTCGGAGCTGCGCGGCCAGTTCTCGGACAACCCGCTGCTGGCGATCCCCGCCTACAACGCGGGGGGCGGCGCGCCGAAGCGATGGATCGCGGAGCGCCCCTCGCAGAGCTTCGACCTGTGGGTCGAGCGCATCCCGTACGAGGAGACGCGGCTCTACACGAAGCGCGTGATGACGAGCCTCGCCGTCTACGAGCTCCTCTACGCCGGCGCTCAGCCGGGCGAGGCCCTGCGGACGCCGCTCCCCGCGAGCCCGGCCGCGCGCTCGGCCGTGGCGAACGCCGCGCCCTGACCCGCGCTGGCGGAAGCCGCGCGCCGAAGCGCCGGCGGAAGCCGCGCGCCGCCGAGGTTTCGGCGAGCGGGCCGCGGTGAAGCTTTGGTAGAGTCCGCGTGTGATCGACCCATCGAGCCCTTCCCATCAGCTCGTGGGCGCCGTGCTCAACGGGCGCTTCCGGATCGTGCGTCTCCTCGGCGAGGGGGGCATGGGCGCGGTCTACGAGGCCGAGAGCCTGCGCGGCGAGGGCAAGCGGGCGATCAAGGTGCTCCACCCCGAGTTCACGCAGGAGGAGCAGGTCCTCCACCGGTTCTTCGCCGAGGCCGAGGCGACGAGGGGATTCGCCCACCAGAACATCGCCTCGGTCTTCGAGGCGACCCGCGCCGAGGACGGCACGCCCTACCTCGTCATGGAGCTCCTGCAGGGCGTCCCGCTCTCCGCCTACATCGACGCGGGCAACCCGATCCCGCCGCAGCAGGCCGTGCCGATCATCCACGAGGTGCTCCAGGCGCTCATGGCGGCGCACAGCCACAGGGTGATCCACCGCGATCTGAAGCCGGAGAACCTGTTCCTCATCCGCGATCCGCGCGGGGGCTTCCGCGTGAAGGTGCTCGACTTCGGCATCGCGAAGGTGATGGACGCGGCCGGCGGAATGGGCCTGAAGACCCGCGCCGGCACGCTCCTCGGGACGCCCGGCTACATGAGCCCCGAGCAGATCAAGAACGCGCAGGGCGTCGACGCGCGCGCCGATCTCTGGAGCGTCGGCATCATCTTCTACGAGATGCTCACGGCGACGCAGCCGTTTCCTGCCGAGAACGAGTTCGCGCGGCTCACCGCCGTGCTCGCGAAGGAGGTGCGCCCGATCGAGCAGGTCGCGCCCCACCTCGCGGCCTGGGGCCTCTTCTTCCAGCGCGCCCTCTCCAAGGACGTGGCGGGGCGCTTCCAGACGGCCGAGGAGATGGCGCAGACGCTGGGCGCCATCGCGCATCGCACGGGCATCACGACGCCCAGCGCGCGGCCCGATGCGCCGGCGTCGCCCGCGCTGACGCACCAGCTGCCCTCGCTGCCGCCGCCGCAGCCGCTCCCGAGCGCGACGCAGCCGCCGCAGAACATGGCGCTGCCGCCGCAGAACATGGCGCTGCCGCCGCAGAACGTGACGCAGCCGGTGCAGAGCGTGCCGCCGGTCGGGTCCAGGATCCCGACGGTGCCCCCGCCGCGCATGTCAGCGCCGCCGGTCCAGGCGTCCCCGTCGGTGGCGCCCACGGCGACCTTCTCGGTAACCAACAGGCCAACCCACATCAGCGCGCAGCAGCCCGCCGGCGTGCCGACGCTCACGGGCGGCCACTACGACGTGCGGGTCGTGGAGGTCCCCCTGGCTGCCGAGGGAGGTGGCTCGGAGGGCGCTGCCTGGTGGCTCGTGGGGCTCATCGGGCTCGTGTGCCTCGGGGTCGGCTTCGCGCTCGGCGTGCTGGTGAGCCGGTGAGCGCATGAACGGAAGCGCCCGCATCCGCGCCCTGCTCGCCGTCACCTGCGCCGCCGGCGCCCTGGGCGCGCCGCAGCCCACGCTCGGCGACCCGCCCGCGGAGCCCCCCGTGCCGGTCGTCGATCTGCACGTCGACGTGCCCTGGCAGGTCCACTTCAAGGGGCGCGACAGGCGCCTCGGCGAAGGCCACGCCCGCAGGGAGACACTCGTCGCGGGCCACTATCTCGGCATCGTGCTGCCGATCTACCTGCCCGACCAGGCGCGCCCCGAGGGCCCGCAGATCGAGGACGCCAGCGCGGTCCTCGCGACGATCGAGGCGATCATCGCCGCGAACCCGGTGTTCCTCCCGCTCGGCGCGGCGCGGGCCGAGCCGGGGAAGATCAGCACCTTCCTCTCGATCGAGGGGGCCGGCGCGTTCGCGGCGGACATCGCGCAGATCGACCGCTTCATCGCGCGCGGCGTGCGGCTCATCAGCCCGAACCACGCGAAGAACTCGCGGCTCTCGTCGTCCGCGACCGGCGAGCCGGCGGCGTACGGGCTGACCGAGCTCGGCAAGCGGTTCTGCGAGCGCGTCTACGAGCAGGGCGCCCTGATCGACGTCTCGCACATCTCGGACGCCGCGTTCGCGGATCTCGTCCCGATCGCCGCGGCGCACGGCGCGCCGATCGTCGCGACCCACTCGAACGCGCGCGCTGTGGCGAACCGGCCGCGCAACCTGACGGACGAGCAGCTGCGGCTCATCGCGCGGAGCGGCGGGGTCGCGGGGCTCAACTTCCACGCCCCCTTCGTGAACGGCACGAACGAGGCGGACGTCGACGACGTGGTCGCGCAGGTCGATCACATGGTCCGCGTGGCCGGCGTCGATCACGTCGCGATCGGCTCGGATTTCGACGGCGGCATCGTCCCGCCGAGGGGGCTCGGCGACGCGTCGGCGCTGCCGTCGCTCGCCGCGCGGCTCAGGCAGCGCGGCATGTCGCGCGAGGACGTCGTGAAGATCTTCTCGCAGAACGCGCTGCGCATCCTCGGCTGGCGGCCGGCGATGGATGCGAAGAGCGCGAGCGCGGCCGGCGGCGCGCGCCCGTAGCCGGAGGCCGCCGCGCGCGGCCCGCGCGATCGTGGTAAACGCCACGCATGCGCAGGGAAGGCGCTCGGTCGGCGCGGGGGCTTCTCGCCCTCGCGCTCTTCGCGTCCATCGCCGGCCCGAGCTGCGCCGAGCTCCCGCACGTCGAGGGCGCCGCCGATGCCTCCTGCCCCGAGCTGCGCTGCCAGGGCGACGTCCTCCGGGCCCAGCTCGCCGCGAACCTCGCGCACGTCGAGGGCGCCGGCGAGGCCTCCTGCCCCGAGCTGCGCAGCCCGGGCGACGTCCTCGGGGCCCAGCTCACCGCGGACGCCCGGGCGAACGCGAAGGTGAGGACGTTCGTGCAGGCCGCCAAGGACATGGCGGTCGTGTCGGTCGTCATCGAGGCGCAGGTGGCCGACGCGTGCCGCCGGATGGGCGCGGATCTCGGGGTACCCCCCGCGCAGATGGCGCCGCGCGACGAGGTGGGGGGCCAGGCCAGCGGCGCCTGCGGCCCGGTCTCGGCGGCGCTCGACGCCATCTTCCTCCAGGACGCCGGGGTGGGGGTCACGCTGATGCAGCCGGACTGCGAGCCGAGCGGCGCGCGGTGCAGCGGCTCGTGCAACGTGGAGCTGACCCCAGAGGATATCGTGGTGTACTGCGAGCCCACGCAGCTCTCCGGCTACTGCCAGGGCCGCTGCTACGGGCCGTGCGACGGGCGCTGCACCGGGCAGTGCTGGGGGGGGCAGTGCTCCGCCTACGACGCGCAGGGCCGCTGCGTGGGGCAGTGCGACGGCAAGTGCGACGGCGGCTGCGACGACACGTGCCACGAGCGCTGCGCGGGCACCTGGCAGGCGCCGCAGTGCTCCTGGATCGAGTGGCCCCCGAGCGGCGACGCCGAGTGCGAGGCGAGCTGCCGCGCGTACGCGGCCGTCCACGCGGCCTGCACGCCCACGCTGGTCCAGACGCGCGTGGTGCAGGGCGGCGAGATGGCCGCGCGGCTCGCGGCGACGCTGCAGGCCAACCTGCCGGCATTGCTGCACGCCCAGAAGGCGCTCGGCCACCGGCTCCTCGGCGACGCCCAGACGGTGGTCCAGGTCGGCGCCGCGCTCCCGCGGCTCGTGGGCGACGTGGGAGCTCACGCGCTCGCTTGCGTCGCCGGGGCGGCCGAGGCCTCGAAGAGCGCGTCGGAGCGCATCCAGGTGAGCGTGCGCGCGAGCTCGAGCGTCACGGAGCTCGTCGGGTACGGGTTTACGCACCAATGATCGCGGGGCTGCCGCGGGAGAGAGCGCGCGCCGCGCGGTGCGCGCGCTCTCCCGCGGCAGCCCCGATCGACGCGCGCTCGCGCCGGCGACGTGCGCTCGCGCTGCCAAGGACGTCCCGGTCGCAGCGCCCGGCGCCCGCGCCCGAAGCGGCGCCGAGCGCCTTCGCCTGCATCGATGGCATGGACGGCGCCGCGCCGGTCGGACTACCCTCCGGCTCCCGCCGGGAGGATCCCATGACCGATCTCGACGACCGCTGTCTCGACACGTTCCCCGAGTGGCTGCGCAGCCTCGCCTCGGACGCCACGGATCTTGCGGGCCTGCTCGCCTCGCCGGACAGCCCGGAGGCCACGCGCCGCTCGCTCGCGGGGGGCCTCAACTACCTCTTCAAGTCGCTCGACCTCATCCCGGACGGCATCGAGGATCTCGGCTTCCTCGACGACGCCTTCGTGCTGCGCGTCGCCGCGTCCTTCGCCGCGGCGGAGAGCCCGGAGCTGCGCGACCAGGCGCCGGCCCTCGCGCGGCTCGCCCGCGACGCGGAGCTCATCGCCGAGCTGCTCGGCGGCGACTACGCCCGGCTCAAGGGCTACGTGCGCTCGCTGGAGAAGGGCGCCGCGCGCGGCCGCACCGTCGACGACATCCTCGGCGACGAGCAGGTCCGCACCTCGTTCATGCACGAGATCACCGGCTGGGCATCGAGCTACACCGCCCCGAGCTTCAGCCGTGACGCGAAGAACCTGATCAAGCTGAAGTCCTTCCTCTCCGCCAAGCTCCCGGCCTGATCGCGCGCGTCGAGGCGCCGCCGCGGCGCGCCCACCGCTCGCCATGGTACACCCCCGATCATCCCCTGGAGGATCGCGTCCGATGTCAGCCGCTCCCCGCCTCACCGCGCTGCTCGCCGTACTGCTCGCCGCGGGCTGCGACGCCGACCGACCGGCCTCGACGGCGCACGGCCCGGCCGCCGCCGCCTCGTCTCCGCCCTCGCGCTCCGCCGAAGCCACGGCCTCGCCGCCGCCCGACGCGGATCGCTCCTACGCCTACCCGGCCGCCGAACGCGTGGTCGCCATCGGCGACGTCCACGGCGACCTCGCGGCGACGCGCGCGGCCCTGCGGATCGCGGGCGCGATCGACGGCGCGGATCGCTGGATCGGCGGCAAGCTCGTGCTCGTGCAGACGGGCGACGAGATCGACCGCGGCGACGGCGAGCAGGAGATCGTCGACCTCTTCGATCGCCTCGCCGTCGAGGCGCGCGCCGCCGGCGGCGCCGTGTACGCGCTGAACGGCAACCACGAGGTGATGAACGTCCAGCTCGATTTCCGCTACGTCACCGAGGGCGGCTTCAAGGACTTCGAGGACGTGCCGGGGCTCGACACGTCGGGCCCTCGCCTCACGCCGGTGCCGCCCCCCGCGCGAGCCCGCGCCGCCGCGTTCGTCCCCGGCGGTCCCTACGCCAAGAAGCTCGCGGCGCGCGACGTGATCATCGCGGTCGGAGACACCGTCTTCACGCACGGCGGCGTGCTCCCGGCCCACACGCGCTACGGCATCGCGCGGATCAACCGCGAGGTGCGCGCGTGGATGGAGGGCAAGAGCCCCTCCACGCCGGCCGTGATCGCGGCCGAGGACAGCCCGGTGTGGGCGCGCCTCTACTCAATCGAGCCGCCGCCGAGCCCGGGGTCGCCCCCCTGCGCGGCGCTGGACCAGACCCTCGCGGCGATGTCCGCGAAGCGCATGGTCGTGGGCCACACGGTCCAGAGGCACGGCGTCACGTCGGCCTGCGGCGACAAGATCTGGCGGATCGACGTCGGCATGGCGTCGCATTACGGCGGAAAACCAGCGGCGCTGGAGATTGTCGGTGACACCGTGCGCGTCTTGACGGCCGACGCAACCAAGGCGGCCGAGGCGTCCAGCGCAACCGATGCAACCGCGCCTGGGGCGACCAACGCGACCAACGCGACCAACGCGGCCAAACCGAAAAAATAGACGTGATGGTGAGAAAATTTCAGCGCCGTCCGCAACGCGATCGCGTGTCGTCATCGACCATGTTTACGTTCACAATCACGCCGAGAAGCGCTGGAGGCAGAAGGCCCCCGGGAGCGCCCGAGCTCCATTGACGGGCGCGGTGAGAACCGGATAACGTGAATAGCAAACTGGGGTTCTTCGATCCCCAGGGGAAGGGAATCAGATGCCCGAGCGGCCGCTCGCGCTGATCCACGAGGCGAATCTGAGCGACGGGGTGACTACCCTGACGCTCGGCGAGCGGCGCCCTCCCCTCCCGGTCCCCCCTGCTGCGCCGGCGCTCCTGAGCCGGTGCCGGCGGTTCGAGCGCGGTACCGCGCGGCTCGACGCGGGGAGCTGTTGATGGACGACGACGAGCTGCTGCGCGCCCTCACGCGCATCGCACAGCGGGATCCGACGACCGATCCGCGCTGGCGCAGGCTCGCCGAAGAGACGCGCCCGGAGGACGCGCAGAACGCTCCGGGAGACGCCGCGGACACCGCGGCGCGCTCGAGCGCCGAGCGCGAGGCGCGCGAAGTCCGGCCGCCCCTCGACGACGAGACGCGCGCCCGGCTCGCCGACCAGCTCCTCGCCCAGCTCCGGGAGCCGCGCGGCGGTGCGCCCGCGCCGTCTCCGCTGGCGCGTCCAGCGGTCGATCGGAAGTCCGGGATCCGCTTCCGGTGCCCCGAGGAGTGGGACTGCGACGCGGAGGAGGCGAGCGACGTCGCCGACGCCTCGCCGCTGGGCGCGGATGCCGACTCGCTCAGCGGGACGAGCGCGCCGTCCACCACGGACGCGCCGGTGTGTCGCGCGATCGACGGCGAATCGGTGCCGCCCGGGACATCGGAGCCGCCGGGGGATCCGCGCTCGAGCGCGGCGCCTGGGCAGCCTGCCCAGCGCGCGCAGGACGGCGCGGACGCCATCGCCAGGCCGCCGCGCAAGGGCCTGCCGTACCCCGAGCTGGCGGTCGAGCGGCGGACCGCGCGGCGGACGGCTCCGGCGGCGCGGGCCCGGGCGGCCGTGGGCGTGGTCGGCTGGGTCGTGTCGGCGGCGCTCGTGTCGCTGCTCGCGCTGCGGCCCGCGCCGTTCGCGCCGGGCGCCGCCCCGCTCCCCGACTACACGCTCGCGACGACCCTCGGCGACGGCCAACAGCAGGGCGACCGCGGGCCGGGCACCCCGCGCCACGTCGGCAGGGGCGAAAGGCTCACGATGGCGCTCTCGCCCGGCACGCGCGTGCCAGCGCCGGTCGCGGTAAGGGCCTTCCTTGTGCAGGGCGGGAGCGCACGCCCGTGGTCCGTGCAGGTCGCGCTGGACGGCGCCGGCGGCGGGCGCATCTCGGGCACGCGCGAGGAGCTGTTCCGGGACGTCGCCGAGGGCCCCTGCGAGGTCGTCCTCGTGGTCGGCCACCCCGACGCGCTGCCGGGCCCAGACGACCCGCTGCCCGATGAGAACGCCGTCCACCTGGCAGGTGGCCGGCTCCTGCGGCAGCGATTGTTCCTTGACTGACCGACGCCTGCGCGCATGAGGTAGCCCGTCCTTTCCCTGGCGGGGGAGGCCCGCCTCGCCCGCGGGCCTGCGGCGCGCGCCGCCGTCCCTGGTCGGGAAGGGCAGAGGGCATCACGCATGAACCGACGGATGTTCAAGAGCAAGATCCACCGCGCGACCGTGACCGACGCGGATCTGCACTACGAGGGCAGCGTCACGATCGACGCCGACCTCCTGGAGGCCGCCGACATCCTGCCCTACGAGGCGGTCGACATCTGGAACGTGACGCGCGGCTCCCGGCTCACCACCTATGCGCTGGCGGGGGCGCGCGGCTCGGGCGTCGTGTGCATCAACGGCGCGGCGGCGCACCTCAATCAGCCCGGCGACCTCGTGATCATCGCGACGTTCGCGGACATGGACGATGCCGAGGCGCGGCGGCACACGCCGCGCGTGCTCCGCGTCGACGGGCGCAACCGGCCGCTCGCCGACCAGCCGCCCGAGACGCCGGGGCCGCTCGCCCCCAACTGAGCGTGCGCGGGCCGGCCGGGCGCCTCGCCCGAGGCGCCGGCGCCGCGCGCCCAGCCAACCAACGGAGCGCGCATGTCACCCGGCGTGCGGCAGCGCCCGCGTCACCGGCGCGCGGGCCAGCCGGACGAAGCGCGCCGAGAGCCCCGCCGCGACGGCGATGAGCCCTGCGGTGAGCCCGAACCAGAGCCCGCGGACGCCGAGGTCGAGCCCGAAGGCGAGCCCGATCGACAGCGGCAGGCCGAAGGCCCAGTGGGCTCCGAGGTTGGCCCAGAACGGGAACCGCACGTCGCCCGCCCCGCGCAGCGCGCCGGCGGCGACCGCCTGGACCCCGTCGAACAGCTGGAAGAGCGCGGCGATGCGGAGCAGCGGGACGCCGATGGCGAGGACGTCGGCGTCCGGGGTGAACGCGCCGATGAGGGCGCGAGGGAACGCGGCGTACGTCGAGGCGCTCACGCACATGAGGCCGGCGCCGAGCAGGAGCCCGAGCACGCCGGGGCGCAGCGGCGACCGGCCCGCGCCGACCGCGTGCCCCACGCGGACGGCGGTGGCGCCGCCGACGCCGATGGCGCCCATGAACGTGAAGGAGGCGAGCCCGATGGCGATCTGGTGCGCCGAGACCACGGTCGCGCCGAGCCGCCCGGCGAGCAGCGCCGTCATCCCGAACACGCCGACCTCGGCGAGGAGCTGCAGCCCTATCGGCACGCCGAGCCGATAGACCGCCGCCACCGGCACCGCGCCCTCCTCCTCGCGGGGCGCCGCGCGCCGGCGCCGCGCGGAGAAGAGCACGATCGACGACAGCACCGCGCTGGCGAGGCTCGCGGCGAGCCCCGCGCCGAGCGCGCCGAGCTGCGGCAGGCCGAGCGGCGGAAGGCCCACCCAGCGCAGCGCCTCGTCGCCGCGGACCATCAGGTTGCAGGCCACGACGTTGACCGCGTTCGCCGCGATGACGGCGACGAGCGCGGGCCGCGTCGCGCCGTGGGCCTGGAGGAAGTTTTTCCCGGCGAGGAACACCGGCCAGAGGAAGATCCACAGCGCGTGGCCGAGGATGTACCGGCGCACGCCGGGGACGAGCGCCGGATCGACGCCCATGGGCGCGAGCGCGAAGGTCGCCGCGAGCGCGGCCCCGAACGCGACGGCGCTGACGGGCAGGCTCGCGCGCAGGGTCGCGCGCAGCGCCGCCCACGCCAGCCCCGGGCGACCGGCGCCGATCGCCTGCGACGCGAGCGGATCGACAGCGGCCGAGACGCCGGTCCCGAGCGCGTTGCTCGTGTGGACGAGGGTCCTCCCCATCGCGCAGGAGGCGAGCTCGTTCACCGAGACGCGCCCCACGATCGCGACGTCGACGAGCGCCATCGCGATGAGCCCCGCCTGCGCCACCGCGATCGGCAGCGCAAGGCGCGCCAGGACGCGCAGCTCGGACCGCGTGCTGTCCGCGGCGAGAGGGGCGGAAGCAAGGCTCAAGGGGTCACCGGCTCGACAAAGGGGCGCCACCATAGCGCGCCGGGGTGGGAGCGCTCGCCGGAGGTGGGGCAAAGATCTAAAAGATGAGCAGTTACGAAAGCTTATAAAGAAACGAACGAGCCAACCCGAGAAGAGAAGAAGAAAAAAACGCAAAGGCGCAAGGAGAGAGATAGAGCCTCTCTCAGCTCCGGGCGTCGTCTTGCACGGACAGCACATTTCCGTGCTTCGGCGCGTCGCCGTGCGCCCAGCAGCGCTCACTCATTCTTCTCTCTTTTTTGCGCCTTGGCGCCTTGGCGGTTTTTCGCCTTCCCGCTGCGCGTCGCTCCGCCCTCTTCGCGCCCGCGCCCCAGGCCTCACCAGGCGAGGTGGACCCTGCCGTCGAGGTACACGCGCTGCGCCTCGCCGAGGCCCGTCGACTCGCCCTCCACGACGCGCAGGATGCCCGTCGCGGGCCCGAGCGCCACATCCCGCCCTGCCTCGAAGCGCTGCGCTCGCACCAGGGCGCGGTAGGCCTTGTCCAGCAGGAGGGCCCGCTCGCGCGACGGCGCCACGAGGTACGCGAGATCGCGGTCGCCGCCGGGCGCGCCGCGCCGCACCTCCGCCTCGTCGAGCGCGCCGCCCGGGAAGAAGCGGGCGAGCATCTCCGCGTTCCCGCGGTAGTCGTCGGCCCCGCGGGCGCGGCGCAGGTAGGTCAGCACCTCCGGCTCCGCGTGGCCGGCCTGCGGCACGTCGGGCATGCCGCGCAGGTCCTGGTGCCGCCATCCGGCGGCGCCGGGCACCTTGCGCGCCAGCGAGAAGGTGTGATCGACCGTCACCCCCACCGCGCCGTGGCAGCCCATGCACGCCCGGTGCTCCTCCGCCGTCTGCAGCCGCAGCCGGCCCTGCTCGTCCTCGATGAACGCCTGGATCTGCCAGCCGAACGCGTTGCGCAGGCCGACCTCCGGCCCGCCCGGGTGGAACGGCGGCTGCCCCTCGTCCTTCTCTTCCGCCTCGCGCTCGTACGCGCGCGCGATGGCCCAGTCGTCCGGCTCGTCGACCTTGCGCGCGTGGCGCAGCTCCTTCATCCGCGCGGCGAGCAGCGCCGGGCGATCCGGGTCGAGGTACCGCACCGAGTGCAGGAGCTCCGCCCCGCGCGGGTAGAGCCACGCCCGCACCGGGATACCGGCCGCCCCGCCGGCGTACCGCGCGGGCAGGCGGACGATCCGCGTCACCGCGGGCTCGAGCGCGCCGTCGCCGTCGAGATCGACGCCGGCGAGGAGCTCGCTCACCGGCTCCACCTCCCGCCCGGCGGCCGCGTCGGCGGGCCCGGCCGCGCCCTCCCTCGCCAGGGGCGACGGCGACGCGATCGCCGCCTCGAGCAGCGCGAGGTTCAGCTTGTACACCTCGCGCGACGGCGCGCCCGAGGCGTCCTCGCGGAACGCGGCAGGCAGCCGGAGGAACACGTCGCCGGCGCTGCCGTTCGTGGGCCAGAAGCTGCCGGGGAACGGCTTGTAGCGGACCGCGCGGAAGCCGCTCCCGTCACGCGCGAAGCCCTCCTCGTCGAGCCCGGCCCCGAGGTCGAGATCCGGCACGTAGCCCGGGTAATCCCGGCGCGCGGCGAGCGCCTCGCGCAGCGGCGCGTAGTTGTCCTCCCGGATGTACTCGAGGATCTCCGCGTCGCTCGTCCGGGCGGCGGCGGCCGAGAGGTCCTCGAGCAGGTTCGTCCAGGGGTTCTTCCGGGCGGCGTCCGAGAACGTGGTTTCGCGCTGGAGCTCGTGATCGGCGAGCGTGTTCGGTCCGATCCCGATCGTGTGGCACGTCCAGCAGCCGTTCGCGCCGCTGGCCGTGGTCGCGTAACACATCGGCGGGATCGACGCCTCGGGGTTGCCCGCGTCGCCTGCGCGCGCGGCCGCGGTGGCGAGCGGGTCGTAGCCGCCCCCGCCGCAGCGCGCGCCCGCTGCGAGGACGGCGGACACCGCCGCGAAGGCCAGGGGCGCGGACAGCAGGCGCGCGCGGCGAGCGGGCATGGCGGAGATCACTCGGGCAGGAAGGTGACCGCGATCACGCTCGACAGGGAGGCGTCGCCCTTCGGCCACGTGCTGTAGGCGTTCTCGCCGGGGTGCTGCACCGACATGAAGATCGTGCCCATGTCGGGCGTGAAGGACGGGCCGGTCGCCTCCGCGTCGCTCGGCAGCGCCACGACGCGGAACGCCTTGCCGAAGCTCGGCTGGGTCACGCCCGGCTGGCCCGCGCGGTGGGCGGGGTCGAGATCGAGGTAGTAGAAGGCGTCCGCGTGGGAGGCCACGCCGAAGTTGCCGTCGGTGCCGAACCACACGCCGCCATCGCGGTCGAGGAGCAGGTTGTCAGGGCAGGAGGCGTCGAAGTCGCCCTGCCCCTTCGAGCCGTGCCACACCTCGAAGTACAGGAACTCGGTCGACGCGCCCGGGTTCTCGGGGTCGGACTCCTCCAGGGAGAAGATCGAGCCCACCGCGTCCGCGCGCTTCGGGGACTGGGTCGCGTGGGTCGCCGGATCGTAGACAGCGCCGCCCTGATCGAGCGACGTCTGCCCTGTGTGGTTGGTGAACGCCACGTAGATGCGCGGCTTGCCGCTCGGGTCGCGCGGGTTCCACTCGATGTCCTCGGGCCGGTTCAGCTCCATGATCCCGACCTTGTTGCTCGCCGTGAACAGCGCGCGCCAGACGTCATAATCGGTCTGGAAGCCGCCGATCCGGTTCCAGCTCACGTCGCGCAGCGCGTCGCCGACGGTCTTGGCCGGCGCGCCGAGCGCGGCCGCGTTCGGCGCGAGGGCGGCGCTGTCGACGGAGAGCTCGATCCACTGCCCCGTGCCCGGGGCCGCCTCGGTCGGGGCCGCGTGGGTCGCGACAAGGGTGTTGCCGGTCGTGTTGTCGAGCCCTGCCATGTGCGCCGCGTAGAGCTTGCCCTCGTCGAGCAGCGCGCGGATCGCCGCCCGCGTCATCCCGGCCGTGTAGTTGCCGCTGGTCACGTACTTGTAGATGCGGCCGCCGCGGCGATCGTCGGTCCCGTAGACAACGATCGGCCGGCCCGGCACGAGCTTCCACGCGTCGTCGACAGCGAACGTCGCGGCCTCCCAGCGGGCGCGGCCCATGAAGCCGAACTTCTTGTGGCCCGTGCCCGGCTGCGTCTTGCCGTCGTACTCGCCCGCGGGCTGCCCCGGGTCGATCTCGGTGAGGTAGCCGTAGTGGTCGCGCGGCTGCCGGCCGTTCGGATCGGAGATGCGCCCGAACTCCGCGCTGGTGCTCGCCTCGAAGACCGGGCTCACGGGCGCGCCCGGGTCGAAGCCCCGGCCGGTGAGGAACCGCTGATCTCCGGACCAGCTCGCCTCGAGATCACCGTAATAGTCCTGCACGTTCTCCTCGGCGGTGATCACCGTGCCCCACGGCGTCTGCCCGCCGGCGCAGTCGCCCATGATGCCGGCCACGAGCCCGCCCGCGAGCGCCGCGCCGGTCGCGTCGTCGTGACCCGGGCTCGAGAGCTCGTGCCCCGCGAGGCGGCTCAGCGTCTTGCTCGTCGCGTCGTAGCGCACGGCGGTCGCGCTCCGGTCGACCGACCACGCGCCCGTCGCCGGGTCCTGCACGGTCCGGAGCCAGGAGCCGCCGACCTCCTTCTTTTCCCAGCGGATATAGGTGTCGACGTCCGCCTGCGACCAGACGTTCGACTCGACGTCGTTCGTGAGGACGCCGAGCTTGCGCAGGTGCCGGGCCAGCGTGAGGTGCTGCCCCGTCGGCGCGGAGCTGACCGTCGGGCTTCGCCCGGAGACGTACTCGTGGTTGACCCAGAGCCACCCGGCCATGGCGGAGCCGTTCCACTGCGGCGCGTCCCCCGCGGTGGCGGCCCACCCTTCGCCGAAGAACGCGGTGTAATCGTTGTTGGCGCCGAAGCGGGGCGCGTCCGGCGCGGTGCTGAAGGTCAGCGGATCGAGCCAGGTCACCACGATGTCGGAGCGCACGCCGGCGAGCGCACGGATGGTGTCGGTCGCGGCCGCGCGGAGCGGGAACTGCTCGCCCTCGGGCAAGGTGCCGGTGGCGAACAGCGCGACGCGCTCCCTCACGTAGTCCGCGAGGTTCCCGGCGCTGCTCCACACCGGCGCATCCTCGCCGGGCGCACCGGGCTCGCCGGGTGCTCCGGGCTCACCAGGCGCCCCAGGCTCACCGGGCGCCCCGGGCTCACCTGGCGCCCCAGGCTCACCGGGCGCCCCAGGTTCACCGGGCGCTCCAGGCTCACCGGGCGCCCCGGGTTCACCCTGCTCACCCTGCTCACCGGGCTTCCCCTGCTCACCGTTCGCGCCGTCCTTGCCCGGTGCGCCCTGTTCACCGGGCGCGCCCTTCGCGCCATCCTCGCCGCAACCGCTCCCGATCGCGGCAAGGCCGCCTGCGAGCACCAGAAGCAACGCCGTCCTCAGGGTCCGCCTCGTCATCATTTCCTCGTCTCCGCCGGGTAATGGCCGCAGACGATGCCTGGCGACGGTGGCGCCCCAATGCCCCTCACGCGACGAGTTGTTGTCAGAGACCGCCCGACCCTCGAGCAGGCGTGTCATGAGCACCGCACGACCGGCGACCACGCGCGGACGCCACGGCGAAGATGCCCTCAGAGGACCGGCGGCGCCGCGCTGCTCGCCATCGCCGCGCGGTTGTCGTCACCGCGCGTTCGTCGTCGCCGCGCTACTCGTCGTCCTCATCGGGCACGACGACGTCTTGACCGAAGCGCGCGCGCGCTTCGAGCAGCTCCTTGTCCGAGATCCAGGTGCGCTCACAGCCGAGGAGCGGCTCTACCTGATAGACGTCCTTGCGCTGCTCGCCGTGTCCGTCTTCGAGGACCCGGACTACCTCGTGATGGAAGCCGCAGGTGGGGCAGAGCGCTCGCATGAAGGGTCACTATAGTGCGGGCGCGCTGGGCGCAAGGCCCTCCCCCCGCGCGCCGTCGACCGCGGAGCGGCGTCGGGCGGCGGGGGAGGTCAGCGTGTGTGAGGGGAGCGCCGGGGCGCAGGGAGCGCCGAGCGCGAGAGGAGACGCCCGGCTCAGGCCGTGGCGCGAGCGCCGGCAGCGGCGGTCGTCTTCTCGTCCGACTTGATCCGCATCCCGTAGAAGGAGCGGTACACGAACACCATCGAGAGCACGAAGAAGATGGCCGCGAGCACGAGGCTCGTCCCGCGGTCGATCTCGATCGCCAGCTCGACCGCGAGGAGGCCGAACAGCGTCGTGAACTTGATGATGGGGTTCATCGCGACGGACGAGGTGTCCTTGAAGGGGTCGCCCACGGTGTCGCCGACGACCGTCGCCGCGTGGAGCGGCGTGCCCTTCTCCTTCAGCTCCACCTCGACGAGCTTCTTCGCGTTGTCCCAGGCGCCGCCGGCGTTCGCCATGAAGATCGCCTGATAGAGCCCGAAGAGCGCGATGCTGATGAGGTAGCCGATGAAGAAGAACGGCTCGAGGCAGGCGAAGGCGAGCGTCGAGAAGAAGACGCCGAGGAAGATGTTGAACATCCCCCGCTGCGCGTACTGCGTGCAGATCTCGACCACCTTCTTGCTGTCGGTGATCGAGGCCTTCTCCACGCCCTCGAGGCGGATGTTCGCCTTGATGAACTCGACAGCGCGGTAAGCGCCGGTCGAGACCGCCTGGGTCGACGCGCCGGTGAACCAGTAGATGATCGCGCCGCCCGTCACGAGGCCGAGCAGGAACGGCGGGTGGAGCAGCGAGAGCTTGTCCACGTTCGACGTCAGCTTGTTCGTGAGCACGACGATGATGGAGAAGATCAGCGTCGTCGATCCGACGACCGCCGTCCCGATGAGCACCGGCTTGGCCGTCGCCTTGAAGGTGTTGCCCGCGCCGTCGTTCTCCTCGAGGTAGTGCTTCGCCTTGTCGAAGTTCGGGGTGAAGCCGAAATCCTTCTTCAGCTCAGCCTCGACGTTCGGGACGTTCTCGATGAGCGAGAGCTCGTAGACCGACTGCGCGTTGTCGGTCACCGGGCCGTAGGAGTCGACCGCGATGGTCACCGGGCCCATGCCGAGGAAGCCGAACGCCACGAGGCCGAAGGCGAAGACGCTCTCGGCGATCATGAGCTGCCCGAGGCCCTGGGCGGAGAAGTAGTACGAGATGCCCATCAGCACGACCAGGACGATGCCCATCCAGTACGCGCTGAAGTTGCCGGCGGTCAGGCCCGACAGCACGTTCAGCGAGGCGCCGCCCTCGCGCGACGCGGTCACGACCTCGCGGACGTGGCGCGACTCGGTCGAGGTGAAGATCTTGATCATCTCCGGGATGATGGCGCCCGCCAGGGTGCCGCAGGTGATGATCGACGAGAGCTTCCACCAGAGCGTCGTGTCGCCGCCGAGGTTCGGGATCATGAACGCCGACACGGCGTAGGTGAGCGCGACCGACACGATCGAGGTCAGCCAGACGAGGCGCGTCAGGGGGGCCTCGAAGTTCATCTTGTCGGCGTCGGCGTAGGACGCCTTCGCGATCGCCTCGTTGAGCAGGTACGAGCCGATGCTCGCGAGGACCATCACGATGCGCATCACGAAGATCCAGACGAGCAGCTGGACCTGGACGGCCGTGTCGGGGACGGCGAGGAGGATGAACGAGATGAGCGCGACGCCGGTGACGCCGTACGTCTCGAAGCCGTCGGCGCTCGGGCCGACCGAGTCGCCGGCGTTGTCGCCGGTGCAGTCGGCGATGACGCCCGGGTTGCGCGCGTCGTCTTCCTTGATGTTGAAGACGATCTTCATGAGGTCCGAGCCGATGTCGGCGATCTTCGTGAAGATGCCGCCCGCGATGCGGAGCGCGGAGGCGCCGAGCGACTCGCCGATGGCGAAGCCGATGAAGCACGGGCCGGCGTAGTCGGCGGGGATGAAGAGCAGGATCATCAGCATGAGCATGAGCTCGGTGCTGATGAGGACCGCGCCGATGCTCATCCCGGCCTTGAGCGGGATCGCGTACGTCGGGAACGGCTTGCCCTTGAGGCTCGCGAACGCGGCGCGCGAGTTCGCGAAGGTGTTGATGCGCATGCCGAACCACGCGACGCCGCAGCTGCCGGCGATGCCGACGAGGCTGCTCAGCAGGATGACCACGACCTTCGCGGCATCCATGTGACGCAGCACGCCGAAGTAGAGAACCATGACCGCGCCGATCAGGATCTCGAGGACAAGGATGAACTTGAACTGCGTGACCAGGTACGTCTTGCAGGTCTCGTAGATGAGCTCCGAGATCTCCCGCATCGAGCGGTGGACCGGGAGCTTGTTGAGCTGCGAGTAGATGACGAGCCCGAACACGAACCCGAGCGCGCAGACGCCGATGCCGCCCATGAGGAGCGTGCGGCCGTCGACGCCGCCGAAGGACTGGGTGCCTAGGTCGGGGAGGATCAGATCGGATTCACTGGCGCTGGCGAGCCCGCCGCTGAGCAGCAGCGCAAGCGCAGCGAGCCCGGCCAGCAGCGGTGCGAGCCAGGCCTTGTGGGACCGGAGAACGTTCATGGACGGTGTGCCTCCATCGCAAAATCAGAGGCAGAGGACGGCGCCATCGCCGCCCGCTGCTTCGTGGTTCCGAGGGGTTGGCCGCCTGCGTAAAGGGGAAGGGGACCGGCGCGTGCCGGAGGGGCTCTTGCTCTAACGCCGACGCTTCAGCACAGCCTCGTCCCTCGACGACCGGAGGGTGACGGAGTGCCCAGTGCTGCCAGGCATGCCTCCACCGTGACCGGACCCCCGAGGCGCGCGCTAGCTACCATGCACCGGAGACGCCGTCGAGAGGGCGCGATGCGCGCCCACGACGAGAAGGCCTGTCAGCAGCGCGACGTCAGGAGATGACTTAGGGAGATTACGTACGATGGTGGAAGAAAGAAGCGCGCACGACCGAACGCCGTCACGCGCTGTCGCGCTCGGACGCTTTCAGCCGCGCTCGATCGTGTTCAGCTGTGCTCGGCCGTGTTCAGTTGCGCTCGGTCGCGTTGTTCAGCCGCCGATCCGAGCCGGAGAGCCGCTGATCCGAGCCCGAGTCCGCGCCAGGGCTGGCGTGGGACGTGAGGAGCTCCGCCACGAGATCCCGACACTCCGGCTTGTTGCGGAGGTGGCTCAGCAGCAGGTTCGACGCCTCGCTGAACGACTTCTCGTAGGCGAGCCCCTCGCGCGTGCGCGCCGCGACGCGCTCGCGCCCCTGCGCCAGGTCCTCCTCCAGGGCCTCGGCGTAGCGGGCGAGCTGGGCGCGGAGCTCGTCGATCTGGCGGCGCAGGTCGCGCGCGTTCGCCTCGCGCGTGTTCTTCTTGTGCTCGTAACGCCCGAGCTGCTCGCGCTTCGCCTGCGCTGTCGCGCCGGCCGCGCCCGCGCGCTCGTAGACGAGCGGATCGTGGTTGCCCTGGCGGGCCGCCCCGTCCGCCAGCTGGCGCGCGGACAGCGCGAGCTTCTCGGCGGCGGCGAGCTCGACGCGGACCTTCTCGACGTCCTCGCCGTCGGCCATCGCCTCGCGCATCACGCGCGACTCCTCGTGCGCGAGCTCCTCGACCTTGCGGCCGATCTCGGCGCGCAGCGCGCGGCCGCGGCGCTCGAGCGCCTCGAGCTTGCGGGTGAGGCTCGCGACCTCGCCCTCGAGCTTGTTGGCGCGCGCGGCGAGATCCCAGGCCTGCGCAAGGCCGTTCTGGACCTCCTGCGGCACCTGCCCTGACGGGTAGGCGCGGGAGACCATGCGCGAGAACAGGGCCGCCCGGCTCGCCCACTCGATGACGCCGGCGCTCTGCGGCGGCGGCGGCGGCGGCGGCACCGGCACGCCGTCGCTCCCCTCGACCTCCCACGCGTGGGCCGGGAGCCCGCGCTGGAGCGCCTTCAGCTCCTCCTGGAGGTGGTGGGCGTCGCGGTAGCGCTTGCGGATGTCCTTCTCGAGCAGGCGCAGCACGATCGCCTCGCCCTGCGCGTGCGCGTCGGGGCGGATCGAGCGGGGCCGCGGCGGCGCGTGGGTCCGCTGCATCTCGAGGAGCGTGTCGCGGTCGTTCGCGCGGAAGGGGAGCTGCCCGGTCAGCATCTCGAAGAAGAGCACGCCGAGCGCGTAGAGGTCGGACTGCGCCGTCGCCTCCTCGCCGCGCGCCTGCTCGGGCGACATGTACTCGGGCGTCCCGAAGACCGCGCCCTTCGGGGCGAGGCGCGGGTCGCGCGCGATGGCGGCGAGGCCGAAGTCGAGGATCTTGACGAAATCCTTCCGGCCGCCGCGGTGGGTGAGCAGGATGTTGTCGCTCTTCAGGTCGCGGTGCACGACGCCGAGGTCGTGGGCGCGCGCGAGCGCGGCGCACATCTGCTCGAGGATGTCCACCGATCGCGCGATCGGCATCGGGCCGCGCGCGAGCTCCGCCGAGAGCGGCGTGCCGACGAGGTATTCCATGACGAGATAGAGCTCGCCCTCCTCGGTCTCGCCGATGTCGTGGATATCGATGATGTGGGCGTGATCAACGCGGTTTGCGGCGCGCGCCTCGCGCAGCATCCACGCGCGGAGGTGGGTCTCTCCGCGGAGATCGGGCCGGATGAGCTTCAGGGCGACGACCCGGTCGATCAGCACGTGGCGAGCGCGATAAACGACGCCCATGCCGCCTTCGCCAAGCCGTGCCTCGAGCCGGTACCTGCCGGCCACGACCTTGCCGATCAACGGATCGGTGCTCGAAGCCTTGGGACCTGCCGGTCGCTGAATCGCGCGCTCCATGGTGCCTTCGTTTCTCCTCAGCGCTTCCCCAGATGAGCCGTTCGCGTCTCTCAGGGCCTTATTGCGCTGTGCGGTGAGTCGGATCGCTCGCTGAACGTATCCGGTTTGAAACAGCTGGTCTACGGGCCCGCGGTAGGGTGGCGATGAATCTCTTCGCGCTCCGTTTGGAGGTGGGGTGGGAGACCGGCGCCGATGGCGCGCACGTCAAGCCTGCGCGACAGGTCGTACGGGCGGGCACGCCTCTGCGGGCGGCCGTGCGGGCGGGCACGCCTCCGCGGGCGGCCGTGCGGGCGGGGGGGCATCGCCTTGCGGACGGGCGCTCGCTGGGCGAGGATCGAGGGGTAAGCGACAGACGAAGCGCGCGCCGTGGAACGAGGCTTTCGCGCCGGCGGAGGACGGGCGCGGGCCTGCGCCGCGCCCGTCCTCCGCCGGCGCGAGGGCGAGCGTGCCGCCGTGCCTCCGGACGATGTCGGTCGAGATCGACAGCCCGAGGCCGGTCCCCTGCCCTCGCGGCTTCGTGGTGAAGAACGGATCGAAGATGCGCTGCGCGAGATCCGGCGGGACGCCCGGCCCGCTGTCCGAGATCGCGACGGCCGCCATGTCCTCGTCGATCCAGGTCTCGACGCAGATCGCCGGCGCGCCGGGCGTACGCGGCGCCGCGCCGCCGCCGGAGGTCCCCTCCTCTGCCGGCGCGGCGGGCGCCGGCGGCGCCTCGAGCGCCTGGATGGCGTTGACGAGGAGGTTCATGAACACCTGGTTGATCTCGCCGCCCCGGCAGGTGACGGGCGGCAGCTCGCCGTAGCGCCTGATCACCTCGATGCGGGCCTGCCGGAGCCGCGGGCCGAGCAGGAGCAGCGTCTCCTCGAGCCCCGCGTGCAGGTCGACCGGCAGCGGCTCCCCCGAGACGCGCGAGAAGCTCTTCAGGTTCGTGACGATGCGGACGCTGCGATCGACAGCGCGGTGGACGAGGGTCGAGATGCCGACGAGATCGTCGAGCGCCGCCTCGGTCTGGAGGCGCTCGCGGAGCGCCTCGAGCGCGCGGCGACGGTCGTCCGGGAGATCGCGCTCCGCCTCGCGGTACGCGTCGAGGACGGCGCGGAGCTCCGCGGCGCGCTCCTCGATCGGCTGGGCGGCGCCGGCGATGGCGTTCAGCGGGTTGTAGATCTCGTGCGCCACGCCGGCCACGAGCTCTCCGATGGAGGCGAGCCGCTCGCCCTGGATGAGCGCGGCCTGCGCCCGCTTCAGCTCGGACAGGGCGCGCGTGAGCTCGGCGGTCCGCGCGGCGACGTTCTCCTCGAGGCCGGCGCGCTCGGCTTCGAGCTCGGCGATCGTCCGGGACAGCGCCTGCCGCATGCGCTCGACGCTCTCGCCGAGGCCCACGACCTCCTTCGGCCCCGACAGCCGCGGCACGGCGGCGTCGAGCTCGCCTCGCGCGACCTCGTCGGCGGCGCGGGCGAGCCGCGCCATCGGCCGGGAGAGCTCGCGCGCCGCCCGCGCGACGACGCCGAGGGCGGCGAGGACGAGGAGGGACAGCGAGGCGAAGAGCGCCGCGATGGCGTTGAAGTCCTCGTCGAAGGACGAGCCGGTGGCGAGCGCGCGGTAGAGGCCGATCGAGGAGAAGAGCGAGAGGAGCCCCGTGAACAGGAGGGGCAGCCCGAAGTCGCGGAGCATGCGCCGCCGGAGGGGCATCGGGGGCGCGCCGCCGTGCTCGGGCGCGCCCGTCCAGGCGCGCAGGAGGTCCACCGCGCGGGCGACGGAGTCCTTGTGCCAGGCGCGCTGGTAGAACGAGACGCCGAAGGCGAAGAGGGCGCCGAAGCCGAGCTGCATGAGCGCGTCGGCGACGCTGGAGGTGGCGCTGACGCGCACGTAGGCCATGCCGATCGCGGTGCACCCGAGCCACAGCGCGAAGTTCAAGGAGGCGAGCACGTCGGGGAGCCGCTCGGCGCCGGCGAGGCCGCGGCCGAGCAGGGCGCGGTCGCCGGAAGGGCCGGCCGCGAGGGCGGCCACGGTCGGGCGCGTGGCGGGGCGCACGGCCAGGGTGAAGCCGAGGGTGCCGGAGAGGGCGAGGAGCGGGACGACCTCGAACCACGCCTGGAACACGACCTGGCTCTGGGTGCGGAGGAACGCGACGCAGAAGAGCAGCATGACGTGCCCGCCGACGATGCCCGCGGTCGCCGCCGACTCCGCGAGCCTCGGCCGGAGCGCCGCGGCGAGGGCGCGCGCCGAGGCGGCGTCTCCGGCGCCGCCCTCGACGGCGCCTTCGCGGAGCAGGGCGCGGTAGATCGCGCGGCGCATGCCGCCCGCCATGACGCCGAAGGCGACCGCGGTCACCAGGAGGCCGAGCCACGTCGGCGGCGTCGCGCGGCCGATCCCGAGCGGCCCTGGCCAGGAGGGGGGCCCTGTCGGGGCGCCTCGGAACGCGAGCGGCAAGACCGCGAGCGGCCACGAGAGGGTGCGGATCGCCGCGGCGACGGCGAAGCCGCGGTCGCCGCGGCGGGTCAGCGCGCCCGAGAGCGCGGCCGAGGCGGCCAGGGAGGCGAGCAGCAGGATCGCCGGCCACGGCGTCGTGAGGGCGGCGGGAACGACGGCGGAGAGGAACAGGAGCGCCGAGAACAGCTCCCAGCCGGTCGCGACGAGCTCTGCGCGAACGCGCGGGGCGCGGAGCACGGCGGTCGGGAGCGGCGGCGGCGTGGTCACGAGGCGGGCGGCATGGAAGCGCAGGGCGCGCGCCCTCGCAACGGCGCCCGGGCTCACGGCGGGGCGCGCCTCCGCGCGTCAGCGGCCGGGGAGGCGGACGCCCGGGAGGACGGTGCGGCGCTCGACGACCTCGTCGAGCGCGTCGGCGTCGATCAGGAGGTGCGCCCGCAGGCTGTCCTCGATCGCCGAGAACACCTTGCCCTGGTAATGGATCTCGCGGCCTGACCCGGCCGCGAGCCAGTAGTTGCCGCCGGGGCCGCCGCCGTCGCCGGCCGCGCTCGGGCTGGCGAGGAGCGGCTCCGCGTTGCCGGGAAACGGGTCGGGCGGGGTCGCGAAGCCCGGGAACGACGGCGCGGGCGGCGCGAGCGGCGAGGAGGCGAAGGGCTCGGGGCCTGCGGAGAACGTGAGCGACGCGCCGGGCTCGAAGCTCACCGACAGGGCGCCGCCGCGGGCGGCGACCACGACGCCGGGCGTGCGCTCCTCGACGACGACCTCCTCGATGACCTTCCCGGAGACGAGCAGGAGCTTGTGGCTGCTCGTCACCTGCGAGCTCTCGGCCGTGAGCTCGCGGCGCAGCGCGATCTGGTGCGAGACGTAGAATTGGAGGTTCTTCACGTCGCTGTCGCTCAGGTCGTGCTGCACCCGGAGCTCGTGCGTGAACGGGACGAGGCGGGGGCCGCAGCCCACGAGGAGGAGCGAAAAGAGCGCCAGGAAGAGCGGGGCGGACGCCGTGGACAGGCGCCAGCGCGCCGCGGCGTGGGTCGTGTGGACAGAGAACGGCATGGGAGCCCTCGTTGAGGAGGCCTCGGCGAGATGGCCGCGGCGCACCTCTCCGCAACGGGGCGGCCGGGCGCAGCTTACAGCGGGCGAAGAACCGCTCGGATGGTGCCTGCCGACGCCACGGCGGAATCGCCCCTGCCTCGGGGGCGCGCGGTGGGATGAGGCGCTCAGCCGGCTCCGGAACGATTGGCGATGTCCGCCAGGTGCTGTTTCAGCACGTCCGCGCGGATCGGCTTGACCAGGTGCACGTCGAACCCGGCCTCCCGGCTCATGCGGCGGTCCGCTTCCTGGCCGTAACCGGTCATCGCCAACAGCGATATGCCCGCGAGGCCCGGAATGCGACGCAGCGCGCGCGCGACGTCATAGCCTGTCATGCCCGGCATGCCGATATCGAGCAGCACGACGTCCGGCTGGAGCTGCGCCGCGAGATCGAGCGCTGAAGGACCGTCGAACACGGCGTGCACGTCGTGGCCCATGCGCTTCAGCAGAAGCGCCATGCTCTCGGCCGAGTCTCGGTTGTCGTCGACGACGAGGACGCGCAGCTTGCGCCCCGCTTGCGCTGCGGGCGCGCCCGCCGTCGGCGGCGCGAGAGGGCGCGTCCGCCGCGGCAATCGCACGATGAACTCGCTGCCGCGGCCGGGCCCCTCGCTGAGCGCCTGGACCGTCCCGCCGTGCAGCTCGACCAGCCGGCGCACGATCGTCAACCCGAGGCCCAGCCCGCCCTCGGAGCGATCGAGGCCGCGATCCCCCTGCGTGAACAGGTCGAACACCTGCGGCAGCAGCTCGGGCGATATCCCCGCGCCGTTGTCGCGGACACGGAGCGTCGCGTGCGCGCCGTCCGCCTCCACGGTGACCCGGATCGCGCCGCGGGGCGGCGTGAACTTCGCCGCGTTGTGCAGCAGGTTGCTCACCACCTGCGTGAGCCGCGCCAGGTCGCCCTGGACGATGGCGAGCGGCTCGGCGGGCAGCTGCACCTCGAGGACCTGCTCGCGCGCGTCGATCCAGGTCCGGGACGCTTCCGCCGCGCGCGCCACCACGTCGGCGAGATCGATGCGCTTGGACTCGAGGGCGATCTTGCCGCGCGTGATGCGGCTCACGTCGAGCAGATCGTCGACGAGCCGCACGAGCTGACCGAGCTGTCGTTCCATCAGGCCGGCCGCCCAGACGACCTGGGCGTTGTCCTTGCCTTCGAGCTTGAGGACGCTTGTCGCGTTGGCGATCGGCGCCAGCGGATTGCGCAGCTCGTGCGCCAGCATCGCCACGAACTCCTCCATCTGGCGCGCGTTGGACTCCATCTGTTCCAGGCGCTTGCGCTCGCTCAGGTCGCGCGTGATCTTGGTGAAGCCGCGCAGCTCGCCGTTCGGGCCGCGGATGGCCGTGACGAGGACGCTCGCCCAGAACGACGAGCCGTCCTTGCGCACGCGCCAGCCTTCGTCCTCGAAGCTGCCTTCGCGCCGCGCTTCGGCGAGCACCGTCTCTGGCCGGCCGCGCGCGATCGCCTCGGCCGGATAGAAGCGCGAGAAGTGCGTGCCGATCACCTCTTGCGCGGAGTATCCCTTGATCCGCTCCGCGCCGGCGTTCCACGTGGCCACCCGGCCCTCGGGGTCGAGCATGAAGATGGCGTAATCCTTCACGCCTTCGACCAGCGTGCGGAAGCGCTCCTCGCTGTGCCGCAGCGACTCTTCCTGGCGCTTGCGCTCGGTCAGATCGCGCGTGATCTTGGCGAAGCCGCGCAGCTCGCCGTCAGGGCCGTAGAGGGCCGTGATGATGACGTTCGCCCAGAACATCGAGCCGTCCTTGCGCACGCGCCAGCCTTCGTCCTCGAAGCGGCCTACGCGCCGCGCCTCGGCGAGCTCTGTCTGTGGCCACTTCCGCTCGATCGCCTCGGCCGGATAGAAGCGCGAGAAGTGCGTGCCGATCACCTCTTGCGCGGAGTATCCTTTGATCTGCTCGGCGCCTGCGTTCCACGTGATCACGCGACCCTCGGTGTCCAGCATGAAGATGGCGTAGTCCTTCACGCCTTCGACCAGCATGCGGAACTGCAGATCGGCGCCGAGCCCTGTCGGATCCATGCGGCACAGCCTACAGCATGGTTACACGTTCGCCACGCCATGCTCTCCCTTCCTGTCCTGCTCTCCGCGTCCGCGAGCCGTCATCGCGGCGGCCGGCAGCGGCGAGTGACGAGCACAGCAATGACCACATGAGCCGGCGTCGAGAGCGTCCGCCGGCGGCCGCGCAGGGCCGCCGCGACCCGCTGGAGCGGCTCGAGCGTGCCAAGGCGGCCTCATCGATTGTGGAGCCATCGAGCGTGTCCAGCGCGAGCCACCCGACCTCGAGGACCGCGATTGACGAGCGCTAAGGCGCCCCAGCTCCCCGGCCAGCCGCAGCGTGGAGGGGCCATGACGGCGCCGTGGATGGGTCGAGAGCAGGGTTGTCGCGCATTCCCGCGGACCACCCGGCATGAGTGGAGTGGAACGCGCGGCGGGGACGGCGCGGACCGTCGGAGTCGACACCGCTTCAGGCGGCGCTGCGCCTACTCCCAGTAAAGCGTCGCCCGCCCGATCGCCGTGAACGGCCACCCCGGCGAGTAGTGGATCCCGGTGACCGGGGCCGGCTCGTACGGCAGCCGCGACTCGCTCGCGAACTGGACCTCGCGCCACGTCGTGTCGAAGAGGTTCTGGATGTCCACGGCCACCTCGACGTGCTTCCACCGCAGCCCGGCGTTGGCGTCGACGACCGTGAACCCCTCGGCGGTGAGCGACTCGTCCTCGGTCGCGGGCCGCGCGCCGATCGCCTTGACCCGCAGCGCCGCGAACGGCGTGAACGCGCCGAACGTCGGGCGCACGCCGACGCCCGCGGTCAGCGTCCGGGTCGGCGCGAGGGCGACCGCGCTCGCGTTGCCGGCGTTCTCGCGGAAGCGCGCGCGGGTGAAGGTCGCGTCCACGTCCGCGAACAGCCAGCTCCCGAGCCGGTAGCGCCCGCCGATCTCGATCCCGTAGCGCCGCGTCTGCCCCGACGCCTCGGTCGCGCCCGCGTCGCCGCTCCACACAAGCTCCGAGTCCACGTCGAGGAGGAACCCGGCCCCGCTCAGCGACAGCCCGCGCAAGGGCGCGACCCGCACGCCGACCTCGTAGCCCGTCGCGGGCGTGATCAGCGTCGCCGCCCTCTCGCCCAGCACCGCGCCCTGCGCGTCGTTCGAGTGGAAGCCCCGCCCGAAGTGGGCGAAGAGATCGAGCCCCTCGACGGGCGACACGATCGCCGTGAGCTTCGGGAGCAGCTGCATCTGCCCCCGGGTGCCGCTCGATCTGTTCCCCGTCCTCTCGAGGTCCTCGCCCGGGTCGTCCACGTTGACGTCGATCCACTGCCCGCGCGCCCCGAGCACGACGCGGAGCCAGCGCCGGAGCCGGGCGTCCTGCTCGACGTAGACGCCGATCTGGCTCTCGTCGACGTGGGTCCTGCTCTTCTCCTCGATCCGCTCGCGCGCCTCGTCGTGGTGGAGGGACTTGTCGATCGCGTCCGCGCGGATCTGCGCGCCGAGCGAGGTCGTGAACCTCGCCCCGCCGATCTCGTATTGCCTGCGGAACCGGAGATCGGCGCCCCCGACGGTGCGGTCGTCGTTCTGCTCGATCTGATCGCCGTGGACGGCGTCCTCGCTGAAGAACGTGAAGTTCGAGTACAGCGTGAAGCGGTAGCGGACGAGGTAGGCCAGCGCGCTCAGATCGGCGTCCCGCCACGCCGTCGAGTAGGCGAGGGACGCCATGTGCCGCTCGGTCGCCCCGCCCTCCGTCGGATCCACGGCGCCGAAATGGTCGATGCACGGCTGTCCGAACGCCGACGGCGGCGGGTTCAGCCCGCCCTGCTCGCCCTCGCCGCACACGGCGCGCGCGGGGATCTGGCCGGAGCCGTGCCAGGTCGATCCATACGACATCCATGTCATCTGGACCTTCCCGGTGTCGCCGAGATCGTGCGTGGCCCGCAGGTACACATTGAAGCGCTTGAGCCGCTCCGGGCTCAGGAACGGCCCGTCGTTCCGGTAGATCTCCGCCGCGGCCACAGCGCGCCACGCGTCGCCGAGATCCGGCGAGGCGATGACGAGGCCGCGCTGGATACCGTACTGCCCCAGGCTGACCTGCGCGTAGCTCTCCTCGAGCTTCTCGGCGAAGCGCAGGTTGACGGCGCCCGCCGTACCGAAGTCGCCGATGCCGGCGTAATAAGGCCCCTTGTAGCCGTCGAGCCCTGTCACGAGCTCCGGGATCATGAAGTAGAGATCGGTGAAGCCGTGCCCGTGGCCGTGGCTGACCATGTTGACGGGCACGCCGTCGACGAAGAAGGCGACGTCGGTCCCGTGGTCCGCGTCGAACCCGCGGAGGAAGTACTGGTTCGCCTTGCCGCCGCCCGCGTGCTGCACGGCGAAGAGCCCGGGCACCGACTCGAGGATGTCGCCCGGCCGCAGCCTCGGCCTGAGCTCGAGCTCCCGGTGTCCGACGGAGACGCGCGACGCGGCCTCGCTGCCCGGCCTCTCCGCCTGGATCGTGACCTCGATCGCGGCGTCGCCCGCGGGCGCGCCCGCGCTGCCCGCCGGCGCCGCGGCGTCGCCCGCGGGCGCGCCCGCGCTGCCCACCGGCGCCGCGGCGTCGCCCGCGGGCGTGCCCTCACCGGAGGGCTCTGCAGCGGCGGCCTCCGGCGGGGCCGAGGGCGCCGCGGGGGTGTCGCCCTCGGCGCGCGCGGGCCGCGCGGCGGCCAGCACCATGGATAACGCGGCGAGCAGATGAAATGGATGGCGGTGCCCGTGGCTCGTCGTGACCGTCTCGCGCAGCATTCGTGTCCTCCTTCGCCGCAATCGCGCGGAGCGGCTTCGGGCCGCTCGCGTCGAGCTCCGCGAGGACGAAATGGCTGGCCATCGCACGGTGCGCTGGACCGACCTCTCGCCCCCGCGGGCGACCGGAAGGCGACGCGGGGGCGGTTCGGTATCCGGGACGTGGCAGAGGCAGAGCTGCACCGGCTCGGACCTCACCGCCTCCCTCGAGGCTCCCAGGTCGAACCGGCGCCGGATGTCTCCCGCCGCCGGGCGCTGGCAGGTCTTCGGGCTCGCGAGCGCTCCGGCCTGGCCGGCTCCCTACTGTCCACCGCTTCCCAGCCCTCGTCGGGCCAGTGCTTGGGGTGGAGGTCGTTCTCGCTTACCGCTGCGGGGCAGCCCCGGAATTTCACCGGGTTCCCTCTTCGGCCCAGGCGAACGCCCGGGCACCAGCGCGGCGCGCACCCTATGGCCGCGCGCCTTCGGCTGTCAATCGCTACCGCTCCCCTCGCCCGCCCGGCGCGGGCTCGCCCGCGCTACGCGTGCCTCGCGCTCTCCATCCGAGCGCCTCCCTGCGCGGCTGCCGCGCCGCTGCCGTGCAGGCCGAACGTTCGGGCTCTAGCGAGGATGGGCTCGCTCCTCCGTGGGTCGCGTGCTACACGGCCGCCGCCGTATATGCCCCGTAACGATCTCCGCAACATCGCCATCGTCGCCCACGTCGACCACGGGAAGACGACCCTCGTCGATCACATGCTCCGCCAGTCGGGCGCCTTCCGAGAGAACGAGGTCGTGGCCGAGCGGGTCATGGACTCGAACGACCTCGAGCGGGAGCGCGGCATCACCATCCTCGCGAAGAACACGAGCATCCGGTACCGCGGGGTCAAGATCAACATCGTCGACACGCCCGGCCACTCCGACTTCGGCGGCGAGGTCGAGCGCACGCTCATGATGGCCGACGGGGCGCTCCTCCTCGTCGACGCCGCCGAGGGCCCGCTGCCGCAGACGCGCTTCGTGCTCTCGAAGTGCCTCCAGCGCGGCTTCCCGGTCATCGTGGTCATCAACAAGATCGACCGGAGCGACGCGCGCGCCCACGAGGTGCTCTCCGAGGTGTTCGACCTCTTCTGCGACCTCGAGGCGAGCGACGCGCAGATGGACTTCTCGACGCTCTACGCGATCGCGAAGTTCGGCCAGGCGAAGCGCGAGCTCGAGCACGAGGCGAAGGACCTCGAGCCGCTCTTCGAGACCATCCTCGAGCGGGTCCCCGGCCCCTCGGGCGACCCCGACGGTCCGCTCCAGGTCATCGTCTGCAACACGACGCACGACGAGTACGTGGGCCGGCTCGCGGTCGGCCGCGTGGTCCGCGGCACCGCCCGGTCCGGCGCCGACGTCGCGCTCCTCGGCGAGGGCGGGCAGTCGCGCGGCTACGTGAAGATGCTCTACGCCTACGAGGGGCTGAAGCGCGTCGCGGTCGAGAGCGCCGTCGCGGGCGAGGTGATCGCGATCGCCGGGCTCGACGCGGTCACGATCGGCGACACGATCACGGATCCGGCGCACCCCGAGGCGCTGCCGCGCATCGTGGTCGAGGAGCCGACGATCAAGATGAAGATCGGCGTGAACACGTCGACGTTCGCCGGCAAGAGCAAGCAGTCGAAGTTCCTGACGAGCCGTCACCTGAAGGAGCGGCTCGAGCGCGAGGCGATGAAGAACCTCGCGATCCGGGTGGAGCCGACCGAGGTGCCCGACACGTTCGTGGTGCTCGGCCGCGGCGAGCTCCAGCTCGCGATCCTCGTGGAGACGATGCGGCGCGAGGGGTACGAGATGCAGCTCTCGAACCCCGAGGTGGTGACGCGCGAGATCGACGGCGAGGTGATGGAGCCGCTCGAGCTCGTGGTCGTGGACGTGCCGGACACCTACGTCGGCATCGTGACCGAGCGCCTCAGCTCCCGGCGCGGCCGGATGGTGAAGATGACGAACCCCGGCTTCGGCCGCGCCCGCCTCGAGTTCCGGGTGCCGTCGCGCGGGCTCATCGGCTTCCGCGGCGAGTTCCTGACAGCGACGCGCGGGACGGGCCTGCTCAACACGATGTTCGACGGCTGGGCGCCCTGGGGCGGCCCGATGATGCGCCGCCCGACAGGCGCCATCGTCGCCGATCGCGTCGGCGTGGCGACCCCGTACGCGCTGCACCACCTGCAGCCGCGCGGCATGTTCTTCATCGTCCCCGGCGTCGAGGTCTACGAGGGGATGATCATCGGCGAGCACAACCGGCCGAACGACACCGACGTCAACGTCATCAAGGAGAAGAAGCTGTCGAACGTGCGCAACCACGGCAAGGACGAGAACGTCCTCCTGGCCAGCCCGCGGCTGCTCACGATCGAGACGGCGATGGAGTGGATCGACGGCGACGAGCTCGTCGAGGTCACGCCCGACGCGGTGCGCGTCCGCAAGAAGGTGCTCGCGTGCAACCGCCGGGAGCGCCGCGAGGACGCGATCGAGCAATCGCAGGCGGTGGAGTGAGCGGCGGGGGGCGCGCGGGACGTCCGACGCGCGCCCCTGCCGTGCTTGCCGCGCTATAAGATGCCCTGATGAGAACGACGCCGCTCTTCGCTTTCCTGGCTTCGGTCGTCGTGCTCTCGGGGGCGGGCGCTTGCGGCGGGGCCGTCGTCGTCGACGGGCTCCCCGAGAGCTCCGACGGCGCCGGGGGCGCTGGCGCGGCCGAGGGGTCGCAGTCGGCGAGCTCCGGCCGGCCCTCCATCGAAGAGCAGAAGGCCTCGTGCGATTTCTTCTGCTCGCTCTTCGACGGCGTCACGTGTCCGGAGCTCCGGTGTCACGAGCGCTGCGCCGACCTGCTCTCCGAGCAGCGCCCCTGCAACGCGCAGACCGCTCCTTTCTTCGATTGCATGGGCGAGACCATCGTCTCCGCGGACCGGATCCCCTGCGACTTCCTCGCGCCGTCGATCGCGTCGCTCTTCGATTGCCTGAGCGGGCGAGATCGGGAGTGCAGGACCGATTTCCTGCCCCAGACGTGCGACGCGCCGTTCGAGGAGCTCAGGGCGTGTCAGCGCGATCAGGGCCGGTAGCGGGGGCGCTCGCCGCCTGACGCGCGCGGCCGCGCGCCGGGGTCGAGCGCGCTCCGGAGCGGCCCGAGGGCGTCGACGACGAACGCGACGAGCGCCTTCACGCGCGGCACCCCGCGCGTATCGCGGTGCACCCCGAGCCACAGCTTGCGCCCTGGCGGCGGCGAGGGCGGCGAGAGCAGGCGGAGGCCGGCGGTCGCGTCGCCGAGGTAGCGGGGCAGGCAGACGAGCCCGACGCCGGCGGCCCCCATCGTCGCCTGGGGCTCGCGGCCGTTGGTGCGCGCGGCGACGCGGGCCTTCGCGGCGACGGCGCGCACCCACGACAGGTCGGCGATCGCCGGAGGATCGTCGTTCATGGTGACGAGGGCGTGGCCCTCGCACTGCCGGCCCCAGTCCGGCGGGCCGTGCTCGGCGAGGTAGTCCTCCGATGCATAGAGGCCGAACGCGATCCGCGCGACCTCGCGCTGGAAGACCTCGTGGTGCTCGAACGCGGCGGGGCGAAGGGCGATGTCCGCTTCCCGCCGCGGCAGGCTCAGCCACCGCGCGTCCGCGATGAGATCGACGGAGATGGCGGGGTGGCGCGCGAGGAACGGGACGAGCAGCGGCCCGAGGACGCGCGTGGCGAGCCACTCGGACGCGGTGATGCGGAGGTGGCCTCTCAGGCCTGCGTCGCGCCCGGCGGCGGCGCGCTCGGCCGCGAGCGCGTCCTGCTCCATGCGCTCGGCGTGGCCGAGCACGCTCTCGCCCGCGGCCGAGAGCGTGAACCCCGACGGCGAGCGCTGGAAGAGCCTCGCCCCGAGGCGCCGCTCGAACGCCGCGACGCGCCGCCCCACGGTCGGCTGGGTGACCTTCAGCGCGCGCGCGGCGGCGGAGAGGTTGCCGTGCCGCGCGACGGCGAGGAAGTAGCGCAGATCGTCCCAGTCGAGCATGGCTCCGGGGCACGGGGCGCTGCTGCCGGAGAGCGCTCCGCGCCATGCAAAGGTGCATGCCGAGTCTACGTCGATGGTGGATCCCCCCGCAACGGCGGACCGCGCATGCTCTCCAGCGTGCGTTCGCGCACCCGCGACCCCGCGCACTCTCGCACTCTCGCACTCTCGCGCTCGGGCGCTCGGGCACTCGGGCACTCGCGTTCTCGCGTTCTCGCGTTCTCGCGCTCTCGCGCTCTCGCGCTCTCGCAGGTCGTGTGTTTCACCTCGAATGGTCGGATGGAGGCTGGCATGTTGACGAATCGTCGTGAGTTTCTCCACCGCGTGACCGGCACGGCCGCGGCGGGCTTCCTGGGCTCTGTCCCGGCCGCGAACACCTCCTGTGCCGCGCAGCATGGGCCGGCGCCGCCGCGACCCGCGGCGGGGTCGAGGATCAAGGCGGTCGCCTTCGACGCCTTTCCGATCTTCGATCCGCGGCCGATCGCCGCGCTCGCGGAGGAGCTCTGTCCGGGCAAGGGTGCATTGCTGAGCGAGGCGTGGCGCACCCGGCAATTCGAGTACACGTGGCTCCGGGTCGCCTCCCACGAGTATGCCGACTTCTGGCAGGTGACGGCGGATGCGCTGGTGTTCGCCGAGCGCGCGCTGGCGCTCGATCTCGGGGAGGAGAAGCGGGCGCGGCTCCTCGGCGCGTACCTCGATCTCCGGGCGTGGCCTGACGTGCTGCCGGCGCTCGGGGCGCTGAGGGGCGCGGGGATCCGGCTCTCGTTCCTGTCGAACTTCACCCCGAAGATGCTCGGGGCCGCCATCGAGAGCTCCGGTCTGGGGGGCCTGTTCGAGCACGTGCTCAGCACGGACAGGGCGAGGACGTACAAGCCGGATCCTCGCGCGTACCGGATGGCGCTCGACGCGTTCGGCCTCACGCGCGAGGAGATCGCGTTCGTCGCGTTCGCCGGCTGGGACGCCGCGGGGGCCCGGTGGTTCGGCTATCCCACGTTCTGGGTCAACCGCCTGGGCCTGCCGCCCGAGGAGCTGGGCGTGAGCGCCGACGCGACGGGAGTGAGCCTGTCGGATCTCGTGGAGTTCGTGAAGGAGAGGGCGTGACCGGCGGGGCCATGCCCTCGGCGCCTGCGTCGAGGCAGCGGGCGTGACCGACGGGGCACGCCGGCGACGACCGAGTCGAGGCTAGGGATTCCCTTGCTGCACGATGTCGTCTCCGACCGTGCCCTGCTCGACCTCCTCGCCGTCGACTGGGGCGTGTTCTGCTGGCTCCTGCTGTTGCTCCCCGCCTTGAGCCGATTGCGCCCGCGCGAGCAGGCGCGGCGTGATCTGCTCGAAGTCGTCGCCGTGGAAATAGTACCCGATCCTCCGGAGGTGCTGGTGACGCCGCACGATCAGGGTCCACAACCGATCTCGCGCGTCCTCGGCGGGCGATCTCTCCTTCTTCTTCACCTCGACCCGCGCGCCGTTCGGGGTCAGGTTCTCGAGCAGCCACTCGCTCGTGCGCCCGAGCTTCTCGATCTCCTCCCGCGTGAACGGGTGCAGCCCCTTCAGGGCACTCGCTTGCCGCATGAACAGCGCCGCGAGCTCCATCCCGTCGCGGGCCATATCGTACTTGCCGGTGCCGGCTCGGATCTGCGCGACCCGGTCCTTGTCGAGCAGCCCGCGCCGGGCGAAGAGCTCCGCCTGCGTCAGCAGCTCCTCGCGCGGGCCGCTGACCTCCTGCAGCGCCCGCTCTATCTCCCTCGGGCTCGCCGTGCGCGGCAGCGCTTCGCGCGAGGCGAAGAGGAGCGCCCTGGCGATGTCCGGCAGCTGCAGCACCTCTTTCAGAGGGATCCTGGGCAGGTGCTCGCTCACGGCCTGGGATTGCTTCCTCGTGCCGCACATCGCCGCGACGCCGCGCTTCACATTGACCAGCACGATGCGCGGGTCGGCGCGGCACGCCTGCACCTCGGCCTCCGGGATCTCCGCTGCCATCGGCAGGTATTGTCTGTAAAGGGCCTCGTAACTCCGGGTCTGCTCGTCTCCCGCATCCGCCGGCGGGGCGCTCTCTTGTCGGCTTTTCGTTCTCGCCATATCGCGGACCATAAGAAGCGGTCATCACGAGCGAAAGCGGCCGGTCATCGTCTGTAATCTGGTGAGGTATCATGCAGAGTCGCATGCGCCCGCGTACCTGAGCGAGCCGCCACAGGCAGGTCTGTATGATGCATTTCATCGGGAGGCACGCGCGCAGGCAGATTTGCATGACGGCTTACTTCCGGATGAGGCGTCGCAGGCATATCTGCACGCTGGATTACTTCCGGATGAGGCGCCGCAGCCACTTTTGTATGATTTTTCACTTTCAGGAGCCGACGCGCAGCCCCACCCGCGCATCGACCTGCTCCCGGGGAACTCTGCGAAGGCGGATCCGAGTGCTGTGGAGCTTCAGGGCGCTGCGGAGGATGCGATTCCGGGTGCCGGCGGATGGCCGTGCGGGCCCTCGCGTGATGTGGTGAGGGGGCGCTCGGCGCGCGGGTCCCGTCACGGGGACCGCTCCGCTCCCGGCGCGCCTCACGGCTGCGAGGTCACGGCGCTGCACATGGCGCGCATGGAGTCGCGGGCGAACCGCGCCTGGACCCGGCGCGCGTAGGGAAAGCCCAGCCGGGCGAGGAGGTGGTTCGGCCGGGAGACGGCGAAGATGTCGTAGGCGACCTCGCCGGAATGCTCGTCGTGCTCGACGAGAAAGCGCTCCTCGCCGCGCTCGCCGTGCTCCTCGAGCGTCCCGTAGGCGAAGCCGAACCGGCGCACAGGGCCGCTCGTGTCATCGACCGTGTAGACGATCCGGCACGCGTTGAGCCAGTGAATCCCGAGCACGCGGACGAGGATCGCCACGGTGACGCCGGTCTGGAGGGGAGCGTCGGGATAGCAGAGCTCGACCCAGCCGAGCCGGAACTGTGCCCAGCACCGCATCGCCTCGACAGCGCGGTCGAAGAGCGCGGCGCCCCGGCCGAGCACCACGCGGTGGTGGTCGACGTTGAAGCCGGCAGGCGGCCGCGGGCGGCCGTCGCCGGCGCCGGTGCAGCCGACCTCCGCGTAGGAGAGCGGCCGATCCGCCTGGCGAGCGAGGAAGGCGTGGATCACGGCATCCGAGGGGCGAGCGAGGGAGAGCACGAGGGGCAGGATAGCTCGCACGGCAGTATGTTCCCGTCACCTCCGCCTCGTGTGTCTTTGCAGTCACGACGACGCGCAAGGAGCACCTTCGCTGCTGGCCGACCTGCACGGATCCGCCAAGGCCTCTCACGTGGGAATCAGCATGGACATGAGATGGGCTGGACGATCGCGAAGCAGGCCTCAGGCGCGCCCCGCAGGTCGAGACAGCGCCGCGCGCACCACGCGACTCCCCCGCGCGGCTGGCACCTTCCGGCGAGCGCTGATACGCTCCTCGGCGACTCGTAACAGCGAGGAGGTGCATGGCCAATGGACATGCAATTCAATTTTCACGACGCCGAGGTCGAGGCGGACCAGCTGGACGCGATGCTCGAGAGCTTGATGCGCGACGTCGGCACCGCAGGCGCGACCCCGGCCCGCGTCGTCGAAGGGCGCCTCCCGAAGAACGCGAAGGGAGACGCCTTCACCGTCGGCGCGATCGCGGTCGCCGCGCTCCCCGCGGTGCTTCCTCAGGTGATTCAGCTCGTCAATGAGTGGGTCGTCCGCGCGCCGAAGCGCCGCATTCGCATCCGGGGGAAGAACGGTCTGGAGGTCGAGTTCACCTCGGACAAGCCGCTCGGGGAGAAGGAAGTGCTCGACCTCGCGCGCCGCATCAGCGCAATCAAATGACAGCCCTGGACAGAGATCTACTGCTCGGTGGACGGGACCGCATCGCGCTCATCATCGCGAACGGAATGTATGCGGACGGCAGGTTGCGCTCGCTTCAGGCGCCCGCCCTCGACGCATCGAAGCTCGCCGACACGCTGGAAAGCCCGGACATCGGCGATTTCCGCGTCCAGCTCTGCGTCGATGGCAGCCAGCTCGAGGTCCGGAAGGCCATCGGCGCGCTCTTCCATCGTCGCCATCCGGAGGATCTGCTCGTCCTCTACTACTCCGGTCATGGCCTGAAGGACGACTGGGGTCACCTCCACCTCGCCGCGCGCGACACGGAGAAAGAGCTCTTCAGCGCGACCTCGGTCGACGCGGCATGGATCAGCCGCCAGATCGATCAGTGCCCCGCGAAGCGCATCGTCCTGATCCTCGACTGCTGCTACAGCGGCGCGTACGAGAACTCCGCCAAGAGCGAGCAGGACAGCGTCGACATCGCCGGGACGTTCATGGGAGACGGCTCGGGTCGCGTCGTGATCTCCGCCACGACGTCGGTTCAGCTGGCATGGCAGGCCGACCAGCCCGTGGGGGTGCCCTCGCAGTCGATCTTCACGCGCCACCTCGTCGAGGGCCTGTCGACCGGCACAGCCGATCTGGACCGAGACGGATACGTCGATGTCCACGAGCTCTGCGAGTACGTGCAAGCGAGCATCAAGGCCGAGGGAGGCCGGCAAACCCCGCAGATGTGGACGCAGAAGTACGAAGGGCGGCTGCGCATCGCGAAGGCCCCGCTCCGGCCCACGATCCCGGCGTCGGGCGGGAACGCCGCGATCACCTACGAGCTCTTCGTGTGCAACGGGCCCCTCGAAGGTCGGCGGTTCGTGCTGCACCCTGGAGAGTTCAGGGTGGGGCGAGAGCCCGATTGCTTCATCCGCCTCGATGATCCGAAGGTGTCGCGAAAGCACGCGACGATCGTCGTCGGAGCGGATGAGGTGCGCGTGATCGACCAGGGAAGCACGCACGGGACCAAGATCGACGATCAGCGCATCACGAGCGCCTTGCTCCCGCAAAACGGCCAGATCATCGTCGGGGGCACCGTGCTCAGGCTGGTCCGCCTGGAGGCCGCAGGCGCACGTCAGACCGCGGAGACGGTCGCGCACCCGCCGACCGCGCCGAAGAAGCGATCGGCCACCCTGTTCACTCCCTGACGCCTGGCGCAGGCGCGCCCGCGCTATGCTTCGGCTCGCCCGGCGAGCGCGGCCTCCCGGTGGGTGTGACCGCGCCCCAGGGTGAAGGGGCACCGCTCGCCCGCAGCCCGCGGGCGGCCTGACCGCCCTCCCGTCGATGCACCAGGACCTCCTCGATCTCCTCCTCGCCCTCGACCGCGTGCCGCAGGATCCGCGCTGGCACCCCGAGGGCGACGCGCTCTTCCATTCCCTGCAGGTATTCGACCTGGCCCGCCGCGAGACCGCGGATCGCTCGCTCTGGGCCGCGGCCCTGCTCCACGACGTCGGCAAGGCGTTCGCCTGCGCCGATCACGCCGAGGAGGGGGCCGACGTGCTCGCGGAGCTCGTGTGCCCGCGGGTGGTCTGGCTCGTGCGGCACCACCTCCACCTGTTGCGCGCGCCCGGCGCGACCAGGCGGCGCCTGCGGCGCACGAAGGCGCTCGTGGACCTCGCGCGGCTCCGCCGCTGGGACGTCGGCGGCCGCTCGCCCGAGGCGACCGTGCTCCGCCCCGAGGCCGCCGTGGAGCTCCTGCTCGACGGCGCAGACTGGACCCTCCTGTCGATCGGCGGCGAGCCCGCCCCCTCCGATGACCTGCGAAAGGAGCCGCTCGCCTGAGCGCAAGATCCGCCGTGAGGTCCTCTGCGACGACGTCGACCGCTGGGGCGACGATCGCCGGCTCTGGGGCGGCGAGGCCGAGCCGCCCGGGCGAGCGCGGCTCTGCGCCGCGGTGCGGGACGCGGTCGAGACCGCGCTGACGGCGAAGCAGCGGGAGGTCGTCGAGGCCTATTTCTTCGACGGCCTGTCGCAGGGCGAGATCGCGCGCCGCCTCGGCGTGGCGCAGCAGGTCGTGCAGAAGCGCCTGTTCGGGGCGCCGCGGGGCGGCCGGGTGGTCGGCGGCGCGATGCTCCGGCTGCGGCAGGCCCTCGAGCCGGCGGTCGCCGCGGCGGCGGCGCCGGCGACGCGCGCGGCGCGGGTGGCGAGATGAGCGCCGAGCGCTTCGGCGGGCTGCGAGCCCGCATCGCCGCGGAGGCCGCGCGCCTCATGTACGAGGAGGGCGTGGACCAGTACTTCACCGCGAAGCGCATGGCCGCGAAGCGGATCCTCGGCGCGGTGGAGGGGCGGCGGGCGCGCTACCGGCCCGCGGACCTGCCCTCCAACGGCGAGATCCGCGAGGCGCTGCTCCTCTTCGCCGAGCGCGCCGAGGGGAGCCAGCGGACGCGCCGGCTCTTCGCGCTGCGCATCGTGGCGCTGGAGGCCATGCGCGCGCTCGCGCCGTTCTCGCCGCGGCTCATCGGCTCGGTCTCCACTGGCCATATCCGCCGTGGCAGCGACGTCGATCTGCACGTGTTCCCCGCCGACGAGGAGGCGCTGGAGCGGCACGTGCGGGCGCTCGGCTGGACGTTCGACCGCGAGCGCGTGACCCTCCAGAAGGGCGGAGAGCTCCGGGAGTACGTCCACTACCACGTGGCGGACGCGGCGCCCCTGGAGCTCACGGTGTACGCCCCGCGCGATCTGAGGGCGCGGCCCCGCAGCAGCACGGATGGCAAGCCGATCGTGCGCCTGGGCGTCGCCGCGCTCTCGGCGCTCTGCGCCCGGGATCACCCGGACGCGTGGGAGCGTTACCTGGAGACCGGCGAGGTGGAGGGCATGGACGCGCTGCTCGAGGCGGACGAGGACGAGCCGCTCCCCGGACCGTTCGATGGGCTGCTCGACGACACCGGCAGCACGGGAGAGGACGGCGACGAGCCGGTCTGCGCCGAGCCCGGCGAGGAGGACGACCCCGATCAGGACTACGATCCCCTGCCCGGCTTCGAGGGCGCAGCCTGAGGCCCCCGCCCCCGGAGGGCCTGCCGCCTTCACTCCACAGCCTGCGGGGCCGAGCGGCGCGGCGCCGGCGATGCGCCGGGCACGGCTCAGAGCGGGCCCGAGCTCCCGCCCGGAATCGAGGGTGTGACGGCGCTGCGCGTGCCCCGATACGGGCGCGGGGCAAAAGCTCACGATCCGGAGGAAGGTCCGCCGCTTCGAGCGGCGCTGCGAAGCCTCGGAGCGACATCGCAGGCGTGACACTCACACAGATCTGTTGGTCACACCACGCCGCCAGGATTCCTTGCCTCCGCGGAGCCAACGTCGATTGGGGGGGGCGAGAAAGCATTGCTTTTAACGCAAATTTGCGGTTGGCTGAGCTCGACGGGGGATCCATGAGCCATCACGGCCATGCACAATCCATGAGCGCCACTTGAGCGTGCTGCGATCAGACTCAAGCGGGTCCGTGTCCCCACTCACCCAACGACAAGGAACGAGCACAATGTGCGCGAGACTGCCACATGAATCTGCAGCGTCGGCGTCACGGCGATGGGGCCGAGTCTTCCTGATGGCAACTGCCGTCACTTTCCCGATCATTGGCTGCGTCTACGACAGTGATCAGCCGTGTGGGCCCGGCCAGACCCTGAAGGCCAACTCCGAATACTCGGCGCTCTGCGTCTGCGCCGAGGGCTATGCCGCGACGAAGAAGGGCTGCGTGCGCTGCCTCGAAAACGAGGAGGCCGGGGCCAATGGCTGTGTCTGCAAAGCCGGATATGGCCGCGCTGACGCCGCGGCCCCCTGCGATGCCTGTGGCGAGAACGAAGTGACTGGAGCGACAGGGGCATGCGAATGCGCGACGGGCTTCAGCAGGGCGTCCGCCGGGGCGCCCTGCACGGCGACCCCCGCCGGCCTGGACGCAGCATGCGATACAGCGACGACGCCTTGTCCCGACGCAACGTACAATCACTGCCACGCCGTCTCGGGGACCGCTGGCTACTGCACCAGCCAAGGATGCACGAGCTCCGCCGACTGCGCCGGCGGACACATGTGCGATCTCACGGTCACCCCATCCTACTGTCGCCGACCGCCCGTCGGGGCGGGAAAACCTTGCGCCAGCGACGCGGAGTGTGCGGGGACCGAGGCCACGTACTGCAATACCGCCGTGACGCAGAAGTGCCAGGTTCAAGGCTGCACGCTCTCGCCGGACAACTGCTTCACCGGCACCGTATGCTGCGACTTTACCGCCTATGGTGTTGCCCAGTACCAGTGCGTCGCGGAAGGGAGCTGCATCAATTGAGAACGCGATCCGTTGCATTCCGTGGCGTGCCCATTCACGTTACCTTGGCCATGTCCTCCGCGCTGCTGCTCGGGTCGTCGTTCGCGGCGGCTCAAGCAGCTCCGACGCCTGCGGAGACGGCTGGTCCAGCAGCCCCCTCCGGACCGGCTCCGGCGCCGGACGCGTCGGGTGCGGCTCCACCTTCGGAGCCAGCCTCTCCGGCTCAACCCGGCACGAGCGCGCAGCCGGGCGCAGCGAACGCGCCTGCGCTGGCAGCCAGCCCGGCCCCGGGCGCCGTGGCACCTCAACCAGGGACAGGGGCTGCCGGCACGGTCGACGCCAGCGCTGCCCCGAAGGCCGGCGGAGGAGCGGATGCTTACGCGCCGGCCGCCGAGGCGATCGCGGAGGACCTGACCGACGAAGCGACCAAGATCAGCATCTATGGCTTTGCTGATTTCACGTTCTCCACGCTGCTCAGCGACGCGAAGACGTCGGGCGCCTCGACCGGCGTGGGCCCGAATCCGAGCTTCTACGTCGGCAATCTGAACGTCTACCTCGACTCGAATTTGGGCAAGAAGTTCCGCTCCTTGATCGAGGTCCGCTTCACTTACCTGCCCGACGGGGCGGTCATGTTCGATCCGGCGACGTTCCAGAACACCCGCGTCAGCGCCGCCTTTCCGGACTACACCGACTTTTCCAGGACGAAGAAGGTGGGTGGGGTGATCATCGAGCGCGCGTGGCTCGAATACGCAGCCCATCCGCTCTTCAACATCCGGGCCGGACAGTGGCTCACCCCCTATGGGATCTGGAACGTCGACCACGGGTCACCGGTCATCCTGAGCAACACGCGACCCTATATCATCGGCGCCGAGTGGCTGCCGCAACGACAGACCGGCATCGAAGCGTATGGCAGCCATGGCATCAGCGACACACAGGTGGGCTACCACCTCACCGTTTCAAACGGCCGCGGCCCGGTCGACAGCTACATGGATCTGGACAAGAACAAGGCCGTTGGCTGGCGTCTCTGGCTTCAGCAAGACACTCCCTACGGCACCGTCACGGTCGGCACATCGGGCTACAAGGGCCGCTACACCGACGCCGCGCAGGTCGCAGCGCTGGAGGACGGCGCGTTTGTCACCAAGTTCCCCGTCACCGCGAGGTACGACGAGCTCGGCCTGGCCGCCGATCTCAAGTACACCTGGGGCGAGTTCCTGTTCCAGTCCGAGTACATCATGCATGACGTACGCTACGACGACGACTATCGGCCGGCTGGGATCATCCCGGGGACGTGGGCTCCCGACAACCGCACCTGGGGCGCTTACTTTCAAACGGGCTACCGGTTGCCCTGGTACGGCATCATGCCCTGGTTCGGCCTCGAGTACGACCGCCTCGGCAAGTCCAGCCCCGTGGTTGAGGGGGCCGCTGCCGTCGGCGGCTTGAACATCCGCCCCACGGACAACGTCGTCCTGAAGCTCGTCGGCGTGCATGTATGGATGCCCTACCTGAAAAAGAAGAGCCCCGACATGGATCAGCTGGTCGCGCAGGTCGCGTGGAGTTTCTAGGATGATCGATCGAAGAACCCTCTTGATATCGTGCGCATTCGCATTCGCGGCGATCACCTCGGTGACGCTGGCCGAGTCGTACGGCGCGGAGAACGTGGGACCTCTGGCGATCGTCGTCTCGAAGAGCTTCCCCACGAACGAGATCTCGTTTGGAGATCTGAAGCGCGCCTACATGGGCAGCCCGGTCGTAGCCAACGGGAAGCCGCTGGTCCCTATCACGTATCCCAGGGGTTCTCCGGAGCGCATCGGCTTCGACAAGGCGGTCCTCGGCATGTCGCCCGAGCAAATTGGCCTCTACTGGATCGATCGCAAGATTCGTGGACAAGCCGGTCCGCCGAAGCACGTCCCGGATGCGGCTGCGGTCCTGTGGATCGTGGGCAGGGTGGACGGGGCCATCGGATTCGTTCGCGCATCCGCGGCCGGGAAGGACGTCAAAATTCTTCGCGTCGACGGCAAGCTGCCAGGCGATCCGGGGTATCGTCTCTAGCGCATCGATTTCATTCGTTCGAACCACCGACGGCAGCCCGAGGCCGCCCCACGAGCGAACGCTCCCCGGGCGGTCGGCTGAACCCCGCGACGACGCTCCGGTGTCGTTGCGGGGCAGGCTTGACCCTCGTGAAGCCCCGGTGCTCTCATGGCACGGTGACATCGGATGCCTCGCCCACTCCCAGCGCGCCCGCGGCGCCTTCCGGAACGGCAGCAGCGGGGGTCCTGTGGCGCGCGCGCGGGCGGCTCCACCTCACGGTGATCGCCAAGGCGACCTTCGCCTTCGTCGACGGCGCGCCGATGGTCCCCGTCGAGCCGCAGCCGATCATCGACGCCGACATCCACCATCACAACAACCCGGGCCGCAGCGTCCGGTTGACGAGCGACCTCGCGCCCTACCTCGCGCGCATCGACGTGTTCTTCACGGGCCACGCGCACGCGCCGCCGGGCCCGCCTGCGGCGCCCTTCTCCGTGCGCCTCGCGCTCTTCGCCGGCGAGCGCCCGATCCTCGACAAGGCGCTCTCGATCGAGCCCGGCGGCGCGGAGAAGGCGGTCCCGCTCGCCTACGAGCGCGCGTTCGGGGGGATCGGCATGGCCGACAACCCGTTCGGCACCGATCGCCCCGCCGTGCTGGACCCTTCGCGGCGCGACCACCCGGCGGGCTTCGCGCCGATCGGGAGCGTATGGCCGTCGCGCAGGCGGCTGCTCGGGCGTACGCCCCACAAGGCGCTCGAGGGTCCCCTCCTCGAGATCCCCGACGATTTCGACTGGAGCTACTTCCAGGCGGCCCCTCCCGATCAGCGCGTCGAAGCGCTGGTCGGCGACGAGTGGCTCGTGCTCGCGGGGCTCCACCCGACGCTCCCGGCGCTGCGGACGCGGCTCCCCGGGGCGCGCGCCCTCGCGCGCGTGCACGGCCTCTCGGCGTTCGGCGTCACGGAGGGGCAGCCGCTCGATCTGGTGCTGGACACGCTGCACATCGACGGCGACAGGCAGTCGTGCTCGCTGGTCTGGCGACGCAGCTTCCCGCTCGCGGAGGAAGCAGCGCTCGCGGCGGTGCGCGTCGTCGTCGGCGTCGAGGTGCCGGGCGCACCGCCCGCGTGGCAGGCTCCCGCCGAGATCGCGATGGCCGCCCCGAGCGCCGTCGCGGCGGCCGATCCGACCGAGGTGACGCTCAACCGGTCCGATCAAGACGTCGAGGCGCGCGATCGGCGCGGCGCCGCCCGGCGCCCCGAGGCGACCGTCGCGCAGGCGACCGTCGCGCAGACGAAGCGAGCCCCCGTCGGGTCGGCGGCCCCGCTCCCGCTCCACCCGGCTGCGGAGCCGTCGCCCGCGGCGGCGCCCGGCCCGCAGACGCCACGCCCACCGAAGGGGCATTCCATCTCGTAGACCCAATTCGCTCTCCTTCGAGGAACAGGAAGATGTGGTATCTGGCCCCTCACCAGACGTCTCACTGCGTGCGGCCAGGCGCTCGATCTGGAATGGAGCAGTCTTGATGAAAACGCATCGCGAATCTCAGGGCGTCGTTGCTTCGAAGGACGGGGCGCTTCGCGGCGTGCGCTGCATCCGCCGTGCGGGCATGATGCTTCTCGCGGCGCAAGTGTTGGTGGCTTGCTCGAATGACACCGCCGCCAACGACAGCGGTGCCGGACGCGCCGGGGGCAACGGCGGTGACGGTGGCAGCGGCGACGCCGGGGGCAACGGCGGTCATGGCGGCAGCGACGGGAACAGCGGCGCTGGCGCCGGCGGTGACGGCGCCGGCAGTGGCGGCGCCGGCGGTGACGGAGGTGGCGGTGACGGAGGTGGCGGTGACGGAGGTGGCGGTGACGGAGGTGGCGGTGGCCACGTCACCGTGTCGGCCGAGCTCTTCGACGACTTCACCTACACCGGCATCACCGACGACGATCTCACGAGCTGGTGGTGGGTCCGCGCGGAAGACGGAGCGCCCGGGGTCGACGGCGCCCGATGGCTGCCGTCGAATGTGTCGTTCATCGATGATCCCGATCTCGCCTCGAACAGGCTGCTACGGCTCGAGGCGACCACACGCGGGTCCGGCGAGAGCACCTCGCACGCAGAGCTTCAATCGAACGACGACAAGTTCCGCCTGGGGACGTACTCCGCTCGGGTAAAATTCAGCAACACGCCTCTGACCGGGACCCGGCACCTCGCCGACAAGCCGGTCGAGACGTTCTTCGCGATCAGCCCGTGGATCAACGACCCCGAGACCGATCCCGGCTATTCGGAGCAGGATTTCGAGTACATGCCCAACGGCGGGTGGGGTCAGGAAGACACCAGCACGCTGTGGCTGACCTCGTGGGAGACGGCCACGCTGGAGAACACGCAGTCGAACCATGCGGCCGGGGACCAGTCCGGCTGGAAGAGGCTCCTCATCCAGATCACCGAGTCCGACATCCGCTACTACATCGAAGGCACGCTGCTCTGCACGCACGGTGCGACGTACGTCCCCGAGACGAACCAGCACCTCGACTTCAATCTGTGGTTCGACGAGCTCGCCGCTGGGCAGACCGAGCCACGGACGTACGCCGAGGACGTCGACTGGGTCTATTTCGCCAAGGATGCCATCCTGTCGCAGGCCGAGGTGGACGCGCAGGTGGCCCGCTTCCGCGCGTCGTCGATCGCCCGCGAGGACACCCTGCCTTAGGCAAGACGCCCAAGGAGCCAACGCCATGAACGCACACCTGGCACGGCCGCCGCGCGGCGGCGTAGGGCGAGCGCTGGGCGCGTTGCTCGGCCTCGCCGCCGCAGATACATTCGGTGACCCATGGAGGTCACGACGCTGGTGCGGGGCGAGGCCATCTCGGTGGTCGACTACCGGTGCAGCTCTGGACCTGGGGACGCGCCGTTCGCCGAGCTCCACCGGGGCTTCTCCGTCTCCTACGTGCGCAAGGGCAGCTTCAGCTACCGCGTCCGGGGGGAGGCGTTCGAGCTCGTGGCCGGGTCGCTCCTGGTCGGCCACCCCGGCGACGAGTACACGTGCTCGCACGAGCACGTCGTCGGCGACGAGTGCCTGTCGCTCCAGCTCGCGCCGGCGCTCGTCGAGGCGCTCGGCGACGGCGGCGGCGCGTTCCGTGCCGGCGGCCTGCCGCCGCTGCCCGAGCTGATGGTGCTCGGCGAGCTCGCGCAGGCGGCCGCCGAGGGCAGGAGCGACATCGGCGTCGACGAGGTGGGGGTGCTCCTCGCCGCCCGCTTCGTCGAGGTCGCCTCCGGCCGGCAGCGAAGGCCGCGGGACATCGGGGCGCGCGACCGCCGCCGCGCCGTCGAGGCGGCGCTCTGGCTGGACGAGCACGCGCACGAGCCGATCGACCTCGAGGGCGCGGCGCGGGAGGTGGGGCTCAGCCCGTTCCACTTCCTGCGGGTCTTCGGGAAGGTCCTTGGCGTGACCCCGCACCAGTACCTGGTCCGCGCCCGCCTGCGCCGCGCCGCGCGCCTCCTCGCCGACGAGGCCCGGTCGATCACCGACATCGCGCTCGACGTCGGGTTCGGCGACCTCTCCAATTTCGTCCGCACCTTCCACCGCGCGGCCGGCGTCTCGCCCCGCGGCTTCCGGAAGGCGGCGAGGGGGGATCGCAAGATCTTCCAAGATCGCCTCGCCGCGCGCTCCTAGGATGGCCGCCGGACGCGGGCGCCCTGCCTGCCCGCGAGCATCCCCATGACAGCAACGGCACACGGATTCCTCCTGTTCGACACGGCGATCGGCCGCTGCGGCATCGCGTGGGGCGAGCGCGGCGTCGCCGCCTTGCAGCTCCCCGAGGCGCGCGAGCCCGAGACGCGATCGCGCCTGCTCCAGCGCCTCCCGGGCGCCCGGGCGGCGGCGCCGCCGCCCGAGGTGCAGCGCGCGGTCGACGCGATCGTCGCGCTCCTGCGCGGCGAGGCGAGCGACCTGTCCGCCGTCGCGCTCGACATGGATCGGGTGCCGCCGTTCCACCGCCGCGTCTACGAGGTCGCGCGCACCATCCCGCCGGGCGCGACGCTGACCTACGGCGAGGTCGCGGCGCGCCTCGGCGCGAGCGGCTCGGCGCGCGCCGTGGGGCAAGCGCTCGGGCGGAACCCGTTCGCCATCATCGTGCCGTGCCACCGCGTGCTCGCCGCTGGCGGCAAGGCCGGCGGCTTCTCCGCGAACGGCGGCGTCACGACGAAGCTCCGCCTCCTCGCGATCGAGAGCGGCCAGGCGCGCGGCGCTCCGGAGGCCGCGCCCGGCGGCGACTTCGGCTTCGATCCGGGCGCCGCCGTCGATCACCTGCGCGCGTCCGACGCGGCGCTCGCGCGCGTCATCGACGCAGTCGGGCCGTTCGCCATGCGGATCGACAGGACGTCGAGCCTCTTCCTCGCGCTCGCGGAGTCGATCGTCTACCAGCAGCTCACCGGGAAGGCCGCCGCGACCATCTTCGCGCGCGTGCGCGCGCTCTTCCCGCGAGCGCACGAGGGCCCCACGCCGGCGCAGCTCCTGCGCGTCTCCGACGAGAAGCTCCGCGGCGCCGGCCTCTCGCAGGCGAAGCTCCTCGCGCTGCGCGACCTCGCGCGGAAGACGGAGGACGGCGAGCTCCCCACGCTCGCGGAGGTCCACGGCATGGAGGACGAGGCGATCATCGAGCACCTCACGCGGGTGCGCGGAATCGGCCGGTGGACGGTGGAGATGCTCCTCATGTTCCGCCTCGGCCGCCCGGACGTGCTGCCCGTGGACGACTACGGCATCCGCAAGGGTTTCGGGATCGCGTTCAAGCGACCCGAGCCGCCGGCGCGCGCGGACCTCGAGAAGCGCGGCGCGCGGTGGAAGCCGTACCGCACGGTGGCGAGCTGGTACCTCTGGCGCGCGGTGGATCTGGCGCGGAGCGGCTGAGGCCTCGCCCCCCACAGCGGCGCTCGGGCTGCCCGGGGGGCGCCTCCTCCGGCGCGGCCGCCGCCGCCCAGGCGGGCTGCCTTCGCGGCGCGGCCCTCGGTCGGGCTCGCCATTGCGGCGCGCCCCTCGGTCGAGCTCGCCATTGCGGCGCGCCCCTCGGTCGAGCTCGCCATTGCGGCGCGCCCCTCGGTCGAGCTCGCCATTGCGGCGCGCCCCTCGGTCGGGCTCGCCATCACGCTGGCCGGCGTCGAGGCTCGGGGCTAAGTTCTCGCCGGCCCGAGAGCGCCGCGTGGAGCGCCGCACGACGCTGGACAAGGTTGCCGTCGCCGATGGCGACGAGAAGAGCACGCAAGGAGCACGACAGTCATGCTGAAGAACCTCGAAGGGCAGCGCGTTCCGGATGTCACGTTTCGCACCCGTGTCGACGGTCAATGGAAGGACGTGGCCACCAAGGACGTGTTCGCTGGCAAGAAGGTGGTGGTGTTCGCGCTGCCGGGCGCCTTCACGCCGACCTGCTCGAGCAGCCATGTGCCGCGCTACAACGAGCTCGCGGACGAGTTCAAGCGGCGCGGGGTGGACACGATCGCGTGCGTGTCCGTGAACGACGCGTTCGTGATGGATGAGTGGTGCAAGGCGCAGGAGGCGGACAAGGTCCTGTTCCTGCCCGACGGAAACGGGGAGTTCTCCGAGAAGATGGGCATGCTCGTCGACAAGGCGAACCTCGGCTTCGGCAAGCGCTCGTGGCGCTACTCGATGCTGGTCGACGACGGCGTGATCAAGAAGATGTTCATCGAGCCCGAGGTCGCGGGCGATCCATTCGATGTGTCGGACGCCGACACGATGCTGAAGTACCTGGATCCGTCGTCGAAGGCGCCGCACGACGTGCTGCTGTTCACGAAGCCGGGGTGTGGCTACTGTACCAAGGCGAAGCAGCTCCTCGACGCGCGGAAGATCCCTTACGAGGAGGTGGCGGCCTCGCCGCGCCGCCTGCGCGCGGTGAGCGGCAAGGGCACGACCCCGCAGGTCTTCGTCGACGGCAAGTACATCGGCGGCGCCGACGAGCTCGAAGCCTACCTCGCGAAGGCCTGATTCACGAAGGCGGCCTGGGCGTCCCCCGTCGCCGGGGGGCGCCTACGCGCCGCCCTCCGGGTCCGACGGCTCGGCGCGGAAATGGGTCACCGCCGGCGCCGAGGGCGGGGACGCCGCCGCCGCCGAGGCCGGCGCCGCCGCCGCCGCCGAGGCCGGGGACGCCGCCGAGGCCGAGGCCGGGGACACCGCCGGCGCCTCCGCAGGTACGACAGCCGGCCTGCGGCGCGAAGCGGTCGTGCACCTGTCGCTCGCCATCGCGAACTCCCCGATGCTGTTCCAGAGCTTCTCGAACTGGCTCTGATCGAAGCCGGAGCGGGACTGGAGCAGGTCGTACCCGCCGTAGGTCGGATCGGCCCCGTCGCCGTCCTCCGGATCGATGAACCGATAATGGCCCATGACATCCGCGTGGTCGGCGTCGACAAGGATGCTATGCGCCGCGTCCGGGTAGACCATCGATACGGAGTTGACGATCCCGTCGTTCATCTCGGGCGTGAGCCGCTCGCTCCGGCTCGGGTCATCGAGCCAGGGGACGGCGCAGGAGGGCCCGAGGGCCTCGACCACCTTCGGACGCCCCATCACGTCGGCCGTGATGCCGTAAAGGAGGCTGAAGATGCCCAGGAACGACCCGCCGGGATCGCGCTTCGCCCTGGTGACGATCGACCGGAGCGCGATGCCCTTCTGCCTGTAGTAGTCGCTCAGGTCCTCCTCGACCTCGGCCCCGAGCAGCCCGGCTTTCCCTGTCTTCTTCGCGCTCTCGGCGCAGACGGCGAGCTCGCGCCGCCAGGCGGCGACGCTGCTCACGGCCAGGCGACGTCGGGAGTGGCCCCCGGCGCGCCGCGGCGTGCCTGAGGACGACAGCGGATCGAGATCGTCGAAGGCATCGGTGTCCTCCGCGACGTTCAGCAACCAGCAGAGCACGTTGAAGTACTCGCTGCGCGCCTCGGCCATGGAGAGGCCGTCGCGCTTCGCGGCGTGGAAGCGATCGATCGTGTCGAGCGCGGCGCGGGCGATGCCGTCCGACTGGCCGAGCGTCCGCAGGGCGCTCCTTGCGAGGCGGGCCGTGACGCTCGCGTACTTCTGGCCAGTCATGCTGAGCAGACCGTGGGCGACTCCGGCCGTGGACATGACGCCAGGCCTCCACCGGCGGAAGACGTGGGCGAGGTTCGTCCCGCGGTGCGGCGTCGAGAGGAACTGGATCGAGCAGATGCTCTCGAGGAGGGTCTGCGCCGGGACGCCGTAGACCGACCGGCCCTGCTCGGTCGCGGCCAGGAGCAGGAGCATGAGCGTCTTGATGTCCCTACCGCCCGTCGAGTGGCCGACGAGATGGAGGCAGTCCCGCTGGTCGGTGCCCACGCCCCCGTAGAACACCCCCTTCCTGAAGCGATCCGCGAGCCAGTGAAGGAGCCCATGCGCGCGCGTGTCCACGCTCGCCGTGGGCAGGTTCGCAAAGCAATGCACCGAGAGCGGGGCCCGATACGCCCCGGCGGCGGCCTTCCGGAGCACCTCCGTGACGCCGTAGTAATAGGAGACCGAGCCCAGGATATCGAAGCCCGCAAATCCGGGCACGAGGACGAGGTGGCTTCTTGATTGACTCATGCCTTTTCCCTCCCACTTGACGAGCTGCGCTCACCCGCTCCGGAGACGAGCACAGCCAGACGATCTCGTATCGAGCAGGCGCCCCCCAGCGCTCCGGGCCCCGCGGCCCCGCTCACTCGGCGGGATACATCTCGTCGATGGTCCCGCGGAAGCGCTGCTCGATCACGTTGCGCTTCATCTTGAGCGTCGGCGTCATCTCGCCGTCCTGCACCGAGAACTCGCGGCCGAGGACCGTGAACCGCTTGATCTGCTCGAAGCTGGCGAGCTCCGCGTTCAGGGCGTCGACGTGCGCCTTCACCTGGCCGACCACCTCGGGGCTCGTGATCGCGGCGTCGCCGCCCAGGGCGCCCCGCTCCTTCAGCTCGGCGAGCTTGCCCTCGGTCAGCGTGATCAGCGCCGAGAGGTACTTGCGGCCGTCGCCCACCATGCACACCTGGCTGATGATCTCCGCCGCCTTGAGCCTCTCCTCGATCGGGAGCGGCGCGATCATCTTGCCGCCCGAGGTCTTGAGGATCTCCTTCTTGCGGCCCCGGATCTTGAGCTGCCCGCGCTCGTTCCACTCGCCGAGATCGCCTGTGTGCAGCCAGCCGTCCTCGAGCGTGGCCTCCGTCGCCGCCTTGTCCTTGTAATAGCCGACGAACACGTGCCGGCCGCGCGTCAGGATCTCGCCGTCCTCGGCCAGCTTGAACTCGACGCCCGGCACGGGCTTGCCCACGGTGCCCGCGCCCTCGATGCCCGGCTCGGTCATGCAGATGACGCCTGTCGACTCGGTCTGGCCGAAGTCCTCGAGGATCTCGAGGCCCAGCGCGCGGAACCACGTCGAGATGTGCGGCGCGAGCGCCGCCGCGCCCGAGGCGAGCACCTCGGCCTTGCCCAGGCCGAGCGCCGCGCGCACCTTGCCCAGCACGAGCTTGTCGGCGAGCGCGAGCTGCAACGCGTCGAGCGCGCTCGGCGCGCGCTGCGCGTACTTCGCCTGGGCCACGCGGGCGCCCACGGCGAGCGCCCACTCGGCCAGCTTCTTCTTGGCGCCCTTGCCGCCGCGCACCTTCGCCATCACGCCTTCCATCATCTTCTCCCAGAGCCGCGGCACGCAGAGCAGCAGCGTGGGCTGCACCTCGGGGAGCTCGCTCGAGACGTTCTCGAACTTCGAGCAGAAGTTGACGGTGTAGCGCTGGGTAAGGCCGGCCCCGACGCACTGCAGCTTCTCGGCGATGTGACAGAGCGGGAGGAACGAGAACATCGTGCCCCGCGCGAACGGCAGGTTCCAGTACTTCACGGCCATGTCGGCCGTGTAAGCCAGGTTGTCGTGCGACAGCATGGCCCCCTTGGGGTTGCCCGTCGTACCCGAGGTGTAGATAAGGAACGCGCCGGCCCTGGGGTCGATCTTCGCGAGGTAGTCGGCGAACGTCTTCGCGCCCGGCTGCCCCGCGAGCGCGCGGCCCTCGGCCAGGGCCTGTTCGTACGAGATCGCCTTGGGAGAGATCGATGTGTCGCCATCGAAGACGAGGATCCACTTCACGCTGTCAGGGGCGGAATACTCGCCCTTCTCCCCGGAGATCTTCTGAAAGTACTCCTTGTTTTGCACCGAGAGCAGCGTCGCCTCGGTGTGGCTCAGGATGTACTGGATGTCTTTCGCCGTGGAGTTCGGGTAGAGGCCCGCCGACTTGCCCCCGACGAGCAACGCCGCCAGGTCGACGTGGACCCACTGCGGGCAGTTGTACGAGAGGATCGCGCCGACCTGGCTCGCGTCGAAGCCCTTGGACTCGAGGAACAGCGCGATGTGGTGGACCCGGTCACGGTACTCGCGCGCGGTCAGCGTCTTCCACTCGCCTTGAGATTTGAAGCGCTGGGCCGGCGCGTCAGGAGATTCGTTAGCCCACTGTTCCAGACGGTGGAGGACGGTGCTCATGGCATCTCCTGCGGCTCAAAGCCTCGGGGGGGGTCGCGGGATGGCCAGGATGCGGGAGCCGCCGGGGCATTGTCAATCAGCGTCGAGGAGCCCCTCGGAGCGCCGGCGACGAGCCGCCGGTCGTCCTGTTCCGTGCGCCTCGCCCTCGCCTGCCGGCGCCGCTGCGAGCGCGGCGGCGAAGTGCTCCGCGGCACGATCGAAGGAGAGGGCCTCGCGCCGAGGAAGGCCAGCGCGAGGGCGCGTCCCTCCTCGGGGATGAGGGAGCCGACGGCGAGGGGGCGCACGTCGCCCGCGTCCGCGTCGCTCGGGGCTGCCGGGAGCAGCCGCGTGACGAGCTCGCTCCGGTCGGCGTGTGTCCGGCGCCCGACCCGAACAGACGAGGCGCCGCGCGGGGCCGACGAGGGCGGCTCGTACCCTGCTCGTGGTGCAGGGGAGCGCCTCTTCGGTGCTCCGCCTACCGCGGAGCGGCGTGGTGCTCCTCGGCCTACCGCGCGGGTGGGCGGGGTGCAACGAGGCCCGCCCTCCTCGAGGAGGCAAACGGCCCGCCGATCACTTCGAAATGACCTTCGTGCACGTCGCGCCGAAGTCGATATAGCCGACCGGGCAGCTCCCCCAGCACACGGGGCCCGCGCCGCTGTAGCCGGAGGCGCAGGCCGGATAGCAGAGACCCGCGTCGTATTGCTGGCCCGCGCCGCAGCTCGTCGGCACGGAGCCGGCGCCGCGCCCGTAAGAGCTCTTGGCGAAGATGTGCGCGTCGCGCCGGCACGTGCAGCCGTCGTTGGTATACCCCGTCGGGCACGTGGAGCAGCCCTTGGCGAAGGTCAGGCCGCACGCGTCATACCAGGGGCACGCGGAGTTGTTGGCGTTGATGATCTGCGCGTCGCGCCGGCACGTGAGGCCGTCGTCCGAGTACCCGGACGGGCAGCTCTGCCAGCACACCGGGCCGACCCCGTAGTAGCCCGACGCGCAGGCCGGATAGCAGAGACCCGCGTCGTATTGCTGGCCCGCGCCGCAGAGCGTCGGCGCCGTGCCGACGCCGCGCCCGTAGCTCGGTTTTGCCACCGTGGAGGAGCACGTCGCGCCGTCATCGCTGAAGCCGGGCGGGCAGGCCGGCACCGCGGCGGGGGCCGGGACGGCGGGGTTCTGCACGTGGAGGCGCGCCTGGAACTCGTAAAGGCTGTGGATCGCACCCGGGTTCGCCTCCAGCACCTGGATCATCGCGCCGTCGCCCACGACATCGGACAGATCGAGCAGCGCGTTGGCGATGCGCTTCTCGTTCCAGTCCCGGTACTGGGTCGACGGGCACGCGGCCCCGCCGCCGCAGAGGCGGCCGCGCGCGCCGACCCGGGCTTGCTCCCAGTAGTTCGCGAAGCCCTCGTTGAAGGCGTACCCCGGGTTGGCGATCTCGGAGCCATCGTGAGAGCGTCCATAGACATAGGCCACGTCGTCACCATTCCAGTGGTTCAGATCGCCGTCGGCGACGTGCCGCACGCTGTGCCCGAACTCGTGGGTGATGACCCTCCGGCGCTCCGCGGCCGTGCTCCCCCAGGTGCTCGTGAGGAAGTCCGTGCGAATGTTGATGTAATCGTAGAACGTGAAGGGCGTGCCCACGTAGACCCCGCTCCAGCGCAGCATGCGCAGCGCGTGCGCGGGCGGCTGGGCCCCGCGGGCAGCGTGGAAGTCGCGCAGGGTATCGACGCCGAGCCGCCAGAGCTCGCAGTCGACGCCGCTCAGCGTAACCACATCCACGTCGAGATCGCCGCTCGAGCGCGGGCTGCCGGCGACGTCGACCCCCTGGCCGCGCGGGGCGTGCAGGTCGTCCATGATCGTGAGCGGCGTCGTCACGCCGCTCGAGCTCACGACGCCGTCGAACGTCACGTCGAGGTGCACGCTCGCGCTCGCGGTCGACGAGATGGGGATCCTGAAATCGCCGTTCGCGTCCGTCACGCCGCTCCCGAGGCCGGGAATGCTGAGCGGCGCGAACGCGAGCGCGCTCGTGACGGTCCCCGCGCCGTCCGGCGCGGCGCACTGCAGGCGCCCGATGACGGCCGCGGACGGCGGCACGCAGTGGAGGCTCGTCACCTCTGCGGCGCAGAGCGAGTCCCACTGGGTGTTGCAACAGAACGGGTCCGCCGCGCAAACGCAGCTCTGGACGGCCGCGTCGTTACAGCCGGCGAACGGGTGCGGGTTCACGCAGTCGTTCACCTTGAGCTCGCTGTCGGCCTCGGCCGTCGATTCGGCCGCGGCCTGCAGCTCACCTGGATCGCCGGAGGGCCCTGCGCCCTCCTCATCGCCCGACGGCTCGGCGCCCTCGGGGACGGCGCACGCGGCGAAGGCCCCCGCGGCGAAGAACAGCACGGTGGACGCAGAAAATCTCGCCATCCCGACGTTGCGTGTCGATGACATGCCCCTCTCCTTGATGTGGCCTGGACCGATCCATCTCGTCCAGCCACCCCAGGTACGCGGGCAACGCTCGGTGGTTTCGCGCCACCGTCCAGCTTCGCGGTGGCCGAACCAAGCGACGGCCGGCGGCGCGCCCTCCGCGCCGCCGGAGCGCCGACTACCGGTTGACGGCGCTCACGACAGCTTGCCACTCCGTCGAGAACGAGCCGTCCGTGCGCTTGATGTCCGTCCCCGTGTCCCACAGCACGGGGACGACGCCGCGCGACTTCGCCGCCTCCACCACCGACCGCATCCACAGCGTCCGCGACGCGGGCTCACGGGGGTAGTTCGTGCCCAGCGTGACGCCGAACTCGCCGAGGATGATCGGGATGCTCCGCTGCGCGCTGAACGCGCCGAGCGTGTCGAACTTGCTCTTCAGCTCCGCCTTCTCGGGCTCCGAGCCCCACGTCGTCTTGGGAGAGCCCCAGCTCTCCACCGTGTCGAGGCCGCAGAAGGTGTAGGGCGTGTAGTAGTGGATCGAGAGGAAGAGGCTCTTCGTGCCGGCCGGATCGGTCGGCACCTTGAAATCGCTCACACAGGTCCTGTCGACGTCCGTCACGAAGCCGGCGATGAGCAGGGCGCGGCTCGCGTTGTAGCCGCCCTGCTCGCGCACGGTGGTGACGAAGAGCTGGTTCATCTCGTTCAGGGCGGCGTAGTCCGGCGTCCCGCCGTCATGAACGCCGTTGACCCAGTAGTTCCCCTCCTCGTTCATGCCCTCGAGGATCAGCTTGTGGCCGACGTCGCTGAAGGCCGTGGCGATCTGGGTCCAGTAGGACGCGAACCTGGTCTTGACGGCGTCGGTGAGCTTGTATTTATCGGTATTGTCCTCGTTGTAGATCCAGCCCCCGTCCCAGTGGATGTTCACGATCGAGTACATTCCGGCGGCCTCGATCCAGCCCACCACCTCCTTGACTCGGGCCATCTTGGCGGCGTCGATCGTGCCGTTGGCGGCGTAGGTGTCCCAGGCCACGGGCACGCGCACCGTCTTGATGCCGTGGCTGGCCATGCCGTTGATGAACGTCTGCGTGATCAGCGGCTGGCCCCAGCCCGTCTCCCAGGCGGTGGTGTTCTCCAGCGTATTGCCGATGTTGGCCCCGATACCCATGCCGGGGACCATGGCCGCGGCATCCGCCGGCGTCGCCGCTCCGCCGGCCCCGCCGGAGCCCCCGGTTCCCCCCGTGCCGGCGCCGCCCGCGCCGGCATCGCCCGTACCGGCGCCGCCCGCGCCGGCGTCGCCCGTACCGGCGCCGCTCGTCGTGGCGTCGCCCGTGGCCGTGCTTACGCTGCTGCCGCCGGTGGCTCCTCCAGAGGCCGCGCCTGCGCCCGACGTGGCATCGGGATCCGTCGAGCTGCAAGCGACCAGCAAGCCGAGAATCGAGAAGGAAGCGAGTCGATACGAGTGAGTCATGGGTCCTCTGCGGGTGATGGGAAGGGAGCTCGTCTCGCTCAGGTTGCGCTGCGCCCCTGCCTGCCGTCACAAATCGCACGGACGCTCCCGGACCGCGCTCCGCGCCGGATCCCGGGACCCCGAGCTCCGCCTTCGCGGCCAAGGGGCGCCGCGGGGCTCGCCGTCACCCTGCCGCCGCTCGCGGGCGGTGCGCCGCCTCGGCCCTCGGGCTCGGATGACTCAGCCGCTGGCCCAGGCGTTGATCCGCTCTGCCCAGCCGGCAGCATCGTCGATGGTGAGGACGAGCCGCCGATACCACTCCCCCTCGAGCTCGATGGTCAGCGGGTGCTCCTTCCGGCTCCGCACCCAGTACCAGAACTCCTTGCCGCGCGCGGTGAAGTACGTCCCCGCCTTGATCACCCCCGGCAGGGCCGTCCCGGGCGCGCGGATCTCCTTCCATGTGGAGGGCGGCAGCGCCGCCTCCGCCCGCGCCACGTGCTCGCGAGGCACCACGATGGGCCGGAGCCTCACGGCCCACAGCCGCTCGGCGCCTTCCAGGGTGAGCGTCAATCGATCCCCTTCGATACGAAGCTGCACGGCGACAGTCTAGCTGTTCGCGAGCACCTGGCGAGCAGGGGCCGCTGCACGACGCGCGCCGGCGCGCGGCTCACCCCGGTCACCCCGGATCGCGCCCGGGGATCTCCGGCCGCACGCGCACGCTCTTCCACCGCGCGAGCTGCACGAGCCCCGCGGGCGCGCCCCGCGGCTTGCTCACGTCGGCCGCGCGGCAGACGTGGACCTCCACCTTGGCGGCGCTCCTCGCCTTCGAGTACCACGCCGCCGCCGCCGCCGCGCGCTCGACCACCTCGCGCGGGACCTCCACGCGCTCGGGGTTGCGCACGATCACGTGGCTGCCCGGCGTACCGCCGGCCACGTGCAGCCAGAGATCGTGCGGCTCGGCGATCTCGAAGGTCAGCGCGTCGTTGTCGTCGTCGCCGCGGCCGACGAGCACCTCGAAGCCATCAATCGTGAGCGTGCGGTACGGCCGCCCCTTGCTGCCCATGCCGGCCCCCGTCGTCAGCCGGGCGCGGCGCCGGCGCGCGGCCCGGCGCCCGATTGCGCGGGCCTCTCCGGAGCTCTCGCCTCGCTCGCCACCTCGGCGGCGAGCCACGCGAGCAGGTCCCGCACGACCTCCTCGCGGTTGATCTCGTTCAGCATCTCGTGGCGCCCGCCGGGGTAGAACCGCTGCGCCACCCTGCGGAGGCCGGCGGCGCGGTACGCCTCGATCATCTGGGTGACGCCCTTGAGCAGCCCGCCGACCGGATCGCGAGAGCCGGAGAAGACATAGAGGGGCAGGTCCTTCGGGATGCGCGAGAGCCGCTCGGGGCGCGCCAGCGCCGCCATCCCGTCGAGCAGGTCGACCCAGAGCGAGGTCGTCGCGGGGAAGCCGCAGCGGGGATCGGCCATGTACACGTCGACCTCGGCGCGATCGCGAGAGAGCCAGTCGAAGGGCGTGCGCGTCGGCGCGAACACCTTGTTGAAGCTGTCGAAGCTCATCGTCTGGAGGAGCTGGCTCTTGCCGCGCTCGCCAAGCCGCCTCCGCTCCGCGCGGGCCACGAGCCGGCCCGCGTCCACGAGCGCGTTCGCCTTGCCCGCGGCGCCGGAGAGCACCGCGCCGTCGATCGAGCCGCCGTGCTCGATCAGGATCTCCTGCGCGAGGGCGGCGCCCATGCTGTGGCCGAAGAGGACGACCGGCAGGCCGGGGTGCTCGCCGCGCGCGCGCGCGAGGAGCTGCGCGAGATCGCGGACGACCCGCTGGAAGCCGCCCTGGCTCGCGAAGAAGCCGAGCTCGTCGCTCCCGCGCGCCGTCGCGCCGTGGCCGCGGTGGTCGTTCGCGTAGACGGCCCACCCGGCGGCGCAGAGCGCCTGCGCGAGGCGCGCATAGCGGCCCGCGTGCTCCGACATGCCGTGCGCGACGTGGACGACGCCGCGCGCCCCGCCGTCCGGGAGCCAGCGGTACACGAAGAGCTCTCGGCCGTCGTCCGCCTGAAACGTGAAGGTGTCCGCGGGCATCGCGAGCCGACCCTACCACCGCTCCGCGCTCGGCTGACCACGATTCTCGATGCTTCCGCGCCGAAAGGAGTTTTCGGTACGGTCCTCCATGGCATGACGTTCGCACAAAGGCCGGTCATGCCCGAGCGCCGATCGTTGCCCGTGCTCTCGTTGCGCGACACCGTCCTCTTCCCTGGGATAGCGACGCCCATCACGGTCGGACGGCTGAAGACGCTCCGCGCGGTGGAGGCCGCCCTCCGGGTCGAGGGAGAAGACAAGCGCATCTTCGCGGTCGCCCAGCGCGACGCCGCCGAGGAGCCCACCGCGGGCGGCCTCTTCTCGATCGGCGTGATCGCCCGCATCACCCAGGTGCAGCGGTTCGGGTCGGGCCTTCAGCTCGTGCTCTATTGCGAGCGGCGAGCGGCCGCGCCCCGCTACACCGAGGTCGACGGCGTGATCCGAGCCCCCGTCATCGAGCTCGCCGATCTACCCCTCCGTCCAGAGGAGGACGGCGCCCTCGAGGCGCTCTCCCGCGAGGTGCGCGAGCGCGCCGTCGAGTACGGCCGGCACCGCGGCGCGCCGGAGGACGTGCTCAAGCAGTTCGTCGGCAGCATGTACGGCCCGGCCGAGCTCGTGAACCACATCGCCTTCTACCTGGACCTCCCGACCCCCGAGAAGCAGGCGCTGCTCGAGATCCTCTCGACGGAAGAGCGGATGCGCAGCCTCGCGCTGCACCTCTACCGGCAGATCGGCATCGTCGAGACCCAGGAGAAGATCAGGACGACCGTCGAGGAGGAGCTCGGCGAGCGGCAGCGGGAGATCTACCTGCGCGAGCAGCTGCGCGCGATCCAGAAGGAGCTCGGCGAGGAAGACGACGAGAACGCAGCGGCACGTCTGGAGCACAAGCTGCAGCGGGCCAACCTGCCGCCGGAGATCCTGCAGGAGGCCCGGCGCGATCTCGCGCGGCTGCGGCGCATGGGGCGGGAGACGTCGCCCGAGGCGCAGGTCCTCATGACGTGGCTCGAGTGGGTGGCGGATCTGCCCTGGAACCAGCGGACCGACGACCACGTCGATCTCGATCGGGCGCGGGCGATCCTCGACGAGGATCACTACGGCCTGGGCGACGTGAAGGACCGGGTGCTCGAGTTCCTGGCCGTCCGGAAGCTGCGCCTGGAGCAGGCGAGGAGCGAAGGCGAGCGGAGCCGCGCCATCTCCCGCGGGCCGATCCTGCTCTTCCTCGGTCCGCCCGGGACCGGCAAGACGTCCATCGCGGAGTCGATCGCGCGGGCGCTCGGGCGCAAGTACGTCCGCGTCTCGCTGGGCGGGGCGCGCGACGAGGCGGACATCCGCGGCCACCGGCGCACGTACGTGGGCGCGATGTCCGGCCGCATCCTCCAGGGCATCAAGCGGGTGGGCTCGAAGAACCCTGTGATCGTCCTCGACGAGGTCGACAAGCTCGGCGCCTCCTACCAGGGCGATCCCGGCGCGGCGCTGCTCGAGGTGCTGGATCCGGCGCAGAACGACGGCTTCGTCGACCACTACCTCGGCCTGCCGTTCGACCTGTCCGAGGTGCTGTTCATCTGCACGGCGAACTTCCGGGAGACGATCCCCCCTCCGCTGTTCGACCGGATGGAGCCCGCGCTGTTCGCCGGATACACGGAGCAGGAGAAGCACGAGATCGCCCGGAAGTACCTGCTCCCCCGGCAACGGAAGGAGTGCGGGCTGCGCGAGGAGCAGCTGCGCGTGACGGGCACGGCGCTCGGCGGGATCATCAGCGGATACACGCGCGAGGCGGGCGTACGCCAGCTGGAACGGACGCTCGGCGCGCTGGCGCGGAAGGCCGCGCGCAGGATCGCGGGCGGCGAGATCGAGCGGGCTGTGGTGGGCGCCGACGAAGACGTGAAGGAATTGCTCGGCCGAGCGAAGATGCGCCTTGAGCGGAGGCTGCAATACGATCAGCCGGGGGTCGCGACCGGCATGTATTACACGCAGATGGGTGGCGACATCATGCACGTCGAGGCGAGCGTGATGCCCGGCAAGGGCGATTTCGTCCTCACGGGGCAGCTGGGCGACGTCATGAAGGAGAGCGGCCGCGCGGCGCTGAGCTATGCGCGCGCGCACGCGGCGGAGCTCGGCGTGCCGTCCGATCGGCTGCAGCGGCGGGACGTTCACATCCATGTTCCGGCGGGGGCGGTGCCGAAGGACGGGCCGAGCGCGGGCGTGACGATGGCCGTGGCGCTGGTGAGCGCCCTGTCGGGCAGGCCGGTCAGGAGCGACATCGCGATGACGGGGGAGATCACGCTTCGCGGGACGGTGCTGCCGATCGGGGGGATCAAGGAGAAGGTGCTGGGGGCGCACCGCGCGGGGATCTTCGAGATCCTGCTGCCGGCGGACAACGAGGCGGATCTCGACGATCTGCCGGCCGAGGTGAGGAGCTCGCTCGAGTTCTACCTGGTGAACACGCTCGACGAGGCGCTCGCGCTCTGCCTGCGGCTCCGCTCGATCCGCCTGGAGGCGCCCGAGGAGATGCCGCACGCGCGGGCATCCTGACGCGCGTCAGGTGGGCGGCGGGGAGGCCGGCGCGCCGGCGCCGCCGAGCGCGCTGGCCGGCGCACCCGCAGCGCCGAGCGCATCGGCCAGCGCGGCGGCCGCAGCGGCGGCGAAGGCGTCGAGCGTGGCGGGCTCGGTCCAGCGGGTCGCCTCGCGGGCGTCGAGCGCGTGGTGGGTCTCGACGAGGATGGAGGGCATGGAGGGGCGGCGCAGCACGAAGATGCGCTGTCCCGGGGGGCGCCGGTCGAGGAAGACGCCGGGCTGGGCGGTGTCCGGCTCGTACAGGCCGCTGTACGCGGCGCCGTCGTAGGGCAACAGGCCTGCTTCTTCCATGCGCCTCGCGAAGCCGCGCGCGAGCGCGAGCCGGAGGGCGCAGAGGGCAGGCTCGCCTTCGTCGGACCACAGGACGGCGAACCCCGGCGCGGCGAGGCTGAGCGGGCACTGGCGGCCCTGGCCGGGCGACCACGTCTCGGTCCTGCCGCGCACGTCCGAGTGCAGGCTGACGAAGGCGTCGGCGCCCCACCTGGCGGCGTCCTCGACGCGCTCCGCGTAGGGCAACGGCCGGTCGCCGGTCCTGCCCACGCGCGCCTCGAAGCGCCCCGTGGCGACGAGCCGCTCGGCGAGGGCGCGCGCCGCGGCGAGGGTGAAGTCCTGCTCGTCGACGCAGAAGCACGAGAGGTTGCCGGAGTTGCCAGGGGCGCCATGTCCGGCGTCGAGGTAGACGCGGCGGACCCCGAAATCCGGCGGAAAGACGGCGGAGGGGGCGACGACGCGGGCCCCTGGAAAGGGCCACCCGCTCGGCGCGATCGGGAGCTTGAGGGCGCGCCGCGCCGCGATCTCGCGCGGGGAGCCCGGGGCGAGCGCCCGTGAGAGGGCGGCTGCGCCGGCGGCGCCGGCGAGACCGAGGAGGAGCTTCCTGCGCGAGATCACCGCGGCTCCGCTTGCTATCAAAGGCGGAGCGCGGCGTCAGGTTCTCGGCAAACGAGCGTGGCCGAGGTGACGAAGGAGGCGCGACGTGGCGACATCCCGAGATCGCCCGGGACGCCCGAGGGATCGTGCCGCGGCGTGCCCCTCCGCACCTCGGCCAGATCCCGCTACTGGGCCGGCGTGTAGCAGACCTCGAGCTTCGGCCGGGGGGCGATGTTCGTTTGCTCGCTCGATCGGATGTCGGTCCGACCGTTCACATCGTGGAGCGCGACGCCGTAGTTCGGGGAACCATCCACCCAGGACTGCACGAGGGCCGCCACGTTGGTGGTCACGACGGCGCTCGCCTGGGCGACGGTGGCGATCGACGCCTCGACGGCCGCGTTGTACCCGGGGAAGTTGCCGGCGTGCACGGTCGACTCCTGCCAGGGGCCGTTCACGCGGTGCAGCTCGATGGTGCTGGCGCTCTCCTTCCACGTGTGAGACAGCGAGAGGGTCGCGGACTCGACGTCGGAGCCCGCCGGGATGAACGACAGATCGAAGGCCAGCACGCCCAGCTGCACGCCCTCGGGGAACGTGTTCATGACGACATACGGGTAATCGCCGTACGGCCACGAGACGCCGGGCTGGATATGCGCATCCTGCACGCTCCCGTACGTGCCGCGCTGCACGACCACGCACAGGGGCTCGGCCGGCGGGGGGGGCTCGCAGGCGTCGCCGATGCCGTCGGCGTCTGCGTCGGCCTGGGAGGGGTTGGCCTGCGCCGGGCAGTTGTCGCATGAATCGAACACCCCGTCCTGGTCCGTATCGGCGGCGACCACGGTGACATTATCGAGGAGCGTCCCCTGGCCGTTCGAGATGCCCAGATCGTTGAACTGGAGGCGCGTCGTCGTGCCGGAGGCCACGAGGGTATAGGTGTAATTGACCCATGCGGAGCTGGCGGTCGTGAGCGTGGCCACCTGCTGGCCGCCCCAGACGACGCCGAGCACGTTCTGGCTCGCGCTCGTGCCGGGGCGCGCGGCGAAGGCGAACCGGAGCTGGTAGGTCGCTCCCGGCACGGTCGTGAGGTTCTGATAGATGCCGCTCGAGTCCGTGGCGTCCAGCTCGACGTGCTGGCTGCCGTGCGCGGGGCTCATGCCGTTCGAGTGGTCGTGGATCTGGATCTGACCATAGGCGGCCTGCCAGCCGGTGATCGAGCCATTGTATATCGACGACGTGCCGGACGACACGTTCGGCGATTCGAAGCTGCCGTTCGTGACGATGTTGCCGGACGGGAGCACCGAGCAGGAGAGGAGCGCCGCCGCGCCCTCGCCGATGGCGTCTTCGTTATCGTCGCGTGGCTCGGCTGTCGCCATGCAGCCGGAAATGATCGAGGCGAGCGCGAGCGTAGAGGCAGAGATCGACAGATAGGCGGTTCTCATGGGAGAGCTCCTCGTCGCGGCGACGGCATAGCGGCGCCGCGCAGTGCGGCGAGCTGCCGCACGCTGTGGATTTAGAAAATACTATTTACAAATCGGGCGATGCTGAGGTGGTGCTCCATTTGCCCGAAGGCGGAGCGCTGAAGGCGTCATTCATCAACCAGCGCGTGCGGCACGACGGCACGGCCGTTACCAGGCGCTCGCCTCCCGGATCGTGGCCGATCTCGAGCTCCCTGGCCCCCAGGAGGACCTCACCCCCCTGGGGGGATGAGGGTCGTCGCCGGCCGGGCGATCGATGGACGAAGTCGGGCGAGCGCGGTCACGAGCGATTGTTGCAGCAGTCAGCCGTAGCGCTGTCTGGTTATATCATGAAGTGGGCGCGCGGATCATGGTCTTTCGCACCAGCCAGCGCCGCGACGAAGAATGCTGTCCTCCTGAGCTCGTGAGAAAAAGAGCCATCGTGGGCACCGTTGGCGCCGAGGGAAGAGGAGAGAGCAAAAATTCTCCATCTCTCCTCTTTCCCTCGGCGTTTCGGCGTCTTCGGCGTCTTCGGCGTCTTCGGCGTCTTACTTGCCTCTACAATTCAATTTCGCCACGTCACGGAACTGGGGCGAAATGGGGCACTGGGGCAAAATGGGACGGCCGGGCCCGCTCACCCCTCGCCCGCTCTCCGCTCGCGCAGCGGCAAGAGCAGCCCGAGAAAGACAACCGAGATCACGGTCCCCAGGGCGAACAGGCCTGCATAGCCGAGCCGCTGGGCGAGCGCGCCCGAGAGCCACACCGCGGGTGATTTGCCGAGCACCTCCACGCTGGCCAGCAGCGTGTAGTGCGTCGCGCCGACCGAGCGCCGGACACGCGACATCATGAAAGCGAACACCGCGGTCGTGAGGGCGCCGCCGAAGAGGTGCTCGGCCACGGTGACCGCGACGACGGCATTCGCGGTGGGCGCCCCCGCCGCGGCGAGGTACCACTCGCCCGCCATCGCGACGGTGCGCAGCGCCGAGGTCACCCCGACGGCGGCGAGCAGCGGGATCCGATGCGACAGGAGGCCTCCCGCGAGCGAGCCGGCGATCGACGCGACGAGGCCGTACGTGCCCACCCAGAGGCCGATCTGGTGCGGCGGGAAGCCGGCGTCGACGAGGAACGGCTTGAACATCATGTCGACCATCGCCTCGCCGAGCTTGTAGGTCCCGAGGAACGCGACGACCCAGAGCGCGCCGGGCGCCCGCAGGGCGGCGAGGACCGTCGCGAGCACCTCGCGGAGCGACCGGCGCGCGTGCGCCTCGACCTCGCTCGCGGGAGGCTCGCGCAGCGCGAGCGAGGCCAGCGCCGAGAGGAAGACGAGCACGGCCATCGCCCCGAACTGACCGCTCCAGCCGATCCAGGCGCTCGCCCAGACGAGCAGCCCGCCGGCGGCGAGCATGCCGACCTTGTAGCCGACCACCTGCGCGGCGTTCGCCAGGCCGAGCTCGCCGCGCCCGAGCAGGTCGATCGCGAGCCCGTCGACAGCGATGTCCTGGGTGGCCGCGAGCAGGTTCATCAGGAAGACCAGCGCGAGCAGGGCGCCGAGGTGGCGCGACGGCGGGACGAACGCGGCGGCCGCGCACGTGAGCGCGAGCAGCACCCCGAGCGGCAGGATCCACGAGCGGCGCCTGCCGATCCGCTCCCAGCCGTAGCGGTCGACGAGCGGCGCCCAGAGCGCCTTTGCCGCCCACGGGATCGCGAGCGCTCCGGCGAAGCCCACGCCGGAGAGCGAGACGCCGCTCGCCCGAAGGAAGACGGGGAGCGCCGTCGCCTGGAAGCCGAACGGGATGCCCTGGGCGAAGTACAGCGCGGCGAGGGCGGCGATCGTGCCGGCGCGCGTTCGGTCTGCCACGACGGACAATCGTAACCGAGCGGACGAGCTTCGGTCGCCCGAAACACGGACACTGGCGTACGGTTCGATCTCGATCCGGTCTCGATCCCGATGAGCACGCCGCACCGACTCACCCCGTCTGCCGGCCGGACGAGCCCGCGCCGATGATCGCCGACACGTTCTCTCCGCGGTCGCTCGCGCCGGCGGGCACGGTCCGGGTGCGGTGGCTGGGCACGGCGGGGTTCGCGATCGAGCACGCCGGCGCGGTGATACTCATCGATCCCTACCTCACGCGCGCTTCGCTCCTCCATTGCGTGGTCGGCCGGCTCGTCCCCGACGTGGCCGCCATCGCGCACCACGCGCCGCGCGCCGATGCGGTCATCGCGGGGCACACCCATTTCGATCATGCGCTCGACATCCCGGAGATCGCGCTCCGCACGGGGGCCACGGTCTTCGGATCCCGCTCCGCGGCGGCGCTCTGCCGCGCCGCCGGCGTCCCCGCGGCGCGCGTGCGCGACGTCGAGCGGGCGCCCGGCGGCGAGCCTGTGCTCGCCGAGGTCGGCCCGTTCCAGCTGCGCTTCTTCCCGAGCGCCCATTCCCGCCTGCTGCTCGGCCGGGTCCCCTTCCCCGGCGACATCTCCGATTGCGACCAGGTCCCGCTCCGGGCCGAGCGTTACCGGTGCGGCGCCGTCTTTGCGGTGGAGATCCGGGTCGCGGGCCGGCGCATCGTCCACCTGGGCAGCGCGGAGCTCGTCGAGGCGGGCCTCGATTGCAGGGAGCCCGACCTGCTCCTGCTCTGTGTGGCCGGCTGGACCGCATCGCGCGATTTCCCCGAGCGCGTCGCGCGCGCCCTGTCGCCGCGCGCGGTGCTCTTCTCGCACTGGGACAACTTCTTTCTGCCCCTCGATCGCCCCGCCGTCGCGCTCCCCGCGATGCAGGGGGAGCGCCTGGCAGAGCGCCTCGGCCGGGCGTCGCGCGACATGAGATTGGGTGTGCTGCCGCTGCTGGGCGAGGTGTGGCTCTAGGTCGAGACTCGCTATTTCCACGCCGTCCGCGGGGACTCTGTACCAGCGTGGAGGGGAGCTGTCCGGACAACCGTTCATTCGGTGGTCGAGGCGATGTTCCGACGCTCACCCGACCTCCGCCACGTGCCTCGCGCAGCCGGAACCGTCCCTGGCGAACGCGCTACCAGCTCCGCGCCGTTCTCACGGCCCGGCGCGCAGGAACGCCACCTTGATCCGCTTCTTCCCCCACCCGGAGAACTTCACCGTCGCGATCGGATCCGCCCCGGGATCCACGCTCTCGACCACGCCCGGCCCGAACCGCTCGTGGTACACCCGCATCCCGCGCCGCAGCGCGAGCCCCTCGCCGCCCTCGGCGCCCGGGTCGACCGCCTCCCGCTCGACATAGCGCTCGCCCGGCGCCCGGTCGGGGACGTCCATGCTGCGGCCCATCGCTCCCCTCGCGGGCTCGCCCTCCCGCGAGAACCGCGCCCCTGCGAACCGCTCTTCACCCTGCGCCTGCGCCCCGGGCCTCCGCTCGCGGCCCTCCCACGAGCGCTCCTGGCCGCCGAACCGGAGCCCGGACGCGGCGTACCCGCCGCCCCCGCCGAACCCGCCCTCGACCCGGCGCTGCGCCATCATGCTGGCGGGCGTCGCGATCGGACGCACCGAGGCCGGCGGCAGATCCGCGAGGAAGCGGCTCGGCAAGCCGTAGCGCGTCTGGCCGAAGATCGCCCGCCGCGCCGCGTGCGTGATCCAGAGCCGCTCGCGCGCCCGCGTGATCGCGACGTAGGCCAGCCGGCGCTCCTCCTCGATGTCGCCCTTGCGGTTCGGATCCTGGCTCCGGAACGGGAACAGATCCTCCTCCATGCCCGTCAGGAACACCGCGTGGAACTCCAGCCCCTTCGCGGCGTGGATCGTCATCATCGCGACCTTGGGCACGTCCGCGAGCGCGTCGACGTCCGACACCAGGCTCACCCGCTCGAGGTAGCCCGCGAGCGTCGCCTCGTCGCCCGCGGCGATCGCCTCCTGCTCGTAGTCGACGAGCGACTGCACGAGCTCGCGCAAGTTCTGGAGCCGCGCCTCCGACTCGACGCTGTCCTCCTGCTCGAGCGCCTTGGCGTAGCCCGATCGCGCGAGCACCTCCTCCGCCAGCGCGCTCGGCGACGCGCTCTTCGCCTCGGTCATGAGCCCGAGGATCAGATCGCGGAAGCCGAGCAGGCTGCGCTTCGCCGCCGGCGCGAGCGGCGGCAGCTGGCCCCCCGGCATCGCCGACGGCGGCACCCTCCCCTCCAGGATCGGATCGATCGCCTCGAACAGCGACACGCCCAGCAGGTCCGCCGCCTGGATGAGCTTGTCGACCGTGCTCTGGCCGATCTTGCGGGCCGGCACGTTGATGATGCGGTTGAGATCCACGTCGCTCTTGGGGTTCGCGATGACGCGCAGGTACGAGAGCAGGTTCTTCACCTCCGCCCGCTCGAAGAAGCGCGTGCCCCCGATGATCTGGTACGGGATGCGCGCCTCGCGCAGCACCTCCTCGAGCACGCGCGACTGCGCGTGGATCCGGTAGAACACCGCGATCTCGTTCGGCGAGACGCCCTGCGCGATGAGCTCGCGGACGCCCTCGACCACCCACGCCGCCTCGTCGTGCTCGCTGTCCGCCGCCACCACGTCGATCGGCGTGCCGTCCTGGTTCGCCGTCCAGAGCTCCTTCGGCTCGCGATCCGACGCGTGCCGGATCACGCCGAGCGCGCCCCGCACGACGTGCCCGATCGAGCGGTAGTTCTGCTCGAGCTTCACCACCGTCGCGTGGGGAAAATCGCGCCGGAAGCCGCGGACGATCCGGACGTCGGCGCCGCGCCAGCGGTAGATGCTCTGGTCGTCGTCGCCGACGACGCAGAGGTTGTCGTGGCTCTTGCAGAACGCCCGGACGAGCCGGTACTGCACCTGGTTCACGTCCTGGAACTCGTCCACGAGCACGTGGCGGAAGCGCCCCCGGAGATCCTCGCCGGCGAAGCTCGTCGGGTCCTCCGCGATGCGCAGCACGGAGAGCAGGAGGTCGTCGAAGTCCACCGCGCTCGCCGCCTTGAGGTGCCGCTCGTACGCCTCGAAGCACCGCGCGATCGCGTCGTCGAAGTAGCCCTTGCGCTCGAACTCGGCGGGCCCCCGCCCCTCCTGCTTCTCCGCGTGGATGCGCGAGAGCACCTGGCGGGGCGGATAGCGCCGATCGTCGAGGTTGAGCTCCTTGAGCACGCGGTTCATGACCGCCCGCTGATCGTCGTCGTCGTAAATGATGAAGTTCTTGTCGAGCCCGGCCGCCTCGTGGTGCCGGCGCAACAGGCGCGCGCACACCGCGTGGAACGTGCCCACCCAGAGGTCCTTCACGATGTCGGCCCCGATGAGCCCCTCCAGCCGGCGCTTCATCTCGGTCGCCGCCTTGTTCGTGAACGTCACCGCCAGGATCCGGTAGGGCGGGACACGGTGCGTGACGATGAGGTTCGCGATCCGGTACACGATGACCCGGGTCTTGCCGCTCCCCGCGCCCGCGAAGATGAGGAGCGGCCCCGCCGCGTGGCTGGCCGCGCGCGCCTGCGGCTCGTTCAGCTCCTCGTGAGGGAGGCCAGGCTCGGGCGGCGGAGAGCGGTCGGCGTCGTGTGCGGCGAAACGATCCACACGGGGTCGCTAGCACGACCTCCGCGCGAGCGGGAGCCCGCCGAGCCCCGGAGCCTCCAGCGGCGCTCCCCTGTTTTTTCCCCGGCAAATCACGCCCGCTGGCCGTAACCTCGCACGTCCGTGCGCCTCCGGCAGAGCACCGGGGGAGCAGCGGCCCGGACGACCGGCCCAGGAGAGACCATGCGCATCGCGCTGACGCACAACCTGAAGATCACGAGCTCCGCCGAGGAAGCCGAGTTCGACAGCCCGGAGACGATCGCCGCCATCGCCGGCGCGCTCGAGCGGGCCGGGCACGAGGTGGAGCGGATCGAGGTCAGCGGCCCGGCCTCCCGGGTCCTCGCCCGGCTCGAGGCGCTCCAGCCGGACCTCATCTTCAACACGGCCGAGGGCCACAAGGGCAAGACGCGCGAGGCCTTCTATCCGTCGCTGTTCGACGAGCTCGGCATCCCGTACACAGGCTCCGACGCCTACACGCTGAACGTCGCGCTCGACAAGTCGCTCACGAAGCGCGTCCTCGCGAGCTACGGCGTCGCCACCCCGCGCGCCCGCCTCGTCAACCGGACCACCCTGGAGAGCGGCGCGCTCGACGACATGAGCTTCCCCGTCATCGTGAAGCCGAATTTCGAGGGCTCCTCCAAGGGCATCTTCCGGGAGTGGAGCGTCTGCGAGGACGCGCACCACCTCGCCGAGGTCGTCGAGCGGCAGCTCGCGCGCTTCGAGGCGGGCCTGCTCGTCGAGCACTACATCGCCGGCATCGACGTCGCGTGCGCCTTCGTCGACGGCCTCAAGGACACGAACGGCGCGCGATCGAGCGGCACCGGCATCCCCGAGGGCGTCCTCACCCCGATCGAGTTCGTGATCGATCCCGAGGTGCCGGGCAGCTACAACGTGTACGACTTCAACCTGAAGCACGCGAAGCCCGAGCAGGTCACGCGCCGGCCCGCGCAGCTGCCCCCGGCCACGATCGAGCGCATCCGGTCGCTCACGGCGCGCGTCGTGCGCGCCCTGGACCTCAAGGATCACGCCCGCTGCGAGTTCCGGGTCTCGCCGTCGCCCTCGCGCAGCCAGGGCCACGACGTCCACTTCCTCGAGGTCGACGGGCTGCCCACCCTCCAGCCGGGCGCCAGCGTCTTCGTCGCGGCGGCGCAGCGCGGCGTCGACTTCGACGGCGTCATCCGGGCCATCGTGAGGAGCGCCTGCAAGCGGCGGGGGCTCCTGCCGCTCCTGGAGAGCAACCAGCAGCGCCGGGCGAAGCGCACCGCGCTCCGCGTCGGGTTCACCTACAACATGAAGCGGAGCGACACGGCCGCGGCCGACAAGGCGGGCCCCGGCACGATGCACGACCTGGAGGCCGAGTTCGACTCGCCGCGCACGATCCAGGCGATCGCGAGCGCCATCGAGAGCTACGGCCACACCGTGGTCCCGCTCGAGGCGACGCCGGACCTGCCGCGCGCGCTCGCGGCTTCCGGGGTCGACGTCGTCTTCAACATCGCCGAGGGGCTCCGCGGCCGCGGCCGCGAGGCGCAGGTGCCGGCGCTCTGCGAGCTGCTCGGCATCCCCTACAGCGGCTCGGACGCGACCACGCTCTCGCTCGCGCTCGACAAGGGCCTCACGAAGCAGATCCTGCGCGCGGCCGGCATCGAGACGGCCGAGTGGCAGGTGGTCACGACCGGGCGCGAGAAGCTGAAGCCGTTCCGCTACCCGGTGATCGTGAAGCCCAACGCCGAGGGGACCTCGAAGGGGATCACCTCGGCGTCCGTCGTCAAGGACGAGGCCGCCGCGCGCGCCGCGGCGAAGCAGCTGGTCGATCGCTACCACCAGCCGGCCCTCATCGAGGAGTACATCACGGGCCGCGAGTTCACCGTCGGCCTGCTCGGCGAGCGGCGGCCGAAGGTGCTGCCGCCGATGGAGGTCGTCTTCGTCGACCCGCCCGCCTACCCCGTCTACGGCTACGACGAGAAGCAGTCGGACACGCCGCGCGTGCGCTTCGAGTGCCCCGCGCAGCTCACGCCGTCGGAGCTCCGCCGCGTCGAGAAGGTCGTGCGCGACACGTTCGCGGCCCTCGGTTGCCGCGACGTGGCCAGGGTCGACCTGCGCATGACGAAGGACGGCAGGGTGTACGTCATCGAGATCAACCCGCTGCCCGGCCTGACGCCCGACTTCAGCGATCTCTGCGTGATCGCGAAGGTCGCGGGGATGGATTACCGGATGCTGATCGGCGAGATCCTGGCCGGCTGCCTCAAGCGCCACCGCGACGCCCGGGCCGCCGCGACGCCGCGGCCCGCGTTCACCGCGGCGGCGCCTGCGGCGGGCGCCGCCGCGCCCTCCGCGAGCGCGGCGGCCGCCGCGCCGGCCGCCGACCCGGGCCTGCTGGCCGCGCCCTGCCCTGCGCACGCCGGGCCCGCGCCGCTCCCGGCGGAGCCCGCGCCCCTCTCCGACGCGGTCTCCGCCGCGAACGGCGAGGTCGCCGGCCCATGAGCGCGCCCTCGGCCGCGCTCAGGCGCCCTCGGCTGCGCGATCTCGGCGTCGCGATCGGCCGCTTTCCGACGGGTCCGGACAACGCCATCACGGACGTCGCCGGGGTGCGGGTCCACCACGTCACCAAGATCCAGGGCGAAGGCGAGCTCGTCCCCGGCCTCGGCCCCGTGCGCACGGGCGTCACCGCGGTCGTCCCGGCCGACGGTGACGTCTTCCTGGATCGGGTGTTCACCGCGAGCTACGTGCTCAACGGCGCAGGCGAGGTGACCGGCCTCTCGCAGATCAACGAGTGGGGCCTCTGTGAGACGCCGATCCTGCTCTGCAGCACGCTCTGCGTCGGCCGCGTCCTCGACGCGACCGTCGCGTGGCTCTCGCGCCGCCATCCCAAGATCGGCAAGGACTACGATGTCGTGATCCCGGTCGTCGCCGAGTGCGACGACAGCTTCCTCAACGACGCCGTGGGGCGCCACGTGACGCAGGCCGACGTCGACGAGGCGATCGACGGGGCCCGGAGCGGCCCCGTGGCAGAGGGGTGCGTCGGCGCCGGCACGGGCATGCAGACGTTCCACTTCGCGGGCGGGATCGGCACCTCGAGCCGGTCGGTCCCTGTCGGCGGGGTCGACGCCGTCGTCGGGGCGCTCGTGTTGTCGAACTTCGGCGATCGCGAGCTGCTCCGCGTCGATGGGGTCCCGGTCGGGCGGCTCATCAGCGATCGCTTCAACCACGTCCCGCGGCGGGGCCCCGCCGGCTCGATCATCGTGCTCGTCGCCACCGACGCCCCGCTCATCCATCGTCAGCTCGCGCGCCTCGCGCGGCGCGCCGCGCTCGCGATCGGCCGGACCGGCGGCTACGCGGCCAACAACTCGGGCGAGATCGTCCTCGCCTGGAGCACCGCGAACCGGGTGCCTCGCGTCCCCACGGAGCAGTGGAGCGCCCCCCGCTCCAGCCGCTCGCTCAGCGTGCACCCCCTCGCGCCGGGCCGGCACATGGCCGAGCTCGTCCTCGACACCGAGATCGACGCCCTCTACGAGGCCACAGTCGACGTCGTGGAGGAGGCGATCCTCAACGCCATGTTCGGCGGCGTCGACATGACCGGCCACAGCGGCCACCACGCGCCCACCCTCCCGCTAGACGCCGTGGCCGAGATCCTGAAGCGATACCGCCCCCCGCACCCCTGCGACCCGCCGCCCCTCTTCTAGCGACGCGTCGCCCGCGCCTCAGCGCTATTCAGGATCGCCGTGGAGGAGCCACTCGTGGGCTGCGTCCTCGTCCCAGAAGCGCCGGAGGACCTTGTCCGTGCCGCTCTCGCGCGCCACGCGGTTCAGCTGGAGCGCGACGATGTCGCTTTCGATGATCTCGGCGACGCGCATCACCCCGAGCTCCAGGCCGAACTCCTGGACGGCGCGGATCTTCTCCGCCACATCGGGGGACATCGGCCTGAACCCGCGGACATCGGCCTTGATCTTGATCTCCCGGCCCTGGAGGCTCTCGCACGCCTTCCTCAGCTCGCTGACGAAGTTCTCCATCTCCTCGAGGCGGACACGCCCCTCGAGGACGAAATCCACCATGGCGATGATCCGGTCGACTTTGATCTCGAACACGTTGAGAGACCTCCTGCCAGTTCCCGAAGGGGCGGGATGGGGCCGCGCGATCATACCCCGGATCGCGCACGGACGCGCCTAGGGATCGCGACGCTCACGCGGCAGCGACGCTGGCCGTCGGCCGTGGGAAGCTCGGGCTGGCGTCGCCGCCCTTCACGCCGCGCGCGGCTCGCCGACGCGCGACTTGCCCTGTCCGCGCCGCACGGCGATGGCCTGCTCGTAGATGGTCTCGTACCGCGAGAGCAGCGTGGGCCACTGCCGCTCCTTGAGGATCCACGCCCGCGCGTTCTTGCCGACCTGATCGAGGCGCGCCGGGTCCTTGAGGGCCTCCACACACCGCTTCGTGAGGTCGGCGCTGTCGCCCGCCTTGAAGACGAACCCGGTCTCGCCATAACGGACGAGCTCCCCCATGGCCGCGACGTCGCTCACCATCACGGGCCGGGCCATCGACATCGCCTCGAGCGGCTTCAGCGGCGTCGTGAGCTCGGTCGTCCGGGTCCGGATGCGGGGATACACGAGCAGGCTCGCCATCGCGTAGATGTTGAACACCTCGTCGTGCGGCACCCGCCCGGTGAAGGTCACCTTGGACTCCACCCCTCGCTCGCGGGCGAACGCCTTGAGCTCCATCTCCTGGCCGCCGGCCCCGGTGATCACGACGTGCGCGTCCGGGATCTCCCGCGCGATGTCGCCGATCGCCGCGATGAGCGTCTGGAGCCCCTCGTACGGCTGGAAGGTGCCGACGTAGCCGATGAGCTTCTTCCCGGCGAGCCCGAAGCGCTCCCAGGCGCCGGGAGGAGCCTCCCGCGGCGCGAACTTGTCCGAGTCGACGCCGTTGCCCACGACGTGGAGCGCGTCCGTGCTGCGCACCCGCGGCGCGACCGCGTTCTTCAGGGCCTCGCAGATCGTGACCGTCGCGTCAGCGTACTTGTAGACGATCGTCTCGAGGCCGGCCGCGATCTTGTAAGGCGCCGAGTCCTCTTTGAATTTGCCCCGGTCGACGGAGGCGTTCTCCCAGAGATCGCGCACCTCGTAGACGAGCGGCAGCCCGAAGCGGCGCGCCGCCGCGAGCGCCGGAAGCCCGACGAGCATCGGCGAGTGCGCGTGCACGAGATCGGGCTGGAACTCCCGGATCGCGTCCTCGACGCGCGCCTCCAGCGCCCGCACGAGCGAGAGCTCCCTGACCAGCGGCAGCTTCTTGCCGGTCGGCTCGCGCGTCCGCCAGTACGAGATGCCGCCGATCTCGTCCTTCAGCGCATCCCCGGACCCTTGCTGCGCCGACGTCACCACCGCCGGCCGCATCCCGTGCTCGGCCTGATGCTTGATGATGTAGTCGCTGCGGATCGTGTACCCCGCAATGACAGGCAGCGACGTATGAAGAACATGGAGCACGCGCACGAATCACCACCCTTCTTTATGCTGCGCCGCGCAGCCTACCCGAGGCCGCCGCGACCGTCATCAAGCTCCTCCACGCGCGTCCACGCGCGTGGAGGAGCTTGGACGCGTCCACGCTGTTCGGCGGGCCGGCGGAGAGCCTAGCTCTCGGCTGCCACGTTGCGGTACGCTCCGCCGCCGCATGACCCTCAAAATCGCGATCGTCGGCTGCGGCAAGATCGCCGACGGCCACATAGAAGAGATCCAGAAGATGCCGGAGCGGGCTCGGGTCGTCGCCGTATGCGACCTGGAGCTCCTGATGGCCGAACAGATCGCGGTGCGCTACGGCATCCCGAGCCACTACGACTCGTTCGACCGCCTGCTCGACGTCGAGAAGCCCGACGTCGTCCACATCACCACCCCTCCGCAGTCGCACCTGTTCCTCGCCCGGCGAGCCATCGAGGCGGGCGCCCACGTCTACGTGGAGAAGCCGACTGCGCTGAACCTCGCGGACGTGCGGCGCCTCATCGAGCTCTGCACCGCCGCCGGGAAAAAGATGACCGTCGGCTGGGAGTACCAGTTCGATCCCCCGGCCGTCGAGATGCGCAGGCTCGTCGGCGACGGCGTGCTCGGCGATCCCGTCCACGTGGAGAGCTGCTTCGGCTACAACCTCGCCGGCCCCTTCGGCGCGGCGCTGCTCGGCGACGGCTCGCACTGGGTCCATCGCCTCCCGGGCAAGCTGTTCCACAACAACGTCGATCACCTGCTGAACAAGATCGTCGAGTTCGTGGACGACGAGCAGCCGAAGGTCACCGCGACCGCCTACGCGCTCCGCGAGAAGCGGTTCGGCGACTCGCGCGACGACATGCTCGACGAGCTCCGCGTCACGGTGCAGGGCGCGCGCGTCAGCGCCTACGGGACCTTCTCATCGCACGCGCGGCCGCCCGGGCACTTCCTCCGCGTCTACGGCACGAAGAACACGCTCCACGTCGACTTCACGAGCCGCACGGTCACCCTCGACGCGTCGCCGAAGCTCCCGAGCGCCATCGGGCGCGTCGTCCCGGCCTTCGATCAGGCCCTCTCGTACCTCCGCGAGGGGGGCAAGAACGTGGTGCGGTTCGCCCGCAGCGACTTCCACTTCTTCTCGGGGCTGAACCGCCTGATCGGCCTCTTCTACGACAGCATCACGCGGGGCGCGGAGCTGCCCATCTCGTACCGGGACATGATCCGGGTCGCGTGGATGATGGATGAGATCTTCCGGCAGGTCCCGCAGGAGAAGGCGCGCACATGAAAGTCCTTGTCACCGGCTCGAACGGCTTCCTTGGGTCGGCCCTCGTCGACCGGCTGCTCGCCCATGGCGAGACCGACCTCCGCTGCCTCGTCCGCCCCGCGAGCAACCGCTCGCGGCTCGAAGAGATCGAGAAGCGGCGGGGCGTCCCCCTCGACATCGCGGTGGGCTCCCTCGCAACGAAGGAGGCCGCCGAGCGCGCTGTCGAGGGCGTGGACGTCGTCTACCACGTGGCCGCGGCCATGGGCGGCGCGCCCGCGGACATGTTCCTGAGCACCGTCGTCGCCTCGAAGAACCTGCTCGAGGCGCTCGTCCACACCGGCCGATCGCCGCGTGTCGTCCTGGTCAGCTCCTTCGGCGTCTACGGCGTCGCCGATCTCCCGCGGGGGTACATCGTCGACGAGAACACGCCCCTGGAGGCGCGGCCCGCGCAGCGCGATCTCTACTCGCAGGCGAAGCTCCGGCAGGAGAAGCTCTTCTGGGAGTACCAGGCGCGCTACGGCTTCCCGCTGACGGTGCTCCGCCCCGGCGTCATCTACGGCCCCGGCGGCAACGCCTTCTCCAGCCGCGTCGGGATGAGCCTCTTCGGCGTGTTCCTGCACCTCGGCGGCCGCAACATCCTCCCGCTCTCGTACGTCGACAACTGCGCCGAGGCGATCGCCGTCGCCGGCCGGAGCGACGTCGCGCGGGGGCAGGTCTACAACGTCCACGACGACGACCTGCCCACGGCCGACGTCTACCTCGCCCGCTACAAGCGCGAGGTGAAGCCGATCCGCTCGCTCACGGTGCCCTACTTCGCCCTCACCGGGATATCGAAGCTCGTCGAGCGCTACCACGCCTACTCGAAGGGGCAGCTGCCGGCCATCTTCACGCCCTACAAGAGCGCGACCTCGTGGAAGGGGAACCGGTTCGACAACACGAAGCTGAAGGCGCTCGGGTGGAAGCAGCTGGTCTCCACGGAGGAGGGCCTCCAGCGGACGTTCACGTACCTCAAGGAACGCGCGACATGACGGGCTGGCGGCCGCTCGCGTCGCTCGGGCTGGCGCTCGGCCTCGCGGGTCTCCTCGCCGGCTGCGAGCGGCGGCAGACCCCGGGGCCGCCGGCGGTCCACAGCGGCGAGGGCACCCAGTCCGCGACCGCGGCCCTCGCGGCCGCGGCGCCGCGCTTCGAGGGGCCGCCCGCGCCGCCGGCCACGCCGACCAAGGGGCACCCGCGGCTCTGGGTGCGCGCGGCCGATCTGCCGAAGCTCCGGGCGCGCGCCACGCAGGCGAACCCCCTGTTCAAGGAGCTCGCCGCCGTGACGGCCGAGGCCGCGGCGGCGATGGACAAGGGCGACATCCCCTCCGAGGGCGACTGCACCCACGCCCGCATCTACTGCGAGGCGCACGCGGAGCTGTTCGCCTTCATGTCGCTCGTCTCGAGCGACGAGGCGGCCCGCAACGACTACGCCGCCCGCGCGCGCAAGATCCTTCTCACCATCGTCGATCGCGTGAACAAGGGGGATCCGCAGGATCCCTTCGTCCGCAGGTTCTCGACCGGCGACCGCGCCCGCTGGGCCGGAGAGTCGTTCGGCCTCACGGTCGACTGGATCTACGGGTACCTCTCGGCCCAGGACAAGGCGGCGATACGGCCCGTCTTCCTCCGCTGGGCGGAGGAGCAGCTGCAGTCGTCGACGACGAGCCACGATCACCCCGAGCCCGTGGGCAAGCTGAACGACCCGGCGATGCTGAAGGAGCCGAGGAAGCGCAGGTACGCCGTGAACAACTACTTCACGTCGCACATGCGCAACCTGACGCTCCTGTCGCTCGCGTTCGACGAGGCCGACGATCCGCCGGATCCGAAGCCGAGCGGCACCTACCCGCGGCTCAGGGACTACTTCGCCAACGTCACCGGGGCGTGGCTCTACATGACCGACAGCGTCCTGCGGAACGACGCGCGCGGCGGCGCGCCGCCGGAGGGCTTCCAGTACGGCCCCGCGACGCTGGCCTACGTGAGCGAGACGCTGCTCGCCATCCAGACGGCCGGCGAGGCCGATCCGGCGAAGTGGGGCCCGCAGGTGCACCTCGACGGCAACCCGTTCTGGCACGAGTTCATCCCGGCCCACCTCCACAGCCTGAGCCCCGCCACGCCGGCGGGCCGGCTCGGGCCGACCCACGAGGCCGCGTGGACGGGCGACGGGGAGCGCTACGAGTACACGGATCACATCGACCCGTTCGCGGCGCTCGGCCTCCACGCCGAGAACAGCGGCAACGCCGAGCGCCTGAACGCGCTCCGCTGGATGGCCATCCACGCCGGCCCTGGCGGCGCCGCGGCCCTCGCGCGGCGCGCCCGCTCGCAGCTCGGCCAGACCCACAAGCGCCACTCGATCCTGTACTTCCTCCTGCTCGACCCGGCGGTCACCCCGACCGACCCGCGCCCCTCCATCCCGCTCACGCACTACGGCCCCGGCCTCGGCCAGGTCTTCGCGAGGACGAGCTGGGGGCCCGAGGCCACGTGGCTCCAGTTCCAGCTCGGCTGGGAGCAGATCGACCACCAGCACGGCGACGGCCTCAGCTTCGGCTTCTACCGCGGCGGCGAGTGGCTCACGAAGGAGCGCGTCGGGTACGGCGCCTTCATGGCGAACTCCGAGCAGCACAACACCCTCGCGGTCGAGAACGACAAGAACCGCCGCCACGACGACCCGAACCGCGGCGAGCTCTGGCGGCGCGGATCCCAGTGGCCGCTCGTGCACACGGGGGATCCCAGGGTCCTCGCGAAGAGCTTCGCGCAGGACTACGTCTACGTCCTCGGCGACGCGACCCCGCTCTACAACTCCGAGTACGAGAACATCCGCGACGTCACGCACGTCAGCCGCGCGCTCGTGTGGCTCAAGCCGGACCACCTCGTCCTCTACGACCGCGCCGCGACGGGCAAGGACGGGCGCTTCAAGCGCTTCTTCGTGCAAACACCGAGCGCCGCGCAGGTCGCGGGGAAGCTCGCGACGGCCACGACCGCGAAGGGGCAAAAGCTCTTCGTGACCACGGTCCTGCCGGAGAACGCCGTCGTCGTGGCCGAGCCGTACAAGCCGACGGGCACCTGGGACACCAAGCCTGCCGAGAACGAGCCGATGCTCGCGACCCTGCGGGTCGAGCCGCCGGCCCCGATGCCGAAGGACGCGCGCTTCCTGCACGTGCTCCAGGGAGCGGCCGGCAACGCGACGGCGGATCCGGTGGCGCTCGTGCGCACGAAGCGCGGGACGCCGTTCGTGGGCGCGGCGGTGAAGGGCACGCTGGTCCTGTTCCCGGTCGAGCTGGGCGCAGTGTCCGAGGTGCAGTTCACCACGCTCGCCGGCGTGGCGAAGCACGTCGTCACGGGCCTCTCCCCCGGCGCATCCTACGACGTGATCAGGAAGCCCGCGGCCGACGGAGACGAGATCACGATCCGCACCGGCTCGGCCGCCAAGGCCGACGAGGGCGGTGTCCTCGCCTTCTGAGCGCCGTGTCGCAAACGGCAAACGTGACGATGGCGCCATCCGCGCCCGCTTGTCCTCGGCGTGGCGCGCTGCAATAATCCATCCTCCTTGCCCACGTCCTGTACGGAGATGCCATGAGCAAGAAGCGACTCGTCTCTGCCGGCACATTCCTCGTCGCGCTGGGCGCCCTGTTCATCCCCATCGAGGGCACGGCGCCGGCCGCGACCGGCCCCATCGCGAAGGCAGGCTCGCTCGATCTGTCGGGCTTCGCGAGCACCCGGCCCGATACCCCGCTGGATCTCCTGTTCATCCATCACTCGTGCGGCGGCCAGCTCCTCACGGAGCCGGGCGCCGAGAAGGAGAAGGCGTCGTGCGTCTACGAGGCGCACCCGAACGGAGGTGGGCTCAAGAAGAAGCTCACGGAGCAGGGTTACCGCGTCCACGAGGCCTCCTACGGCAGCGAGATCGGCGAGAACACCGACCTCTTCGACTGGGCGCCCAAGTTCCGCGACAAGATGGACAAGGTGCTCCGGGTCGCGCTGAACGACCAGATGCACCCGGACGGCGTGGTGAACCGGATCGTCGTCTTCAAGTCCTGTTATCCCAACAACCGCTTCGTCGGCGAGGGCTCCGCCCCCGGCAACCCGGCCGGCCCGGAGCTCACCGTCTGGAACGCGAAGGCCACGCTGGCGTCGATCCTGCCCGACCTCGCGAAGCGGAAGGACACGCTGTTCGTCTACATCACCGCCCCCGCCAACATCCTCAAACGCTCGAAGGAGCCCGCCTGGAAGTGGACCGCCAAGCGGCTCCTCGGGAAGCCCTCCGACGCCGAGATCGCGCAGCGCCAGGCGGATCTCGCCCGTTCGTTCAACAACTGGGTCAAGTCGCCCGACGGCTGGCTCAGCGGCTATCCGGAGAGGAACGTCGTCGTCTTCGACTACTACGACGTGCTCACGAACAAGGGCGAGTCCAACTTCTCCCTCCACGGCTCGGAGGGCAACACCGACAACCACCCCTCGAGCGCGGGCAATGCGAGGGCGGCGGACGAGTTCGTCCCGTTCCTGAACCAGGCCGTGCGCCGCGTGGGCCTCAGCACCTAGCGTCGAGGGCCCTGCAACCGCGCCGGAGGGAGCGAGCGCAAGTCGCTTGACGCGAGCCGCGATCCTCCGGAACGTCCCCCACCACCCGAACGGCGTCTTCGCCGAGGACCCTCGACATGCTCGCGCTCCCCGGGGTCATCCTTCTCATCATCTTCATCTACGGCAGGCCCCAGGAATGGGACGAGCGCTTCGAGAACCTGCCGTTCCTGTACCTCTGGCTCGGCCTCGCCTTCATGGGCATGGGCCTCGACCTCGCCATGGGCAAGGTCAGGCTGAAGGCGACCCCGCAGCTCCGGTGGGCCATCGTCGTCTACTTCTGGTGCGTGTTCACGCTCGGCTTCCGGAACCCCGCCGAGTTCTCGGAGGGCTTCGTCTCGATCAGCGTGACGTTCGTGCTCTTCTTCCTGATCGGGCACAGCACCGACGGCTTCAAGGGCTTCCAGAAGCTCGCCACCACGGTGCTCATCATGGGCCTCTTCGTGGCGGGCGTCGCCGTGCACCAGGGGTTCTCCTCGTTCCAGTGCCTGGCGATGACGCAGACCATCGGCGGCTCGCGCGGCGAGGCCGGCATCCCCGACGGCCGCTCGTGCGAGCTGCGCGTGGACTGCCGCGAGGGGCCGGGCGCCGATCCCGAGGTCGAGTACCTGTGCGAGCGCGTCGGCCTCTTCAAGACGTCGACGATCAACGGCCGCGTGCGCTGGCGCGGCGTGCTCCAGGATCCGAACGAGCTCGCGCTCACGTCGGGCATCGTGCTGCCGTTCAGCTTCGCGATGTTCGAGCAGAAGCGCTCCTTCATGCGCGCGCTCCTGGTCTTCGGCTCGCTCCTCTTGATCGCGACCGCGATCATCCTCACGCAGTCCCGGGGCGGCCAGCTCGTCTTCGCGACGGTGCTGGGCGTCTACTTCGTCAAGAAGTACGGCATCCGCGGCGCGATCTTCGGCGCGATCTGCGCGGCGCCGCTCATGATGCTCGGCGGCCGCGGCGGCGACGAGGCCGACGAGTCGGCGGGCGAGCGCACGGAGATCCTAGGCGAGGGGCTGAACATCTACCGGATGTTCCCGCTCATGGGCGCGGGCTTCCGCCAGTTCACGGAGCACCACTGGCTCACCGCGCACAACGCGTACCTCCTCGCGCTCTCGGAGCTCGGCCCGCTCGGGATGTTCGCGTGGTCGGCGATGATCTACCTCACCCTCAAGATCTCGCTGGTCGCGCTCAAGCGGTACGAGCACGGCGCCCAGTTCGCGACGATCCGCGCCTGGGCCATGGCGATCATGGCCGGGTTCTGCGGGATGATGGTCGGGATCTTCTTCCTCTCGTTCACCTACCACTACGTGCTCTGGATCTACTTCGGCCTGGCGGGGTCGCTGTATTGCGCCATCAGGAGCGTCGATCCGAGCTTCTCGATCCAGTTCGAGAAGCGCGACCTCTACCGGCTCATCCTGGCCGACCTCGGCCTGGTGTTCGTGATCTTCTTGCTGAGCAAGAGGGCCTAGCGCAGCCGCGCGGAGCTGCCCCGGTTCTGCAGAGAGAGCGCCATGACGCGCGGAGCGATCGCGGCCGCGACGCCCGCGTCGGCGTTCCGGAGGCGCGGCGCCCGCTCAGCGCCCCAGGCCGAGGACCATCACGAGCGGCGTCTTCACGATGATCGAGAGCTCCATCTGCAGGAACGTCGAGAGCTTCTCGAGCGACGCGGCGTACGCGAGGTCGAAGAGCAGCTTCATCCGCATGTCGTCGGCCTCGGCGCCCTCCGCCTCCTCGAGGCCGAACGGGTTCGTCAGCGTCGCCTCGAACGCGGCGACCTCGCTCTCCGCCGGGGCGCGCCCGGTATACCCGAGCGACACCTGCGCGAGCCCCGTGATGCCCGGCTTGATGTCGCGCATCCGCTCCTCGAAGAACGGAATGGCGAGCGCGAGGTTGACGAGCAGCTCGGGGCGCTCGGGGCGCGGCCCCACGATGCTCATGTCCCCCATGAGCACGCTCCAGAACTGCGGGATCTCGTCGAGGCGCGTCTTGCGCAGGAAGCGGCCGACCCGGGTGATGCGCGGGTCGTCCTGCTGGGCGAGCACGGCCCCCGTCAACTTCTCGGCATCCACGCGCATGGAACGAAATTTGCGCATGTGGAATTCGACGAATCGCGGGTAGGCCACGCCGTCCCGCACTTCCGTGCCGATGAGCATCCCGGCACGGCGCTGCATGTAGAAGATCGGCCCGGGCGACTCGAGGTAGATAGCCGCGCCGATGAGAGGGTAGAGCGGGAGGGTCAGCGTGAGACCCACGAGCGAGCCCGCGATGTCGATCGCACGTTTCGCTACACGAACGCCAGGTGTCACTGTTTACCTTGTGGCTCCCATAGTCGAGAACGTGGTAGGGTACAAGCTCGGATGGAGGTTTGGGCGTGATCCGACTCCGCGTACCAGGTTCGTTGACCTATCGCCACCTCGCCCTCCGCGTGGTGGCGGCCGCATGCAAGATGGCCGCGCCTGGGAGGGTCGAGGGCGGGTCGCCCGGCCTCACCCAGGAGGATTTCGAGGACCAGACCGTCTCGGCGTTCGGCGAGGCGTTCAACAACATCGCGATTCACGGATACCGCGCTGGCCCGCCGGGCGACGTCGACATCGAGATCGAGTCCGACGCGGACGGCATTATCATTCGCTTGATGGACACGGGCTGCAGCTTCGATCCCGCGGCCATCGACAACCCTCCCATCGACGACCTCCCCGAGTCCGGGATGGGGCTCTTCATCATCAAGTCGTTCATGGATGAGGTCGACTACTGTCCCGGCAGCCCGAATGTCCTGCGTCTGGTGAAGCGGAGGGAGGGCAGCTCGTGTATTGCCGGCGACGAGGGTGAAGGCAGCAGCGAACAAGAGCATTCCGACGCCGATTTCGCCGGGGCGACAGGGCATCGGACAAGCAGTTTTCGAATGCGGAGCGTCTCCCGTTCGGGCGCGACCCGCGCCGCAGGGGGAATTAAAATCCAATGAGCTATACGCGGACCGATAACGGCAGTGAGACGGTCGTGCAGTTCGAGGGGACCCTCGACGCAGTGACCGCACCGGAGTTCAGGACATTGGTGGACGAGCTGGTGGCCGAGAACCGGCAGAACATCACGCTCGAGCTCTCGTCCCTCCGGCTGATCGACAGCTCGGGCGTCGGCGTCATCGTCTCGCTGTTCAAGCGGGTACGGGCCAACGGCGGCCAGGTGCGCATCGTCGGGCTGAGGGATCAGCCGCGCGCGATCTTCCGCCTGCTGCGCCTCGATCGGGTGTTCCCCACGTGACGCTCGGTGGCGGCGCGCGCGCCGCCACCCCGGCCCCCCGGCCCACCCGTCGACGACGGCCGCGGTGGCAGCGCCGCGCGGCAGGTGTCGCGCGGACGTTGCTGAGCGGCTGGAGTCGCCCGGACGGCGCCCACCCGTCGCCGCGGCGCTGGTTGCGCGTGCTGCGCGTGCTGCGCGTACCGGAGGCGTGTTAGGCGTGGGGTTGCGCGCGGCGGGCACGCGGCGGGCACGCGGCGGGCACAGCCGAGTGCAACAAGCTGGCGCTCGGGCGTCGCACGTCTACCATAGCCAACCAGCCTGCCAGACCGGGGTGCGCGTCCTCCGGGCCGGGCGGAGCAAGGCAACCTTCGAGGAGCGGGGACCATGGACAAGAAGATGAACCAGCAGCCCTCCGGGCCTACCCCGCCCCAGGAGGCGCTCGGGGCGATTCCCGCCGACGCATCGGCGCGGCCGGCAGGTCCGCAGCCGCCCAGCGTCAGCGGGATGATCAACCGGACGCTGGCGCACTGGTACGTGGCGGTGCTGGTAGCGATCGCGGGGCTCGGGTTCACGGTGCTCGTCGTGCAGTCGAGGAAGCCCGCGTACCGCTCCGAGACCGTGATCTTCTACCGCGAGGGCGTCAAGGCGACGTACCTCGGGCCGGACGGGCCCGACCCGCTCCGCACCCTCTCCGCGCGCCTCAAGGAGACGCTGCTCGCGCGCTCCAACCTCGAGAAGGTCGTGACCGAGTTCAACCTCTTCCCCGACGTCCTCGAGAAGCGGGGCATGGTCGACGCTGTCGATCGGCTCCGCGCCAAGATCACCTTCAAGGCCCGCTCGCAGGACACCTTCGCGATCTCGGCCGAAGGGGAGACGCGCGAGCAGGCGCAGGAGGTGACGCAGCGGCTCGCGGACATCCTCGTCGAGGAGACGACGCGCATGCGCAGGTCGCAGGCGAAGCTGACGAACGAGTTCCTCGACGCCGAGCTGAAGCGCGCCGAGCAGGACGTCGAGAAGGCCGAGACCGAGCTCGCGGCGTTCCTGGCAGAGCACCCCGAGTTCGCCACCGAGCAGTCCACCCCCGGCGGCTCGCAGGGCGGCGCCGCCATCCGCGAGCGGGAGCGGCGCGCCACCGGGACCGACCCGACCCTCGAGGCGCTCGAGCGGCAGGTGCCCCGCCTGCGCAGCCGGCTCACCGGCAAGCCGGAGCAACCGGCGGTGAGCGCCGCCGGGGTGCCCTCCCCCGCGCTCACCCGGCAGCGGGATCAGGCCGAGCAGGAGCTCGCCACCGCGCGGCGGGATCTGGCCGACAAGCAGTCCCGCTTCACCGAGCAGCACCCCGACGTCCGGGCGGCGGCGGCCCGCGTGACCAACGCCGAGGCGGCGCTGCGGCGCGCCGAGCAGGCGCTCGTCCTGCCGCCGGAGCCGGTGGTGGAGGTCCCCGCGACCGACGAGGCCGAGAAGGCGAAGATCAAGTCCCAGCTCGCGGCTCTCGAGCGGGAGATCGCGGTGCGCAGGGGCGCGAAGAAGGGCAACGCGGCCGACGCCAGCGAGGCGGCGAAGCAGATCATCAACACCGAGACCGACTGGTCGCGGCTCACCCGCGAGAAGGCGCGCGCGCAGCAGCGCCTCTCCGACCTCGAGGGCAAGTCGTTCCGCGCCGAGATCGCAGCGAGCTCGGAGCAGGGCGGCTACTCGGCGCAGATCGAGGTGCTCGACCCGGCATACCGGCCGAGCGCGCCGTCGAGCCCGTCGCGGTTGATCATCGCCATCGGCGGGCTGTTCTTGTCCGTTGCGGCCGGCATCGCGGCCGCCGCGGCGCGTGGCATCGTGTTCGACGATCGGGTTTACGACATGGAAGATATCGATCGAATGGCGCTCGCTCCGGTGCTCGTCGTCGTACCGCCCGCCGCGCGCGCGCCCCGAGGGCGCCGTGGCTGAGGCAGGCGGAGCTGAGCCGGGAAAGCCGCCGCCGGTCGCTTCCCTCGAGCGGGCGCTCGATCAGGTCTGCGACTTCCTGAGTCGCGCGGAGCAGACCGCGCGGGTCCGCGCCCTCGTCATCGAGGCGCGCCGGCTCCGCAACGTGGTCGGCAACTGGCGCTCGATCGCGCCGGATCCGGACGTGCGCGAGGAGATGATCGCCCGCGTCCTGCGCCTCGCGAACGACGCGGAGGACGTGGTCGCGGCGGAGCGCCCGAGCTCCAGCCAGGACGACCCGAGCGCCGCGTTCGACTCGCCGACCATCCGGCAAGATCTCCCCCCTTCGCCGCAGCACCCGCAGGCGATGGGGCTGCGCCTCGGCGCCGCGCAGGCGCCGGGCGCTCACCCCGGCGCGCCGCAGCCGCTCAGGGGGCCGTCGCCGGCGACGGCGCTCTTCCTCGGGGGTCCTGCGGCGGACCACGGCGAGCACCGCGGGCATCCGGGTACCGCGACGGTGCTCGGCATGCCCGCGCCGGCGCTGCCGCCCGGCCCCGACCGGCAAGGCTCATCCCCGGCGATCGCGCGCGTCGTCGATCTGAGCGCGACGCTGAGCAGCCCCGGGCTCGTGTCGAGCGGCGGGAGGCCGGGCAGCTCGCCGGCGCTGCCGGTGCCGATCGACCGGGTCATCGCCCCGCCGGCGCGCGACGTGGGGGTCCGTGACGCGGCGGCGCCCCCCGGGGGAGCGCCGCCGCTCGAGCGATCGTTCAGCGGCGCGTTCACCTCGCCTCCTTCGCTCGTCTTCGATCGCGTGGTGCCGCCCGCGACGCGCGAGGTGACCGTGCGCGAGGTGCCGCAACCACATCAGCAGCCGCCGCCGCAGCAGCCGCCGCCCGAGAGGCCGATCGAGCGCTCGCTCACCAGCACGTTCAGCTCGCCGCCCTCCCTGATCTTCAACCGCGTGGTGTCGACCCCGGCGCACCAGGCCGTGGACGCGAAGCTGCAGTCGCTGGATCCGACGTTCGAGGAGCCGCCGTCGCTGCACATCGAGCAGCTGCGCTCCCTGCCCACGACACCGGAGAACGCCGGGCTGCTCCCGGAGGAGTCGCTGCGCGGCCCGGGCGAGATCACCGTGCGCCCCGTGCCGATGCCGGACGCCGTGGATCCGAACATCGTGATGCTCCGCGCGCCCTACTCGCCCCAGGCCGACGCGTACCGGACGCTCCGGCGCAAGCTGCCGACGGGCTCGGGGATCACCATCGCCGTGACGAGCGCGGGGCCCGGCGAGGGCAAGACGTCCTGCGCCATCAACCTCGCGCTCGCGCTCCGCGAGACCGTCCGCGGGAAGATCCTCCTCGTCGAGGCGAACATCCGCAAGCCCGGCATCGCGAAGGCGCTGCGGTTCGAGCCCCCGAGCTGCTTCACGGAGCAGCTCCAGCGCCATGTCAACGACCGGTTCGCGCCCTGGGTCGTCGTCGACCAGGCGGCGCCCGCCGTGGCGCCCGGCGACGACGGCGGCGAGTCGTCGTCGGACAGGAACGCCGCGCCGATCGGCGGCAGGTCGCCCGACGCGAGGCTCGCCCTCCAGACGCCCGTCCATATCCTGGCCGTCGATCCCCGCACGGAGCGGCCGCCCATCTTCGACGGGGTGGCGTTCTCGACCGCGATCGAGAGCCTCAAGCGCGCGGGCTACTCGTACATCATCATCGACACGCCGCCGGTGCTCGGCAGCATGGACCTGAACGTCATCGGCGACTCGGTGGACGGCGTGGTCCTGACCTCGCTTGTCAAGAAATCGACCCGCAAGGCGATCCGCCAGGCCATCGAGCAGCTCCGACCGGCGCCCATCCTCGGTGTCGTCCTGCTCGACGCCTGAACGGCCGGCGCGCGGCGCTCGCCTCCTTGCACCGAAAGGTCGGGGAGGCGTAGCCGAGCGCCGGCTCCATTGTTACCTTGCAGCCCTCATGCGCTCCGGACGAGGCATTGCGGTCGCGGCCTTCGGCTGCGCGATCCTCACCCACCACGACGCCCGGGCGCAGGACGCAACCCTCCACGGCGTCTTCACCGGGTCGATCGGCGTCACCGACAACGTGAGCTCTGCGGCCGAGCCCCCGGCCGGGCCCGGTCCCGACGCCGACGGCCTCGCGACCGTGAGCCCCGGCCTGATCTTCACCTACACGACGCCGCGGACCGCGCAGACGCTGTCCTACACGTTCTCGACGAGCCTCTTCTTCCGGCACTCGGAGGCGAGCTCGTACTCGAACGTGGCCGCGTGGTCCGGCCGCTTCGTCACATCGCCGAGGACCTCGCTGACGCTCGGGGCGTCCGGGTCGCAAGGCCAGCTCAACACGTTCCAGCTCGAGCAGACGCCGGGGACCACGACGCTCCAGGGCAACGCGGGCGGGACGACGAACTTCGTGCAGGGGTCGTTCAACGAGGGGTTCTCGTTCCAGCCCTCGCCGGTCTGGTCGCTCGGGCAGGCGGCGACGTTCGCCGTCTACAACCCGCTCCTGGATCGCCCGCAGCGCACGTACAGCGTGACGAACACGCTGAACGTGAACCGGAGCTTCCGTCACGACGTCGCGGCCCTCGCGCTCTCGGTCGGCTACACCCATTTCGACAACGTTCCGGTCACCGACACCGATCCCGCGACCGAAGACACGTACGCGTCGCGCGACCAGCTCCTCAGCACGCTCGTGGCGAGCTGGCAGCACGACCTCGGGCGTCGCTTCTCGAGCCAGCTCGACGTCGGCGGGGTCGTCGCGACGGACCTGGCAGGCGGCGCCGGGTCGCTCGCGCGCCCGACCGGGCTCGCGGCGCTGCGCTACTTGCACGAGCGGGGCGACGCGGCCGAGCTCGCGTACACCTATGCGGCCACGCCGAACGTCTTCCTGCAGCAGATCCAGCTCTCCCACATGCTGACGCTCCGCGCCGCGGTGCCCGTCCACGCCGCCTGGCACCTGTCGGTCGAGGGCTCGGCCAGCGCGCAGCTCGCGCAACCTCTCGAGACGAACGCGAAGGGTGATCTCGACACGGGGCCGACGACGCTCGCGGTGCTCACCGACGTCGGGCTGCTCTACAGCCCCGTCACCGTCATCCCCGACTTCGCGCTCGCGCTCCGGTACCAGCACGCGAACCAGCGCACCGAGGCGAGGAGGGCGGAGCTCCCCGACACGCGCGTCGTCCGGAACACGCTCCTCCTGTCCGTGTCGGGCGCGTTCCCGCGGCGGATGGCGCCGGGCTCGCGCATCTTGATGACCCAGCCCTTCGGCTCTGCAGGCCCCGCCGGCGTGCAGCGCCGGGAGGCGACGCCGAGCGAGCCGCTGGAGGGCGAGGCGCCGGCGTCTGCTGGCGCGGGCGACGCCGCTCGCTGAGCGCGACGGGGCGCGCTCCTCAGGGGCGGCCGGAGCCCCGCCCTCGGCGCGCTCAGGGGCTCCGCCGGGCTGCCGAGAGCGGCGCGCTCAGGTGCGCCGCGCGAGGAGGAAGGCCCTGTCGTCCTCGGGCAGCTGGTCGCCGCGGAACTCCTCGAGCATGTGCGTGAGCTTGTCGGCGATCGACGCGACCGGGCGGCCAGCGCTCGTCGCGCAGAGCTTGGCGAAGCCCGTGCCGAGCGCGTGCAGGCCGAGCATCTGCTTCGACGAGTTGCGCAGCTCGGTGAGCCCGTCGGTGTACATCGCGAGCACCTCGCCCGGCGCGAGCACGCTCTGGTGCGCCTCCATCGGCACCGGGCCGACCCCGAGCGCCGGGTTGACGGCCGCCTGGAGGTGCCGCAGGCCGCCCTCCGCGGTCGCCACCAGCGCCGGTGGGTGCCCTGCGTTGACGCACTCCATGCGGCCCGTCGCGGGGTCGAGGGCGACGGCCACCATCGTGACGAACGAGTGCTCCGGCAGGTACTCGCAGAGGTAGGCGTTCAGCCGGTCCATCATGCCCGTGATCCCGCGGCCGGCGTCGACCGTCGCGCGCACCATCGTGTGGACGCTCGAGCCGATGAGCGCGGCCTGGAGCCCCTTGCCGCAGACGTCCGCCACGGCGAGCATGAGGCGGCCGTCCGGCATCGGGACGATGTCCACGTAGTCGCCCCCGACCCACCGGCACGGCTCGAAGCCGAGCGCCACGTCCAGCGCCTTGAACTCCAGCCGCTTCGGGACGAAGGTCCGCTGGATCTGGTGCGCCATCTCGAGCTCGCGCTCGATCGCCGCGTGCGCCTGCGCGTGGCGCCGCGCCTCCCAGGCCGACTCGGCCTGCTGATAGACCTCCGCCGCGAGCGCGATGAGCCCGAGCCACTCGACGCTGCCGAAGTCGGGCGGCAGGGTCACGTAGAGCAGGTTCATCATCTGCTCCTCGACGCGCAGCGGACAGGCCACGACCCAGAGGGCCATGACGTCGCGCGACATCGTGAGCTCGACCGTGGCGCTGTCGCTCACCAGGTTGCCGGCGAGCACCGGCTCGCGCGTGTCCTGCACCGCCGCGAGCACGCGGCGCGAGATGTACGGCGGGGCGACGGAGTCCTCGCGCCGGAGCGACTGGAAGGGGCGGTGCGGCCCGGACAGGATCGTCAGCGCGCCGTTCTGCCGGAGCCGCAGCGCGAGCGCCATGCTGCCGTGGAAGTCCTCGCGGACCATCAGCTGGCAGAGCGCGTCGAACCGATCCGTCGCGTCCTCGATGCTGAGGAGCCGCCGCGACAGGTCCATCAGGGTGAACAGGTGCTTCGCCGCGATCCGCGGCGGGTCGAGCTCGCCGAGCTTGCGGATCGCGGTCGGTTTGTCCTCCTCGAAATGGAGGCCGCCCGGGTCGATCGGCACGCGAGGGGCCCGCGCCGTGAGCTGGAACTCGAGGATGTAGTCGCCTCCCGATGCGATCGCCCGGCTTCAGCACCTTCTCGTTGATCCGCTCGTCGTTGACGAGCGTCCCGTTGGTGCTGCCGAGGTCGCGGATCCACCACCGGCCGAACGGATCGCAGAAGAGCTCCGCGTGGCGCCGGGAGACCGTGTAGTGGTCGAGCGTGAGCTGCACGCCCGGCGCCCTGCCGATGACGATGTGGGACTCCGTCAGCGGCCGTCGCGTCCCCGGGAGATCGCCGAGCCGGATCTCCAGGTGGCCCTTCCAATCCGAGCTCGATGGCGCAGGGCCCAGGCTGTCATCTGCAGGCGACATCGTTCGACCTGGCCCGACCATGGGCGGCGGCGTGGACATGGACCGTCTTTGATGGGTACCGAACCGGCGCCCTGACATCAAGGGGATGCTCGCGATTTCGCGAACTCGGCAAGAGCCGCATCCAGTGACCGGTTACGGGTTACAGGGTTACGGGTTACAGGGATACGTGGTTGCGAGGATACGCGGACACCAGGTGACGCGGCTACGATGTCGCGAGGACACGCGGAGCCCCGGCGGTTGTCGAGGAGTCACCCAGGAGCTCGACCTTGACGCGCCCGCGCGGAGGCGTGGGCAGCACGCGGGCATCGCCGCGGCGCGCCGCCCACAGCGCGGGAATTGAGCGACACGCCACCGGGCCAGCGACGGCGGGCAAGGACGCCGCCGCCGGATGCCCGGTCACCAGGACCGCGCGCCCGCGTGCGAGCCTGCCCGCGCCGCTCGGGGCGCCCTCCGTCAGGCCTTGACGACCTTGGGGTTCGCCGCGCGGTAGACGCCGCGGGCGTCGACGATCAGGGCGGCGTGGTTCAGCACCAGATCGTAGTCGACCACGGAGTGGTCGGTGACCAACATGACCGCGTCGTGGCTCTTGAGCGTGTCCTCGTTGAGGGGGATGGACGAGAGCTCCGGCAGATGCGGCCAGGTGCGCATGCGCGGCAGCTTGGGCACGTGCGGGTCGTGGAAGCTCAGCACGGCGCCGAGCCTGCGCAGGAGCTCGATGATCTCGAACGCGGGGCTCTCGCGCGGGTCGTCGATGTCCTTCTTGTAGGCGACGCCGAGGAGCAGGACCTTCGTGCCCTTTAGCGCCTTGCCGCGCTCGTTCAGCGCGAGCTGGAGCTTGTTGACGACGTAGTGCGGCATCTCGACGTTCACCTCGCCGGCGAGCTCGATGAACTTGGTGGACACGCCGTACTCGCGCGCCTTCCACGCGAGGTAGAACGGATCGAGCGGGATGCAGTGGCCGCCCCAGCCCGGGCCGGGGTTGAACCGCATGAAGCCGAACGGCTTGGTCGACGCGGCGTCGAGCACCTCCCAGACGTCGATGCCCATGGCGTCGTAGACGACCTTGAGCTCGTTCACGAGGGCGATGTTGATGGCCCGGAAGATGTTCTCGGTGAGCTTCGCGGCCTCGGCCGCGCGCGCGGAGGAGACGGACACGGTGCGCGCGATCGCCTGCGAGTAGAGCGCCACCGAGAGGGCCAGCGACGCGCGATCGACGCCGCCGACGACCTTCGGGATGGTCGCGGTGCTGTGATCGCGGTTGCCCGGATCCTCGCGCTCGGGCGAGAAGGCGAGGTAGAAATCCTGGCCCATGCGCAGGCCCGATTGCTCGAGGATGCCCTTCACGAGCTCATCGGTCGTGCCCGGGTACGTGGTGGACTCGAGCACGACGAGCTGGCCCTTCCGCAGCCGCTCCTTGATCTTCTGGGCCGAGCCGACGACGTAGCTCATGTCGGGCTCCCGCTGCGCCGTCAGCGGGGTGGGGACGCAGATGAGGATGGCGTCGGGCTCGTTGAGCCGCGAGAAGTCGGCCGTCGCCTCGAACAGGCCGGTCTTGGCGGCAGCCGCGACGCGCGCGGGATCGAGGTGCTTGATGTAGCTCTTCCCCTCGCTGAGCGCGGTGACCTTCTCGGGGTCCACGTCGAAGCCCAGCACGCGGAAGCCCTTCTCGATGAACGTGAGCGCCAGCGGCAGGCCGACATAACCCATGCCGATGATGCCCACCTGGGCTTCGCGAGAGTTGATCTTGGCCAGGAGGCTCTCGACCGCAGCGGGATGCGTCTCTGCCATTTCCTTTTATCTCCAGTGGTGGAGGGGAGCCGCCACGCGGATCCCGACCCAGTTTCGAAGAGAGGGGCCCGACGCTACCACAGGCCCCTAAATTTCGCTCGAGTGTCGCGTGGGACCTCAACGATTGGGCGAGGAGAGGTGCTCCTCGTTGCGCTGCGCGCCGTGCGCTTGTTGAGCTCGTTGCGCTCGCTACGCTTGCTACGCATGTTGCGCTCGCTCACGCGCGTTGCGCTCGTCACGCTCGTCACGCGTATTGCTCTCGTCACGCTCGCTGCGCGCGCTTCGCTGGTCACTCCGGATCGGTGACATTCAGGAAACGCCTTAACGGCGGCGGCGGACCGCCTCGCGGGCGAGCTGGAGGAAGTCCCGTGATGCCTGCCGCGCGATGACGAGCGCGGAAGCGACGAAGGCGAGCCCGCCGACCACCACCTCGGCGCCAAGGCGGCACCCGCGGGGCAGGCCGTGGAGCGACCGCATGCCGTAGCGGACGGCGAGCACCGCGACGACCAGGGGCAGGCACGCGAGGAGCGGGCGGACCAGCGGGCGCAGGAGCCGCATGTACGGGACGCCATCGGCGCGCTTGACCACCCAGAGGCTCGCCAGGGCGTGCACCCCGAACGCGACGCCGACGCCGGCGCAGGCCCAGAGGACCCCGCCGATCGTCCCGAGCAGCGCGATGCTGCCGACGATCGCGGCCACCTTGAGCCACTCAAGGACCATGATCGTCCGCGTCCGGCCGTAGACCTGCATGTACGAGGACAAGACCCAGCCGATCGGGCGCGTGACGCCGAGCGCGGACAGCACGGCGAGGAGCGGGCCGGCCGGCTCCCATGCCTCGTTGAAGAAGGTGTCGTTCAGGATCGTCGGGGCGACCGCGCCGAGGCCCACGGCGAGCGGGAAGATGAGGAGCGCGAGCAGCGTGAGCGCGCGGACGAGCGCCGCCTTGCGCTGCTCCGGCTCGAGCTTCGCGAACGACGGGACGAGCACGTCGCCGATGCGCTCGCCGACCTGGGAGGCCGGGATGTCGGCGAGGTTCCACGCGAGGTTGTAGAGCCCGCCGACCTGCTCCCCGAACAGGCGGATCATGACGAGGTTGTCCCACTTGGAGGCCCCGAAGTTCGCCAGCGACCCGAAGTTGAGCGGGATGCCGAAGGCGAACAGCTCGCGCGCCTTCTCGCCCGACAGCGGGCTCGGCGTCAGCCACTCGGAGAGCTTCACCGCCGGGACCGTGGTCACCACGCGCACGACGGCGCGCAGGAGCGTCGCGACCACGATGGCGTTTCCTCCCCAGCCGAGCATGGCAAGGGAGACGGACGCCGCGGTGTAGGTGAGCTCGCCGGCGGCGTTCCGGAGGCTGACGCTGCGGAAGCGCATCTCGCGGATGAGCAGGCGATCGGGGACGTACCAGATCCGATCGATGAACATCGCGAGGATGAGCCCCGGCATGAACTGGAGCATCCCGGGCGCGCCGACGAGGTGCACCGCGATCGGCTCCCGGAGGAGGTAGACGGCGGCGATGGCGACGAGGCCCGCGACGTGGAAATAGACGGTCGCGTTGAAGACCATCTGACGGTCGAGGTTGGGCCTCGACGCGATGAACTGGCCGGTCCCGAGGCTCGACATGAAGTGCGCCGTCATGATCACGACGGACGCTGCCGAGACCTCGCCGTACACATCCGGCGCGATGAACCGGGTGAGCACGAGGGTGCCTATCAGGCCGAGCACGCGCGAGCCGAGCCCGGTCGCGATCGTCCAGACCGCGCCGAGGACGGCCTTTCGAGCAAGCGCGGAGGAGCCGGCCACGATCAGGGCACGAAGACGGTATCGCCGGCCTTGAGCACGAGGTCCTGCTCGGGCCGCTTGCGCGAGGCGATTTCGTCGTAGTTGATGGGATGTGCCGGAATTTGCCCGGGCTATCCATGCGGATGAGCAGGATCTGATCCGTCGAGGCGAACTGGTTTGGACCGCCGGCCAGCGCGAGCGCCTCCGAGACGGAGACGAAGTAGTTGGAGGCGAAGATGCCGGCGCGCGCGACGTTGCCGCTGACCACGAACCGGTAGCTGTTGATCCCGGTCACGGCGACGGTGATCACGGCCGTCTCGTCCTTCACGAACTCGGCGAGCCGCTTCTTCAGCTCCTCGCGCACCTGGGTCGGGGTCCTGCCGGCCACGTAGACGTCGCCGATGAGCGGCATCGTGATGACGCCATCGGCCCGGACGAGCGCGTCGCTCGACAGGTCGGCCATGCGCCAGACGTTGATCCGGATCTGGTCCCCTACCCCGATCGTGTATTCGTGCTTACGCGGGTCGTACTCCTTCGCGTAGTTCGCCGGATTGTACACGTACGTGGGCGCGCACCCGGCGGAGAACGCGGCGAGGGCGAGCCCTGCCGCTGCCGTCAGAAGCACTCCTCGCATGAAGGACCGTTTCGAGGGACGGGTTGTGCCTTCCATGGGCGTCTGCATTGAGGAGGATGTCAGGCGGTACGGGGTTGCGATCAAGCGGCGATCACGGGGCCACGAGGTGAACTCGGCCGTACGGCGGCGCGATTCACCGAGCGGCGCCAGCATTGCAGGAAGGCCGTCCGCCGCCAAGGGGAAGTTTTCGTACCGCGGCAAGACGCGGGATCCTCGCGAGGAACCAACTTGACGGGCCGATGACCTCTCTCGAAAGTCGGCTTTGATGCTGCTTCATCTGCAACGGATCGCGGTCCCCTTCGAGTACCCCGTCTACTTCACGGAGGGCGTCTTCTCGCCGAGCAACGCCGACCTCGCGGCCGCCATCGCCGCGAAGGAGCCGCGCCGGCGCCACCGCGTGCTGCCGGTGATCGACGGCGGCGTCGCGGCGGCGTGGCCGTCTCTGGCGGACGACATCGCGCGGTACATGGGCGCGCGCCCGGACCTGCTCACGCTCGCGGCCGAGCCGATCGTGGTCCCCGGCGGCGAGGCGGCGAAGAACGACGGCGCGGCGACGGCCGCGCTGCAGGCGAGGCTCGACGCGCTGGGGATGGATCGGCAGTCGTTCGTGATGATCGTCGGAGGCGGCGCGGTGCTCGACATGGTCGGCTACGCGGCGGCGACGGTGCACCGAGGCGTCCGGGTCGTGCGGGTCCCGACCACGGTGCTCGCGCAGGCCGACTCCGGGGTCGGCGTGAAGAACGGCGTCAACGCGTTCGGGAAGAAGAACCTGCTCGGCACGTTCGCCCCGCCGTTCGCGGTGCTCATCGATCCGCGCTTTCTGGAGACGCTGCCCTTGCGCGACAAGGTGGCGGGGATGGCGGAGGCGGTGAAGGTCGCGCTGATCCGGGACGCGAGGCTGTTCTCGTGGCTGTCCGAGCACGCGCCCGCGCTCGCGTCGGGGTCGCTCGCGCCGCTCGCGCAGCTCGTGCGCCGCTCGGCGGAGATCCACCTCCAGCACATCGCGAGCGCGGGCGACCCGTTCGAGCTCGGGAGCGCGCGGCCCCTCGACTTCGGGCACTGGGCTGCGCACAAGCTGGAGTCGCTCACGAAGCACAGGCTCCGCCACGGAGAGGCGGTCGCGATCGGGATCGCGATCGACACGCTGTACGCCGAGCTGGCCGGCCTGTGCAGCCAGGCGACGGCGGCCGCGGTGGTGGCGGCGCTCGAGGCGCTCGGCTTCACGCTGTGGGACGACGCGCTCGCGCTGACGCGCACGTGCGAGCGGGGCGAGCGGGGCGAGCGAGGCGAGCGGCTCTGCGTGCTCGATGGGCTGGACGAGTTCCGCGAGCACCTCGGCGGGGAGCTCACGGTGACGTTGCTCGAGGACGTGGGGCGCGCCCGCGAGGTGCACGCGATGGAGGAGCGGCACATCGTCGCGGCGATCGCGCGGCTGCGCGAGCGCGCCGCGAGGCGGGGCGCGCTCGCGGCGACCGGCGCGGCGGGCGCGGCTACGGGAACGGCGGGCACGGCCACGGGAGCGGCGGGCGTGGCCACCGGAGCGGCGGGCGCGGCCACGGGAGCGGCGGGCGCGGCCACGGGAGCGGCGGGCGCGGCCACGGGAGCGGCGGGCGCGGCCACGGGAGCGGCGGGCGCGGCCACGGGAGCGGCGGGCGCGGCCACGGGAGCGGCGGGCGCGGCCACGGGAGCGGCGGGTGTGGCCACCGGAGCGGCGGGCACGGCCATGGGAGCGGCGGGCGTGGCCACGGGAGCGGCGCAATCATGAGGCTCGCGTGCGCGGGCGCGCCGCACCTCACGTACTGCACGAACATCCACGCGGGCGAGACGTGGTCGGAGGTGAAGCAGAGCCTCGAGACACACCTGCTCGCGATCTGGTCGCGCGCGGCCGGCGGGGAGGAAGGGGCGCTGCGCGGACAAGGCGGCAGAGGGGCGGAGGGCCTCGGGCCAAGCGCGCGCCGCCGGTGCGGGGTGGGGCTGCGGCTCTCGGCGAGGGCGGCGGCGGAGCTCGCCGCGCCGGCGGAGCTCGACGCGTTCCGCGATTTTCTCGAGCGGAACGGCCTGTACGTGTTCACGCTGAACGGCTTTCCCTACGGCCGGTTCCACGGCGCGGCGGTGAAGGAGCGCGTGTACCTGCCCGACTGGCTCGACGAGGAGCGGCTCGCGTACAGCAATCTCCTGGCGACGCTCCTCGCCGAGCTGCTGCCGGCGAACGAGGGCCTGATGGGCAGCGTCAGCACGGTGCCCGGCGCGTTCAGGCCGCGGGTGCGCACGCCGAGCGACGCGGCGGCGATGGCGCGGCGGCTGGTCGAGCACGCGGCGCACCTCGTCGAGATCCGCCGCCGCACGGGCAAGCACATCGCGCTGGCCCTCGAGCCGGAGCCGTGCTGCTTCCTCGAGACGACGCCCGAGGCGATCGGCTTCTTCACCGATCACGTGTTCGCGCCAGAGCGCGCCCGCGAGCTGTCGGCGCTGGCCGGGATGAGCCTGCCGGACGCCGAGGAGGCGCTCCGGAGCCACCTCGGCCTCTGCTTCGACGCGTGCCACATGGCGGTGGAGTTCGAGGACGCCCCCGCGTCGCTCGCGGCGCTCCGCGCGGCGGGGATCGGCGTGCACAAGGTGCAGCTCAGCGCCGGGCTGCGCGCGCGCGTGGCGGAGCGCGAGCCGGCGACGATGGCGAGGCTGCGCGCGTATGCGGAGGACGTCGTCTACCTGCACCAGGTGGTCGAGCGGCGCGAAGGCGGGGGCGAGCTCGTTCGCTACCTGGATCTGCCCGAGGCGCTGGCGTCGCTCGAGGGCGCGAAGGCGGCGCCGCCCGGAGCGCAGTCGGAGGAGTGGCGCGTCCACTTCCATGTGCCGATCTTCCGGGAGCTCGAGGGCACGCTCGCGACGACGCAGCCGGAGCTGGCAACGCTGCTGTCGCACCTGCGAGACTCGCCTGCGACGCAGCACCTCGAGGTAGAGACCTACACCTGGGATGTACTGCCGGAGGACCAGCGCCGCGGCGGGCTTGTCGAGGCGGTGGCGAGGGAGCTCCGCTGGGTGGAGGAGCGGATGGTGGGTAACGGGAGCGTGGGCGTCGGCGTCGGCGAGGGCCGGGGCGTTAACGTCGGCGAGGGCCGGGGCGTTGGCGGGAGCGGTGGAGTCGGCGGCGGCCGCGAAGTCGGGGCAAGCTACGGTGGGCGAGCGGACTCCGGAGTCGGGGCGAGCTCCGGTGGGCGAGCGGACCGCGGAGCGGGGGCACAGCGATGAGCTCGCGCGCACGGGTGTATCTGCGGCTCGGCCGCGTCTCGAACCTGCCCACGGTGTGGACGAACGTGCTCTGTGGCATGGCCCTATCGGGGTCTGGGCCGCGGGCGTCCGAGGTGGCGCTGGTGGGGTTCGCGGTGTCGCTGATGTACGTGGGCGGCATGTTCCTCAACGACGCGTTCGACCGGGAGATCGACGCGCGCGAGCGGCCCGAGCGGCCGATCCCATCCGGCCTGGTGAGCGCTCGGGAGGTGTTCGCGGTCGGCTACGGCCTGCTCGTGGCGGGGGTGCTGATCGTGGGCGGCCATGCCTATGTGGCGCACCGAGGGATGGCGCCCGCCCTGGCGAGCGCGCTGCTCGCCGGGGCGATCGTCCTTTACGATGCCTGGCACAAGGGGAACCCGCTGAGCCCGGCGTTGATGGGAGCATGCCGCGTGCTGGTCTATGTGAGCGCCGCGCTCGCGGCGGGCGGGCAGCTCGGGAGCGCGGTGATCGGTGGGGGCGTGGCGCTGCTGTTCTATCTGATCGGGCTGACCGCGATCGCGAAGCAGGAGAACCTGCTGGCGGTGCGCAGCCTGTGGGCGCTCGGCTTCATGGCGGTCCCCTTCCTGGCAACACTCGGTGCGCCGCTCACGGGGACGATGGGGACGATCGCGTACGGGGCGCTCGCTGGCTGCGTGATCCACGCGGTGAAGTTGCTGCGGGGGACGCGGAAGGACCGCATCCCTCGCGCCGTGGTGACGCTCATCGCGGGGATATCGCTGCTGGACGCGGTGCTCATCGCGAAGAGCGGAGCGCCAGGCGCCGGCGGCGCGGCGGCGCTGGCGATGATGGGATTCCCGCTGACGCTGGCGATGCAGCGGGTGGTGAGGGGGACGTGAAGACTGGCAGGTGAGCCAGTGCACATCGGATCTCCTCATGGAAGGCTACGGACAACAGCTCGGACTACCGGAGACATGATTCATGATTTCACGTAGCGTCCGCATCATCCCGGCAGGGCTCCTTGCGTTCGTCATCGCCGGATCCGGATGCGCGCTCGTCCTCGGGCTCGACGACTTTGAAGACGCTCCTGCGCCAGAAGACCAGAACACAGGCGGAAACGGCAGCGCGAACGCCTGCAAGCCGAACAGGACAGAGGAATGCTACAGCGGCCCGCGAGGCACCGCAGACATCGGCCTGTGCAAATCTGGGACACGAACATGCGACGAGAATGGGACCACGTGGAGCGCATGCAAGAACGAAAGATTGCCAGCCCAAGAGCTCTGCGCGTCTGACGACGACGAAAATTGCGACGGATTCGACTGCATCTTGTGGGCACAGACGTTCGGCAGCGATGCAATAGCCAACTCAATAGCAATCGACAGAGAGGGCAATATCATCGCAGCCGGCGGCTTCTCGGAGCCCGTACGCCTTGGCGCGGGACCACTCACGAGCGCTGGCGGGTCCGACATATTCGTCGCAGCATTTGACAAATCCGGAAATCACCTCTGGAGTCACAGATTCGGAGATGCTGCGGCCCAGGAAGCGACGTCCGTCAGCACAGACGCATCAGGCAACATCTTCTTGACTGGCGTCAGCAGCGGCACGATCAACTTCGGCGGCAGCGATGTAGGGCCAGGCCTCTTTGTAGCGAAATTCGACAACAAAGGAGCCCACATCTGGAGCCGCGGCTTCCCGGCGAACCTCGTCAATGAACGCATCTTCGACCAATTCGTCAGGATCGTTCGCCCCAAGATCAACAGCACACAACACGGCGACGCGCTGCTCTCAGGAACGTTCAGGGGGAACATTGAGTTCGACGATGCGATCCTCACCTCCGCTCCAGCGAACACGCTGGACATGTACATCGCAAAGCTCGACGGGAGCACAGGCTCCGCGAGCGTCGAGCAGGGTGGATGGGCACGGAGATTCGGCAGCTCCGGCGACGACATGCTCATAGACACCGCCATCGATCGCAGCAACAACATCGTCATCACGGGGAATCACCAAGACTCGATCAGCTTTGGCGATTCGCCGGAGCTTGACGGTGCGGGAATGTTCCTGGCAAAGCTCGACAGCGACGGTAACCCGACGTGGACGCGCGGCTTCCACAATGGTTACCCCTCTGCTCTGGACGTCGACGCCCTCGGCAACATTTCTGCCACGGGCAATTACGACGAGAGCATCGAGTTCGAAATCGGCAAGACCCTCGGCGCATCCGCAGAGCACACAGCAGTCTTCGTCGCTCAATTCAACACATCCGGAGAGCACCGATGGAGTCGAGACTTCGAAGGAACCATCCACAACGCGACAGCCGACATCAGCGCAGACGCTCTTAACAATATCGTTGTCACCGGCGATTTCAGCGGAGAGCTGAGAGTGGACAACGAGATACTGGAGCACGCCGAGCTTCCGTCCCCCTGGGTACTCAAGCTGGACTCGTCAGGAAAGACGCTATGGAAGGAATCCTACCCGAGCGGCGGACCGTCATTCGGAATCGCGGCAAGGACGGATCCGAGCGCTGAGACTATCATCGCCGGATCGTTCTCTCGAACAATCATGTTCGACTCTGGCACACTGAGGAGCGACCACGAAACCGTCTTTATAGCAAAGCTTGGATTGTAGCATCGCGATTCGAGCAAGCTGAGCACGGCTCATCACACAAACAGTCCAAGCTGCGTCAGTCAAAAATGTGGTCCAACACAATTTTGCTGACGTCGACAGCGTGCACGCGTTCGTCTGGCAGCATCGAATCACAAGTAGACAGAATGAGCGGCCCCTGCTCCGATCGCTCGGTCAAACGACCGTGCGATCCATTTACCAGCGCGGCGTCTAGCGGGATCACGTCCATGAGATAGCGAAACCCAAGCTTCTTCTTGAGAAGCCTCCAAGCGATACGGACGGGCAAGGCGCGCAGCTTGGGATCAGCAAATAACTCCACAGGATCGTACCCAGGCTTGCGATGAATATCGACAGTCCTGGCAAACTCTGGGGCACTGTCGTCATCGAGCCAGTAGTAGTAGCTAAACCACCGGTCCGCTCGTGAGATCGCGATGAGCTCCCCCGATCGTGCATGTTCGAGCCCGGCGGAACGCTTGCCTTCCGCGTCGAGGACGACCTCAACTCCGGGGAGCCTCTCAAGAAGCGCCTTCACCTCTTGAATACGCTCCGGGCGACGCACATAGACATGCGCTATCTGATGATCCGCCACTGCGAACGCCTCGGACGCGCCGGCGTCGAGCTTCTCGAGACCACGCTCGTTCCGGACGCGAAGAAGGTCCTGCTCTCGGAGCGCACGGTTGATGTGCACCACGCCGGACACGCGCGTGATGCCGTACTCGGACAGGACGATCACCCGTGCCCCGTCCTTGCGCACATGGTCGATCAGCTCCCCGCACACGGCGTCCACCGCGCGAAGGTCATCCTTGATCGCCGGATGATCCGGCCCTAGCCGCTGCAGGTTGTAGTCGAGGTGCGGGAGGTAGACCAGCGTCAACGTTGGTCGGCGCGTGTCGTACATATGGCGCGCGCACCGTGCAATCCACTCCGTCGATCGGATGTCCGCGTTCGGACCCCAGAAATTGAAGAGCGGGAACTCACCCAGCCGGACGACGAGCTCATCGCGCAACGACGCCGGCTCGGTGTAAATATCCGGCAGCTTGAGCCCGTCCGCCCAGTAGATCGGCCGCGGCGTCACCGCATAATCCGCCGAGCTGTACATATTGTACCACCAGAACAGCTTGGCACATGTGAACGTCGGATCGCGCCGACGCGCGGCCTCCCAGATTTTCTCCCCTGCCACCAGCTGGTTCGCCTGGCGCCAGAGGTTCACCTCGGCGATGTCACGGAAGTACCAGCCGTTCGCGACGCAGCCGTGCCCGCTCGGGAGGAGCCCTGTCGTGAAGGTCGACTGGACCGTGCACGTGACCGCTGGCAGCACGGTCTGGAGCGGGCGCATCGCCCCTTCCCGAGCGAGCCGCTTCAGGTTCGGCGTGGCGTCGCCGAGGAGCTCGCCGGTGAGCCCGACGACATTGAGGACGACGGTGCGGTGCATGCGCGCTCTCGATCAGCCTTTCACGACGGGGGCCTGACCGCGCAGCACCGAGTTCCCCTCGAACAGGGCGCGCTGATCCACCGCCGGCGCCTCGCCGAACTCCGCGAGATCGAGCCGGCCGCTCTGGGAGAAGAAGGCGAGGGGGTTCTTCCAGACGATTTGCTCGATCGCCTTGTCCGCGATCCCGTTCTCGCGCATTCGCGCCGCCGTCTTCGGGACCTTGAGCGGATCGCTCACGCCCCAGTCCGCCGCGCTGTTGATCAGGATCCGCTCGGCGCCATAGGTCTTGACCAGCGCGACCATCCGATCCTCGTCCATCTTGGTATTTGGATAGATGGAGTGACCGGCCCAGCAGCCGGTCGCGAGCACGAGCGGCAGCGTCTCCTCGTTGTTGTGATCGATGAGCACGCGCTCTTCAGGGAACCGGAGCTCCCGCACCAGCGCGAGCGTCCGCTCCGTGCCGCGCTTCTTGTCGCGGTGCGGCGTGTGTACGAGGATCGGGAGATCGTGGTCTCGAGCGAGCTCGACCTGCTGGGCAAAATACTTCTCTTCCTCCGGCGTCATGTCGTCGAACCCGATCTCGCCGACGGCGACGACGCCCTCCTTGTCGAGATAGCGCGGCAGGAGCTCGATCACGCCTTGCGCTACGCGGGGGTTGTTGGCCTCCTTCGGGTTGAGCCCCAGCGTGCAGAGGTGGCGGATACCGAACTGGCTGGCCCGGAAGCGCTCCCAGCCTAGCAGGGACGTGAAGTAGTCCTCGAAGGTGCCGACATGGGTCCTCGGTTGGCCGAGCCAGAACGCCGGCTCGAGGATCGCGACGACGCCGGCCGCAGCCATCGCCTGGTAGTCGTCGGTCGTCCGCGATGTCATGTGGATGTGAGGATCGAATAGCTTCAATGGTCCCTCCGCATCGCGCCGCTTCACTCGGGGATCCGCGTCGCGCGCTCGCGCTCATGGTCCAGGGAGAGCAGGCCGATGTCGGCCGGAACGCTCCGGCCAGCCGCCCTCCGTTCGCTCGCGAAGTCCTCCGCCATCCTGGCGAGCTCGCTCGAGCGCCGCCGATCGAGCCCTACAATCCGGGCGAGCGCCACGCCGATGAACATCGCCTTGAGGACCATCTGGTTGAAGTTGAGATCGGGAAAATAAGCCGCTGGGTAGGGATTCTCGCAGGTGATCGCCTCGAAGACGGGCAGTTCGTTGGTGCGGCACGCCTCGACGGCCAGCGGAACGAAGCGCTCCGCCTCGACCAAGAACGGCAGTGCCCGCAAGAGCGCCTGCCGCTCCCGTCCATCTCCCTGCTCGTAGCAAACCCGGAGCAGCAATTCGAGCTCCGGTGCGGGAAGGCGCCTCGAAACCTGCACGAGCATCGTTACCCGGCCGAGCTCATCCAACCCTCGCCCTTCGATCGCCCCGGCGATCCCGGCATCAGCCAGCTCATCCCGCTCCTCGGCGTGAAGCCCGAGCGGCTCCTTGCCGAGCACCCGTACCGCCGCAGTGAACGTCGCTAGGAAGCGGTCGCGATCGAACCAGGTCGACGCCTCGCTCACCGGTGCACCAAGGCGCGCACCGGTCCCAGTCAATGTCTCGACGCGCTCCAGCCAGGAACGCGCCACCGGCGGAATCCGGCGCGACAGAATTTTAACCAGCAGTAGGGAAGAGTCTTGCATTGTAGTCATCCCCGCCGATCCAGGGCGCCTGCCGCAAGATACCGACGTCGCCGAGCGGTGGAAAGTTATACCAAGGGGCGCGCTGTTCGGATAGTGTCCTACTGCATGATAGACCAGAAGCGTTTCCGTTTGTCTTTCATGCCCATCGCAGCCGCCGTCGTCGGGATCGGCTTCATGCTGAATGGCTGCGGCGGCAGCGACTCGGGAGCAGGAGGCGGCGGCGGGGGAGGCTCCGGTCCCGGTACGACGGGCACCGGCGGCGGCAGCACCTCGGCGGGCACTCCGACGAGCAGCGGAACCAGCTCGGGCACCAACTCGACCAGCTCGGGCGCCAACTCGACCAGCTCGGGCGCCAACTCGACCAGCTCGGGCACCGACCCGACCAGCGGAGCGGGAGCCGGCCCAGCGAGCGGAACCGGCGTGGGAGGGAGCGGGACGATCGAGTGCGACGAGCCGGGCGGGACCGTACCGCCGCTCCGCCTCACCGAAGTAGCACGCGGCCTGAATCAGCCCTTGTTCGTGACGAGCGAGCCCGAAGATCCCAGCCGGCTCTACGTCGTGCAGCAGGGCGGAACCATCCGCCTCATCAACGGAGGGGAGCTGCAGAGCGCTCCGTTCCTCGACATCACCGCGGACGTCCAGGGTAGTGAGTACGATGAGGACGAGCGAGGGCTCCTCGGACTCGCGTTCCACCCGCAGTATGCGAGCAACGGAAGGTTCTTCGTTTACTACAATACAAGGTCACGAACGCTGGTCCTCCGGGAGTACAAGCGTTCAGCGAGCAATCCGGATCGAGCCGACCCGCAGGCGACCGAGCTCTTCTCGATACCGGTGCTGCGAGGCAACCACAATGGCGGGATGCTCGCGTTCGGCCCCGATGGGATGCTCTATATCGGCGTGGGAGACGGCGGCGGGGATACCTCCGACCCGGACCCGAACAACAACGGGCAAAACATCGAGGTGAAATACGCCAAGATACTTCGCGTAGACGTCGAGAATCACCCGACGGCGCCGGCTGGGAATGTCCGCGGCGGAGACCCGTACGTGTGGGACTACGGACTGCGCAACCCGTGGCGGTTCAGCTTCGACCGCTGCAGAGGCGATCTCTACATCGGGGATGTCGGTGGGCGCCTCTTCGAGGAGATCAACATCGAGCCGCGCGGACAGGGCAACAAGAACTACGGATGGAGCGTCACCGAGGGGGGTACGTGCCTCAAGGACGACGAGGCGACCAGCTGCGACTCGCCGACGATCACACGGCCCGTCGTGGCATATGACCACGACAGCGGCGATGGCTCAGTGACAGGCGGCTATGTCTATCGTGGGAGCAGGATCCCGGCGCTTCGTGGGAAGTACCTGTTCGGCGACTTTGAAACGGACCGGGTCTGGATGCTCACCTGGAAGGACGGCGTCGCCACGCCGAGGAGCTCGCTCAGCCAGGACCTCGCCTCTGAGAGCACCATCCAGGGCCTGGCTTCGTTCGGCGAGGACGCTGCCGGCGAGCTGTACATCGTCTCCTATGGAGGCAGCATCTTCCGGATCGATCCGGAATAGATTGGCACGTGGTCCGCAGGGACCAGCGCGGCCGTCCGTCGTTGGTCCCTATTTTCCGAAGAGCAGCTTACCAGATCTGGATTCGAGCCATGCAGAAGACGCGGAGACTGGCGGTAGGTTGGGCGCTCGCGCTCGGGTTGCTGAGCCACGAAGCAGCAGCTGGAATCGATGACCTCCAGGGCACGGGCCCCGACGAGATGCCACAGCCAAACAACCTGGGCACCGCTGAGCGCTGCGCCGGCTGCCATCGAGCAGAGATCGAGGAGCACCGGGATTACATGCCCACCGACACGTGGGCAGGCACCATGATGGCCAACGCATGGCGCGACCCCGTCTTCAAGGCCGCTCTTGCGATTGCCAACCAGGACGCGCCGGGGGTCGGGACCTTCTGCCTGCGATGCCACTCCCCCATCGGGTTCCTGAACGGGAGGGCGACGCCCCCGGACGGCTCTGGATTCGACCCCGAGGCGTCGGTCGACGGCAAGATCATCGACGGCCAGGGGGTCAGCTGCAGCGCTTGTCATCGCGCGCTGACGACGCCAGGCGCTGACGACGCGTACATCATCGGCAATGCTCAGCTCGTGTTCGACGTCACGCCCGCGGTCGCCGGATTCACGGCCACGCCCATGGTGTCTGGCCCCTATGAGGACGTCGTCTCTGAATCTCACACTGGAGAGAGGACGCCCGAGCTCGCCGAATCCGCGTTTTGTGGCCAATGCCATCAGGTCACCAATCCGGAGATCAAGCTGAAGGACGCGGACGGAAGCGATACCAACATCGAGTTTCCGCTCGACACGACCTACGAGGAGTGGGCTTCCAGCGACTTCCGCAATGGCGGATCGAGCGCTCAAAGCTGCGTCGATTGTCATATGCAGAGGAGGACCGGCGAGGTGCCTGTCGGCGATCGCGGACCGATTCGAACCGATCCGCGCACGCACATCCTCGTCGGCGGCAACCACTGGGGCATCCAGGCCGTCATGGCGGCCGACCCGGCGCGCGCCGCGGACTACGCCGACTCCTTCCAGCTCGCGCTCGACAGTACGCTCAAGAGCCTCGCCTCGGCCGCCTCGGTCACGCTCGTCGAGGCCCCGCAGGAGGCAGCGCCCGGAGAGGAGATCGCCGTCACCGTCCGGGTCGAGAACCTCGCCGGTCACAAGTTCCCGACAGGCTACGCGGAGAGCCGGCGCGCCTGGATCGCCGTGTTCCTCGTCGACGAGAACGGCGTCGAACGGCCGCTGCTCGGCGGCTACGACGCCGAGACCGGGGAGATCCAGCACGAGCCGCCCACGCACGAGTACCGGGCCGTGCACGGGAAGTGGAACAGCGATGCGGGCGTGGGCGAGAAGGAGGAGCACCTCGCGCGCCACGACATGATCATCTCCGACACGCGCATCCCGCCGAAGGGCTTCGTCCCGTCGCGGACCACCCAGCCGACCCAGGAGGTCGACTTCACCGATGGGAACGGCGGATACCGCAACTACGACGAGGCGCGCTTCACGCTCACCGTCCCGGCCGACGCCTTCGGCAGACAGACGCTCTCGGCGCGCGTGTACTACCAGTCGATGACGAAGGAGTACATCGAGTTCCTGCAGTCCGCGAACAGCACGGACGAGACGGGAGACGATCTCCTGGCCATCTACGAGGAGACCGGCGAGGCGCCGCCCATCCTCGTCGCGGCCGATGACGCGGAAGCGCCGCTCGATCTGGGAGAGCCGCCCGTCAACGCCAGCAGCGGCAACGGCGCCGGCGGAAGCGACAGCAGCGGCAACGGCGCCGGCGGCGACAGCTCGACCGGCGGCAACGTGGGCCGCTCCGGCGACGACGGCGGCTGCGGCTGCAGGATGCCCGGCAACGCCCCGAACGGGTGGCTCCCCGCGGGCCTCGCGGGGCTCGCCCTCGCGGCCGCAGCCAGGCGCCGGCGCACACACCGGCGGCATTGAACCTCGCTCCACCACGAGCCGCCGCGAGCACGCATCGCCTCGGGGCGGGCGATCCCCGATCGATTCCGTCCCGCCGTTCACCTGGAGACGGCCCCTTTTTCGCTCGCATCACCTCCCCGGCGCCTGCATAGATCGAGCGTACCCGGCGCCTCACGGCGAGCATCGCCTTGCCCATCTCCCGCCTCGTCGATCCCCTCCTCGTGCTCCTCGTCGCCGCCGGCGTCGGCCTCGCGCTCTCCGGCAGCGACTGGAGCTTCCGAACACGCGGGGCGAAGATCGGGCGGGCGCTCGCGTGGAGCGCTTGGCTCGCGCTGTGGCTCCTCTCCACGCCCTGGCTCTCCAGCACGCTCGCGGGCCGGATCAGCACGGTGCCGAGGGACCTGCACGCGGAGCTCGCCGGAAGCTCACCCGAGCGGCGGGTCCTCGTCATCCTCACCGCCGGCATCGACGCCGACGAGTTCGGCGAGCCGCCCATGGAACGGCAGTCGGCGGAGGGCCTCGAGCGCGGCCTCGCCGCCGTGCGCGTCTACCGCGAGTACGGCTTCGGCCACATCATCGTCTCGGGGAAGGACCTCAGGAGCGCGCCCACCGAGCTCGCCAGCGCCATGGCCGATCTGCTCGCGGAGCTCGGCGTTCCCAGGAAGAAGATCATCCTGGAGACCGAGTCGCGCGATACCCGAGAGAACGCCCTCCACTCCACGCGGATCGCCCGCGGCCTGTCGGCCGACGCCGTCGTGGTCGTGACAAGCGCGCTCCACATGCCGCGCGCCATCCGCATGTTCGAGCGCGCTGGGCTCGACGTCCTCCCCGCGCCGGTCAGGTTCCAGTCGCGGCCGCCCGACGGGCTAGAGCAGCTTCTCCCTGAGTCGCTCTCCCTCAGGCGGTCGCATCGCGCCGTTCATGAGCTCGTGGGCCTGCTGGAGCCGTAACCCCGGCGCGCCCCCGCGCTACCAGGTGACCTTCTGCGAGCCGCGGAGGTATCGCCAGAGGCCGACCACCGCCGCCGCGTTCAGGACCACGAACGTCCGCGCGAGCGCGCCGAGCTTGCCCGCAGCGCCCCCGAGCGCCGCGAGCAGGTAGAAGGCCACCTGCCCGCCGAACAGCGCGCGCGCCGCGTAGAGCGTCCACGAGGCGTCGCCGCTCATCTCGGCGCCCGTCCACGCGACCGTCGACGTGATCAGCAGCGCGGCGAGCGCCCAGGGGCACACGAGGCGGAGCAGCTTGTGCGAGAAGATCTCGAACCAGGACGGGTTCCTGAACGGGACGAGGAGCGCCGGGAGCAGCGAAAAGAGCTGATAATTGCCGGCCAGCGTGCGCACCTTGCGGCCGAACTCGCGCTCGTCGCCGAACGCGTCGTCGTACGCGATCGCGTCGGGTGCAAACAGGATCGAGCGCCCCTCGAGGCGGAGCCGCATCGGCACCCACATGTCGTCGAGGATGACGCCCTCCGGGAGCTGGCTCATGTCGGCGCGGCGGATCGCATAGATGGGACCGGTCACGCCCACCATGCTCCTGAACCGACCCTCCTGGAGGCGAATCCAGTTCTCGTAACGCCAGTAAGCCCCCGACCCTGCCGACCCCTTCAGCACCAGGTTGCCAGAGACGCAGCCCGCGTTCGGATCGGCCAGGAGCCGCACGAGCGCGCGCAGCGCCCCGGGCACGAGCGGCTGGCGGATGTCCGTCATCAACAGCACCTCGCCCGTCGCGACCTCGAGCATCTTGTTCACGCCGATCGGCTTGCCACGGCGCGCCTCGCTGACGATCACCTTCACCCGAGGATCGCGCTCGGCCAGCTGTCGCGCCACGAGCACTGTGTCGTCCGTGGAGCCGTCCGAGAAGAGCAGGACCTCCAGCTTGTCCTTCGGATAGTCGAGCGCGAGGAGGCTCTCGACCTTCGCCGGGAGATACGACGACGCATTGAAGACGGGAATGCACGCCGTCACCGTGGGGACGTAGTGCGGATCCTCCTTCCGCTGCGCAGGCCAGAGGCGCGCCAGGATGCCGATAACGATCGGGTACCCGAAGTAGGTGTACACGAGCACCGCGACGGCCAGAAAGGAGGCAATGACCACGCTAAACTGTAGAGCGCCGGTCGGGGGCGGTTGTCAACCGACATGGATGGGCCACGCCGCGACACGGCCGTTCACGTTTGCACGCGCACGCGCGTCACGCTCCGCACACGAGCGATGCGTGGCGCATGTCGCACACTCCTTGAAGCGCGCCGCGTGAGGCGCGTCGTGCGCCGCGCGCACGCCGCAGGCGCCGCGCGCCCAAGGTCGTCACAGGACGCGCGCGCAACGCGCCGACCGCGATCAGTCCCGCACCTTCACGCTCCGGATGACGTCCCCATCCGCGAGCGCAGCCCACGGCCCGGCGGCGACGCCGACGGCCGCGTACTGGCCGTCGAGGTGCGGCGCGCGCGCGTGCATCACGAAGAGCTGGCTCGATCCGGTGTCGCGGCCGGCGAGCGCGACGCCGACCCGGAGCGGCTCGAACGCGACCGGCGACGTCTCGCAGCGAAGCGCCGGCCTGCCGGGCGGACCTCCGGCGCCGTCGCCGAACGGCGCGCCGAACTGGGTGACGAAGCCGGGCACCACGCGGTGGACGATCTTGCCGTCGTAATAGCCGGAGCGCGCGAGGTCGACGAAGCGGGTCACCGCGACCGGCGCGAGCGCAGGGTCGAGCGTCATCGTGAGCTCGCCGGCGTCCGTGTCGAAGATCAGCGCCGCGGGCGCGCGCACGAGCGCGGAGGCCTCGGCCGGCACCTCGCCGACCGGCGGCGCGACGGCCGGCCGCCCCGCCCCGCCCGCGTCCCCCGGCAGACCGGCGTCGCACGCGATCTTGCGGCCCCTGAGCACGCCGAGCGCCGTTCCGGCGCGCGCCCGCGTCGTGGGGTGGCTCGATCGGCAGAGCTGCTCCAGGCGAGCCTCCGCCGGCTTGAGCGCCAGCGCCCCGACCGCGTCGACGACCGCGCCGATCAGCTCCGGATCGTCGCGCGCGCCCGGGCGGTCGAGGATCGAGAGCAGCGCGCCCTCGATCGCCGGCGACGTCACCGCAGCGGGAGCGTCCTTCTCGTCGCTCCGCTTCCTGCGCTTGCGCTTCCCCTGCCCCGGCGCCTCCGACGCGCGCTGCGGCTGCCGCGCGATGACCTCCGCCGCGGCGGCGACGAGGCCCGGCTCCTCCGCGGCGAGCGCCTTCGCGAGCAGGTCGGGCGCGCCGGCGATCTCTTCATGCGCGGCGATGAGCTCGATCGCGGCCTCCCGCGCGCGCAGCTCGCCCGACGCGGCGTACGCGCGGAACGCGGCGAGCCGCGCGCCCGTGATGGCGTCGCGGCCGATCACCTCGACGACCGCCCGGGCGCCGATCGAGCCGCGCACCGGCGCGCCTGCGTCCGGCTTGCTCCCCGGCTCCGCCGGCGCCGTGACGTCACAGCCGAGGAGCAGCGGATCGCGGTAGTCCCCGCCCGCGAGGAGCCTGGCGGCGCCGCAGCGGAGCCACGCGACGCGGCGGAGGATCGCCGCGGGCGCGCTCGGCGGCGGCGGGAGGGCGGCGAGATCGCGGAGCGCCTTGCGCGCGGCGCCCGCAGATCCGAGCGCGTCGAGCGCGGTGAGCAGCACGCCGAAGTCCTCGCTCACGAGGCCCGTGAGCGCGATCGGGTCCGCGCTCGGGGCGAGCGCGGCGACCGCGTCGGCGAGGGCGCGCTGGCCCGGCGGGCCGAGCCGCTTGAGGGCGCGCGCGGCCTCGGCGCGCTCGCTCGCGGTGAACACGCCCTTCGCGGAGAGCACGCGCGCGAGCTCGGAGGCGGCCGCCTCCCCTGCCCGGCCGAGCGCGCGCACCGCGAAGAGCCGCGCATCGGAGGCCTCCGCGAGCCGCGCGGTCGCGACGTCGCGGATGCGGGGGATGACCGTGAGCGGGACGTGCTCGAGCCGCCCGATCGGGTAGAGCGCCTCGGGGACCGGCGGGCTCGCCGCGCTCCCCGAGGCGAGGTTGAGCAGCGCGACGAGCGTCTCCTCGCGCAGCTTGAGCTTGATCGCGGCGAGATCGCCGAGCGCGTACGCTGCGTGGATCGCGCGCTCGCGCGGGCCGTCGAGCCACGCGACCAGCGTCGGCTCCGACGCCTCCGCGCCGCACCGCCCGATGGCGCGGGCGATCGCGCCGCCCGCGTCGAGCAGCGGCGCCGCCGCGGGCGCGCCGCCGCTCGACGCCGCCGCGGGCGCGCCGCCGCTCGACGCCGCCGCGGGCGCAGCGGCGCTCGACGCGCCCGCGGGGCTCGGGCGGGCATCGCGGGCGAGGGCGCGCGCGACGAGCGCCGAGACCGTCTCGGCCTCGCGCTCCTTGCACGAGAACCCGAGGCCGTAGGCGGCCCACGCGACGATCTCGTCGTCCTCGTCGGCGAGGGCCCGCGCGAGCCCAGGCCACGCCGCTTCTCCGCCGATGCGCGCGAGGGCCCGCGCGGCGGCGCGCCGCACGCCGACGTCGCGGCTCTGCTGGTCCGCGGGGCTCACCTCCAGGGCGGCGCGGCGCTGCTCGGCCGCGAGGAGGGCGCCCCGCCGCTCCGCCGCCCCGGCGCTGGCGGCCGGCGCCGCCGCGGAGCTCCCCGCGTCGGGCGCGGCGCCCGGCGCCGGCTGCCCGGTGCAGGCGGAGAGGGAGAGGAGCAGCGCGAGGACGAGGAGAGGAGAGGAGCGCCTTCTCGGCATGATCACGGTTCACCCTGACGAGCGGTGTCGAGCAGCCAGGCGGCGCTCTCGCTGAGGATCCGCCTGCGGCGCATCGCGCGCGCGTCGAGCCACATCGAGATCACCTCGTGACCGCGCTGCCACGCGCGCGCAACTGCCGGCTCGCCCACGCGCGACGCCGGCAGCCCGCAAGCGTCGATCCCGACGTCGTGGAAGTTCTGGAGAGCCCTGGCCATGTGCCAGGAGCAGGTGACGATCGCCGCGCGCCGCGCGCCCACGCGGCGCAGGAGGGCCGCGCTGAAGATCGCGTTCTCGTGCGTCGTCAGCGACCAGAGATCCTGCAGAATCGCGTGCGCCGGGACGCCGGCGCGCCGCAGCTCGGCGGAGAGCACGCGCGCCTCGATCTGCGCGCCCCAGCGGCGCCCGCCGCTGGCGATCACCCACGGCGCGACGCCGTCGCGGTAGGCCTCTGCGGCGCGCGCCGCGCGGCGCGCGCCGGGGGCCGCTGGGCGTCCCGACGGAAACACCCTGCAGCCGAGGACGACGATGGCGTCCGCGTGGAGCGGCATGCGACCGACCATAGCCCATCGGCCGCGGCCTTCGCGTGCCCGCTGCGCTCGATCGTCCTGCCCTCCCGCCGCCGTCCGCGGGCCGTGCCGCTGCCATGCCTGCGCCGCCCTCGGGCCGACCTGGGACCGCCCCCTGCGCCCCCGCCCCGCCGCCACCGCCTCTGCCCCGCCGCCCCCGCCTCGCCTCTGCCCTGCCGCCACCGCCTCTTCCCCGCCGCCCGCGCCTCCGCCCAGCCGCCGCGCGCTCCCGCCCTCCAGAGGCGGGAGCGGCCTGCCGCCGGGCCGCGACCTATCCTCTGACTACATTGGCGCCTTGGCCCTGCTCCCCCGGCCAGGTCTCCACGTCTGCGACCTTCCTTGCTCCCGGTGCACCAGGCGGCTTGACGCTGCCCGCGCTCGGAATCTAATAGCTCTACCTTGAAACGGGCGGGGTTCAGCGAGCGAGGCAGGATGCGGATCAAGATGTGGGGGGTTCGCGGAAGCATCCCCACGCCCGGTGCAGGCACGGTCGAAGTTGGCGGCAACACGAGCTGCTATGAGATCCGTGCCGGTGAAACGCTGGTCATCCTCGATGGCGGGACGGGGCTCCGTCTCCTCGGCCAGGATCTGGTCAAGGAGATGCCCTTCGAAGCCTGGATGTTCTTCAGTCATGTGCACTGGGATCACATCCAGGGCTTCCCGTTCTTCACGCCGGCGTTCGTGCGCGGGAACAAGATCCATCTCTACGGTGGCCTCAACGTCTCCCGGACGCTCGAGGAGACGCTGGCCGGGCAGATGGACTACCCGAGCTTCCCGGTGCACCTCACGGAGATGGGCGCGGCGATGACCTTCCGCGACCTCTACGAGGGCGAGGTGGTCACGATCGGCCCGAACGACGATGTTCGCGTGACCAACGCGCGCGGCAACCACCCGAACGGCGTCTACGCGTACCGCGTCGAGCACGAGGGCAAGGTCGTCGTGTACATCACCGACTCCGAGCACTACGCGATCGTGGATCCGAAGCTGAAGAAGCTCGCGATGGGCGCCGACGTGCTGATCTTCGACGCGATGTACACGCCCGAGGAGTACGCGGGCGAGGTGGGCGGCGGCCCGAAGACGGGCTGGGGTCACGCCACGTTCGTCGCGGGCTGCGAGCTCGCGAAGGCGGCGGGCGCCAAGCAGCTCGTCCTGCACCACCACGACCCCAACCAGACCGACGCGATGGTGCGCGAGAAGGAGATGCGCGCCCGCGAGCTCTTCCCGAACACCATCGCCGCGCGCGAAGGCACGGTCATCGAGATCTAGGGCGCCGCCTCCGGCTCGAGGCGGCAAGGAGCAGTGCGCGGCCAGATGCGGCGCTGGAGCGCGCCGCGTCTCGCTGCCACAGGCGCCTCAGGCGCTCTTGGCCATCGGCTCGCGGGTGATCTCTTCGATGCGCGCGCGCATCCGCTTCTTCGCGCGCTCCTCGATCTGCCGCACGCGCTCCTTGCTGACGCCGAAGTCGGCGCCGAGCTGCTCGAGCGTCACGGGGCTGTCCGTCAGCCAGCGCTGGTTCATGATGGAGCGCTCGCGGGGCGACAGCTCGTTCACGACCTGGAGCAGCGCGCGCGAGAGCTGCGCGCGCTCGTCGGCGGCGCAGGCCTCCTCCTCCGGCGTGTGCCCGCTCGACGCGAGCCGCTCCACCGGAGCTATGCCGTCCTCGGTCGGAGAGCGCTCCAGGCTGACGTCGCGCGCCATGAGCAGCGGCAGCAGCTCGGCCGCCCGCTCCTCCGACAGGCCGCTCAGCTCCGCGAGCACCGCCGGGTCCTTCTCGTGCGTCTTGCGGTAGATGCGCAGCGCGCGCCGCTCGCTCTTCGACGACCCGAGGCGCACGATCCGGTACCCCCGCGCCACGTGCTCGCGGATCTCCGCCCGGATCCAGTAGGCCGCGTAGGTCGCCAGGCGGCAGCCGCGGTCCGGATCGAAGCGCTCCGCGGCCTTCAGGAGGCCGATGTTCCCCTCCTGCACGATGTCCTCCATCGGCAGCCCCCAGCGGCGGTACTCGAGAGCGATCGTCATCACGAAGGGCAGGCACGCCTCGATGAGGCGCCGGCCAGCGTCCCGGTCACCTGCTCGCCAGCGGAGCGCGAGCTCCCGCTCGGCGTCCGGGCTCAGGGTGGCGTAGTTCGCGAGCTCTGTACGATAAGCCGAGAATGCCGCACGATCCCAGGTGGCGCTCATGATCTCTCCGCTCTCCACCGCGCGCGCCGATCAAGGAGGGCTTGCGAGCCCCTGCGAGCCGGCGGGCGGCACCGGGGCAGATGCAGGCGTGATGCCGGGATAAACCCTAGGAAATCGCCTTTTTTTGCGCTGGAATGCGCAACGTGTTCGGATCCACCGACGGAAGCGAAAGCTTTGCGGGAAAGCGGAGGAGCACGGATGCGCAGCGCTGAGCCCAGATCCACGGCGCACGAGCGGCGAACGAGGCGGACGAGGTGCGCGCAGTGTCCCCAGGCCGCGGGCGACGGCGCCGCCCGCGCGGCGCGCGCGCTCGCTCTCCGCGCGCACGCGGCCGCGGTCGCCCCTGCCCCCGCGCGCCGCATCGTGATATCCGGGGAGCAGTGAGGACGCGCGTCGCGGGCTCCGTCGCGTGCATCGCCGCAAGCCTGGCGACGCTCGCCCTGCTGTCGCGCGAGGCGGAGATCCCCCTCGCGAGGGCGCGGCGCGGGCTCGCGCAGCCCTTGCTCCACACCGTCGCGCCGGACGACGAGGAGATCGACGGCGTCGGATGTGACCCGAACGCCCTCGACCGCGGCATGGCGGTGCCGAGCGGAGCGCCGACGTCGCTCGACTGCGAGCAGGCCCGCGCCATCGTCGCCCAGGCCCGCACCACGCTGGCCGCTCCGCCGCTCCGCGTCGATCCCGCAAAGTTTGCCGAAGCGACCTCCGACTGGCTGGATCCGCACGGGCTGTGGTCGGTCGCCCCCGACGCGCCCGTGGGCGCCTCGCTGCGGCGGGAGGCCGCCGCGCTCCTGGACGAGCTGCAGGCGCCCGTTGGCAGCGGGCCGTGCGCGGCGGCGCTGCGCGTCGGCCAGGAGCTCGCCCGGTGGTCGCGCGAGCTCGATAGGCTCTTCGACGAGGGCTACAGGCGCGGCCTGGCCAGCCCGCCCGCGACCCACGCCGCGGCGTGGGAGCTGGTCTCGTCGGCGCCGTTCGAGGACGGCGAGGTGACGCGCAGCGCCCGGGACCTCGCGCGCAAGCTCGGCCGGGAGGTCGGCGGGCTGCGCGCGCACCTCGGGGAGCCGCTCGCCCGGTACGCCGACGCCGTGCGCGAGCGCGCGGCGCCCTCGATGAGCGAGGACGGCTGGGCGCGCACGGTGATCGCCGCCGCGGTCCGCGCCTACGTGCCCCAGCTGGACGCGCACGGCGCCTGGGCGCCGCTCGAGGAGGAGGTCTCCATCTACGATCTCGACCTCGAGGCGCACCCGCCGGCCCGGCTCTGGCAGGAGATGACGCGCACCGCGATCGGGGTGCGCATCGACCGCGGCGCGCTCGCGCCGCTCGAGGACGGAGACGTTGTGATCCGGATCCAGGATCTGCCGATCTCCGGCATGAGCGTCGAGCAGGCCGAGCAGCTCGCCGTGCTGTCCGACGTGCACCCCGGGACGACCGCCCGCGTGGCGCTGCTGCGGCGCGGGGCCGCGGCGCCGCTCGAGCTGACCGTGGCGCCGCACCCGGTCGGACCCCAGCCGCCCGAGGCGGCGCCCTCCGAGCTGCCGCTCGATCTTGTGCGCTACGGGGACGGCAAGGTCGCGGTGATCGCCATCCCCGACGTGCCCGACGACCTCGGGGATCGGGTCGCGGCGGCGCTCCTCCGCGCGCGCGCGCAGGGCGACACGCGGGGCGTGATGCTGGACGTGCGCGCCAACGGCGGCGGCTCGACCGACGGCGCGATCGCCGCGCTGGCGCTGTTCCTGCCGGGTGTACCGCTGTTCCCGATGCGGCGCCGCGACGGCGGCGTCGAGGTGGAGCGCTCGCCCGACGTCCCGGAGGAGCGCGGGTGGAGCGGGCCGCTCGCGGTGCTCGTCGACGGCGACTCCGCGAGCGCGGCGGAGATGATCGCCGGCGCGATCGGCAGCTACCGGCGCGGCGTGATCATCGGCGATCGGACGTACGGCAAGGGGTGCGCTCAGGAGTACCTCGACGACGACGCCCACGTCGGCGTGCTGCGGCTCACGACGCTCCTCTACGCGCTCCCCGACGGCGCGCCGGTGCAGAAGGTGGGCATCGTGCCGCAGGTGCAGCTCTCGCTGCCGGCGACGAGCGAGCGCGAGGCGCGCGTGGACCGGGCGCTAGGCCCGTGGCGAGGCCCCGACGTGCGCGATCTGCACCGCGTGCGCGACGTGCCCTGGCCGGCGCACGCCGGGCGGATAGGGCCCTGCCGCGACGAGACGGTCTGCCGCGCGCTGCGGTCGCTCGGCGCGGTGCCCGCGGCAGCGCGCTGAAGCGCGTGCGCTGACGCGCGTCAGCGCTTCCAGAACTTGCCGAGGAGGCCGCCCGCGGGCGTCGGATCGGTGGTCGTGCGGCTCCGCATCTCCTGCAAGCGGACCTCGCGGATGGCGTCGAGGTTCTTCGGGTTGAGCTCCGCCGCCAGGCGGAAATCGCCGATCGCCTTGTCGATCCTCCCCGAGCGCTTGAGGAGCATGCCGCGGTAGAAGAGCGCCCGCTCGTAGCGAGGCTCCCTCTCCAGGACGGCATCCAGCGTCTGGATCAGGTCGTCGTAGTGCGCGCTGGTGGCCCCCTCCGCGAGCACAGGCGGGTCGCCGCGCCGCTGCGCCTGGATCCAGACGAGCAACGTCATGTACTCGGGCTGCTCCGGGTCGGCGTTGAGCGCGCGCCGCGCGCGGGCCTCGGCGCCCGCGAGGTCGTTCTTCTTGAGCAGGATCTCGGCCTTCTGGAACTCGAGCGCGGCGTCGACGGCGCGGGCGATCTTCTGCTCGTCCTCGGCGGGGGGCGGGGCCTCCTTCGGCGCGCTCTGGTACTCGGCGCGCCGCTTCGGATCGCTCAGCGTCTGGTAGGCCTCGCTGATGCGGGCGAACACGCGCGCGACGAGCGGCTTGACGTCCTGGAGCTCCGCCGGCGTCCGGTCGGGGTGCCACCGCTTGGCGAGCGCGAAATAGGCGCTCTGGACGCGCTCCGGAGGGGCGTCCTCCGCGACGCCGAGCATCTCGAAGAAGCTCTCGCCGTCGATCGACGCGGCGCGCGCCTCGATCTCGGCGCGGCGCGCGGCGAGCTCGGGGTTCGGCGCGGCGCGCGGCAGCGGCGGGAGATCGGGCGCGAGCGCCGCCGCTCCCTGCGGCTTGGCTGGCTCCGCGGCGCGCGCCGGCGGCACGGGCGACGCCGCCTCGGCGCGCCCTGCCCCGCGCGCGGCCCTGACCTCCGGGCCGACCGCCGCCATCTTGACGGTGGGCGCCTGCGGGGGCGGCGGCTGAACGCGGGCGGTGGTGAAGGTCGGCGCAGGAGGCGGCCTCAGCGCCTTGGGGTCCACGCCGCGGTAACCGCCGCCCGGATCACCGCCGGACGCGCGCGGGTCGAAGGGCGCCGCCGGGCTCGGGGTCGGCGCGCCGCTCCAGGACGCGGCCTCCGGCGCCGCGGCCGGAGGCGGCGCCGTGGAGCGGCGCGGAGCGACCGGGGCCCCAGCGCGCCTGCTGGACGGCGCCGCGACGTCGTCGGGCTGCCGCAGCGGTGCGCGGCCGTCGGCCTCGCCGCGCGCCGGGCGTGGACCAGGCATCGTCGAGCCCGCGGCAGGGCGCGGCGAGCGCGCCGCCGCGCCGGACGGCTCGCGCTGGGGCGCTGGCGCCGCGTCGGCCGCTGGCGTGCCGGCGGCCCGCTCCCGGCCGGGCCCGGCGGGACCGCCGACCCCGACAGGGCGCCGGCCCGGCGCGCCGAGATCGAGGTGCCGCGTGATCGCGAGCGCATAGATCATCAGGCGCACCACGCGCTCCTGCGCGACCCCCGAGGCGAGCAGCTCGGCCAGCGTCATGCGCCGCATCCGCAGGAGATCCACGATGGCCGCCTCGTCGCGATGGAGCTGGAACCGCTTCATCTCGGCCTCGACGTGGAGCCCGAGCTGCCGGTTCTGGATCCGGTCCAGGGTCGTGTCGATCAGCGGATCGTCGGCGTGGAGCCGGACGCCCGCCATGATCACCGCGAGGGGCTCGCACCCGATGAGATCCGGACCGCCGTAGGACGACAGCAGGTTCTGGGCGTCGTAGTAGGCGTAACGCGTCTCGGGCGGGAGATCGTAGAGCGCGACCAGCTTGCGCACGAGCTGCTCGCGCAGCACGCCGAACACCGTCTCCCTGTCGAGCAGGCCCCGGGAGACGAGCAGCCGGCCATGCAGCACCCGTCGCTTGGTGATGTCCCGGAGCGTCTCCCGGAGCGTCGCCTCGTCCAGGAGGCCGAGATCGAGGATCACCCGATCGAGCGGGGCGATGATCGTCCCGGTCCAGATCTTGGCCGGCACGCCGTCGCTGAAGAAGATGCCGTGGCGGACGCCCTCGGGGTTGATGAAGCACGTCGTGCCGGTGAGGCGCCGGTCGAGCATGTACACGAGGAGGTGGACGAGCGGCGTGCGCGCGAGCGTGCCCTCCGCGGTCGGCGGGTCGCCCGGCAACGAGAGCACGGCGATCGGACCGGCCATCGCCGATGGCGGCAGATCAGACACCGGGTTGCGCTCGCGCCGCTGCGGCGGATCTCCCCAGCCGCGGGTTCGCACCGAAGGCGGCCGCGCGCTCTCCTCGGGGACCTCGTCCGGATCGCTGTCTGTCTGCACCGACCACGACTCCTCTCCATGAGCGCCCGGGGCGGGCGAGTGCGGGTCCGCCACCGAGGCGGGCTCCAGATGCGGTGGATCGGGCCAGCGCGCCGTCGTGCGCCCTGGCCGCAAGGTCGGAGAGAGCCTGCCGGACGGCGCAGGCGGCAGATCCGCGAGCATCCTGGCGTCCGCGCCGTCGCCGGGCAGCCCCCCGAACGTGGCCTCGGGCGGCGAGGCCGGCCCGCGGGCGGCGTCGCTGGCCCGCGGCTGCGTCCTCCGGCTCGCCGGCGCGTTGGTCATCGGCAGCGTGGGCGACGAGGGCCGCGTGATCTGCTGCTGCGGCGGCATGCGCAGGTTGCCGAGCGGCGACGCCGGCGCGGTGCGGATCGGCGGCGACTCCGCCGCGAGCGCCGGCGAGCGGAGCGACACCTGCGGCGCCTCCTGGATCGCCGCGTGGGCGCGCATCGACGCGGCGGCGGGGTCGTCGCTCGTCGCGACGATCCGGCGGATGTGCCGCGGCGGCTCGCCCTGGCGAGGCCGCTCGGCGAGATCGACCTCGAGCGCGCGCGGGATGGGGCCGCCGGAGGCGTCGAGGACCAGCCGGACGCGCGGCTGCGAGTACCGGGCCGGGTGCGCCGGCGTCTGCACGACGAGCGCGACCTCCCCGGTCGAGAGCTCCACGAGCGTGCCGGTCGGAAAGATGCCGAGCGCGCCCACGAGCAGCCGCAGCACCGTGCGGTCCGCCGGATCGGCCGCCTCCTGCTCGAGCTTGGCGATGGCCTCGTCGGCGGAGAGCGGCGCCTGGCCCGGAGCCGCCGTCAGGAGGTCGTTGAAGGCGCGGGCGGTCGCGAGGATCCGCGCCTGGAGCGTCGGCTGGCGGAGGCCGCGGTAGACAGGGCCGAGCGCCGGCTGGCGGCGCACCCAGTGCGCCTCGTAGGCCACGACGGTGCGCATCACGCTGGGCTCGTTCACGAGGCCGAGCGCGGTCAGCACGACCGCCGTGCCCGCCGGGACGTCCGCCTCCTGCTGCTCGCTCAGCTGCGGGACGAGCCCGCCGGAGCCGCTCGTCGCGGCGCCCGTGAGGCGCGGCCGGGCGATGTCGAAGAGCAGCGCCGCCATCGAGAGCCGCTGGAGCAGGACGACGTCGCTCGTGATCTGCCGCGCCATCGCGAGGCTCAGGATCGCCGTGTTCACGGCGCGCCCGGCGTCGTCGTGGTTCTGGTTGCGCAGCGCGGTGACGCCCAGGAAGGCCGGCGTCTCGTTCGAAGACAGGTCGACGAGGCGCTGGGTGATGCGCTTGACGCCCTGCCGCAGGGTGTACCGGCCGTGCCGCAGGTCGTCGTAGAACCGGCGGATCATCACGATCGCCGTCGCGTAGGTGCGCACGATCGCGGAGGTCTCGTCGCCCTCGCGATCGATCGCCACCTCGCGGCGGAGCACGGCCTCGTCCACGGCGCGCAGGCGGACGCGCGGCGCCGGGCGGTCGGCGAGCGCCGGCTTGCTGCTGCGGAGCGCCTCGGCGAGCGCGGAGGCCAGCGCGTAGAGATCGCTCGCGCGGACGTCCTTGGCGACGCCGATCTCGGAGTAGCCGCAGCGGCTCAGGACCTCGCCGAGCTCGAGCGCGCCCTCGTAGACGGCGCGGTTCGCCTTGAGCAGCTGCCCGGAGACGAACACCGACCCGCGGGTGAACAGGATCGAGACGTTGTGGCCGGAGCGCTGGCCGAAGTCCTGGACCAGCGAGACCGTCTCCTCGACCTGCCGCACCATGGCCTGGTTGTCGATCGCGTGCAGCGTCGAGAGCTTCACCAGCCGGAAGAGGGCCTGCACGACGCTGGCGGCGAGATCGCGCGCCTGCTCGCGGCGGATGTTCTCCGACACGTTCTGGCTGATGACGTCGACCTGGGGCGCCATCACGGGACCTCCCCGGCGGTCGAGATCCGCTTGCCGAGCCGCGCGGCGATGGCCTCGGCGGCGGCGCCCGCGGCGTCGCGCAGCGCCTGGCTGTTCCAGGGCCGCCGCTTCGTGGCGGCGAGCGCCGCGTCGAGCGCCTCCTGCGAGCGCGCCTCGCGGCCGAGCAGCTCCGCCGAGAGGCAGCGTGTCTGCTCCGCCGCGTCGTCCGCGAGGAGGCCGTGCCGCTGGAGCAGCTCGACGGCGACCGACTCGCCGCGCGCCGGGTTGAGCGTGTAGAGCGCGCCGAGGAACTCGCGCCGCTCGTCGAGCGTGAGCTGGTGGAACGAGCTGTCCTGCACGCGGCGGACGAGCAGCGGGCCGGCCGCGCGGACCTGGTGGTGCGCCAGCGTGCGGAGCGCCGCGACGCGCACGTCGGGCGGCGCCGACTCGGCGAGCGAGAGCAGCTCGTCCCGGATCTGCTCGGGGCTCGTCGCGAGGTGCGCGATCGCCTCGCAGCGGAGCGCCGCGTTCGCGCACCCAGAGAGCCGCTTCAGCGCGCCCAGGGCGCCCTGCGTCCGCGACGCGGCGAACATCTTGAGGATCGGGCGGGCCACGTCGAGATCCAGCGTCATGAGCGCGTCCACGACCCCCTCCTCGTGCCCGGGCAGCGTCCGCTCGACGTGGCCGAGCAGCGCGCGGCGCAGCGCCTCGTGGCCGGTGTGCCCCACGACCTCCATCGCGACGGGCAGGGTCTCGCTGCCGAGCTTGTGCAGGATGGGCGCGAGCCGCTGCGCGACCAGATCGAGGTCGACGGGGGCGGGCTGCGCCGCGCCGCCGGGGGCGGCCGTCATGACGACGCGCGTCGCCTCGCGGAGGAGCAGCCGCATCGTGTCGGGCGGGAACATCCCCCGGGCGAGCTCCGTCGCGAGCGCGCCCCCCTGCTGCTTGGGCGCGAGCGCGTCGAGGGCCTTTTCGATCGCGTCGTGCATCCCGAAGAGCACCTCGAAGCGGCGCGCCAGGATGAGATCGCGCGCCGAGGCGGCCATCGGCTCGGTCACGAGCTCGACGTCCTTGTACCGCCTGGCGTTCAGGAAGGCGTCGGCCACGACCTCGACGAAGCGCTCGCTCCAGCGATCCGGGCTCATGACGAGCTGCGTGCCGAGCGCGCGCTGCGCGACCGGGTCGAGCGCGAGCGCGCTCGCGGCGCGGCGCGCGGCCCGCAGCGCGGCGGCGTCGGTGTCGATGACCATCGCGGCCGCCTCGGCGCGGTTCGCCTTCTCCTCGGCGGCGCGCCGGGCCATGCCCTCGAGGTCGTCGGCCTCGTGCCAGAACTGCTCGCGGTCGGCCGCGTCCCCCTCGACGAAGACGCTCACCACGTCGTAGCGCACGTGCTCGAGGCGGCGCTCCCACAGGGCGGCCGCGACGTCGTCCTCGGGGGCGAGGTCGCGCAGCGGATCGAGCAGCAGCACCTCGCAGAGGGCGCGCAGCTCGTCCTCCGTGATGCCGGGGAGCAGCTGGACGCGCCGCACGCCGGCCGCGAAGAGGTTGTACGGGACGAGGTCGAGCGGGTGCTGCGGCTCCCACACCGTCCGCCGGCGATGCTCGAAGGCGTACGGCGTCAGCGTCCAGTGGACGAGGGTCCCGTCAGCGCGCAGCGCCTCCACGATCGCCTGGAAGGTCGCGCGGAGCTTGTTGTCCGCGTCCGGATGGCGAAAGCCGTAGTGACGCACCGCCGGGAGCAGCCGCTCCATGCGGCGGAACACCTCGGTCAGCCGCGTGACCGCAGGGTCGTCCGGCTCCGCCTCGCCCGGCTCGTCCTGAGGCGCGGGCTCCTCCGCCGCCCGCATCCCGACGGCCGTGGGCGAGTCGTCCGGCGGGGGGCGCCTCGTGCTCGTCGGCGAGGAGCGGCGGGGCACGGACGCGCCGACCTCCTCGAGGACGCGCAGCACCTCCTGCCGCATCTGCGCGGCCGACTCGAAGCGGTTGCGCTTGTCCCAGGCGAGCGCCTTGTCGACGAGGCCGATGACCGAGGCGGGCAGCTCGGGCGCGATCCGCGCGAGCGACGGCGCCGGCGTCGTCGCGGCGAGGATGAACGCCTCGTTGTCCGAGCGCCCCTGGTGGAGGCGCTGCCCGCTGAGCACGGCGTACAGGGTCGCGCCGATCGAGAAGAGATCCGCCCGCCCGTCGACCCCCTCGGTGAGGCCCATCGCCTGCTCGGGCGCCATGAACGACGGGGTACCGAGCGCCGTGCCCGCCTTCGTCTTGTCGCCGGGCGCGCCGCGCATCCTCGCCACGCCGAAGTCGAGCAGCTTCACCACGTTGTCCTTCGTGATGAAGATGTTCGCGGGCTTCAGGTCGCGGTGGACGATGCCTTCCGCGTGGAAGCTCTCGAGCGTGAGGAGCACCTCCCCCGCGATCCAGAGCGCCTCGGCGACGGGGAGCTTCCGGCTCTTGCGCTTCCAGAGCTGCTGGACGGTCTCCCCGTCGAGCAGCTCCATCACGAGGAACGGCTCGTCCTGCTCGGTGATGTCGTCGTCGAGGATCGCGACCCGGCCGGGGTGATCGATCTTGTTGGCGACGTAGCCCTCGCGCAGGAACCGCTCGCGGATGCCGACGTCGCGCGCGAACTCGGCGTGCAGGATCTTCAGCGCGGCGCGCGAGCCGTTCCGGTGGTGCGTTGCGGCGTACACGGAGGCCATGCCGCCCACGCCGAGGAGCGAGTCGATCCGCCACTTGTTCTTGACGGTCATCCCGAGGCGGGCGCGCGCCCGCTGCTTCTCGTCCGGCGCGTCCGTGACTTCCGAGGGCGGAGGGATGACGGACTCGGGGAGGACGCCACGTGAGGTCATTCGGCCACCGGAAGGCGGGAAATCGTATCACCTCCCCGCCCGCACGAGGTTCCGGATTTCGGCGAGCCGGCAGTGCACCTTACCGTTTCCTGGCGCCGGGCGGGTGCAGGGCGACGCTGGCACGGTAGCTCGTTCCGCCCGCCGGAAGTCCGGCCCAGGGATGCGAGGGAGCGCCGCACGGGCGGCGCCGGCCGGGATTACGAGGGCTGGCCGCCGGCCGATACGGCACCAGGGCGAGGCCCTGCGCGTCGCTCGGGGAAGCGATCGCCAACGCGAACGGCAAGCGGGTGCTTGCGTGCGCGAGCGGCACGTTCGCGGAGAGCGTGACGATCGGGGTGGGGGTCGAGGTGATCGGGGGCTTCGTGCGAGGCGGCGACCCCGGCGTGACGACGTGCGAGGACCGGGCTCAATTCCTGGCTGCGATGGTGGTCGAGGCGGTCGTGGAGACGGAGGCCCCGGCGCTGGCGGTCGAGGCGGCCGCGCAGCAGGCATCGCCCATGCGGCGGCCCCGGGCGACGCGCCGGCGGTACAGTTCACTCCGGGCACGGCCGGCGACGGCGGCAGCGCCGCGCCCGGCGGTCCGTCGGAGAGCGCCGGCGCGCCGGGAAGTGCTGGGCTCTGCTGGGATTTTGCGTCGCAGACGCCGTGTGGAGGAGGACCGCCCATGAACACACCGAAGTATATCCGCGCCCGGCTGCTGGCGGACCCGGCAGCCTCGCTCGATCCGTGGATGGATCCGGTGTGGTGCGCGACGACGCCTGAGGCGGAGAAGCAGCGGCATGCGGAGAAGCGTGCCCGCCGGGTCATGGAGATCTACGGGGTCGAGGACCCCCGGATGGAGGCGCTGCTCGTGCGGCTGGCGAGCCAGGTGGAGCAGTGGGCCGCCGAGGAGCGAGCCACCACGCAGGAGGCGGACGACGCGGCATGGGTCAGCGCGGTGCCGGACAAGGGCGAGACCGAGCGGCGCAGCTCGCGCCTGGCGCTGATCGGCGCGGTGCTCTTCGTGCTGGGGGTCTTGTGCGGCGTGGCGCTGGCGGCGCTGCGGCTGCGCTGAGACAGCGACGTAGCGAAGCCGCGCACGGCGCGGTTTGATCAGGAGCAGAGGAACACGCGCCGCGGAGGGCGGCGCGCCATGGCTCGGCTCGTCTCGAAGGGCGGCGCTGGGGGCCCTGCCGCTGGCGGCCGAGACGGAAGCCCGCCGGCGCACCACCGCCGCCAGAGCCGCCGAGCCGCGTGCCCGGCACGTGATGACCATCCGCGCTGGGGGCTCGGAACACCGATGGGCGGAGGGCGGCTCGATGCGCGAGGTCCACGGCGTGCTCGAATCCGCTTCCGGAGATCCCCGGCGGGACCGCCGGTGCGCGGAGCTAGGACGGCCCGGCAGGGCGCCCGAGCGCGCGGCACCGGGCGTCCTCGAGCACCACACGCACGCCGCGGTTGGAGGCAAAGATCGCGTTGAGGCGCGCGGTGACCGCAGGATCGCCGGTGAAGACGTCGATCTGCCGTCCGACGACCTTGATGCCGCGATCCTCGGCGACGAAGCAGCCGTCGTGTCGGCCCCCGCCCGGGAGCGGCAGCCCGACGAGCTCGGGCACGAAGAGGGACGTGCCGAGCGGAATGACGCTCGAGTCGACCGCGACCGTGCGCAGCGGCGTGATCGGGCGCCCGGTCGCGCCGCGGCCATACGGGAACCGCCGCGGATCGAGCCGCTCGAAGCAGACCTGCTGGCCGGTGCGCGGGCAGACATCGGCGCATGCGCAGCCGCGCCGCGCGAAGCTTACCGTGTCACCCGAAGCGAGCCGGCCGCTGCCCTGGACGCAGACCTGGTCGTGGAACGCGCGCGGGACGCTCGCGAGCGCCGCGCAGGCGGCGTCGTAGAGGACCGCATCCTTCGGCCCTCCGCCCTCGCTCGGGAAGTCGTAGTAGGTGTTCCGGAACATCCCGGGCGCGAGCCCCGGCGCCACCTGTGGCACCGGCGCCGGCACGGCCTGCGGCGCCGGCGTCGCGCGCGCGGGCCGGCCGTGCTCGCGCACGAGGATCACGGGGTCGCCCTCGCCCGCGGCGCCGCCCAGATCGGCCTGCGCCGCGCCCGGCGCCTCGCCCTGCGCGCCGTCGACAGCGGCGCTGGCGCCCCGGTCGCGATCGCCGTCGTCCGGGGAGGGCTCGTGGAGCCACCCGCCGCCTCCGCGCGCGATCTGCGGCTCGCTCGAGCCGTCGTGGACCCAGTCCGCGCCTCCCTTCGTCGTGCACCCCGCGGGGAGCGCGAGCAGGAACGCCTGGAGCCCGCCGATGACGAGCGCTCGCGCGCGTGCCGCGCTCGTCAAAAGGCGCCTCCGAGCCGGGCGAGCTCCCGGAGCGCCGCGGCGGCGATGTCGGCGCGCGCCCAGAACGCGGCGGGTGAGCCGGCGCTCTCGGGCGCGGCGCCGGCGGCGATCACCACGGGCGCGGTGTCGCCCGCGCCCGGCTGGCCAAGGCGGCTCGCGACGAGCCGCAGCGGCTCGACCACCAGCGCGAACGCGATGTCCGAGCCGAGCGGCGCCAGCGCCTTCTTCATGGACGGGACCTCGCCGAGGCGCTCTCCCTGGAGCGCGGCGACCACGCCGCGGAGCCCCGCGCCCGGATCGTTGCCGACGGCCGCGAAGAGGCCGTCGTCGCGGACCAGGTAGAGCAGCTCGATCGACGACGGCGGAAGCGACGCTCCCTGCGCGGCGGGCCCGCCCTTCCCGCCCTGCGGCCCCGCGCCCTGCGTCCCGCCCTGCGGCCCCACTCCCTGCGGGCCCTTGCGCGCCTGCGCCCCTCCGGCGCCAGGGGGCGCGCTCACGCCGGCGGTCCGCTCGAACCGCACCCGCCGCACGTCGCCGTCGAGCAGCGGAAGCGCCGCCTTGCCCGCGGAGACCCGGAGCCCCTCGCGCTGCAGCGCGGCCTTGAACGGCGGGAGCTCCGCGGTCCCGAGCAGATCCTGGATGGAGGCCTCGAGCTTGGCCCGGTCGCCCACGGCGGCGCGCACGAACGCCGTGGGACCCGCGCCGTCGAAGCGGAGCCCGCCGGCGAACCAGTCGCCGCGCGCGTCCGACGCCGCGCGGATCGCGGCGCCGAGCCGCTCCCGCTCCGCGGCCGGGAGGTCGCCCTCGACGAGCCCAGCGAGGGCGTCGACGAGCCTGGGCACGTTCTCGGCGCGCGTCGCGGCCCGATCGCGGACGAGGATCCCGACGAGCGAGTCGGCGGGCAGATCGAGCAGCGGCTTCACGTCGCCGACGGCGAGATCGGCCGACGCCTTCGACGCCGGGCCGCCCCCTGCCTTCGGCGTTCCGGAGACGCGCAGGTGCGCGTCCTCGTCCAGCACCAGCGTGAGGCGCGCTCGCTCGAGATCGCCGAGCATCGCGAGCGCGCCCTCGATCATCGGGCCGAGCGGCACCGCGGTGGCGCGCGGCGCGCCGTCGGGGCCGCGCGCCTTGTCCCAGGCGCTCCGCGCCGCCTTGAGCACCGGGCCCTCGAGCGCGGCCCTCGGGAGCTCGACCGCGAGATCCTCCTTCGGCACCTGCGCTTGAGGCATCGTCCGCGCGACGTAGGGGCCCAGGGAGATCAGGTCCCCGGGCGTCTCCGCGACGAGCAGGTAGTTGCCGAGGACGCCGAGGGCCACCGGGCTCGCCCCCTGGAGCGGCTCGAGCAGCGCGATGGCGGTCGCCGCGTCGGGCTTCGCGCGGAAGCGCGCCCCCTCGCCTCGCGTGAGCTGGTCGATGAAGCGCCCCCCGTCCTTCACGTGGATGCCGAGCGCGGCCCGCGGGCGCGCCCCGTCCGCGGCCTCCACGGCGGCGCCGAGCACCGGCACCGCGCCGTCGATCTCGGACGCGACGGTGATGGGCAGGCCGAACAGCGACGCGGCAAGGGCGCCGGCGCTGCTCGGGAGGAGCGCCGCCGAGCCGCCGACGAGGGCGCGCGCCTTGGCCCACGTGGCGTCCGGCGTCGGGAGGAACGCCTCGGCGATGAGCCCCGCCGGCGCGGGCACGGGGCTCATCGCCGAGGCGCCGGCGTCGGACGGCGCGCCAGGCGATTTGCAGCCCAGGGCGCCCGCGCTCAGGCCGAGGACGATGGCCAGGAGCGCCGCAGCGCCGCGGCGCACGGCAGAGGTCGATCGCACGATCACGACCCGAACGGTAGCGCCTTCTCGCCGCGGTCGACCACGAACCTGCAAAATCGCAGCGCGCGCCGGGCGACGCGCGCGAGGTCCTCGCCGCCGAGCTGCTCGTGCGCGAGGAGGCGACTCCCGGGCACGCCGCGTCGACCGGGCGAAGAACCGTCGAGCCGCGATCGCGGACGGGCTAGCCCTTGGCTGCAGCCGCGGGTGCACGCCCCGGCCGGACAGCGGCGCGCGGCGTGGCAGCTGCCCGCATCACCCCTGCGCTTGTGCGAGGCGGCGTCAGCGGAAAGCTGCGGAGCAGGCGCACCGCTGCGGTAAGCTCCAGCCGATGCCTCGCCCCGGCTACGACAGCGTGGTGCTCATCACCGGCTTCCCCAAGTTCATCGCGCGGAAGATGCTGCAGCACATCCTCGCGTCGGAGCCGCGCACGCTCGTGGTCGCCGTCGTGCTCGCGAAGTCGTCAGCGCAGGCGAGCGCGGAGCGCGACGCGCTGCCGGCGGCGGACCGCGAGCGCCTCGTGCTGCTCGAGGGGGACGTCGCGGCGATGGATCTCGGGCTGTCGGGCGCCGAGTTCCGGCAGCTGGCCCGCGAGGTCGACCGGATCCATCACCTCGCGCACGTGGGCCACGCCGGGGCCGACCAGAGCACCGCCCACGCCGTGAACGTCGTCGGGACGGCCGAGGTGATCGAGCTCGCTCGCGCCTGCACCTCGCTCCAGTGCCTCGTCCATCAATCGACCGCGTTCGTCGCAGGGGACCGGACGGGGACGGTGTACGAGGACGATCTCGAGGCCGGCCAGGCGTTCCGCAACCCCGTCGAGGAGACGCGGATGCGCGCGGAGGTGCTCGTGCGGCGGGCGATGCGCCACGTGCCGGCGGCGGTCGTCCGGCCGACCACGGTGGTGGGCGACGCGACGACCGGGGAGATCGACCGGCTCGACGGCCTGTACCTCCTGGTGCTGCTCATCATGGCGGCGCCGGCCGACATGGCGATCCCGATGCCCGGCCGCGGCGACGTGCCGCTCAACATCGTCCCGATCGATCACGTCGTCCGCGCGTCCCACGCGATCGGCCTGAACCGCCTCGCGCTGGGTCGCACGCTCCACATCGCCGACCCGCACCCGCTGTCGGCGCGGCGGGTCTTCGATCTCATCGCGCGGGCGAGCGGCCGCCGCGCAGCGCGCGGTCACATCCCGTCGAACCTCGCCAAGGCGCTGCTCCGTACGCCCGGGATCGAGCGCTTCGTCCGCAGCCCGCGCGCGTTCGTCGAGCAGCTGATGACCCCCGTGCGCTACGACGCCCGGAACGCGGATCTCGTGCTCACGGCCGCAGGGATCGCGTGCCCGCCCTTCGAGTCGTACGTCGACGTGCTCGTCGGCGCCGTCCAGGAGCGCGTCCGCGAGCGGCGCGAGCGCCAGGAGATCGAGGTCAGCGCGGACGCCGAGCTCGACGTCGAGGATCCGCTGTCGTGAGCGGCGCAGCCCGCTCCGCAGCCCGCGCGGAGATCCCGGAGCGCCGCGCGGCGCCCTGCAGCACCCCGCAGCGGCCCGCGCCGGCGCGGCCCTTCACCGGGGCGTCGCGGCGCGCCCTCGCGGCGCTGCTCGCGGCGCTGCTCGCGACCGCTGCGCTCGGCTGCAGCGCGACGCGCGAGCACGTCGCGCCGCCCGCGCCCGAGGTGGGATCCGCGCCGCCCGCGCCAGCGCCCGCGCCGCGCCTCGCAGAGGCCCCCGCCCCGGAGACAGCCGCGCCGCGCCCCGCGGAGGCCGCGCCGGCGCGCCCGCCGGAGCTGGATCTGCTGCGCCCCGAGGACGGGGTGTACGCCCACTTCTTCGCGGCGCTCCGCGCGCTCGAGCAGGGTCGCCGCCGGGATCACGTGCGCATCGCCTGGCTCGGCGACTCGCACGCCGCAGCGGACTTCTGGAGCGGCGCGGTCCGCGCCGCCCTGCAGCGGCGCTTCGGCGACGGCGGGCTCGGCTTCGTGCACCTCGGCTATGCCGCCTACCGCCACGACGGCGCGCGGCTCACGGCCGACGGCAAGTGGCGGACCCGCCCGAAGTCGCCGGGCGGCTCCGCGCCGGCCGACGACGGCGTCTTCGGGCTCGGGGGCATCCTCTTCGGCGCGCAGACGGCCCCGGTGCGCGCGGAGATCGCGCTCACCTCGGCGCGGCCCCCCGCGCGGCTGCTCTGGGACGTGTGCTTCCGCCCGAGCGCGCCGAGCGACGAGGTCGCGGTGACGATCGAGGGCGGCCCGAGCGAGGTGCTCCGCGCGGCCGCGGGCGAGGCCCCCGGCGCGCTGCAGCACGCGCGGCTGGCGAGCGCGGGCGCGGTGAAGCTCGGCGTCGCGCCGTCGGGCGGGGCCGAGCTGTGCGGGCTGGTCGTCGAGCGCGATCCGGAGGCCGGGGCCGGGGTGGTGCTCGACACGCTCGGCATCAACGGCGCCCGCCTGGCGACGCCGCTCCGGTGGAGCGAGCTCGGCTGGGCCGCCGAGCTCGCGCGGCGCTCGCCGGAGCTCGTCGTGATCGAGTACGGCACGAACGAAGCGGGCGACGTCACCGCGGATCCGTCCCTCTACGCGAAGCAGCTCGCCGAGCTGCTCGCCCGCGCCCGCAGGGTGGAGCCCGACGTCGACTGCCTGGTGCTCGCGCCGACGGACCGGAGGGACGCGCCGGAGCGCACGCCCGTCGTCCGAGACGTCCTGCGCGACGCCGCGCGCGAGGGCGGCTGCGCGTTCTGGGACACGTACGAGGCGATGGGCGGAAGGGGCTCGATCGAGGCCTGGTACCGCGAGCGCCCGCCGCGCGCGTCGCGCGACGGCGTCCACCTGACCTTCCGCGGCTACCAGGAGCTCGGCGTGAAGCTCTCGAACGACATCCTGGAGCGCTATCGCCCCTGACGAGCGGCCCCGCCTCCGGGGCCCGTTCGACGCCGACGGCGGGCGGCCGACCCGGTGGCCTTGCTCGTGCTTTTCGGTCTCGTCGCTCGATCGGCGTGAAGGCTTCTCACGCGCGATGGGCGAAGGGGGCACATGCTTCATGCCGGGGACGTTGCAGGAGGTCGCTTCCGGCTGATCCGGCAGATCGGCGCGGGTGGGATGTCGAGCGTGTGGTGGGCGCGCCACGAGCTCATCGGCCGGGACGTGGCGCTCAAGCTGTCCCCGGCGCTCCGGGACGAGCAGGTCGTCGGGCGGTTCATCCGGGAGGCGAAGATCATCGGCAAGTTCCAGCACCGGAACATCGTCGGCGTCGTCGACGCCGGCCAGCTCCAGGACGAGGGCTACCTGTTCCTGGCCCTGGAGCTCCTGCGGGGCTCGCCGTTCGCTGACCGCCTCCAGCCGAACCGGCCGCTGCCGCCCGAGGAGGTGGTGCCCGTCCTCATCGAGGTGTGCTGCGGGCTCTCCGCCGCCCACGCCGAGGGCGTCGTCCACCGCGACATCAAGCCGGAGAACATCATGATGGCGACGGTCCCCGGCGAGGGGATCGTGCCGAAGATCGTCGACTTCGGCATCAGCCAGCTCACGGGCGCGGGCGACGCCATCACCATCGACGGACAGCTGCTCGGGACGCCCTCGTACATGAGCCCGGAGCAGGCGCTCGGCAAGCGCACCATCGACGCGCGCGCCGATCTCTGGGCCGTGGGCGTCATGCTCTACGAGGCGCTCAGCGGCGCGCAGCCGTTCACGGGAGGCAACCACCACGCGGTCCTCCGGCGCATCCTCGAGACCGAGCCCGCGCCGCTGCCGGCCTCGATCCCGCCGCGCCTCCGCAAGATCGCCGGCCGATGCCTCGAGAAGGACCCGGCGCGGCGCTACCCGGACGCGGCCTCGCTGCGCGCGGATCTAAAGGCCGCGCTCGACGATCTCGGCGCGAGCGCGCCCGCGCCGATCGTGGTCCTCTCGCCGCCGGCCTCTGGCTCGCGGCCCGGGGAGATGACGCGAGCCCCCGGCGCGCTCGCCGCGCCCCCGAGGCTCGCCGTTCGCGCGCTCGAGCGGCTCTGGACCCGGGCGCCGCGGGCGCCTGGATGGCGGGAGGCGACGACGATCGGGCGCACGCAGGGCGCCGCCGCCCCGCAGGACGCGGCGCGCCGCGCAAGGACGATCCTGGCGATCCGGCTCGCGGGCGCGGCGGCGCTCGCGGCGACGCTCTGCTCGGCCGCGCTGCGGGAGCAGGCGGACGCGGGGCCCGAGAGCGCGGCGCGCGAGAGCCTGCGCCCCGTGCTGGCCACGGCCTTCGCCGACAGCGGCGCCGCCTGGCGGCGCGGCGCCGGCGCGCCCGAGGCGACGCGCAGCGGCGCGCCGCTACGGAACGCGGCGAGCCACGACCGCGCGCCGGGCTCGCCGGAGCGCGCCTCGAAGGACCCGGGCAGCGACGAGCTCGGATCGGCCTCCGAGGACAAGCCCCCGCGCTGGCAAGCGCCGCGCGGGCCATCTCGACGCCGCATCACGAGCCCCGGGTTCTGATGACCAGCGCCGCACCGATCACCGCTCTTCGCCGACGCCGCTGGCGGCGCGCCGCTGCGCTCGGGCTCGTTTGCTGGGCGCTGCTCTCGCCATCCTGGCTGCACGCTCAGGACGACAGCGCGACGCGCGCGCTGAGGCTCCAGTTCGCGCAGGGATTGTCGCTCGAGATCGCGGGGCGCTGGGCCGACGCGCTCGACAGGTTCGAGGCAATCGCCCGCCGGCGGCCGACGGCGAACGTGACGTACCACATCGGCCTCTGCCACGAGCGGCTCGGCCGGCTGCGCACGGCCGAGCGGACGTACCACAACGCGCGCGCGATCCTCGGCGCGGACGCGGACGCGCGGAAGGCGTCGCCGGCGGTGCTCGCCGAGATCGACGCGCGCCTCGAGGACCTCGAGGGACGGATGCCGAGGATCGTGCTGAACCTCGTCGGCGCGACCGACGGCGTGACCTTGCTGCTCGACGGCGAGGTGGCGCAGCCGTCGCGGGCGATCCGGGTCGATCCGGGCCCCCACGTCGCCGTGGCGCTCCGGCACGGGATCCCCGTGGCCGCGAGCGCCTTCTCGAGCCACGAGCGCCGAACCAGGTTCGTGACGCTGACCGTTCACCCCGTCGCGCTCCGCGTGTCCAGCGTGTCGCGCCCCTGAGCTCGCCGAGCCTGGACGGCCCGCACCGAGCTCCCCACACCCCGGCACCTGTGTGTGAGCGGCGGGGCCCGCGCCCCTCGCTCCGGACGTGATCGCGCTGCGGTGGCGCGCCCTGCGAGGAGCGTCCTCTCCACGCGGCCCTGCGGCTCGTCGCGGGCGTGTGTCCGGCCGCGCGCGGAGCGCCCACACGCCGGCCAGATCTCGCGGGCCGTGGCGCTTTGCCGCACGCGCGGCGCTGGCCCGACCGTCCAGCGCCCGCTTGGATCCCATGCGAGGCGCACCTGACAGGGCGCTCCGGACACGCCCAAACTCGCCGAGTCGTCGGCCGTGAACGCTGGATCCAGCTTCTGACGTCCTGATAGCATGCGAGACCCATGGCGCTCGACAGGCCGCCCGGTGCGGGCTCTGCTTCGCGACTCGGCAACTATGAGCTGCTGAGAGAGCTCTCCGGTGGCGGCATCGGCTCCACGTGGCTCGCGCGGGCGTCCTCCGACGAGGGCGAGGCGAAGAGCGCGCCGCCGGTCACGATCCTGCGCATCTACCGGCACCTCACGAAGAAGGCCGAGACCGCCGACAGCATCCTCCGCGAGGCCGGGATGGCGCAGCAGGTCCGCTTCCCCAACGTGCTCTCGGTGCTGGACGCCCGCACCGCCGACGGCGAGGTCTTCATCGTCTCGGAGTACGTGGAGGGCGAGCCGCTGGGCGCGCTGGTGTCGGCGGCCGGCGCCGAGGGGCTGCCGCCGCCGGTGTCCCTCCGGATCGCGATCGACGCGCTGCGCGCGCTCGCGTCCGCGCACGCGGCCCAGCCGGCGCCGCTCGTTCACGGCGAGCTGAACCCGACCCACGTCTCCGTCGGCATCGACGGCGTCACCCGGGTCGGCGGGCTCGGCGTCGCGCGGGCGATCGCGGGGCTCGCGCCCATGGGGACGAGGAACCCCGATCGGCTCGCCTATGCCGCGCCCGAGCGGGTCAAGGCGATGGCAGCGCACGCGGAGGCCCCGCTCGATCCGCGCGCGGATCTCTTCTCGGTCGGCGTGATCCTCTGGGAGCTGCTCGCGCGGCAGCGGCTGTTCTCGTCGAAGCTGGAGGCCGCGGTCATCCAGAAGGTGCAGTCGGCGCCGATCCCGCCGCTCGCGGGGCTCGCCGGGGGCGCCGTCCCGGCCGAGGTCGTCGATGTCGTCCAGACGGCGCTGGAGCGCGATCCGGCGCGCCGCTTCGAGAGCGCCTCGGCGATGCTCGCGGCGCTGGAGGCCGCGGGAGCGGGGCGGATCGCCGGGGACGAGGACGTGGCGGCGGCGGTGAGCAGGCTGGCCGGCAAGACGATCGAGCCGCGCAGGACGATGATCGCGGCGGCCATGGCGAGCCCCGCCGGCGCGGACGGGTCGCGGCCGCCGCCGCGCGCGCGGGGCATGACGCTGGTGGGCGTGGCGATCCCCGCGGCCGACGGCGCGCTCTCCCCCCGCGGCGACGGCCCGCGCCAGGCCATCACCGCGCCGACGCCGCGCGCGCGCGGCGCGACACCGGGCGCGCCGCCGGTGGCCGCGGCGGGCGCGCTCGCCACGAGCCAGGTTCGCCCGACGGCGGCGAAGGACGCCGCCGCGCCGAAGAACGGCCTGGCGGCCAAGCCGGCGGTCGGCGCAGGCGCGTCGAACGGCGCCGGGCCTGCGGGCGCCGATGCGGCGCACGCCAGCATCGACACCGAGTGGGGCTCGGTGGAGGACGTCCCGGCCCGCGACCTGCCCGGGCCGCGGCGTCCCGCAGCGACCCTTCCGCGGATCGAGCTGTCGGGCCAGGGCACGGAGGACCGCGCCGCCGCCGGTGCGAGCCCCGAGCGCGCCGCTGCGACGGGGGCGACCACGGCGAAGGAGCAGCCGCCCGCGCGACCGGCCGCGCCGCGCCCGGGCGATCCGGGCGACGCCCTCGCGGCGCGGGCGACGCCGACGCCGGCCGAGGGGACGGTCCCGAAGCCGCCGGCGCCGGCCCCGGGGGGGCCGTCCCCGAGGCCGCCACGCCCGCCGCCGCCGGCTCGCGCGGCGTCGCCGGCGCAGCCCGAGGCGCACGGCAAGGTCGCCGCTGCAGCGCCCGCGGCTGTCGGGCCAGCGCTCGCGCCGAGCCCTCCGACGCCTCGGGTACCTGTGCCGCCGCTGGGGCCGCCGGCCGCTGCCACGCGCCGCACGCCCGTGGTGCCCGCCGTGACGCCGGCGCCACGCGCGGCCGCCACGCCCCCGCCGCCGCCGGCGAAGACGATGAGCCGCGCGCCGGTGACACCGTCGGCGCCCCTCCCGCCGGCGGCGCCCGCGCCGGCTGCGTCGCCCGAGCCTTCTCAGCCGCTGCCCCCCGTTGCGCCCGCGTCGGCCACCGCGCCTGCGATCCCTGTCCCCGCGAAGACCCCGCCGCCCCCGCCCGTGGCGGCCGCGCTTCCGGGCGGGGCGCCTGCGACGCAGGAGAGCGCGCGCGGCAACGGTCCGGCATCGACCTCCACCAGGACGATCCCCACGCCGACCGGAGTCCAGGGCCAGACGAAGCTGTGGGGTCGCGTGGCGTCGGCCGTGGACCAGCTGGGCCCGGGGAGCACCCTCGGCCGCTACGAGATCCTCATGCCGGTCGCCAAGGGCGGCATGGCGGCCGTCTGGGCCGCGCGCCTGCAGGGCACCCGCGGCTTCAGGAAGATCGTCGCCATCAAGACGATGCTGCCCGACGTCTCCGACGACCCCGACTTCGAGTCGATGTTCCTCGACGAGGCGCGGGTCGCGGCGCGGATCAGGCACCCCAACGTGGTCGAGATCCTCGACCTCGGCGAGGAGGACGACGTCCTCTACATCGTGATGGAGTGGGTCGACGGCGAGACGGCGGGCACGCTGCAGAAGGCCGCGAAGCGGCTCGGCGGCATCCCGCAGCGGATCGTGCTCCGCATCGCCTCGCAGATCTGCGCGGGGCTCCACAACGCGCACGAGCTCCGCGACGACAGCGGCGTGCTGCTCGACCTCGTCCACCGGGACATCTCGCCGGCGAACGTGCTCATCTCGACCGCCGGGTTCGTGAAGATCGTCGACTTCGGCGTGGCGAAGTCCAAGGGGCGCCTGCACGTCACGCGCGCCGGCGGCATCGTCAAGGGGAAGACGCCGTACCTCTCGCCGGAGCAGCTCGGCGGGCTCCCCATCGATCGCCGGAGCGATATCTTCTCGCTCGGCGCGCTGCTGTACGTGCTCACGACGGGGCTGCACCCCTTCCGCGCCGAGACCGACCTCGCGACCATCGAGAACATCACCATCAAGAACCCGCTCCCCCCGCGGGAGCTGAACGGCGCGATCCACCCCGAGCTCGACAGGATCATCCTCAAGGCGCTCGAGAAGGACCCCGAGAGCCGCTTCTCGACGTGCGCGGAGATGCAGCGGGCCATCGATCAGGTCGCGTCGACGCTCGGCGAGCCCACGACCGACGAGGACGTGGCGGCCTTCGTGCGGCAGGCGATCGGCGAGATCCAGTCGAAGCGCGCGCAGGAGCTCCGCGACGCGATCGCGGCCGTCGACGCAGGCGCCGCCGTGAACTCGGAGCGCCGGCCCGGGGCCTCTCTGGAGGGCCACGCTGCGCTGGCCGACGTCGGCGCGGGCTCGCACGAGGGCGGTCCCGCCGCCGCGCCTCCCCCTGCGGCACAGGCGCCGGCTGGCGCCGGTCCGGCGTCCAGCAGAGGGGCCGCATCACCGATCGCGGAGGAGGAGCCGCCGGTCAGCCTGGAGCCGATCTCGTTCGAAGAGATCGCCGCGCCGGCGCAGCCCGCCGAGGCGCCGCCGCGGCTCATCATCGCGCCCGCGCTGCAGCCCGACGGCGAGCCGGCCGAGCCGGTGAGCCCGCGGCCCGCCGCCCGGGAGGGCAAGCCGCTCGGCCCATCCGCCAAGCGGATCCTCCCGGCGGCCGGCGTGCCCGCCACGAAGGTGCTCGCGGCGGCGGATCCTCCCGCGTCCCGGGCCGCGGCGCTCAGCGAACGCCTCGCGAGGCGCGGCTCGCGGAGCCTCGCCAACGACGTCGGCGAGGTCACGGCGGTCGACCGATCGTTCGAGACCGGGCAGCGACGCAAGCGGCTCCAGCTGATCGTGGCCGGCGCGGCGATGTTCTGCGTGGCGCTCGGGGCCGTCGCGCTGGTCGTGCGCGGCGGCGACGAGCGCTCGCGTCCGGAGGTCGGCAAGGCGCGCGTCGATGCGTTGCCCGCGGCCACGGCGCCCGACACCACCGCCACCGCGGCCGCCGCGGAGGCCGTCCCAGCTCGGCCCGTTTCGCCGGTGGAGCCTCAGACGGCGCAGCCGGCGTCGCCGCCCGCTCCCGAGGCGTCGGCGACGCCTCCCGAGGCAGCACCGGCGCCCTCGCCGACGCCTCCCGCGGCGGAGCCGACGCCTCCCCCGACGGTCAAGGCGCCCGCGGCCGCGGCGGCGCAGCCCGTCGCCGCACCGCAGGCGTCGCGCCCACCGTCGACCACGCGCCCCCGGACGACGTCCACGCCGGCGAAGCCTGCGCCCAAGCCAGCGACGACCGGCAAACCCAGCCCCAAGAAGAAGTACAACCCATCGGGTATCTGAACACCGTGCGATCTCGACCCTGGCTCCGTGCGCTGCTCTTCGGTGCGGCATCTTGCGTGTGCTTGTGCACGCTCCCCGGGCCCGCGGCCGGCGCGGACGGCGCCGCGGCGACGCCCGCGCCGGACGCGGTGGAGAAGGCGCAGAACCACTTCAAGAAGGGCGCTGCCCTCTACGAGAGCAAGCGCTATGCGCTGGCGCTCGAGCAGTTCCGGGCCTCGTACGCCACCGTGCCGAGCCCGAACTCCCACCTCTACATCGCGCGCTGCCTCGCGGATCTGGGCGATCACATCGAGGCGTACCTCGAGTTCGATCAGGTCGCGGCGGAGGCCGCGTCCCGGGCGAAGGACGAGCCGCGCTATGCCCAGACGGAGCAGACGGCGCAGCTGGAGCGCGACGAGATCGCGCGCAAGATCGCCCTCGTCACGGTCACTGTCGCGCATCCGGACGCGGCGACCTCGCTCGCGGTGGCCGGCAAGGACGTCCCGCGCGAGCGGTGGGGCAAGCCGTTCCCGGTCAAGCCCGGCAAGACCGAGATCGTCCTGCGCACGAAGCTCACCTCGACGCCGCAGACCCTCGATCTCTCGGCGGGGGAAGCGAAGACCGTCGTGCTCGACGCCGAGCCGAGCGGCCCGACCGAGGCCGTCTCCGGCTCTCCGGCGCTCCTCGACGAGGGCCCGAGCCCGCCCTTTTCGGAGGCGCCCTCGCCGCGTGCGTACCTGCGGCCTTACGCCTACGCCGCTGGCGGCGTGGGTGTGGCGGGGCTCGCGATGTTCACCGTCGCCGGGCTGATGGCGAACAGCACCTACAGCGATCTCACCGAGACCTGCAGGGGCCCCTGCCCCGCCGATCGCCAGGACGACGTCGACGCCGGCAAGACCCAGAAGACGGTCGCGAACATCGGCGTCGTGGTCGGCGCGCTCGGGCTCGTCACGGGCACGACCCTGCTCATCCTGAGCTTCACCGGAGGCGGCGCCGGCGGCTCGCAGAGCGCCACGGCCTCGACGCAGCTGCTCGTCGGCCCCGGTTTCACCGGTCTACGCGGCCAATTCTAACGCGCGGGGCTCACCCGCTGCGGAGACGGGCCCATCTCGACGTTTTCGGTACTCGGCGTACGGGAGTACGCCTCCGTGCCGAAAACGCCGATCTGGACCCGTCTCCTGTACGGGTGAGCCCCGCGCAGCGACGCGGACGCCGTCAGGCCGTAGCTGCGCAAAAAGGAACGGGCAGGGTCGCTGCTGCGACCCTGCCCGCTTCATGTCGATGCGCTCGCGGTTGACGCGGAGCGATCAGCGACCGCCCGGGCCGCCCTTGGCGACCTTGGCCTTCTTGTCCCCGGAGTGGCCGTGGAACGTGCGCGTCGGGGCGAACTCACCCAGCTTGTGGCCGACCATGTTCTCCGTCACGAACACGGGAACGAACTTCCTCCCGTTGTGCACGGCGAAGGTCAGGCCGACCGACTCGGGCAGGATCGTCGAGCGGCGCGACCACGTCTTGATCACCTTCTTGGCATTGGTCGCCTGGGCCGCCTGGATCTTCTCCAGCAGGTGACCGTCAATGAAGGGCCCTTTCTTAATGCTCCTCGGCATGACTAACCCTTGGTCCCGCGCCGCCGGACGATCATGCCGTCGGTGCGCTTGTTGTTCCGCGTCTTGAGGCCCTTGGAGAGCTGACCCCACGGCGAGCACGGGTGGCGCCCGCCGCTCGTCCGGCCCTCACCGCCGCCCATCGGGTGATCGACGGGGTTCATCGTGACACCGCGGTTGTGCGGCCGGCGCCCGAGCCAGCGCGAGCGCCCCGCCTTGCCGAGGCTGATGTTCGCGTGCTCGGAGTTCGACACCTGCCCGATCGTGGCGCGGCAATCGAGGTGCACCTTGCGGATCTCACCGCTCGGGAGGCGGACCTGCGCATAGTCGCCGTCCTTCGCCATGAGCTGCGCGGCCACGCCGGCCGAGCGCACGAGCTGACCGCCCTTGCCCTTCTTGACCTCGACGTTGTGGATCGAGGTGCCGGGCGGGATGTAGCGGAGCGTCAGGCTGTTGCCAGGCTTGATGTCCGCGTTCCGGCTCGCGAGCAGCGTCGCCCCGACCGCGAGGCCGTCGGGCGCCAGGATGTAGCGCTTCTCGCCGTCCACGTAGTGAAGGAGCGCGATGCGCGCCGTCCGGTTCGGGTCGTACTCGATGGCGGCGACCTTCGCCGGGACGCCGATCTTGTCGCGCCGGAAATCGATGATCCGGTAGCGCTGCTTGTGACCACCGCCGCGGAACCGCGACGTGATCCGGCCGTTGTTGTTCCGGCCGCCGGTGGACGTCTGCTGCTCCAGCAGCGACCGCTCGGGCTCGACCTTCGTGATCTCCTTGAAGTCGCTGACCGAGTAGTAACGCCGCGCCGGCGAGGTCGGCTTGAAGGATCTGATTCCCATCGCTATTCCGCCTTCTCGTCGAAGAACTGGATCTCGTCACCCTCCTTGAGGGTGACGATCGCCTTCTTCCAATTGCGCAGCTTCGCGTAGCCGCGCCCCATGCGCTTGTCCTTGCCGCGCATGATCAGCGTGTTGACGTCCACGACGCCCACCTTGAAGAGCGTCTGGATGGCGTCCTTGATCTGGATCTTGTTCGCCTCGCGGCGGACCTCAAAGATGACCTTGTTGCCTTGGTCGCGGAGCCGGCTCGACTTCTCCGTGAGGATGATTGGCCGGCGGATGATCTGCTCGGGCTGCATGTCGGACTCCCCTGACTAGCGAAGGCAACGCGCCTCGAGCGCCTTGGCGGCGTCCCTCGAGACGATGAGGTGGTCGTGCCTGAGGAGGTCGTAGACGTTGACCCCTTCCGGCGGCAGGTACTGGTGGTTCTCCAGGTTGCGGAGGCTCTTCACCAGCTTCTCGTTGCCGGCCGTGTCGACGACCAGCGACTTCCGGTCCGCCTGCAGGGTCGTCAGCGTGGCAGCGATCGCCTTGGTCTTGATCTCGGAGACCTCCAGGCTGTCGAGCACGATGAGCCGCCCCTCCTTCGCGAAGAGCGAGAGAGCGCTCTTCAGGGCGCCGATCCGCACCTTGCGCGGCGGACGGTACGACCAGTCCTTCGGCTCCAGGGCGTGCGCCATGCCGCCGCCCGCGTGGTGCGGCGCGCGGATCGAGCCCTGGCGAGCGCGGCCGGTGCCCTTCTGGCGATAGAGCTTCTTCGTGGAGCCGGCGACCGCGCTCCGCTCCTTGGTGGCCTTGGTGCCCGAGCGGCGGGACGCGAGCTGCGCCTTCACGACCTCATAGAAGAGGTGCTCTTTCACCTCGGTCCCGAAGACCTCGTCCGAGAGGTCGAGTTCGCCGACCTGCTCCCGCTTGAGGTTGTAAACGGTAACCTTCATGGTACCTGGACTCCTAGCTCTTGATCTCGACGTCGACGCCGGCCGAAAGGTCGAGCTTCATCAGCGCGTCGAGGGTCTGCTGAGTCGGCTCGATGATGTCGAGAAGCCGCTTGTGCGTCCGGATCTCGAACTGCTCGCGCGACTTCTTGTCGACGTGGGGCCCCCGAAGAACCGTGTAGCGGCGGATCTCGGTGGGCAGCGGGATGGGCCCCGCGACGTGCGCCCCGGTCCGCTTCGCCGTCTCGACGATATCGCTCGTCGACTTGTCGAGCAGCTGGTGGTCGAAGGCCTTGAGGCGAATCCGGATCTTGGTTGTATCAGGCATGGTGCTCTTCCTACGCGAGGATCTTGGTGACGACGCCGGCGCCCACCGTCTTGCCGCCCTCGCGGATGGCGAAGCGCATCTGCTCCTCCAGCGCGACCGGCGCGATGAGCTCGATCGTCATCGTGATGTTGTCGCCCGGCATCACCATCTTCACCCCCTCGGGGAGGTTCACCGTGCCGGTCACGTCCGTCGTCCGGATGTAGAACTGCGGCCGGTAGTTGGTGAAGAACGGCGTGTGGCGCCCGCCCTCCTCCTTCTTGAGGACGTACACCTCACCGGTGAACTTCGTGTGCGGCGTGATCGACCCGGGCTTCGCCAGCACCTGGCCGCGCTCGATCTCTTCCTTCTCCACGCCGCGGAGCAGACACCCGACGTTGTCGCCCGCCTGCCCCTGATCGAGCAGCTTGCGGAACATCTCGACGCCGGTCACGACCGACTTCTTCGTGTCCTTGAAGCCGATGATCTGCACCTCGTCGCCGACCTTGATCACGCCGCGCTCGATGCGGCCCGTGGCCACCGTGCCGCGGCCCTTGATCGAGAACACGTCCTCGATCGCCATCAGGAACGGCTTGTCGATGTCGCGCACCGGCTCGGGGATGTAGCTGTCCAGCGCGCTGAGGAGCTGCTGGATCGTCTCCTCCCACTTCGGGTCGCCCTGCAGCGCCGGCAGCGACGCGCCCCGGACCACCGGCGCGTTGTCGCCGTCGAACTTGTACTTCGACAGCAGCTCGCGGACCTCCATCTCGACCAGGTCGAGCATCTCCGGGTCGTCCACCGCGTCGCACTTGTTGAGGAACACGACGATGTGGTTCAGGCCGACCTGCCGGGCGAGCAGCACGTGCTCGCGCGTCTGCGGCATCACGCTGTCGAGCGACGACACGACGAGGATCGCCCCGTCCATCTGCGCCGCGCCGGTGATCATGTTCTTGATGTAGTCGGCGTGCCCGGGGCAGTCGACGTGCGCGTAGTGGCGGTTCGCCGACTCGTACTCGACGTGCGCCGCCGCGATGGTCACCGTCTTGGTCTCGTCACGGACCGTCCCGCCCTTCGCGATGTCGGCGTACGAGATCGCCTTCGCCAGGTTGCGCTTCGACTGCACCTTGACGAGCGCCGCCGTGAGCGTGGTCTTGCCGTGGTCGATGTGACCGATGGTGCCCACGTTCACGTGCGGCTTCGTACGAGTGAATTTCTCCTTGGCCATGGCGTCTTTTTAACCTCGCTGCTTGGCGACGATCTCTTCCTGGATCGCTGCTGGAACCGGTGCGTAATGAGAGAACTGCATCGAATGGGTCGCGCGGCCTTGCGTCTTGGAACGGACGTCGGTCGCGTAACCGAACATGGTTGAGAGCGGGACCTCCGCGCGGATCACCCGGGTGTTCGCGCGTTGCCCCATATCGAGGATGCGGCCACGCCGCGAGTTGAGGTCTCCGATGACGTCCCCGAGGTAGTTCTCGGGCGACACGACCTCGACGGCCATCATCGGCTCGAGGAGCACGAGCCCCGCCTTCTTGGCGCCGTCCTGGAAGGCCATGGACGCGGCGACCTCGAACGCGGGCCCGGAGGAGTCGACCTCGTGGTAGCTGCCGAAGTGGAGCCGCACCTTGATGTCGACGACGGGGTAGCCCGCGAGCACGCCGCGGCCCATCGCGTCCCGGATGCCCTTCTCGATCGAGGGGATGAACTCCTTCGGGATGATGCCGCCGACGATGTCGTTCTCGAACACGAAGCCCGCGCCGCGCTCGGCGGGCTCGATGTCGATCCTCACGTGACCGAACTGGCCGTGTCCGCCCGACTGCCGGACGAAGCGCCCCTCCACGTCGGTCGCCTTCTTCGAGATGGTCTCCTTGTAGGCGACCTCGGGCTTGCCGACGTTGGCGTCGACCTTGAACTCGCGCTTCAGGCGGTCGACGATGATCTCGAGGTGGAGCTCGCCCATCCCGGCGATGATCGTCTGACCCGTGTCCTCGTTCGTGAAGGTGCGGAACGAGGGATCCTCGTAGGCGAGCTTCTGCAGGCTGAGCCCGAGCTTGTCGAGATCGGCCTTGGTCTTCGGCTCGATGGCGATCGAGATCACGGGGTCGGGGAACTCCATCCGCTCCAGCACGATCGGGTTCTTCTCCTCGCAGAGAGTGTCCCCGGTGCGGGTGTCGCGGAGCCCCACGGCAGCGTAGATGTTGCCCGCGTAGCAGACGTCGATCTCCTCGCGCTTGTTCGCGTGCATGCGGAGGATGCGCCCGAAGCGCTCCCGCTTGCCGCGCGTCGAGTTGAGCACGCTGACGCCGCTCTTCGTCGTGCCGGAGTAGACACGGAAGAAGGTGAGGTTGCCGAACTGGTCGTTCATGACCTTGAACGCCAGCGCCGCGAACGGCTCTTCATCGCTCGCCTTGCGCGAGACGACCTTGTCCTTCTTGTCGGGCAGCGTCCCCTCGACGGCCGGGATGTCGACCGGCGACGGCAGGTAGTTCACGACGCTGTCGAGCAGGAGCTGGACCCCCTTGTTCTTGAACGCAGAGCCGCACAGGACCGGGACGATCTTGAAGCCGAGGGTGCCCGCGCGGATGGCCGCGTGGATCTCCTGCTCGGTGATCTGGTCGACCTCACCGGCGATGAACTTCTCCATCACCTTGTCGCTCGCGTCGGCGCACGCCTCGATGAGCTTCTCGCGGAGCTCCTTGCACCGCGGCAGCAGGTCGCCCGGGATCTCCTGCCAGTCGTAGCGCTGGCCCTTCGTCTCCTCGTCGAACACGGCGGCCCGCAGGGTCACGAGGTCGATCACGCCGCGGAACGAGTCCTCCGCGCCGAGCGGGTAGTGGATCGCCACCGGGTTCGCGCCGAGGCGCTCGCGGATGGAGTCGACGCACATGTCGAAGTCGGCGCCGACCTTGTCCATCTTGTTGATGAACGCGATGCGCGGGACGCCGTACTTGTCCGCCTGCCGCCACACCGTCTCGCTCTGCGGCTCGACGCCGTTGCCGCCGTCGAACACCGCCACCGCGCCGTCGAGCACGCGGAGGCTCCGCTCGACCTCGATGGTGAAGTCGACGTGACCGGGCGTGTCGATGATGTTGATCCGGTGAGAGACGCCCTTCTCGGGGCCCTGCTCCGGCGCCCAGAAGCAGTTCGTCGCGGCGGACGTGATGGTGATGCCGCGCTCCTGCTCCTGGACCATCCAGTCCATCGTGGCTGCGCCCTCGTGGACCTCGCCGATCTTGTAGTTGACACCCGAGTAATAAAGGATGCGCTCGGTGACCGTGGTCTTGCCCGCATCGATGTGGGCCATGATCCCGATGTTGCGCGTCCGTTCCAGGCTGTACTCGCGTGCCACTTTTCCTTCTCCGTCGTGTGATGCGTGGGGTGAGGGTTCCGGACTCAGGATGCAAAACACCCTCTCCAGCCCGGCCCGCCTCCGTTGTGGCGGGCACTTGAAACCTGGAGAGGGTGTCGGGGTACAGCAGCAGCTTTTCTAGGTCCCGCGAGGGTGGGCGCTGTCGCGCTCCCTCGAGAGGACCGGCTCTGTAACCCGATCCTTATGTCAGCTGTGCCATCTCGCTCTACGCGTCTCCTCGCCTGGGGATGGGACCTGAAATGACGAACCAGCGCAGATCCGGGATCCGCGCTGGCCTCGCTGACCTACCAGCGGTAGTGGGCGAACGCCTTGTTGGCCTCCGCCATCTTGTGCGTGTCGTCGCGCTTCTTGACCGCGTTGCCGCGGTTCTGCGCCGCGTCGACGAGCTCGGCGGCGAGCCGCTCGCGCATCGTCTTCTCGCCGCGGCCGCGCGAGTAGGTCACGAGCCACCGCATCGCGAGGGCGACGCGGCGCTCGGGGCGGACCTCGACGGGGACCTGGTAGGTCGCGCCGCCGACGCGCCGGCTCTTCACCTCGAGCTTCGGCTTCACGTTGTCGAGCGCCTTGCGGAAGACGTCGATCGGCTCCTCCTTGAATCGGTCGCGCACGATGTCGAACGCGCCGTAGAGGATCCCCTCGGCGGTCGCCTTCTTGCCCGACTGCATCAGGGAGTTCGTGAACTTGGCGACGAGCTTGTCCTTGTACTTCGGGTCCGGAATGATCTTCCGCTTCGGGACTTCGCGACGACGGGGCATCTTCGTTCCTCTGTCAGGCCTTCGGGCGCTTCACGCCGTACTTCGAGCGCTTGCGGTTGCGGGTCGCTTTGTTGGTGGAGCTCGGCCCGGCAGCGCCGGACGCGTCGAGCGTGCCGCGGACGACGTGGTAACGCACGCCCGGCAGGTCCTTGACACGGCCGCCGCGGATGAGGACGACCGAGTGCTCCTGCAGGTTGTGGCCTTCGCCCGGGATGTAGCTCGTCACTTCCATCTGGTTGCTCAGCCTGACGCGGCAGACCTTGCGGAGCGCCGAGTTGGGCTTCTTCGGCGTCGTGGTGTAAACACGTACGCACACGCCTCGCCGCTGCGGGCAGGACTTGAGCGCAGGAGAGGCCGTCTTGTAACGAGCGGCCTCGCGGCCTTGGCGGATGAGCTGGCTGATGGTCGGCATAGTGACGCGGATTTCCCCCTGAGGGATGGGGACGCGCAGGATACCCAGGAGGCGACCCATGTCAAGCGGGACGATACCCGTTCGTGTTGGATACGCCAGCGAGCCGTTCGTTCGCGTCGATTCGCGTCGCTTCCCGTAGGTTCCCGTAGGTTCTCGTCGCTTGCGTCGACGCGTCCGCCGCGTGGGTCGCATCGTTCACGTAGGTTGCGTCGGTCCCATCCGTTGCGCTCGCCGAGGCGCTGCATCGTTCGTGGCGGTCGCATGGGTCGCGTCGATCCCGCTGCGCCGGCGGGGGCCGTGCTCTGCGCGTCCTGGCCCCGCGCGACGAGCTCGTGGGTCACGGCGCGCTGCGGGGGCCGTCCGCGCACGTCTCGTTCGACGGGGCGCTCGGCGTGCGCCGGCGGCTCCCGGGATGCGCGGGCCCCTGCGCGCGCCGCACGAGTCGGACGCCGACGCGCGCCGCGGGCCCCTTGGCGGCCCGCCTGCTGTTCGGTACGGTCGCTGCGTGACGAAGAAGCTTTCACGCGCCCAGCGTAAAGAAAGCCGGCGCAAGGCGCCGCAGAGCAGCGCTGCGTCGAGGACGGCGTCCGGCGTGGATCCGGGGAGCGCGGCGCCCTCGTCGCGAAGCGATCAGGGCGACAGCGCGACGGCACGAGGCCCCGCGGGGGCGCGCGTCGATCCGACGGTGAGCCGAGGCGGCGACGACCCGCGCGGCGCGCGGGCGCGCGGCGCCGCTGCTCCGAGCAGCGCGGAGCCCGCGCGGGCGCGCGACGCCGCGGAGAGCGCGCGGGCGCGCGACGCCGGCGATCGATCCCATCGGAGAGGCGGCGTCGAGACGCAGCCCGCGCGAGCGCGCGGCGGAAGCACACAGACGAAGCCAAAGCGAGATCGCGTGCTCCTGGTCTTCCTGGGCCTCGTGGCGCTCGCCGCGGTGATCGTGTTCGCCGCGCAGTCCCCCCGCACCCCGGAGCGCGCTGCGCCGGAACCCGCGAAAGGCGCTCCGGCAAAGACACACACGGCGGAGCCGTCCACCGCGTCCCCTGCCACGCCGACGGAGACGGCCGAGCTGCCGGCTCCACCTCCCGTCGACTCGTCGCCGCCGACGATCGTCACGGCCGAACCTGCCGCAGCGGAGACGGCGCGCGCGACAGCCCCGCAGCGCGCTGCTGCCGGCGCCTCGCCAGAGGGAACCGCTGCCAGCGCCTCTCCGAAAGGAGCAGCCACCGGAGCAGCCGCGGCCGCCCCGCCGAAGAAGCGCACCAGCGCACCGAAGCCGGCCGCCGCGCCCCCCGTGGCGACACCTTCAGCGGGGGCGACGCCGGCAGCGGAGGCGGCGCCTCCGCCAGAGCCGGCGCAGAAGCCTGCCGAGCTTCCACACGAGTGATTGCAACCGCCGTGATGAAAGGACGCCCGAGATGCTTCGCTTGAATGCTTCGCCCGACGCCGCCCGAACGCCGGGCCGCTCGCCGCGCGCCCGCGCGCGGGCGCGCGCCCTGCCGCTCGGCGTCGCGCTGTCCGGCCTCCTCGCCGCGGCGACGGCGGGCGCGCAACCAGCGCCGCAACGACAGCCTCCTGCAGGGTCGCCCGTGGCGCCGGGCGTCGCGCGGCAGCAGCCCGGCGCCGCCGCTGCGCCGCCGGCCGCCTCGCCGCCAGCCGCGCCGACCCCGGCTGCTGCGACGCAACAGCCCGGCAGCGCGCCTGCTGCACCGCCAGGCGCTGCGGCGCCGCAACCCGCTCCGCCGGCTGCCTCCGCGCCGCCGGGTGCCTCCGCGCCGCCGTACCCTGCGGTCCCCTACCCGGCGCCGCCGCAGGAGGCCCCTCAGGCTCTGCCAGGCGCCTCGCCGGGCTATCCGCCCCCGGGTCCCCCGGGCGGCTACGCTCCTTACGGCGGCGCTTACCCTCCGCTCCCGCCGGGCTACCCCGTGAGCCCGTCGGAGATCCCGCCTGCTCCGCCCCCGGTTCCCCTGCGTCGGAAGAGCCCGGGCCTGATGCTGGGCGGCATCGCGCTCACCGCCGGCGGCACGATCGCGTTCTTCACCGGGACCGGCCTGCTCGCGTCGGCGAGCAACCGATACGAGATCTACTGCGATTTCGGGGGCTTCACGGGCATCTGCGAGACGCGCACCGATGGGCGCCGTCAGCTCGCCGGCGCGCTCGTCTCCGTGGCGGGCGGCCTCATGATCGCCGTGGGCATCCCGCTCTGGGTTATCGGCGGGAAGAAGGTGCCAGCCGGCGACACGGCGCCCAAGGCCTCTGTCGAGACCACGCTCTCGCTCGGCCCCGGCTCCGCCGCGTTGCAGACGCAGTTCTGAAGGGCTCCCGCGGCCCGATGCTCCTCCCCGCGCGCGAGGCCGCGGGGACGCCTCTCCTGCGCGCCGTCGTTCAGAGCAGACCCTTCTTCTTCTTGGCGCCCTTGCGGTGGCGAGGCTCGCCGTCGTCCGCGCCCGCGGGCATGCGGAGGATGTGGAAGCGCCCGCCGCCGCGCGCCAGCGGATCGCTGAGCTTCACCCGCTCGCGCGCGAGCTCGATGAAGCGGTGCTGCGACCGAAGCAGGGGGGCGCCGGCGGGCTGCTGGAGCTTGTGGTAGCTGCCGTCGCTCGCGAGCTCCCAGGTCTTCGCCGTGTCGGACATCACGGTGTTCAGCATGTCCTCCACGCGCGCGCGGGTGGCGGGCTCGATGATCGGGATCATCAGCTCGACGCGGCGATGGAAGTTGCGCGGCATCCAGTCGGCGCTCGACATGTAGATCTCCTCGCTGCCGCCGTTCGCGAACCGGAACAGGCGCTTGTGCTCGAGGAAACGATCGATGATCGCGCGCACCTGGATCCGCTCCGACAGGCCCGGGATCCCCGGCCGGAGGCAGCAGATGCCGCGCACGGCGAGCTTGATGTCGACCCCGGCCTGCGACGCCGAGTAGAGCGCGTCGATGACGTCGACGTCCACGAGCGCGTTCATCTGCGCCACGATCTCCGCCTTGCGCCCGGCCCGCGCGTGGGCCTCCTCGCGCGCGATGAGGCCCAGCACCGCCTGGTGCAGGCCGAGCGGCGCCACGAGGAGGCGGTTCCACTTGGGCGGCGCGCTGTAGCCGGTCAGCAGGTTGAAGAGCGACGTCATGTCCTCGCCGATCTCCCGGTTCGCCGTGAACAGGCCGATGTCCGTGTAGAGCCGCGCGGTCTGCGGGTTGTAGTTGCCCGTCGACAGGTGCACGTAGCGGCGCAGCTTGTCCTTCTCGCGCCGCACCACGAGCAGCGCCTTCGCGTGCGTCTTCAGCCCGAGCAGGCCGTAGATCACCTGCACGCCGCTCTGCTCGAGCGTCCTCGCCCACTGGATGTTGCTCGCCTCGTCGAACCGCGCCTTCAGCTCGACGATGGCCGTCACCTGCTTGCCGCTCTCGGCCGCGCGCGCGAGCGCCTTCAGGATCGGCGAGTCACCGCCGGTCCGGTAGAGCGTCTGCTTGATCGCGAGCACGTTCGGGTCGTCGGCGGCGCGGGAGACGAACTCGGCGACCGGATCGAACGACTCGTAGGGGTGGTGCAGGAGCACGTCCTGCTCCCGGATGACGGCGAAGATGTCCTCGACGTCCCGGAAGAGCGGCGGGACCTGCGGGGCGAACGGCTCGTCCCGGTACTCGCGGCGCTCGTCGTCCGCGACGATGCCGATGAGGTCGGCGATGTGGAGCGGCCCCGGCACCCGGTAGACGGCGTGCGACGCGTCGACCTTGAGCGCGCGGCAGAGCCGCTGGACCGAGGTGCCGGCGCCCTCGCCGAAGCCGATCTCCAGGCGCACGGCGTTGCCGCGATCGCGCCGGCGGAGCTCGGCCTGGATCGTCTCCAGCAGGTCCTCGCCCTCCTCCTCGTCGATCTCGAGGTCCCAGTTCCGGGTGACGCGGAAGGGGTACGTGCCGCGCAGCCTGCCCGAGGGGAAGAAATCCTTCACGTGCCGGGCGATCACGTCCTCGAGCAGGACGAACGCGCGCGCCGCGCCCTCCACGCGCACCCGCATCAGCCGGCTCAGCCCAGGCGGCACCTGGATGACCGCGAAGCCGGGCTCCTGCGCTTCATGCTCCCGGGAGAACATGATCCCGAGGTTGATCATCTTGTTGCGCAGGTGCGGGAACGGGTGCCCCGGGTCGATCGCGATCGGCGTGAGGATCGGGAAGATGTCGGTGCGGAACCGATCGTCGAGCGCGCTGAGCTCCGTCGCGCCGAGCTCGTCGGGCCGGACGATCACGATGCCGGCGCGCTGGAGCGCCGGGATCAGATCCGAGTGCCACAGCTGGTAGGCGTCATCGACGAGCGCGTGGACGCGCGCGCTGATCGCCACGAGCTGCTCGTGGGGCGTGAGCCCGTCCGGCGGGACCTCCGCGATCGTGCGCTGCGTCTGCGCCTGGAGGCCGGCGACGCGCACCATGAAGAACTCGTCGAGGTTCGAGAAGAAGATGCTCAGGAACTTGAGGCGCTCGAACAGCGGCACCTCGTGCGACCTGGCCTCCGCCAGCACCCGCGCGTTGAACTCGAGCCACGAGAGCTCGCGGTTCAGGTAGTGCGTCGGGTCCCCCTCGATCGCGATCACCCCCGGGGCGGCCGATATCGGCACCGGGCCGCTGGACGGGGCAGAGCTCCCCCCGGACCGAGTGCTGGAGGGGCCGCCCGGTCGCGATCCAGGCCCGGCGGCCGGAGCTGAATCGATGGCGTCTTCCGAGTCGGGAGCGATGGCGTTGTCTGGGCTGGACGGCGGGTCGACCATGATCGAAGCTCCGATTTTGCCGTACGTCTGATAGGATTCCATTATGGAGTTTTGGCGACATCCTGGCGACCTCAGGGTGGCGTGCGAGCGGGCTCGTGCGGCAGGGCGCCGCGTCGGCCTCGTCCCGACGATGGGCGCGCTCCATGCAGGCCACCTCGCCTTGATCGCGGAGGCGCGGCGGAGGACGGACTTCGTGGCCGTGACCGTCTTCGTCAACCCGACCCAGTTCGGCGTGGGCGAAGACCTGGCGCGCTACCCGCGGACGCTCGAGCGAGACCTCGCCGCCTGCGCGGAGGCCGGCGCCGACGGCGTGTTCGCGCCGGACGTCGCCGCGATGTACCCGCCCGGCGAGGAGACGCGCGTGCGCGTCGGCGCGACCGCGGGCCCGCTCTGCGGCGTCCATCGGCCCGCGCACTTCGAGGGCGTCGCCACCGTGGTGACGAAGCTGCTGTCGCTCGCCGGCCCGTGCGTCGCCGTCTTCGGCCGGAAGGACTACCAGCAGCTCCAGGTCATCCGGCGGCTCGTCGCCGACCTGTTCCTTCCCGTCGAGGTCGTCGGGGCGACGACGGTGCGCGAGCCGGACGGCCTCGCCATGTCGTCCCGGAACGCCTACCTCTCGCCCGAGCAGCGGAGCGCGGCGCGCGCCATCCCGCTCGCCCTCGCCGGCGCGTGCCGCGCGTTCGCTCGCGGCGAGCGGCGCGCCGCGGCGCTCCTCGAGCCCGCGCGCGCGCGCCTGGCGGCCGTCGCGACGAGCATCGATTATGTGGACCTCGCCGATCCGGAGTCCCTGGCGATCTGGAGCGACGCACCGGCGATCGGCGATCGGGCGCTGCTGGCGGTCGCCGTCCGCGTCGGGACGACGCGGCTCATCGACAACGTCGTGCTCGGGGAGGACGCGCCGCCCGTCGTGGAGGGGAGCGAGGAGGCGATCTAGATGCCGAAGACGAGAGGCGAGCAAGAGAGCCCGGCGGAGGAGGCGGGCCGTGGCGTCTTCGTGGTGTTCGAGGGCATCGACGGCGCCGGCACGAGCACGCAGGCCGAGCGCTACGCGGCGCACCTCAGGGCGGCGCGGCGCCTTGTCCACGTCACCCGAGAGCCGAGCGCCGGGCCGGTGGGCGCGCTGCTCCGGCAGGTCCTGACCCACCGGATCTCGCTCCCCGGCGCCCACCAGGCGGAGATCATGGCGCTCCTCTTCTCGGCCGATCGCCTCGATCACCTCGGCGCCGAGATCGAGCCCCTCCTCCGAGACGGGTACGTCGTGATCTCGGATCGCTACGACCTGTCGAGCCTGGCCTACCAGTCGACGACGGCGAGCGAGGACGGGGGGCGCTCCGAGGAGATCATCGAATGGATCCGTGAGCTCAACCGCCACGCCCTGAGGCCCGACGTCACGGTGGTGATCGACGTGACGCCCGAGATCGCCGAGAAGCGCCGCCGGGGCCGCGGGGGGGCGGAGGAGCTGTTCGAGAAGACAGAGCTGCAGGCGCGGCTCGCGGAGGCGTACCGCCGGGCGGAGGAGCTCGTCCCGGGGGACCGCATCATCCATATCGACGGGGATGGCCCGGTCGACGAGGTCTCCCGGGCGATCACGGCGGCGCTCGCGGCCGTCGTGGAGCGGTGAGCCAAGGGCCCCGGCCGAACATCGGAGTCGAGCCACCGAGGGCGCAAGGTCCCTGTGGCTCCCCGCGCCCGCGTCGCGCGCTCTACGGGCAAGCGGCGTTCGCGATCTCCACATCGTCGATGTTCCAGCTCGACACGATGTCGACGAAGGACTCCCGCCCGATCTCGTAGCCGAAGCGGACCCGCAGGCTGGCGTTCTTGTGGGGCGTCAGGTCATAGACGACCTTCGTCCAGGCCGAGTCGCGGACGCCGGGGTACGCCCCCGACTCGAAGAGCACCTTCCAGCGGACGCCGTCGTAGACCTCGACACGGTTCGTCATGTGGGGCGTCTCATCGCTGTTCAGGAGACGCCAGAACGTCAGGTACACGCCGCCCGCGACATCGGCGTTGACGACCGGGCTCGTCAGGTAGAAGTACGGGTGGACCCCGACGGGCGCGTTCCCTCCGATGACCACGCCGGCCACCCCGTTGTCCGACGTCGCCGTGTGATCGAGCGCCGGATCGGCGTGCCCGTAGGTCTGGCCGGTTGACGCCTTCGCCGCGCCGATCTGCCAGGTCGGACCGAGCTCCCACCCGGCCGCGTCGCTCTCGAACGTATCCCGGAAATAGACCACCGGCGCCGCCGCGGCGGCGCCGCCCTGACAGACGCCAGCCAGGCAGGACTCCCCCACGGTGCACGAGTCGCTGTCAACGCAGAGCCCGCCATCGGGGACCGGGCGCGCCGTGCACACCCCGGACTCGCTGCAGACGCCGCGCGTGCAACCGATCGCCCGCGAGGGGCACGGCTCTCCGGGGGTGGGGATGGAAATACAGGCGCCGCTCTCGTCACAGACGCCACGATTGCACTCGTCGGTCCCAGAGAGGCAGGCGCCGCCCGGTCCGATCGGCTCAGCATAGCAATTGCCAGAGCCCGGATCGCAGGCGCCATCGTTGCACCCGACGCTCAGCGCGCTGCAGTCCTTCGGGACGCCCCCCTCGCAGCGGCCGCTCTGGCAGGTCTTGCCGACCATGCAGAGATCGCCGGAGTCCGCGCACGGCGCCCCCTCGTTCCCCGGAACCGCCTCGCACGCACCGGAGGCAGGGTCGCACGCACCAACATGACAGGAGTCCGGCACGTGGAAGAAGAAGCAGTCCCGCGGGGTCCCGACGCAGGCGCCGTCCAGGCACGCCGCGTCGAGGATACAGCGGTCTTCCGTCGCGCACGGGGCCCCGTTCGCCCTCGGCTCCACGCCGCAGCGAGGAGCGCCGCCCGCGTCGACGCACGTGACCACGTGACAGGCGTCCGGCGCGAGGCCGCAGTCCTCCTGGGCCCCGCCCTGACAGACACCCTCCTCGCACACCTCGCCGACCGTGCAGGCGTCCCTGTCGTCACAGGGCTCCCCGCCCGCGCTGGGGACGAGCTCGCAATCACGCGTCGCCTCGTTGCACACGGCCACGACGCATTGCGAGGTCGGAACGAGCGAGCAGTCGATCCGGCACGGCGCGCCGTCCCCGCCTGCGCCGCCCCCTCCGCTCGAGACAGCCGCCCCAGCGGCGCCGCCGGCCCCCGCCGGGCCCGAGCTGCCCGCGGATGTCGCAGTCGAACAGCCGAGATCCGTCAGGGCGACAGCGGAAAGTACCCATGGAATCCACCTAGTCATGTTCGCCTCTTTCCAGCAAGCGTGACGCACCTCGTGGGAATTACGCGTCCTTCGCGGCTGCGCAAGGAAACATGATGTTCCCGCGCGCGAGCACCCGGAACGGTCGGCGCAATCAGCGACGAGCGAAGACACCGAGCCCCGCCGCGCCGACGAGCGCGCGAGACCCTGCGAGAGCAACGAGAGCAACGAGAGCTGCGACAAGCGACGAGAGCCGTGACAAGCAGCGAAAGACAAGAGAGCAACGACAGCGCGACACGAGCCAGGCTTACAAACCGGAGAGCCCCTATCGCGCCTCGATCGAGATACGCATACACTGACGAGATCGTCTCGGAGCTCGGCCATCCCTCGATAGACAGACCACTTCGCGCGTGGAGCCCCGCGGCCCCGACCCACGTCGCACCCATTTCCAGAGGAGCGCAGAGATGTCCTTCCGACGTCATTTCGTGTTTGCCCCTATCCTCGTCGCCGCCGGGATCGCGGCTCAGTCGGGCGGCTGTGCGGCCACCGAGGACGAGAAGCCCGCGAGCATCCCCCGGCCGGATGACGCCGCGAGCGGCGGCGACGGCGGCTCCTTCGGCGTGAGCAGCGCGAGCGGAGACACGTCGCTCGGCGAGGGGGGAGGGCTCGGCGGCGCCGGCGAGGGCGGCCTCGGGGAGGGGTCCTCCTGCGCCCAGGCGAGCGCGGAGGCCACGCTCCTGCCGCTCGATATGCTCATCCTGCTCGACCGATCCGGCAGCATGCTCGGCTCGAAATGGGTCGGCGTCACGAACGCGCTCTCGGCGTTCGTCACCGACGCCGCCTCGGCCGGGATGAACGTGGGACTGACCTACTTCCCGCGGAGCAGCAACGGGCAAAGCGACTGCAACCACACGAGTTACGACGAGCTCGCGGTCGCCATCGGCGAGCTGCCGCTGAACACGCAGGAGCTCACCGCCTCCATCCAGAGCACCTCGCCGGGCGGCGGGACGCCCATGCGGCCGGCGCTCCAGGGGGTGCTCACGAACGCGACCGCCTACAAGGACGCGAACCCTTCTCACAAGGTGATCGTCGTGCTCGCGACCGACGGCGATCCCTCGGGCTGCTCCGGAAACACCGTCGCGAGCACCGCGGAGATGGCGCAGAGGGCCCTCCGCTACAACGGCGTCCAGACCTACGTCATCGCGGTGCAGGGCTCGACGCTCACCAACCTGGACCAGATCGCCGACGCCGGCGGGACGACCCGCGCGTTCGACGTCACGGCGGACATCACGGCGTTCTCGGCGAAGATGGCCGAGATCCGCGCGTCGGCGCTCCCGTGCGAGCTCCTCATCCCCGCGCCGCCCGCGGGCGCGGTCCTCGATACGAGCCGGGTCGCTGTCAGGTTCGCGCCCGAGGGCGCGAGCCCGCTGGAGGTCCCGAAGGCGGACGACGCAGCGGACTGCGGCACGGGGCCGGGGTGGTATTACGACGACGAGGCGCTCCCGAAGAAGATCATCCTCTGCCCCGCGTCCTGCACGACGGTGCAGCACGAGGTGCGCGCGGAGCTCGACGTGCTCTTCGGGTGCGCGCCGACGCTGAACTGAGCCGCGCGGGCCCCTCCCCCGCCGCCCGGGCGGGGCTCACGGCCGCTTCGGCGCCGCCGTCTTCAGGGCGTCGAGCGCCGCGAGGAGCTCGGCCTCGGTGAACGGGAGCCTCGCGAGCGCCGCCTGCTCGTCGGCGAGCGCGAGCTCTATCTCGCGCTGCGCGTCGCGGGCGCGGAGGACCCACCCCGACGACTCCCCCGTGCGGTCGCCGAGGCGCACGGTGCCGGCGAGCATCTTCTGCCCCTTCTCCAGGAGCACGCGGTAGCGCAGGCGCATCGCCCCCTCGAACAGCTGCCTCTCCCTCGGGGTGTCGGCGCTCCGCGGCGGCGGGACCTGCATCACGTCGCGGTGGAGCTCCTTGTAGAGCTGCCCGATGCGGTAACCCGCCATCGCCGACCAGTGGGCGTCGAGGCTGCGCATGGCCTCGGTGTAGGCGCTCTGCGCGTCGAGCAGGCCCTGGCAGCGGCGCTCGAGCGCCTCGGCGAAGCTCGCCGGCACCGGCACGAAGGTGATCGCCTCGCTCCGGCGGCGCCGCACCTCGCCGAGCGCGAAGCTCACCTGCGCGAGCTCGATCGGCGGCTTGCCTGACTCGCCCAGCCGGTGCTCCTCGATGAGATCGCGCGCGAGCGCGACCTGGCGCGCCGCCTCATCCACGAGATCCTGCTCGACAAGGCCGAGCGCGAGCGCGCCGCGCGCCTCGATCGCCTCCAGCACGCTCAGATCGCCGAGGCGGAGCAGGCGGCGCGACACCTCGACGAGCTCGGGCCACCGCTCGAGGGCGGCCGCCGCGCGCGAGAGCCGGAAGAGCGCGCCGCGCGCGACCGCGTGGTCCGGGAAGCGCTGCGCGACCTCGCGGTAGCGCTCGGCCGCGAGCGCGCGGTCGCCGAGCGCCTCGTGCGCGAGGCCGGCGTTGAAGAGGCTCGGCGGCGCGACCTCGCCGCCCGGCGCGAGGCGGGCGAGCCGCTCGAACAGGGGCGCCGCCTCACGCGCCTTGTCGGCCAGGAGCAGCGCGCGCGCCCGCTCGAACTCCGCCGCGAGCTCGGCGTCCGAGTAAGGCGACACGACGACCGGCGCGAGCTCGACCGGCGGGCGCGCCGAGGCCGGCTGCGGCGATCGCGCCCGCGCCGGCACGGTGGCCTGCGAAGTGCATCCGCCCAGGACGACCGCAAGGGCCAAGAGGGCGACCGAGGTGGCGCTGGAACTCGACATTGCCGGGGAAGAATAGCCCCGCGCTTGAGGTTGTTCCGCAACGTGCATGGACGGAGAGTCCGGCCCGGCCGTCCGGGACACCGGTGGATTGCTGTACGCCTTAGGGCAATCCCTGGCTACAACGGCCGCTCTGTGAAATTGCAGAATGGCCTCGCCCGACAAAAAGCCTGCATGGATCCGCCATGTTGCGGTAATCTCGCATTCGTTCATCAGGCCGCTGTCTCGGCGTGTACCACGGTCGGCGGCGGTCTCCTCTCCAGCGACGATCAGGACGAGGGCTTCTGTTGTGGGCCCTCGAAGGCATCACGGCCCCGTTGTGGGGCCTTGGAGGTGGGCACATGAAGCATCAGATCATCTCTCCTCGCGCGGTGACTGCAGTCGGCCCGGAGCAGCGGCTGAGCATGGTGGAAGCGCGTCATCGCGAGCTCGACTCACGCCTCAGGCAGCTGGGTCGACGGGCGTTCCTGACACCGGGGGAGAGAATGGAAGCTGCCCAGCTCAAGAAGCACAAGCTCGCCGCGAAGGACGAGATCGAATCCCTGCGCCGGCGGTTGTCGTAGCGAGCGACCCCTAGCCGACCCTCGATCCTGCGCCACATACGGCGCACCCCCGCCCCTTTCCGCTCCATTCCAGACATCCAGCGCGCCAACGCAATGGGCAGCTCGCACGCTGTGCACGCCGCACGGCTCTGGGCGCGCTGCAGGGACGCGCGCACGCCCGATCGCCATGGCGGATGCACCGGCGGGGGCGCGCACGCCGCGGGAGGCTCGCACCCAATTCGATGCCCGCGAGGCGCGACGTGCGAGGGCGCCTGCGCGCTGCGGTCAGAGCGCGGGCGCCGACGGCTCGGACGGCGGCTCCTCGGGCGATGCGGGAGCGTCGGTCTGCGGCGCGGCGCCCCCCTCGGGCAGCGCCTCGGCGCCGCCGTACACGTCGCGGTTGAGGTCCGCGAGGGTCTCGGTCAGGCGGTTCTTCTGCTCGCTGGTGATGCCGCCGGGGGCCTGCTTCTCGGTCGCCGCGGCGAGCCCGAGCCAGTGGCGCGCGTTGTCGCGGTAGCCCTTGCGCGGATCGGCGACGCCGGTGCCCTGCGGCGCCAGGTCGGCCAGGCGGTAGTCCGTCATGCCCCGGAGGTAGGCGTACTGCGCCCGCTCCGGGACCGAGAACGAGTCCTGATCGTTCTCGAGCACCCGGAACAGCGCCAGCGCCTGCTCGAACCGGTTCGCCTCGTAGTGGCTGCGGGCGCGATCGAGATCCTGCGTGTAGGTCGCGCAACCCGACGCAAGGGCGAAGGACGAGAGAAGGAGGACGCACGGGACGAGGCGGCGCATGCGCGCAGGGTATCTCCCGCGTCGCCGGGCGATCAAGCACGAAGGCAGCGCACCACACACCACGCGCCACGCTGGCCGCTGACGCGCGCCGCGCCGCCGCCGTCGCACGCCGCTCCGCATCCAGCGGATCGCCGTCAGCGCAGGAGCGTCGCGGCGAGCACGCCGCTCACCGCGAGCAGCGCGATCGCCAGCAAGACGACCGCCCAGACGAGTACGCGCGCGGGCGCAACAGGGCGCGCGGCCGCGACCGCGCCCGGCCCCGTCGCCGACGACAGGGGGGCGACCGGGGGCTGCGGCGCAGCGGCGACCGGGGGCTGCGGCGTGGCGGCGACCGGGGGCTGCGGCGCAGCGGCGACCGGCGCCCGCCCGTCGCCCGAGGGCAAGGCCACCGTATCGGCCGTCTCCCACACCCCGTCAGGGGGCCGCACGGCCGAGGGCGGCTTGCCGTCCGGGAGGCCCGCGGAGGAGCCGCGATCCATCGAGTCGGCCACGCCCGACGCCACCATGAACGCCTCGGAGAGCTCCCGGGCCGAGGCGAAGCGCGCGTCCGGCTCGACGGCGAGCGCCTTCCGCATCCAGGCCTCGACCTCCACCGGGATGCCAGCGCCCGGCGCCGCCGCGGACAGCGCGGGCGGGGGCGTCCCCAGGATCTTGGCGATGAGCGGCCCGAGCGCCGGGGCGGTGAAGGGACGCGCCCCCGTGAGACACTCGAAGACCACGACTCCCAGGGACCAGAGATCGGACCGGTAATCGACGCTCTTCAGGCCTCTCGCCTGCTCCGGGCTCATGTAGTAGGGCGTCCCGAGGAGCGCCCCCGTGCGCGTGGGATCCATCCCGGTGATGGCGAGCGCGTCTGTCACCTTCGCCACGCCGAAGTCGAGGATCTTGACGATCTCCCCATCATCCTCGCGCGCGATGAAGATGTTCTCCGGCTTGATGTCGCGATGGACGAGCCCGACCTCGTGGGCGCGCGAGAGGGCGCGGCAGATGTGAGAGACGATCTTCGCCGTCTCCGCCGGCGTCAGGCGCCGGCGCGCGGAGAGGCGATCGCGCAGGCTCTCGCCTGCCAGACACTCCATCGCGATGTACGGCAAGCCATCGTCGGTGAGGCCATGGTCGAGCACCTTGACCACATGGGCGCTGCGGATCCGCGCCGCGATCTGCGCCTCACGATCGAAGCGGGCCCGGGCGGTCGCGTTCTTCGCGGCCTCGACGTCGATGAGCTTGATGGCCACCGGCGTGCGCAGCGACAGGTGCTCTGCCAGCCACACCGAGCCCATCCCGCCCCTGCCGAGGAGCCGGGCAAGGCGGTACTTCCCGGCGATGCGTTGACCTTCCATGGCCGGCAGCAGGGTAACGCGCTGCGCGCTCGCCGTCAGTACGGGAGTTGGTCGACGATCCCCCTCGCTTGCGTCGTCGGCGCCGACGGCGGCGGGGCCGATGTCGCCGGTGTCGCCGGCGCCTTCAGCGTGCCAGAGAGCGCTCTCGGTGAGGGCCGCCTGGACGACGACGCCGCGGACGGCAAGACGTCTGCCACAGCAGGCTCGTCTCGAGCGGGGAGGGGCGCGGTGGGCGAGCTCGCCATGGATGCGGGAGGCGCCGCGACCGCCGCGGGCGGCGGGTGCACCGCCGCTTCCGCCGAGGCGGGGACCGGAGCGGCAGGCCCGTCCGCCGTCGAGCGGCGGAGCGCAGCGAACGCCGCCACGAAGGCCACCACGAGGAGCGCCGCGACCGCGACGGCCCTCGACGGCGATCTCGCGCGCCCGTCGGGGGCCGCGAGGGCCGGGGGCGCCGCGACGGCTCCCGAGCTCGGAGACGCGGCGAGCGGCGCGAGCGCGCCGACGACCTTGCCTCCAGCGAGCGCGCCCGCCGACGTGGGATCGGCGTAGCGGCCGAGGACCTCGACGAGCGGCCCCAGATCGTCGAGCCGATCCTCGCGCCGCTTCTGCAGGCAGCGGTCGAGCACCCCGGCGACGTCCGCGGGCAGGTCGGGCACGGCCGATCGGATCGACGGCACCTCGCGCTGCAGGAACGCCGTGTACATCTCGCCGAGGTTCTCGAACTCGAGCGGCCTCCGGCCGGTGAGCGCCTCGAAGAGGATGACGCCCATCGCCCAGATGTCCGCGCGATGATCGATGTCCTTCTCGCTCATCGCCTGCTCGAACGACATGTAGTGAGGCGTCCCGAGGATCGAGCCGGTGCTCGTGTTGCCTCCCTGCGTCTCCGAGCTGATGGAGGTCGGGTCGAGCACCTTGGCGATCCCGAAGTCGAGCACCTTGGGCATGCACCCGCCGGCCTGCGGCTCCGAGAGGAAGATGTTGTCCGGCTTGAGGTCGCGGTGCACGATCCCCTTCTCGTGCGCGGCGCGGAGCGCGGAGGCGACCGGCGCGAGCAGGCGCGCCGCCTCGTACAGCTGCAGCGCGCCCCTGCGCTTGCGCAGCCCGGAGAGCGGCTCGCCGCGGAGCAGCTCCATGACCATCACGGGCGTGTGGTCCTCCTCCTCGAAGACGTCGAGCACCTCGATCACGTTCGGGTGCTGGATCGCGGTCGCCGCCTTGGCCTCGCGGAGGAAGCGCCGGGTCTGCGCGGCGTCGACGACGCCGCGGATCATCTTGAGCGCGACGTCGCGCCCGGTGCCGACGTTCCTGGCCGCGTACACCTCGCCCATCCCGCCGCGGCCGATGAGGCGCTCGATCCGGAAGCGCCCGGCGATGATCTTGCCGGCCGGGAGGGAGCCCTGGAGATCGTCCGACACGAGCGGCAGCGTACCGTGGTTCCCGGCCGGACGCAGCGTACCGCGATCGCCGGCCGGCGCCGCTCCGCGGCAGCGCGATCACATCGGCTGCGCGCAGCGGAAGCCGGTGGCCGGATTGAACGCCGACGCCCTCTCATGGCTGCGCGCCGTGGCCCGGGCCCCCAGCTTGTAACCCGACCAGGAGCTCCCGCGATAAGAGAAGCTCGGCGCCGCGCCGGGCGCGGGCTCACGACACACCGGATCGACGAGGAGCGGCCCGCCCGACTGCCAGCAAGGCGCGGCGTAGGGAGCGAAGGTGTCGGCCACCCACTCGGACATGCTCCCGGCGAGGTTCCGGATGCCGAGGGCGGTCACGTCGCTCGGGGCTCCTCCGGCGACAGGCCCCCAGGGCACCGGCGCGTCGAGCGGGCGACAGCCGGAGTTCTCGAACACGCCTTGGTCGACCTCCCCGCTGCCCCGGCCCCTGCCGAGCAGCGCCATCGCGCAGAGATCCCCGCCGTTGCCCCAGGGATAGGCCGTCTCGTCATCGAGGTTGCCGGCCGCGTACTCCCATTCAGCCTCGGTGGGGAGCCGCAATCCCCGCGCCGAACAGGCTTCCTCCGCCAGCGCGTGGGTGACGCAGTTGACGGGCAGCGCGTCGTTCGCGCCGTCGGACGCGCCGAGGTACGTGCAAGCGCCCAGGTCCGACCCCGGCGCGTCGAGGTCCCTGACAACGGGCTCTGACCGGATCTGCCCTGTCGCCACGAGCTCCCGGACGGTGCCCACGGTCACCTCGTCCGCGTCGATGGCGAACGCGCCGAGCTGCACGAGGCGCTCGGGCTGGCTCAGCTCGTCGAGATCGACGGTGTAACCGGGTCGCGGCGTCCCGAGAAGGAAGACCCCTCCGGGCACACACACCATCCCCGCGGGCGCCGGCCCCTGGCAGGGTACCGGGGCCGCGCCCGGCCAGGAGCCGGGCTCTGGCCGGGCCTCGGCCTCGGACAGCAGCGGGAGCACCGGCTCCGGCGCGAGCGCGCCCGCCTCCGGATCGCAGGTCGCGCGCTGCTCGGGGAGGCTCGGGACGCCGAAGCAGCGCATGGACAGATCGAGCGCCACGCGCGTCTCGCCGTCGAGCGGCGGGAGCCTGGCCACGGCGTCGATCAGCGCAGGACCGCGTGGGAGGCCGTCGGGGCCCGCCTGCTCGGCCCGGTAGAGCCGCGCGCGGACCCGCACGGCGGCGCCTTCCTCCTGCGGGACCACGCCGAAGCTGACGGGCAGGCTGTCCGGCCCATCCACCCCGATGAGCCGCATGCACCCGGTGCAGATCGCGCCCTCGCCCATCACCTCGAGCAGCAGGTGATCGCCGAAGCGGGGCGCCGGTGCGTCCGTGGAGACGCTGACGAGCCACTGGCGAGGCTCGGGCTCGCACGCCGAGAGCGCCGGGAGCAGAAGCCCGGCGGCCGCGAGCGCCGTCGACAGGCAACGAGCCGTCACGGCGCACCTCCCGCGTAGACGCACCGGAAGCCGTGCAGCGAGTCCAGGACATCACCTCTCCGGAACGCGGGCCTGGTGTTCGCGGGGCCGCTGGCCCAGTCTCCGCCACGGGCGGCATGGGCGTTGATGCCGTCATCGTCGCAGCGGGGCTCGACGAAGACCCCGGGCGCGCTCCAGCAGCCCTCTCCGTACGGAACCAGCCTGTCGGCGCACAGCTCGCTCAGGCTCCCGCCGAGATCCAGGACGCCATCCCTGGAGCTGTCGCCCAGGCCGCCGCACGCCGCCGAGGGCCGATGCGAGCCGACCTCCTCCGGCCCCGGATCGCCAGGGCACAGCGTCCCCCGCCCGGCGCTCGCCGTGCAGCACGCGGGAGACGCGTCACCCCAGGGATAGATCCGCCCCTGCCCTCGACCCCGCGCTGCGTGCTCCCACTGCGCCTCCGTCGGCAGATCACCGCCGCTCGCTCTGCACGCCTCGCGGGCGAGGCGCCACGAGATGCAGTTGAGGGGATATTTATCGTTCGCGCCGTCGGCGGCGCCCAGCCAGCGGCAGTCTGCGAGCCCCGCCCTGCCCGGATCAGGCCCGGCGAGGTCATCGCCTTCCGCGTGGAGGAGCCCCTCGTTCAGCAGCGCACGGAAGCGACCGACCGTGAACTCCGTCCTGTCCATGAAGAACGGGCCCACATGCACCGGCCGCGGCGGCACGACCGAGACGTAGCTCTGCTCGTCGACGCCGGCGAGCTCGGCCTGGCCGAGGACGCTGAATCCGCCGGGGATGCAGACGGCATCGGCGCCCTCGGGCGCGGCGCCGCAGGGGATCTCCCGCGCGCGCGACCACGTGCCGGCGCGCGTCGCGCCCATGTCTGCCTCCGATCCGACGAGGACGCCATCCGACGGGACCGCCGTGCGCCTGGAGGCGTCGATGCACGTGTGCGGCGGCTTGCGCAGCGACGCGGGCACGCCCAGGCAATCGGCCGAGAGCACGAGTTGCACCGTCTCCACGCCGGACGCGGGGAGCGCGACCTCGATCAGCCGGTCGATGGCGGCCTCTGGCGGAGGATCGATGGTCGAGAACCCCCTCCCCTCGATGGAGTCCTTACCCCGCGTCGCGACGGCGCCGCGGAACGCCCGGATGCGCAGGCGGAGCACGGCGCTCCGCTCCTCCGGCGCGGCCACCCCGAAGGAGAACGGCCAGGACGAAGGGTCCGGCAGGACGAAGTTCGCCGTGCAGTCGACGTCATCGATGCAGCCGGGGCGCCACGCTTCGTCGAACCCGTCGATGCGCACCGTATCGATGACCGCCTCCGGAGAGATGGAGGGGTCCGCCAGGAGCTGCGCAGCAACCGGCGCGTCGGTGTCCACGACGACGAGGAGCTGCCGGCGCTCTCGCTCACCGCAGGAGGCGGATAGCCCAGCCGCAGCGAGCACGGAGAGGATCGAGAGCGCGCGTGTCGGTTCGACCACCTGCCGCCTTTCGCCTTTCTCGTTTCTCGTTGCCGCCCGACAGGACCCAGGAGTAGTCTCCTCGCTATCATCGAGGAGCGGCGAGGCCAAGCGGGTTCTTTCGCCGCTTCACCCGAATCACGCCAATCACCCGAATTACCCGAACATCGCTCTGCCGCTCGCGAGGAGATTGTATGTCGTGGTTCACCCGGCCAGTGCTCGCCGCGCTCTCCGTAGCCATCGCGGCGGCGCTCTCCCCCGCGTGCGACGGCGATTCCCCAGAAGCTCCGGGAGCGGCGGCGAGCACGGGATCGGGCGGCAGCGGCGGCAGCGGTGGTGGCGGCGGCGAGGCCACGTACGGCGCGAGCGCGTGCGGCACGTGCGTGGAGCAGACAGCGTGTTTGTCCCAGGTGAACGCCTGCGCGGCCGACCCGGGCTGCGCCGCCTACCTCGACTGCCTCGACGCTTGTCCGCTGGGCCCGGGCGGAGACGCGGACATCGCGTGCGAGCAGGCGTGCCCGCCCGTCACCGGCTCTCTTGGCCAGAGCGCGAAACAGGCCTTCATCGACTGCCGCCTCTCCGGCCCGGGCGCGGCGTGCGCCGGTTGCGGTCAGATCCCCGCCCCGACAGACCCGGATTTCAACCAGACGTGCTCGCCGTCGGCGGATCCGAACACCTGCTATCAGTGCGAGGACGAGCGCTGCTGCGAGACCTACCAGGCGTGCAAAGACGACCAGGATTGCCAGGACCTTGTCACGTGCGTCAAGGCGTGCGCCGAGGCCCCGGATGATGCCGCCTTCTCGCCCTGCGAGAGCGCGTGTTACGAGGCGCACACGGCAGGTTACGCCGCCTACAGCCACCGGATGGCGTGTATGCAGTACTTCTGCTTCGACGACGACGCTTGCGGCAACGAGCCGCTGGACCCCTGCGTCAAGTGCCAGAACCTGCACTGCGCCGATGAGATGGCGGCTTGCCAGCATGAGATCGAGTGTGCGTTGCTGGACAACTGCCAGGTCCCGTGCGACGTCGCGGACCAGGCCTGTCTCCAGGAGTGTGACGCCATGTTCCCGGACGCGGTGGCGACCCACAAGGCCGGGCTCGATTGCGCGCTCGCCCACTGCGAGATCGCTTGCGGCGGGACGGACTGAGGGGGCGACCAAAGACGAGGGATACGATGCGGACGCGATGGATCCTGGGTGGCTTGGTCGTGGCGGCGCTCGATCTCTCGACGGCCGGGCGCGCGCGCGCCGAGGCGCCGGCCCCGGCGGAGGCGCCGGCGGTCGATGAGCGCACCGCGCGCGGCAGGGCGGCGTTCCTGCTCGGCGTGCAGCGATCGAAGGACGCGCAGTGGGGCGAGGCGCTCGCCGCCTTCGAGGAGGCGGCGGCGGCGCGGGACGCGCCCATCGTCCAGTACAACATCGGCTTCTGCGAGCGCGCCCTGGGCCGCTACGTCGCTGCGCGCCGCACCTTCCGCCGCGTGCTCGCGGGCACCGAGGGCCTCGCGGCCGCGCAGATCGACGACGCCAGGGCGTTCGTCGCCGAGCTGGATCAGCTCGTGGTCCGGGTGGCGGTCACGCTGGATCCCCCGGGCACCCCGCTGACCGTCGACGGGCGCGCGCTCCGGCCGGCCACCGACGATGGGACCCGCGTCTTCGTGACGCTCCCCGGGTCTGCCGAGCGCGCGGCGGCGCCGGTGGAGAAGAGGTTCACTGTCGAGCTCGATCCCGGGGTCCATCTCTTCCGCGCGGCGCGGCCAGGACGCCAGGATGCGTTCGTTCAGAAGACCTACCGGCCGGGGGAGAAGGCGACGCTCGATCTGCACCTCGACATCCTGCCCGCGCGCGTGGCCGTGCGCGCGGAGCCGGCGCAGGCGCTCGTGCGTGTGGACGGCCGCGAGGCCGGGCTCGCGCCCATCGACATCGAGCGACCGCCGGGGAAGTACAGGATCGAGGTGGTGCGGGACGGGTTCGAGACGTACGCGGCGACGCTCGATCTGCACGCGGGGCAGCGGGCGGATATGACGGCCAAGCTGATCCAGGTGCGGCCGTCGCTGTGGACGCGGTGGTGGTTCTGGACGGGCGCGGCGGCGGTGGTGGCGGGAGGCGTGGTGCTGACGTACGCGCTGACCCGGCCGGAGCCGGACTACAACGGGGGAAGCCTGAACTGGGTCGCGGAGCCGGCGGCGATCAGGTGGTGAGGGGCCAGGGCGCGCGCGTGTCGCGACCGAAACGGCGGCCGTGACACGCGCGCGGCGACGGCTCGTTCCCGGGGTCGAGCCGCGGCTCACCCCCCGAGCCGCCTCCCGATGAGCCGCGCGGCGAGCTTCCGCAGCCAGTCCGCCCGCCGCGCGTCGGGCGCGACGAGCCGCCCCGTGCGCGCGGCCTCCAGGATCGCGGCTGTCTCCGGCGTCGGGTCGGCGCACGCCTGCAGCACCCGGAAGACCGTCGCGTCCTCGTGCGCGACGCCCGCCTCCTCCACCCAGGCGTCCACCGACGCCGCGAACGCAGGATCCCCGGGGAACGGCTGCTCGACCGCGTTGCTCGGGCCGAGCCCGTTGATGCCGCTGATCACGAGGTCCTTGCGATCCTTGTAGGTCAGCCCCGCGAGCTCCTCGGGCAGCAGCGGGCGGCCGATCCAGATGTCCTGCACGCCCATGCCGAGCGGGAACTCGAGCCGCCGCTCGAGCGGCTCCGGCGGCAGCGCGCCGGAGAAGCGCACAGGCACCACCGGGACGCCCACCGCGAGCGCCATGTCGATGAACGAGCCGCTCATCTTGCGCACCGGCGTGCGGCACTCGAGCGACCGCGTGCCCTCGACGTGCACCATCACGCCCTTGCCAGCCCCCTGCATCTCGGCCCCGAGCTCGGCGATGATGCTCCCGAGCGACGCCTTGTCCTCGCGATCGAAGTACGTGATCACCTTCGGATCGCGCGCGCCCGGGTACGCGAAGCAGTGCGCCAGCATCGTGCCGAGCCACGTCGTCCGGTGCTCGGCCTTGGCCAGCGTGACCGTCGAGACCTCCGTCAGGCCGGACACGGCGATGCCGAACAGCAGCGACTCCACGCCGACCTGGTGGTTGCCCAGGTAGAGCAGGCTCCGGCCCTTCACGGCGCTGAACGCTGCGGGATCGACGACGTGCACCCGGCGGATGAACCGCTCGATGAGCCCGAAGTAGAGGTCCTCCGCCGGCCACCGGCCGATGCCCATGGCCGCGCCCCAGTAGCGGCGGACCGGCGCGATGTCGATCATGGGCGGGCCCGCGTCGCGGACCACGACCTCCGAGCCCTCGCGCGCCACGGTGAACGGCCAGCGGGTCAGCGGCTGCGCCGACGAGACGCCGGCGAGGGACACGGTCGACGGGTGCACGCCCGCGCGCCGCGCGACGTGATCCTTCACCGCCGCCGCCTCGACGAGGTCGCCCGACGCGGCGTAGAGCTGCGCCACGGTGCCGGGCATCCAGTCCATCGTGCGCACGTCGGCGGGGCTGCAGCGCGCCTCGCCCGACGCCGCGTCGACGCGCGAGACGGCGAGGTCGACCGGCGCGCGATCGCGCAGGAACGCCCGGCGGATCCCGGGCGGCGCGCCGCCGATCGGCCCCTGCGGGAGCAGCACCTCGACAAGCCGGAGCTCCAGCCAGACGCGCTCTCCCGCCGCGGCCCCGACCTCGGCCCCGGCCTGCGCGATGGCCTGCACCCGGAACGAGACGAAGCGATCGTCACGGCCCTCGTAACGCACCTCCACGCGCACCGGCGACTCGGGCGCCGGCCCGTACACGCGGAGCGACGGGATGCGCGACGGGAACGCGATCTGGGCGGGCGGGCACCCTGGATCCCACAGCGACAGCCGATCGTGCGGGATGGTGTGGGTCAGCGCGTCGAGCATGCCCTGGTGCAGCGTCCCTGGGGGCACCGAGCCCCTCCGGGGGTCCAGCACCGCCGACGAGCCGCGCGCGCCGAGCCTGAGCGAGGTCAGGTACTGGAACGCAGGGCCGTGGAACAGCGTCCCCGCCGCGTACGGATCGTCCGCCTCAGGTGCGTCGAGCGCCGGCTCCGGCGCCGGGGCGGGCGGGTAGTCACGGGCCACCCGCACGCGGCCGGTGCACACGGGCTCGAACCGCGAGAGCGCCGGGTTCGATGCCTCGCGCCACGCGAGCAGCCGGACATCGAGCTCGTCGCCCGAGCCGGTCGCCTCGGCCTTGACGCGCACCGGCCCCGGCACGGGCAGCCAGCGCTGCACCACCACGTCCTCCACGGCCACGACCACGCTCCCCGGGCGCGCTCGCAACGCGGCGCCGGCCAGCCGGTCGACCATGCTCATCCCGGGGAGCGCCGGGACCGTCCACGTGGGGCGGTGATCCGCAACCCACCCGTCCGGGTCCAGCACCTCCTCGACGTCGTCGAGCGCCGGCGCAGGCGCGGCCTTCGCCGCGGGTTGCTCCTGCGGGCGCAGGCGCGGGCTCCCGCCCACGGCGCCGGGGAGCGACGCGAGGCGGCGCGCGCTCGCGCGCGGGTCGAAGCCGACGTCGCGACGCGCGCGGGGCGAGGCGCCGTCGACGATCCGCACGCCGAGCGTCGCGCCGTAGATGCGCAGGCCGTCCACCCAGAGGTAGGACTCGGCGATGACGTAGGGCCCGCGGTCGTCGCGGCCGACCTCGAGGATGTCGGTGTCGACAGTCACCCGCCGGCTGGCCGGCAGCACCTGGCCCCGGTACCGCCAGGAGTGCTCGTGCCCCGTCATCACGGGCTCGAACCGCGGATCGCGCAGGCCCGCGTGGAGGTCCTGGTGCAGCATCCAGAACTGGATCGTCTGCAGCATCGCCTCGATGCCGAGCGAGCCTGGCTGCACGGGATCGCCCAGGAAATGGGCCTTGAAGAACCACTCCGACGCGTGGACGTCCCGCCGCGCGCGGAGCCGGCCGAGCCCCTTCCGGCCGCCGGCCTGCCACAGGCCGTCGATCCGGTCGATCATCAGCAGCGACGGCCGCGCGAGCCCGAGCTTGCCGCCGCAGTACCGCGCGGGGCGCTCGCGGAGATCGACGTCGAAATCGGACGGCTCATCGAGCGCGGCGACCTCCTCGGGCCTCGGCGGGATCCCGATCTGCGTCGCGAGCGCGGCCTTCGGGAAGAAGCCGAACACCGTGTCGAGCTCGTACACCCGCGCGCCGCCGAGGCTGCACTCGACCCGGAACGAGAGGATGATCATGCCGCCCGACCGGGACATGTTCGTGAGCCGCGACCTGGTGCGCAGCGCGCTCACTGCCGGCGCCGGCGCCGGCAGGACCTCGGCGTGCAGCGTGCCCTTGCCGTCGAGGTTGCGGAAGTACAGCGCGCCGTCGGTCGAGAGCGCGCAGCCGGTGTAGCTCGCGAGCCAGCCGCACGTCTGGAGCGCGGCCTCGAGCACCACCGCGAACGGCATCGTGAGGCTCGCGTTCTCGTCGAAGTACCACGCGTCCTCCGGGACGTCGTACTCGACCTCGACCTCGGCGCCGGCCTTCATCGCCGCCATGGGGCGCGAGACCGACAGGACCCGGCTCATGAAGTGGTACGGCGGCCCCGGGAGCCGGGCGACGTGCTGTCCCCCGTCGAACCTGCGGTAGAGCGGCCCGAACGCGTCCGACGGCCTGCCCCAGGCGCACGAGAGCAGGCTCCGGTAATCGAACGGGAAGCCGCCGGCGTCTGCAGAGGCGCCATCCGGCGGCGCCGCACCCGTCTCGGACCAGGGGACACGCGCGACCGGCACCGGCTCGACGTGGCCGTCGAGCAGTTCGGGGGCGCTCGTCAGCGGCCAGTCGGGGCTGAGGCGCAGGCCCACGCGGCGGGCGTGGAACGCCTTGAGGCCGTCGACCGTACACAGGAAGTCGGCGAACACCGTCGGGCACGGGCCGTCGTGGACCTCCTCGACGAACACCTCGTAGGTGAGCACCCGGCTCGTCGGGACCACCTGGCCGCGGCAGCGGAGCAGGTAGGGGATCTCCGGCACGGGCTCGAAGCGGAAGCCGTCCGCGTCCACCGTGAAGCCCATGGCCGCCATGTAGAACGCGAGCGCCTGCAGGCAGCCCTCGAACATGAGCGTCCCCGGCATGCAGGGGTCGTCCTTGAAGTGGCCCTCGAAGTACCAGCCGTCCTTCGTGATCGGCAGCGTGGCCCGGAGATAGCCGCGCTTCCACGGGCCGCCGGCCGGGTCGAACACGTCGACGCGATCGAAGAACAGCATCGGCGGCGCGCTGATCCGCGGCGTCCTGACGTGGGTGCTCAAACGATCGAAGGCGGGGCCGAACGCCGCCGCGCCGTCGCCGGCCGCGAACGCGAGGAGGTCGGCCCGGTCGAACGCGGACTTCTGGCACGCGATCCGGGGCGGATCGAGGCGGGCGGTCTTCGCATGCTCGGCGGTGTCCGCGTCCCAGAGGACGCCGCCGGAGCTCGCGAGCTCCTCGTCGGTGAAGAAGCCTGCCTGGCCCTTGCGCGTCTTCAGGCGCAGCTCGCCGCCGATGCGGCAGTCGTAGTGGAAGAAGAACAGGCGGACGTCGCCGTGCTTCGCGTGCCCGTCGACGTGGATGTCGTAGACGAGCGTGTCGCCCGGGCGCGGCAGGCCGCCGTAGAAGGTGAGCTCGCAGCCGAGCAGGCGGTAGACGCGCTCGCCCTTGTTCTCGAAGTCCGCGCCGAGCCAGCTGATGAGCAGCAGGTCGGCCTGGCCGCTCTCGATCATGACGCCGGCCGGCATCGCGCCGTCGTGCAGGTACCAGGAATCCCACCGCACGTCGGTCTCGGTCCACATCGTGCCGAGCTTCATCGAGCCGGGCTCGGCGTCGATCCCGGTGACCCGATCGGCCAGCAGGAGCGGCGGCATGGGCATGCGCACCTGGCGTCGATAGGCGTCCTGCCGGGCGAAGAGCGGGCCGAACACGTCGGAGATCCGGCCCGAGGCGAGGTGCTCGAGCTGCTCGCGGCTGAACCGGGGGCCGCGGGGCGCGAGGGAAGACGCCGCAGGGAGCTCCGGCTGGGCGGCGGGGCGCGGCGCAGGCGGCGCGGCGGCGGGGCGCGGCGGCTCGAACGAGCGCGGCGGCTCGGCGCGGGCGGGCTGCGGCGCCTCGGCGCGAGCGGGCTGCGGCGCAGCGGTGGGGCGCGGCGCGTCGAGGCGCGCGAGAGCCGGCGCATCGATCGGCTGCGGCACAGCAGCGGGGCGCGGCGCGTCGAGGCGCGCGAGAGCCGACGCGCCGACCGGCTGCGGCACAGCGGCGGGGCGCGGCGACTCGACCGTGCGCGGGGCATCGATCCAGACCGGCGCGGCGTGGGGCGCCTGCGCCAAGGGGGCCTCGACCACCACCGCGGCCGCGCCCGACGACGCCTGCACGAGCGAGTCCAGCGCGCGCTGCCGCATCTGAAGGAACCGACGGTGGACCTGGGCTTGCTGCTCCGCCCACTCCTTGTGGATCTGCGCAAGCTGCACGGTGAACGCCGCGGCGCCGGCGATCACGTCGCCCGGGATATCCACGGCAGCGGCCGCGACGACCGCCGGTCCGACCGGCGGCGGCTCCTCTGCCAGGCGCGCGGCGACGGCCGCGACGACCGCCGGCTCGACCGCCGCCGGCTCGTCCCAGGACGGCGCCCGCTCCGCGTCGGCGGCAGAGAACCCCGTGGGCCCGGGGTACAGCGGCGGCAGGTCGTCGAGAGCGGACGGCAGAGGCGGCGCAGGTTCCATGGAGTCTCCGGGGGATGAACAGGAGGCCGCGCCGGGCACGACGATCGCCGGCGGGTGGGCGGGGAGCGTGAGCATCGGCCCCTCCGCCGATCGCGGCGGCGGGAGCGGCGCGGCAGGGCCGCCGGCCCCGATGCGGACCGACAGCGAGCCGCCGCCGAGGCCGGCGCAGCGGACCTCGGCGACCCGGATCTCGTCGGACCACGGCGCCCCGTCGAGCCTGCGGCCGTGACGGCACGCGAGCACCGCGGCGGCCACGTGCAGCAGCCCCGACGCGGCGTGCGCGTGGCCGAACCGCGGCGCGAGATCCGTGGACGACAGCACGAGGCCAGGGTCGCCCGGCTCGTCCACGACCACCGCCAGGACCGGGTGCCGCTCCCGGACGGCGTCGTCGAGGCGCTCGAGCACGAGCACCACGGCGGCGTCGCCGGGGGGCAGGCGGACGCCGAGCGCCTCGAGCGCGGCCGCGTGGGCGGGCTCGCACGAGAGATCCACCGCGCCGACGATCGCCGCGTCGACCGCGCCGGCGCGCAGGGCGCGGGACGCGACGCGCAGCGCCCAGGGGCCCGACAGCTCCTCGGCGGCGATCGTGAACGACGGTCCACCGACGTCGAGCTGGCTGTTCAGCCGGTTCGCCGGGATGTTCGGCATGTTCCCGACGACGCCCGCCGCCTGCAGCGCAGGGATGATCGCGTCCTGGAGCGCGCCGACGTCGACCGACGGACCGAGCCGCGGCGGCGCCGTCTCGGCGAGCCGCCAGCGCGTCATGTACCTGCACACCTCGGTGTCGGCGCCCATGCCGATGAGCACGGCGGTGCGATCGCGCGGCAGCGCGAGCCCCTCGGTGGCCTCGATCGCCGCCTCGAGCAGCAGCGTCTGCTGGGCGAGCGCCTGCTGAAGATCGCGCGGCGGGAACCGGAGCCGGTCCGCCGGCAGCGCGACGGCCGCGCGGCGAGGATCCGCGCCGCGGCCCGAGAGGAGCGGCTCGGCGAAGGCCCGGACGCCGCTGAGCTCACCGACGCACAGGCCCATGGCCACCACGGCCAGGTGGCCTGCCGGCGCGGGGCGCGCGGCATCGACAGGGCGCGAGGCCGCTGCAGCGACCTGCGGCGCGGCGTGGGCCGCTCGGCTCCTCGGCGACGACGGCTCGTACGCCTCCACGAGGAGGTGGGCGTTGTTCCCGCCGAACCCGAACGCCGACAGGCCCGCGAGCCGACGCCCCTCCCACGGCTCGGCGCGCTGCAGCACCCGGAAGGGGCTCGAGGCGACCGCCTCGCTCAGCGGATCGGCGTGCAGCGTCGGCGGGCGGACGCCCGCCGCCATGGCGCCGAGCAGCTTGAGGAGCCCGGCCGCGCCGGCCGTCGTGACGAGGTGACCGAGGTTCGACTTGAGCGAGCCGAGCGGGACCTCGCGGGAGCCGAACACCTCCTTGAGGGTCGCGATCTCGGTCGCGTCGCCGAGGGGCGTGCCCGTCGCGTGGCACTCGAGCAGCGACACCTCGCGAGGATCGAGGCCGGCCGTCGCATACGCGGCCCGCATCGCGCGCAGCTGGCCCTCGACGGCGGGCGCGAGGAGGCCGCGGCCGCGGCCGTCGTTCGACAGGCCGACCCCGCGGATCACGCCGAGGATCGGCCTGCCCGCGGCCTCCGCGTCCGACAGGCGCTCCAGGACCACGAACGCCGCGCCCTCCGCCGGGACCAGGCCGTCGGCCTCCGACGAGAACGGGCGGCTCTGCCCGGTGCGGCTCATGGCCGACAGCGCGCAGAACCCGATGTGGATGAAGAGATCGTCCGAGCGGCACACCGCGCCTGCGAGCATCCGGTCGGCCTCGCGATCGTGCAGCCGCTCGCAGGCGAGCGCGATCGCGTACAGTGACGACGCGCACGCGGCGTCGAGCGCGAACGCGCCGGCCCCGAGGCCGAGCACGTCGGCCAGCAGGTGGGCGGGCAGCCCCGACATGAACCGGTTGCGCGGATCGGGCCGCGTGAGGACGCTCGTCGCGAAGAGCAACGCATGGTCCTCCCCGCGCACGCAGGCGGACAAGCAGGAGGCCATCGCGCTCGTGACCGAGCTCCTGCAGCAGCTCGGCATGGACGCCCGAGTCGTCGACAGGGCGGGCGAGCAGGACAAGGACACGCCTGATACCGAGCTCCGCCTGCACGTGCGTCCGTTAGGCTAGCGCCCGCGTCAGCCCCCCTCCGCGGGCGCGCTCCGTCTGCCTCCTCGCCAGGGCACGGCTCGGCCGCTTCAGGCGAGCGCGATCCTCATCGGATGAGCAGCGCTCCCGGCGCCGAGCGGCTAAGCTCGGGCCGCGCCAGCCCATGAAGTTCGTCCACGCCGCCGACCTCCACATCGACAGCCCCCTCCGCGGGCTCGACCGTTACCCGGGCGCCCCCGTCGAGCAGATCCGCGGGGCGACCCGCCGCGCGCTCGAGAACCTCGTGAACCTCTGCCTCGCCGAGGAGGTCGACCTCCTGCTCCTCGCGGGCGACATCTACGACGGCGACTGGAAGGACTACAGCACAGGCCTGTTCTTCGCCGCGCAGCTCTCCCGGCTGCGCGCCGCCAAGGTGGAGGTCGTGCTCCTCTATGGCAACCACGACGCCGAGAGCAACATCACGCGTCACCTGGAGCTCCCCGAGAACGCCCGGCGGCTCGATCCCCGCCGCCCCGAGTCCATCGTCTTCGATCGGCTCGGGATCGCCGTCCACGGACAGAGCTTCGCGACCAAGGCCGTCACCGACGATCTCGCCGCGGGTTATCCGGACGCGCGGGCAGGCCTCTTCAACATCGGCATGCTCCACACCTGCCTGGGCGGCCGCGAGGGCCACGACAACTACGCTCCTTGCAGCCTGAACACCCTCGTCGGGAAGCGATACGATTACTGGGCGCTCGGCCACGTGCACACCCGGGAGGTGCTCTCGCGCGATCCGTACATCGCGTTCCCCGGCAACCTCCAGGGCCGCCACGCCCGCGAGACCGGCGAGAAGGGCGCCCTGCTCGTCGCGGTGGACGAGGGCCGCATCACCTCGGTCGAGCACCGCCCCCTCGACGTCGTGCGCTGGTGCGCCTGCGAGGTCGATCTCTCCCCGGCCGCGAGCGCCGACGACATCGTGGATCTGACGCGGGAGGAGCTCGAGCGGCGCCTCGCCGAGGCGGACGGGCGCACGCTGGCCGCGCGGGTCTTCCTGTGCGGCGCGACGAAGGCGCACGCCGCGCTCCGCGCCGATTTCGAGCGCTGGATGGGGCAGATCCGCGCGATCGCCAACGACCTCGGCGGCGCGCTCTGGATCGAGCGCGTCCTCTCCCGGACGATCTCGCCGCTCCAGGTGGGCGCGCTGGACGAGCGGGACGACGCGATCGGCCAGCTCACGCGGTCGCTGCGCGCGCTGCGCGACGACGAGGCGGGCCTGTCCTCGCTGCTGCGCGAGTTCGCGAGCCTCAGGAACAAGCTGCCCGTCGAGGCGCGCGAGGGAGACGACGCGATCCGCCTCGACGACCCGTCGTTCCTGCGCGAGGCGCTCGACGACGTGGAGCACACGCTGATCTCGCGGCTGCTCGGCGCGAGCGACGCGCCCTGAAGATCGGGCGCGCTCCCGCGGCGCGCTCGAGATCCGGGCCCGCGGCTCGATGGATCGCCGCGCTCCGACCGCCGCTTGACGGCGCGCGGTTCTCCACCATGCACACCTCGCGATCCGGCGTGACGCGAGCATCACCTCGAACGTCCGGACGCCATGGAACGAACGGGGGAATCATGGTCGACCAGGACGCTTTTCCGGAGCTGTTCCATCCGAGCAGCCGCGCCGAGCCTCACGCGATCTACGCGCGCATGCGCGCCGCGGGGCGCCTGCATCGCCTCATTCACCCCCGCCTCGACGTGCCCATCTGGGTGGCCATGCGTCACGACGACTGCGTGGAGCTCCTCAAGGATCCGCGCCTGATCCGCGACGTCCACAAGCTCCCTGCCGAGGTGCGCCGGCGTTACTTCCCGCTCAGCGAGCGCACGACCTTCATGGATCGGCACATGCTCGACGCCGATCCGCCGGATCACACGCGGCTCAGGGGCCTCGTCCAGCGGGCCTTCTCGCCGCGGATGATGGAAGGGCTGCGCCCGCGCATCCAGGCGATCGCGGACGGGCTCATCGACGCCGTGATCGACCGGCGCCGGATGGAGCTCGTGGCAGACTTCGCTTTTCCGCTCCCCACCGGGGTGATCGCCGAGCTCCTCGGCCTCCCCGTCGAGGATCGCGACCGGTTCCGCCGGTGGACCAAGGTCCTCCTCGCGCCCGCGAAAGATCGCGAGTTCGTGGAGCGCGGGCAGTCCGCGGTGGAGGAGTTCGGGGCGTACTTCCGGGCGCTCTTCGACGCGCGCCGCAAGGCCCCGCGCGACGACATGATCAGCGGCCTCGTGCTCGCCGAGGAGCAGGAGCACAAGCTGAGCCCGATCGAGCTCTCGAGCATGGTGTTCCTCCTGCTCGTCGCGGGCCACGAGACCACCGTGCACCTCATCGCGAGCGGCATGCTCCTCCTGCTCTCGCACCCCGCGGAGCGGCGCCGGCTGGCCGAGGACCCCGGGCTCGTCGGCTCCGCAGTGGAAGAGGCGCTGCGCTGCGAGGGGCCGGCAGAGCTCTCGACGATCCGCTGGGCGCTCGAGGACATCGAGCTGTTCGGCGCCCGCGTGCCGGCGGGAGAGGGGGTCGCGGCGGGGCTCCTGGCCGCGAACCGGGATCCGGAGCACTTTCCGGATCCAGACCGCTTCGACATCGGCCGCTCGCCGAACCGGCACATCGCCTTCGGGAGCGGGATCCACTTCTGCCTGGGCGCGATGCTCGCGCGGATCGAGGCGGCGATCGCCTTCTCGACGCTCCTCCGGAGGCTGCCGCGCATCGAGCTCGCCACCTCGCCCCGCGACATCGTGTGGAGCGAGTGGCCCGTGATCCGCGGCCCGGCGGCGGTTCCTGTGGTGTTCTGAGCGGGCGAGCGCTCAGCCCCCCGAGGGGGCCGTCCGGGCATAGGCGCGCAGCACCTCGGCCACGCTCCACGCCTGGGCGACGCACCCGCGGGGCGTGAACGGCGGCTCGGCGTCGAAGATCTCGCTGATCGAGCCGGCGCAGGCCTCGTCGAGGTGCGGCGCGAAGCCCTCGAGCAGGCGCCGCGCCCCGGCGAGATCGGTGGGATACACCTTCAGCCAGGCGTCGATGAACGGGCCCATGAGCCACCCCCACACGGTCCCCTGGTGATAGGCCATGTCCCGGGCGCGGAGGTCGCCGAAGTACTTCGGTTTGTAGTCCGGGTGCCCCGGCGCGAGCGACCTGAGGCCCACGGGCGTCCAGAGCCGCTCCTTCACCTGATCGACGATCCCCTTCCAGCGCGCAGGGTCGAGGACGGGGTGAGGCAGAGAGATCGCGAGGAGCTGGTTTGGCCGGAAGGCGTCGTCGACGCCCTGCTCGCCGTCGATCACGTCATATAGATAGCCGTGCTTCTCGGACCAGAAGCGCCGGTTGAAGGAGGCCTTGACCTGCTCGGCGGCCACGCCGTAGCGCTTCGCTGCGCCGTCGCCGTCGGACTCGCGCGCCCAGCGCTCGATGAGGCGCAGGGCGTTGTACCAGAGCGCGTTGATCTCCACGGCCTTCCCCCGGCGTGGCGTGACGACGTAATCGCCGACCTTCGCGTCCATCCAGGTCAGCTGATACCCCTCTTCCCCCTGGCGGATCAGGCCGTCCTGCGGGTCGGCGCGGATCCCGAAGCGCGTCCCGCGGGTGTGGTGCTCGACGATGTCGATCAGCGTGGGGAGGATGAGCCGGAGCGTCTCGCGATCCTCGGTGGTCGCCAGGTAGCGATCGAGCGCGTGGAAGAACCAGAGGGTGGCGTCGGCGGTGTGGTAGAGCCCGTCGTTCTTGCCCTCCGGGAACATGTTGGGGATGAGCCCATCCTTCACGTAATGGGCGAACGTGCGCAGGATGTAGCCCGCCTCGGTGTGGCGCCCGGTGACGAGCGTCAGCCCCTCCAGGCTGATCATGGTGTCCCGGCCCCAGTCGGTGAACCAGTGATAGCCCGCGATGACGGTGCGCACCTCGTCCCCGGCGGCCCGGGCGCGGGCGGCGTCCTCGACGCGGCCGGCGGGGCTGATGAGGAACTGATCGGCGCCGAGGACGAGCTCCGCCGCCGGCCCGGTGCGGACCTGGGGCGCCGCCGCGAGCAGGAGCCGTGTCCGGCGCTTGTGCTCCGCGCGCTGCACCTCGTCCGTGGAGAGGGCGTTGAGCGTCTCCCAGGCCTCCGTCGACGCGATCAGGGTCACGCTGCCGGAGACCGGGAGCTCCAGGCTGAAGCGGCCAGGGCTGTAGAACTCGCCCACGGCGTCGTATCCGCGGCTCTGCTCGATCCGGTAGCGCACGTTGCGCAGCCGGGCGCTCTCGATCCTGAACTCGGCCCGAGCGCCCTGGACCTTCAGCCGGAGCGGCGGCAGGTCGCTCGGCGACGCGAGCTCGTAGCGATCCTCGACCACGGTGAGCGCATAGGGGCCCGCCACCGGCCGATCGAGCGCGCCCTCGTGCGGCCGGAAATTCACCCACGGCTGGAGCTCGATCCGCACCGGCCCCGTCCCCTCGACGAGCGTGTACGTGACATGGACCGTGTTCTGCGCGTGGGGCATGAGGAGGCGCCGCTCGATCGCCATCCCCGCGCCCTCGTAGCGCCAGACGGGGAGCCCGGCCTCGAGGCGGAACTCGGCGAGATCGATGACCTGCGCGCCGCCGTCGTCGAGCCAGGGCTCCTGACCGCCCACCTGGTACACCCTGTCGTCCGCGGTGAAGATCCGGGTGGAGAGATCGCTGAGCATCATGGTGCGGCCGAGGGGGGCCGGCAGCGCGGAGATCAGCAGTCCATGGAAGCGGCGGGTCACCGCGCCGGAGACGGTGCCCGACGCGTAACCGCCGAGGCCGTTCGTGACGAGCCATTCCCGCGTGAGCGGGTCCGAGCCGCGCTCGGCGTCGTCCTGCGAGGTGGGGGCGGCGCCCCGGGACCAGACCATCCTCCGGCAGATCTCGTCAGCGTACATGCTTCTTGGGCTCCTCCGGGCGCGGGTTGGCGCTCGTCTTCTCGGGCACCGGCGTCCCGACCACGGGGTGGAGGAGGATCGCCGCCTCGCCCGGGATATGGACGCCCTCCTCGGTGATGACAGGTGGGCTGCCTTGGCCCCCGTAGCGGGGGGACTCGCTGGACCACGACGTCTCCCAGCGGCGCCCCGGCGGCGGGGCGAAGAGCGGCTCCGGCAACGACCCTCGGTGGATGTCCCGCCCGAGGTTGACGAGGAGCAGCCGGTCGTCGCCGTCGTCGCCGAAGTAGCGCAGGAGGAAGGCGTGCGCCGAGAGGACGGCCCCGTCGACGCCGCGCGGGCGCTGGGCCCGGATCACCGGATCGCGCCGGCGGAGCGCGATGAGGTCCTCGTGGAGGGCGTAGATGGCGGCGTTGCGCTCGCGCTCGGAGAAATCGAGCTTGCAGCGCTCGAACGTCCGCGGGTCGCTCGGATCGTCGAGCTGCGCGCGGACCTCGGGCGCCGCGCAGGACGGGAACTGCTCGAGGAACTCCGCCCTGCCCTTGCGCACGAGCGGGGCGAGCTCGGGGTTGTGGTCGGCGAAGAAGAGGAACGGCGCCGAGGACCCGAACTCCTGCCCCTGAAAGAGCATGGGTGTCCCCGGGGCGAGGAGCAGGGCCGCCGACATCGCCCGGAGCCTGCCCGGGCTCACGATGTGGCAGAGCCGCTCGCCTCGCGCGGTGTTGGCGACCTGATCGTGGTTCTCCAGGAAGAGGACGAAGCGGGCCGGATCCACGCCGAGCGCCGGCGTCCCTCGCCGCTGCCTCTGCCAGTGGTAGCGCTGCCCCTGGAAGAGGAACCCGTGCTTCAGGGCGGAGAGGAGCTCCTGGGGCGAACCCTCGTGATCGCTGTAATAGGCCTCGTTATGGCCGGTGAGCGCCACCTTGGCGCTGTGGTGGAAATCGTCGTTCCAGATCGCGTCGAGCCCGTAGCCGCCCCGCTCGGCGGCGCGGATCAGCCACTCTTCCTGGGACTCGTTCTCGGCCACGAGGAACGTCTCCTTGCCCTTCGCCGCCTCCCGCACGCGGCGCGCGATGGCGGCGAGGATGTGGTCCTTCGAGCCATCGTAGATGTTCTGCGTCGCGTCGAGCCGGAGCCCGTCGAGGTGGAACTCGTCGATCCAGTAGCCGGCGTTGGAGATGAAGTATTCCCTCACCGCCTCGGATCGCGGGCCGTCGAAGTTGATCGCCGCTCCCCAGTCCGTCTTGTGACGATCGGTGAAGTAGTCCGCGGAGAACTGGCCGAGGTAGTTGCCGTCCGGGCCGAGGTGGTTGTAGACGACATCGAGGATCACCGCGATCCCGGCGCGGTGCGCCGCGTCCACGAAGCGGCGGAGATCGTCCGGGCTTCCATAGAGGCGCGTCGGCGCGAAGAGGTTCACGCCGTCGTACCCCCAGTTGAAGCGGCCGGGGACCTCGGCGATGGGGAGCAGCTCGATCAGGGAGACGCCGATCCGCGCGAGCTCGGGCAGCTCGCGGGCCGCGGACTCCCACGTGCCCTCCCGGGTGAAGGTCCCGATGTGCATCTCGTAGACGACTTGCCCCTTCAGCGG